>CALXOA010000114.1 GCA_944389895.1 uncultured Victivallis sp. | reverse complement strand
CGGGAGCAGGTGACGCCGGCAAGTCTTTCATAATGACCGAGGTCGAGGTCGGTTTCCGCGCCGTCTTCGGTCACGAACACTTCTCCATGCTGATAGGGACTCATCGTACCCGGATCGACATTGAGATAGGGATCGAGTTTCTGCATCGCAACCCGGTACCCTCGTTTCTGCAGCAGCATTGCCAGACCCGCGCCGGTGATTCCTTTTCCGAGGCTGGAAACCACGCCTCCGGTGATGAAAATGTGTTTTGTCATTTTTCTAGCGCTCCAGAAGTCGACGGAATTGATTGAAAAGATAGCCGGAATCGTGCGGGCCCGGCGCCGCTTCCGGGTGGTATTGCACGCTGAAGGCCGGTTCATGCCGGTGACGGATCCCTTCGATCGTATTGTCGTTGAGGTTGAGATGGGTCACTTCGAGCTCCGGGGGCACTTCGTCTGCGGAGAGTGCATAGTTGTGGTTCTGACTGGTGATTTCGACTTTTCCGGAAAGCAGGTTTTTAACCGGGTGGTTGCAGCCGTGGTGACCGAATTTGAGCCGCCCGCACTGTGCTCCACAGGCGAGCCCGAGCAACTGATGGCCGAGGCAGATGCCCATCAGCGGCAGTTTCCCGATCAGATCGCGGATCATATCAACCGCGTACCGGACCGCCGACGGATCGGCCGGACCATTGGAGAGGAACACCCCGTCCGGACGAAGCGCAAGAATTTCCTCCGCTGTCGTCCGGGCCGGTACCACCGTTACACGCATGCCCGAGTTCGCCAGCAGCCGGAGGATGTTGTATTTGATGCCGTAGTCGACCGCTACGACGTTGAAATCACCGGTTTCATTCCACTGGAAACATTTGCCGGCGGTGACTTTCGCCGCGTAGTCCTGACCGTCGAGACCAATCCAGGCGCGCGCCCGTTGGACGGCTTCCGATTCATCGAGCGGCTCATTTGAGACGTGCAGGAAGGCGCGCTGACTGCCCTGTTCGCGCAACACCAAAGTCAGGCGTCTCGTATCTACACCGGCGATCGCCGGAACTCCGGCGTCGACAAGCATCTGTTGCAGAGAGCATTCCGCTCTGAAGTTCGAAGGCTCGTTGAGTTCGTGAATGACCAGACCGTTCAAAAAAAGGCCACGGGATTCCATGTCTTCCGAATTGCAGCCGTAGTTGCCGATCTCCGGTGCCGTCAGGGTGACGAACTGCCCGGCGTACGACGGATCGGTGACGATCTCCTGGTAGCCTGACATGCCGGTGTTGAACACCGCTTCTCCAACCCTGTCGACCGGCGCTCCGAAGCTCCAGCCCCGGAAGACCATTCCGTTTGCGAGCGCGAGAAAGCTCTTCTTCTCACGCTTCTGTTTCCACTGGTACATTTTATCCCCCCTTTGATTTGAGATCAATAAGCTCTTTCGTCCCGGTTTTCCATATAGTTGACCAATGCACGGTTGACGACCCGGAATCCGCCCGGTGTCGGATAATCCCCGGTGAAATACCAGTCTCCGGTATGTTCCGGGCAGCATTCCCGCAGATTCGCACAGCTTTGAAATACGAGAGCAAGTTCTGCGCGCATTCCTTCCGGCCTGAGCCGTCCGGTGATCGCTTCCGTCAATTCTTCATCGGAAAACGCATCGTAGAGCGGCCGTACGCAGTTGGTCATCAGATCCAGCGGGCCTTCCAGTTGCCGTTTTGCCTGGCAGTAGGCGTTTTCAAGCAGCTTGAGTTTGTCGTGGCGGCGCAGCAGATCGACCATCGCCTCGAAGGCAACCAGCTCTTTCAGGCTGGCCATGTCGATGCCGTAACAGTCCGGATATCTGACCGGCGGTGCGGCTGAGGCGATTACGATCCGGCGTGGTGAAAGGCGGTCGAGAATCGGCAGAATCGCATTGCGCATCGTATTTCCGCGCACGATCGAATCATCGACAACCACCAGAGTGTCCGATCCCGGATGCAGAAGTCCGTAGGTGACATCGTAGACATGCATATAGAAATCACGTCGTGCCGCAGCATCGGCGATGAACGTTCTGAATTTTGCATCCTTGACGGCGATCTGCCCGAACCGGACACGCGGCATCCGGCCGGGCGGTGTGGTGCGCCAGCACTCCTCCTGCAACGCCTCGAGCATGCCGTGGAAGCTGATCTGTGCGGTATTGGGGATGTAGGAGTAGAGCGTGTTTTCCCAGTCCGAATCGACCGTGCGCAGAATCTGCGGTACCAGTGCGCGGCCGAGTTTCTTGCGTTCAAGATGGATGTCGGCGTCGTTTCCCCGCGAGAAGTAGATCCGTTCGAAAACGCAGCGGCGGAGCGGCCGCTTCTCGAGGCAGGGCCGCAGTTCCAGTTCTCCATCGGAGGAGAGGATCAACGCTTCGCCCGGAGGCAACTCCGGGACCTCTGCGCTGGAACAGTCGAACGCCGCCTGAATCGCCGGGCGTTCGGAACTGACGACGGCGACTTCATCGTTGAAGTAGAAATAACCGGGGCGGATTCCGGCGCTGTCGCGGATTGCGAAGGCTTCCCCGTCTCCGAGCATGCCGCAGAGCAGAAAGGCACCGTCGAAGTTCCGGACCGTCCGGGCCAGAACTTCGGCGAGATCGAAATTGTAGATCTTCTGGTCGCGCATCTTTTCGAGACAATGGCCGAGGAGTTGAAGAATCAGCGCTCCGTCCTGCCGGCTTGACGGATGATGGCCGGTCGCCTGCAGGGCTTTGAAGATGCAGGCGGTGTCGGTCAGATTGAAGTTCCCCGCCAACAGCACGGTTCTGTTCAAGCAGGCGTTTTCACGCACGAAGGGGTGGCAGGCACTGAGGTCGTCGCGGCCGAAGGTACCGTAGCGCAGATGCCCCAGATAGAGTTCACCGCAGAACGGATATTTCCGTTTTGCCTCCTCTCCGTCCGGAAGTGGATCCGGCAGCGGCGGAATCCGGCTTCCGATTTTTTCCAGCAGGTCGGGCAGGGAGGGTTTGCGGTTGGACTTCTCCAGCCGGTAACAGGGGAAGCCCGGCTGCGGGTCAAGTCCGACGCAGGCGATTCCGGCACCGTCCTGGCCCCGGTTGTGCTGTTTTTCCAGAAGCAGCGCCGTTTTCTGAAAGCCGTAATAGGGGGTCCCGTATTTGCGGATGTAGTAATCGAGGTTGCGCCGCAGCCGCAGCAGCGTCACAGCGCATTCATGTTTGATCTGATCGGACATTCTGGAGTCTCTTCTTCTGTTTCCATGTGATTCAAAACGTTTGCGGGAGGCGTCCCGGAAGAGGGGGCGGTACCTGCAGGCGGCTCGAGTCAACGGGGTCCTCAAAAACCCCCCGTCCGGCGCATGATGCTCCGGAACGGGGGGAACAGGGGGCTGTCAGTACACAAAAAGCATTTCCCGATACTTGGGCAGCGGCCAGCACTCGTCGGCGACCTGTCGTTCCAGACGGTCGACGGTGGTCCGCAGATCCGTCATGGCGGCGATGATCTCCTCGTGGCAGCCGCCGAGCGCCTTTTTCAGTGCGGCGATCTTGCCGTTGAGTTCGTCGAGGCTGTCGCCGAGTTCCTGAGCGGTCCGGGTCAACCCTTCGATGCCGGCGGTCAGGCCGGCCTCCTTGGCCGCGGAGAGGGACCGTGCCGCGCGGCCGTACTCGGCGGCGGCGACCGGCAGGATCATGCTCGCAGCCATCTCGAGGGCGATTTCCCCTTCGATCTTGATCTTGCGGTGATACTCCTCAAGGAAGATCTCATAACGTGATTCAAGCTCGCGGGCGTTGAACACCCCGTACTTTTCGAACATGGCGACATTGGCCGGTGCGGTCAGGCAGCGGATCGCCTCCATCGTGGTGGCGGCGTTGGGCAGCCCGCGCCGTGCCGCTTCCTGCTTCCACGCATCGGTGTAGCCGTCGCCGTTGAAGATGATGCGCTTATGGGCGCGGATCGTCTTCTGCAGAAGCTTCTGCAAACCGGTATTGAAATCGGCCGCCGGAAGTTTTTCGAGTTCATCACAGAGGTTGTCCACCGCTTCGGCGACGATGGTGTTGAGCACCGTGTTGGGGGCGGCGCAGGACTGGCTGGAGCCCGGAGCACGAAATTCGAACTTGTTGCCGGTGAAGGCGAAAGGACTGGTCCGGTTGCGGTCGGTCGCATCGCGCGGCAGGGGCGGCAGCGTGTCGACTCCGATCCGCATTGCACCCGGCTGGCGACTGGAGGTCGGCGCTCCGTTTTCGAGTTGATCGATGACGTCGGAGAGCTGGTCGCCGAGGTACATCGAAATGATTGCCGGAGGAGCCTCGTTTGCTCCGAGCCGGTGGTCGTTCCCGGCGCCGGTCACTGTGGCGCGGAGCAGATCCCCGTGGGTGTCCACCGCGGCGATGATCGCCGTCAGCAGCGTCAGAAAGATCGCATTCTGATGCGGATCGTTTCCGGGATTGAGCAGATTGTGGTTCCCGTAGGCGACCGCCCAGTTGTTGTGTTTTCCGGAACCGTTGATTCCGGCGAAGGGCTTCTCGTGCAGCAGACAGACCAGGCCGTTACGGTCGGCGACCTGACGGAGCACCTCCATGACCAGCATGTTGTGGTCGACGGCAAGATTGAGCTCCTCGAACATCGGTGCAAGTTCGAACTGGGCCGGCGCCACCTCGTTGTGACGGGTCTTGGCCGGAATACCGAGTTTCCACAACTCTTTTTCCACTTCATTCATGAAATTCAGAATCCGCATCCGGATCGATCCGAAGTAGTGGTCTTCGAGCTGCTGATGTTTCGGCGGCGGCGCGCCGAAAACGGTGCGTCCGGTCTGGACCAGGTCGGGGCGTTGCAGATAGAAGTTCTTGTCGATCAGGAAGTACTCCTGTTCGGGACCGAGGGTGATGGAGACCTTCTCTTCCGGGCGGTTGAAACATTTCATCATCCGCTTGATCGAAACGGAAAGCGCCTGCATCGAACGCAGCAGCGGAGTCTTGGTGTCGAGCGCCTCTCCGGTGTAACTGCAGAACGCAGTCGGGATGCAGAGGGTCGCCCCGTTGCCGTGCCGTTTGATGAAGGCCGGACTGGTCGGATCCCAGGCGGTGTAGCCGCGCGCTTCAAATGTGCAGCGCAAACCACCCGATGGAAAGCTCGAGGCATCCGGCTCCCCTACGATCAGGTTTTTGCCGGAGAAGGCCATGATCGCTCTGGCTCCCTGCGGCTCGAGAAATGCATCGTGCTTTTCCGCGGTGGAGCCGGTCAACGACTGGAACCAGTGGGTGAAATGGGTCGCGCGGCGCTCAAGCGCCCAGTGCTTCATCGCATGTGCCACATCGGCGGCGATCGCCGGATCGAGCGGCGCGCCGTTGTTGATGGTGGCCAGCAGTTTCTCCGCGGCGGCTTTGGGGAGGTATTCGCGCATGACATCGGTGTTGAAGACATCTTCGGCGTAGAAGTCGAGGTTCACCGGCTGTGCGGTTTCCGGTTCCGGAGCGTGGATGCTCGCGATGGCGTTGATCGCATTGATTCGATTCAGATTGCTCATGATTCCCTCCATTCAGGTGTGTTTGGCGGTTGCTGCAGGGAGAAAAGCAACTGCCGTGCCAACTCTGTTTCTGAGCGGAGAGAGTCTGTTTCTCCCTGTGTCTGCCGTTACGAAATTGTAAAGGAATCCGCTTTTGTTTTACATTTTTGTAAAACTTTTCCCCGGAGAACAAGATGTTTTCCCCCTCAGAAACAGGGCTGGCACGGTTATTGCTTCAAAACTTGTAAAATTTGCAACCCAATCAAAGGAGCGCGTAAGAATGATCGAGATGATCCGACAGCAGAATCAACAACGGCTCGATCGGCCGCCGATACCGGATACCGGCCTCTACAGTTTCAACAACGAGCACGACGCGTGCGGAGTCGGACTGGTCGCCGACCTCAACAACGTTCCCAGCCATCGTATCGTCGAAATGGGCATGACGGTACTGAAGCGGCTGATGCACCGCGGCGCCGCCGGCGGTGATCCGGATACCGGGGACGGGGCAGGGCTGCTGCTGGCGATTCCGGATGAATTTTTCCGCGAAGAGTGCGGCGGAGATCTTCCCGACGTCGGCTCTTATGGCGTGGCGATGATCTTCGGCGGCCGCGGGCGCGAGGCGGAGATCGAGGCCATCATCGCCTCGGAGGGGGCGAGGGTGATCCGCTGGCGGGAAGTTCCCGTCGTTCCGGAACGGATCGGGCGTGCCGCGAGGGCGACCTGTCCTGCGATCCGGCAGCTTTTCATCGGCGGGGAGGCGTTCGCCTCGCAGACCGAGTTCGAGCGCAAACTCTTCGTGATCCGGCGTCTGATCGAGAAGAGGATTGGGGATCTCTACATCTGCAGCATGTCCAGTCGCAGCATTGTTTACAAGGGGCTGTTGCTGGCAACCCAGCTGGAACAGTTCTATCCCGATCTCGGGGATGCGGCATTCAAATCGCCTCTGGCGCTGGTCCACCAGCGTTACAGCACCAACACGTTTCCCACCTGGAATCTCGCGCATCCGTTCCGTTATCTTGCGCACAACGGGGAAATCAATACGCTGCGCGGCAATCTGAACCAGTTGCGGGCTCGCGAACCTCATCTGGCCAGCGAACTTTTCGGCGATGACATCGCCAAGCTGCTGCCGCTGATCGCGCCGGGGCAGAGCGATTCGGCCTGCCTCGACAACATGTTCGAACTTCTGGTGGCCGCCGGGCGTGACCTCTCACATGCGATGCTGATGCTGATGCCGCAGGCGTGGGGGAAAAATTACTATCTCGGTCGCGATGTGCGCGGCTTCTTCGAATATCATTCGGCGCTGATGGAACCCTGGGACGGTCCTGCCGCGGTCGCTTTCAGCGACGGTGTGAATGCGGGAGCGATTCTCGATCGCAACGGGCTGAGGCCGGCCCGCTACACGCTCTGCCGGGACGGCCTCTTTGTGCTGGCTTCTGAAACCGGAGTACTGGACATTCCCGCTGCCGAGGTGGTCCGCAAGGGGCGTCTCCGCCCCGGCGAGATGATCTACCTCGATCTGGTCAACCATCGTGTCCTCAACGACGGGGAGATCAAAAACCGGGTCGCCCGCAGGCGCCCCTACCGCCGCTGGGTCGAAGAAAATAAGCTTTCGGTTCACGGCCTCTTCACCGAGATCACTCCGGCGGAAGTTCCCGGCAATCTGCTCACGATGCAGAAACTCTTCGGTTACTCCCGGGAGGACCTTGAGTTGATTGTCAAGGTTATGGCCTCCACCGGTCACGAACCGGTCGGATCGATGGGGAATGATGCCGCGCTGGCGGTGCTTTCGGATAAGCCGCAACTGCTCTTCAACTACTTCAAACAGCTTTTCGCTCAGGTCACAAATCCGCCGATCGATCCGATCCGCGAGGAGCTGGTGATGAGTTTGACCACCTATATCGGCAATCGCGGTAACATTCTCGCCGAGACGCCGTTACATGCCCGGTTGATCAAACTGTCGCGCCCGGTTCTGACCGACGATGAACTCGCCCGCCTCGAGAGTGTCGGCGCGAATGATTTCCGCTCCAGGATCCTGCCGCTGGAGTTCCCTGCCGGCGGAGACGGCCGGCAGCTCGGGCGCGCATTGAAGCGGCTGGCGACAGACGCGGTGGCTGCGGCACGTGACAATTGCCGTATTCTGGTACTCTCCGACCGCAATCCGTCGCCGAACACCACGCCGATTCCATCCCTGCTGGCGACGGCGGCGGTCAACCGGGCCCTGGTGGCGGAGGGGATCCGTCCGGAAGTCGGGTTGATCGTGCAGTCCGGTGAGGTTCGTGAGATCATGCACTTCGCCTTGCTGCTCGGTTTCGGAGCCACCGCGATCAATCCGTATCTTGCGCTGGAAACGGTCAGCGATCTCGCCCGCCGCGGGGTGGTTACGGCCGATCCGGTGACTGCGGCCGGGAATTACATCAACGCGGTAGACAAGGGGCTGCTCAAGGTGATGTCCAAGATGGGGATCTCGACGTTGCGCAGTTATCGTTCCGGTCAGGTCTTTGAGGCCGTGGGACTCAGCCGTGAATTGATCGATGAATTTCTTCCCGGAACCACGAGCCGGATCGGCGGCATCGGCCTGGCTGAAATCGCCGTGGAAGCCAACGCCCGGCGTACCGCGGCCCTTGAGCCGGAGAAAACGCTGCTTCCGGATGGTGGCCAGTACCGGTTCCGCCGGGATGGCGAAAATCACCTCTGGACACCGGCTTCGCTTGCGGCGTTCCGGCAGGCGGTCCAGACCAACAACCGGGAGAAGTTCAATGAATACTCAAGGCTGATCGATGATCAGGCACACCGCCTGTGTACTCTGCGCGGTCTTTTCGAATTTGCCGAGGCGACCCCGGTGCCGCTCGAAGAGGTGGAGAGTGTCGAATCGATCATGCGCCGGTTCGTCTCCGGCGCGATGTCGCTCGGCTCGCTCAGTCCGGAGGCGCATGAGGCCATCGCGATTGCGATGAACTCCATCGGTGGAATGAGCAACTGCGGCGAAGGTGGTGAGGATTCCGAACGCTATACGCCGGGGCCCCACGGCGAAAACCGGGTCAGCGCGATCAAACAGATCGCCAGTGGCCGTTTCGGTGTGACCATCGACTACCTCCGCCATGCGAAGGATCTTCAGATCAAGATGGCGCAGGGAGCCAAGCCGGGCGAGGGCGGGCAGCTGCCCGGACACAAAGTCGATTCCTTTATCGCCCGGATCCGTCATTCGATGCCGCATGTGACGCTGATTTCGCCGCCGCCGCACCACGACATCTATTCGATCGA
>CALXOA010000113.1 GCA_944389895.1 uncultured Victivallis sp. | reverse complement strand
CACTACAACGAAGGATGGAATCACGGTTTTCACTGGAACATCCGGTATTGGGAGATCTGGAACGAACCCGATGACCACAACTGCGTCAATCCCTCTCCCATGTGGGCCGGTTCCGCGGAAGAGTACTATCGTCTGTATGAAGTTGCGGCCAAACGGATCAAGGCGGAATTTCCCGATCTCAAGGTCGGCGGTCCTTCCGCATATGCGCTTGACGCCGTTTACAGCGGCCGTCTTGAACCGGATTTCCTGCCCGACTTTTTCGCCCATTGCCGCCGGACCGGTACGCCGCTGGATTTCTTCTCGTGGCATCACTACTCGGGACCGCGGGCGCCTTTTGACATCATTGAAGAACCGGTGCGTGCCCGCCGGATGCTCGACGAGGCCGGTTTCTCGGAGACGGAACTCCATCTCAACGAATGGCGTTACCTCGAGAAATGGGATCAGAAGGACTACTGGTTCGGCCGGAATCCTCCGGGCGGCATCAAGGCCGCGGCACATCTTGCCGGTACGTTGATCGGCTGGCAGGATACCCCGCTGGACATGGGGGGCTTTTATACGGTGGGGCAGGGGAACTCCACCTGGGGGTTGTGGGCGCTCAATGAGCGTCAGAAAACCTTTTATGCGATGAAGGCTTTCGCAGAACTGGCGCATTGCCGGACTCGCGTCGCCAGCCTCTGCGATACCGGGAACATCCACGTCGCGGCTGCGATGGACACGACCGGGAACAAGCGGATCCTGCTCAGCGATTTCGAGACGGCATGCGAGGAGATTTCGGTTGAATTGAAGGATGCGGACCCCGCCGGATTCAAGATCTATCTGCTTGACGGAGAACACGATCTTGAACCGGTTCTGCCCGTTGTCGAAAAGGGGCGTCTGATTCTGCCGACGCTTCCGGGCGGTTTTGCGGTCTGGCTGCTGTGCGCCGGAAAGCCTCTGGCGGATCTTCCTGCGTGATCCCCCGGGCCGGCTTTCCGGGGACCGGCGGAAAAATTGCGGGAAAACCGGGAACCCCGGTTTCCCCGCATGAGTCTCACCTTTCCGCGTAGTGCCGGAAGAGCTTTTTCACCGTATCGAAGGCCAGCTTCGGCCGGCGGTATTCGTCAAGAAGCCCGGCGCAGTTGAAGCCGCGCGGTTTGCACCGGATCGGGCCGTTGTTGACGAAGCTGCGGCTGTCGAAGAACTGCCAGAGCGTGATTCCGGCATAGCGGGGATTGCTCAGTACCGCGTTGATTGCTTCGCTGAAGTAGTCCGCCTGAAATTCTTCACTCCATTGGGCGCGGGCCCGGTCGTGGACTCCGTAGAGGCCGCACGCACCGGCTTCGCTGATCAGGAGCGGTTTCGCGGCGTAATCGGGACGGCTGTCGAACCAGGCTGCGATACGGTCGAACTCGGGGCGGATCGCCGCAAGATAGGGTGCGCTGTCGGAGAGCTGGGAGATCCATCCCGGATACGGATTGACGGAGATGACGTCGGCAAGGTCGAAACAGAGGTCATGTTCGAACCGGTTCGACGCATACGAGACCAGACGGCTGCCGTCAAGTTGACGGATTACGCCGGTGAGCCGCCGGTAGAGTTCGCGTCCTGCCTGCGTGTCGGAACAGCTTTCGTTCAGGAAGCCGTAGAGGATCACCGACGGGTTGTTGATGCTTTCCGAAACCATTGCCGCGGTCGCTTCTGCGAAAAGGTCGACGATCGCGGGATCTTCGGCGTCGGCTTCGGGCTGGCCCCAGCCGAAACTCTCTTCCCACACCAGCATTCCGGTTTCATCACAGAGTTCGAGAAATTCCGGATTCTGCTGATAATGGGCGCCGCGGATGAAATTGGCTCCGAGCTCCTTTGCCCATCTGAGGTCATCGAGCATCAATTGAGTCGGTTGTACCGGACCGAATTGCGGATGGGATTCGTGGCGGTTGACGCCGTGCAACCGGATCGGCCGGCCGTTGAGCAGGATCTCCTGACCGCGGGTGGCGATTGTGCGGATTCCGAAACGTTCAATGATCCTGTCTCCGGCGATTGCGACGGTGACGGTGTGCAGGTGGGGGTGCTCCGGCGACCAGGGGCGGAAGCCGGGCACCGCGGTTTCCAGCGTCACTTTCCCATCGACGACCCGGCCGATGGCGGGAACAGGAGGCCGATCGTCGAAAGCGTAGGTAAATTCAAGAGAATCAAGCTCTTCTCCGCTTCTCATTCCGAGCTGAAGCTCAAGTTTCACTTTCCCGTTCTGCGGCTCAAGCGTGGTGACCTTGACTCGGTCGAGAAAGAGCTCCGGAAGCTGCATGATCGATACGCTGCGGTAGATTCCACCGTAGCCGTAAAAGTCGATCGCCGGCTTGAACAACGGAATTTTTTCCGGATTGCCGACACGGTTGTCGAGCAGAACCGTCAGCTCATGACGGCCGGCTTCGCACCGTACATCGTACCCGATGGTGGCGTAGGGGGTTTTGACTTCTCCGAGTTCAACGCCGTCAAGCCAGATTTTCGCATAGAGGCCGAGTCCGCCGAAGGTCAGGTGAGCAAGCCCGCCGGGAAAATCAAACCGTTTCCGGCAGAGGGCGGCACCGGTTTTGCCGATTCGTTCGCCGGCGAGTGCGAAACACCCCGGCACCGCGGTGATTTCATCGAAGAATTCGGTTTCCGGACGGACTGCGTCGAGGTCCGCATCACCGAGCCAGCGAAACTCCCAGGTGCCGTCGAGCACCAGCCGGGCGCGATCGGGATAGCAGGGGTACTGGTTCATATGCCGCTCCTCCTCTCATAATGATGGTTTCAGGCCATTTCGTGACACCAGGAACAATACGCCAGAAAACGCGGAAAGTCAATCCCCGCGTTTCCGGCGTCCTCTTTTTTTGCGATTTTTTCAGAGTCCGGCGAGAAAACGGATCTCCCGGCGGATGAACTGCGTTGAACTCTCGACGACCGGAGCTTCCAGAAGATCGACGGCGATGAACTTCTCTCCGGCCTCTTCCAGGCGTGCCCGCAGTTTCTGCTGGTAATCGAATTGAAACTCCGTGGCGATGTTGACTTTGGCGATACCGCAACCGATCACCGCCCGGATTTTCTCCGGTGGAGTCCCGGAGCCGCCGTGCAGCACCAGTGGAATCGGTATCGCCTCTCCGATCCGACGGGCGAGTTCGACGTCGATTTTCGGTTCCGCCTTGTAGAAACCGTGGGCGGTTCCGATCGAGACCGCCAGCGAATCAACACCTGTTTCCTCATAGAACCGGATCGTCTCGTCGAGTTGCGAAACCGCCATCGCGCTGCCCCCCATCGGCACGTGGCCGATCTCGCTTTCGATGGAAACCCCGGCGGCGCGGGCAAGTGCGACCGCCTGCCGGACCAGTGCGACGTTTTCTGCGAAGGGGAGTTGCGAGGCGTCGAGCATCACCGAGGTAAAGCCGGCGTCGATCGCCCGTTTGACCTGCTCGAGACTGGCTCCGTGATCGAGATGGATCGCGACCGGAGCGGTCATCTTCTCCGCAATGGCACGGGCTGCCGCGGCCAGTGGTTCGCCATGGCCGTCGGCAACCAGCCTGCTGTAGAGCTGGATGAGCACCGGCTGCTGTTCGGCTTCGGCGGCGCGGAGCACCGCGAGCAATGTCTCGTAATTGCCGACGTTGAAACCGCCGATCGCCCGTTTCGCGGCGCGGGCGGCGGGCAGGATCTCATTTCCGGTTACTAACATAAGGCCTCCGCAGCGACTTCGTCCAGCGTGGAGACGTCGGCTCCCGCCGCCGCCAGCAGATCGGCGGTATAGGCGCTTGCCGTGATCAGCGGAATGCCGGGTTCCGCCCGTGCCGCGATCCGGGCGGCCAGTTGTTTCGCCAACTCCGGATGGAGTCTGGCCAGAACCAGTGCCCCCTCTCCGGCGGTGAAGGACTCCTCCGGATTGGTGCCGAACTGGCGGTTTTCGATGCCCAGCAGCGCCAGCAGTTTTTCCGCGCAGTCACATCTGAGATAGTTTTTCAGGTAGTCGCTCGCAAGATAACTTGCGGCGAAATTCCGGGTGGAAAACCTGAGTTTCCCTTTTTCGGCAAGTTCGACAAAGTAACCGGCGGTGAAGCGTACTTCCGGTTTGAGTTCGACACCGGCTGTTTTGAAGTCATTCCGGAGCGCGTCCGCCGCGGCCGGACTGCTGACCAGCAGCGTCTTTATTCCGGTAGCGTTGACTGCGGCGGCGAATTTGCGCATCGCCGTTTCGGCCTCCGAGGCGAAACCGAGCACGGCGAGTGCCTTCCCGATGCAGCCGCCGCGAATGGTGGCGAAGGGGACGCCGGCGCGGTTGAGTACTTTGGCGACTGCCGCCGTCGTATCCGGACGGGCGGCGGTACAGGGATCGATGAAATAGAGCACCTCGCCGGAACCCTCGATGCTCCAGTTTTCGGAGGATTGGAACTCGGCTGCGATGGCCTTGACCGATTCCGGCGCGAAACCGGCCTCGACGATGTCGCGCCGGAGCGCGAGCTGGAGTCCGACCTCATCGTAACCGCTGCCGTCATGGTAGCCGTCGCAATGGAAACGGTTGGCTCCCGAGAGATCCGAGCGGTAGATGGTATCGACGAAATCCGGATTGCCGAGTTCCTCCGGGTGCATCCGGATCCGGTCCGCGATCAGGGCACGGCCGCGCGGAGTATCCGATTCGCGGCAGGAGACCAGTCCCACCGCTGAAAGGTGACGGCACATGAAACAGAACCGGCATGCGGAGATGACTTCGTTGAATTGGTTGATCTGCATGGTGTTAAACTCCTTTGAATCCCAGTTTGCCCGGATTCATGATGTTGTTGGGATCGAGCTGCTTTTTCACGCCTTCTAGCACCGTCATTGCCGGCCCGTAGCGCTCTTGCATCAGCCGGCCGAGTCTGAGGCCGACACCGTGGTGCGCGTTGATGACGCCGCCGGCTCCGATGGCGGCCCGGATGGCGAGATCCCATACGCGGTTGTAGAGTGCCGCCGCTTCAGCCGGATCCTCCGGCGCCTTCTCGAAAATGAAACGGGCATAGAGCATGCAGCCCCAGTCATACCAGTGCGAGAAGTGGCCGATGAAGTTCGCCTCCGGGAAATTTTCCTCGACCGTTTTCTTCATCGCCCAGTAGACATCCTCGATTTTGCTGAAGGTCGCCACCGTATCGAGGGTACCGAACGCCTGCGGCATGTGGAACATGTAGGGCGGATAGAAGAACTTGTAGCGATTCCTCCACCACGCTTCCCCCGATTCCGTACCGAGATCCTCCTTCGGACCGGCGGCACGGCAGATTTCGCAGGCTCGTTCCATCTGCAGATCGACGATCTTTTCCGGGCCGTCGAAACCGAACACAAGGTAGGCCCCCACCCGGTCAATCCCGAGCACCCGCTTGATCAGCCGTGCGGTTTCCGGGCCGTCGTAGAGGCGGATCGCACACGGTTGAAGCCTGCTGTGCATCAGCCCTGCACCGGCGGTCATCGCGGTGTGCATGTCGGGAAACAGAAACGCGTGAAATTTCCGGGACTCCGGAATCGGATGGATCTTGAGGGTTACTTTGGTCATCACTCCGAGCGTTCCCTCGCTGCCGAGGAAGAGCATGGTCAGATCCGGCCCCGAGGCGTGGCGCGGTACCGGCAGTGTATGGATGATCTCCCCGGTCGGAGTGACCACCTCGAGCGACATGACCATGTCTTCGATCTTGCCGTACTTGGTCGACAGTACCCCGGTGCCGCGGTGAGCCAGAAAGCCGCCGATCGTGGCGCAGGCGATGGAAGCGGGAAAGTGCATGGTTGAATATCCGGCCTTCTCCACCGCCCATTCGAGGTGCTGCGCGTTGATTCCGGTTTCGCAGGTGACCGACAGGGTACGCTCGTCGATTTCGATGACTTTGTTCATCCGCTTCATATCGAGGATGATGCCGCCGTAGACCGGCAGCGCGCCACCCTGCGAGCCGGAACCGCCCCCCCAGGGGGTCACCGGAATTTTGTACTGATTGGCGATCTTCAACACCTTTGCGACCTCTTCGCTCGAACCGGGGTGCACGACGAAGTCCGGGCGTTGCGGCGCTCCGCCGCGATCGTGCCACATTTCTGGAATCCAGTAGTAGTCGATCGAGTGACCGAGGCCATCGGCGTCGCCCGAGTTCACGAACTCCCGGCCAACCGCGTCGACGAGTTCGCAGCGGACCATCTGGTACATGTAGTTGTCTTTTGCCAGTTGCATTTGAATCCCTTCCGCTAGATGATTGCGATGTTCTGCCATTTTGCGTAGAGCGCCAGTTCCGCGGTGATGTCACCGTGAATCAGGGCGTAATGGTGCTCGATGCCGTTGTCGATGATTTTTTCAATCATCGGTCGGACCGGTTGGTCGAACCGGATCCGGAGCGGGGTTCCCCGCAGCAGCTGCGGTGTTTCGAGCGCGGTTCCCGCTGCCATGAAGAGCCGATAGCCGCCGTCGCGATCTTCGCCGAGGCGCAGCAGCGTCACGCGGCCGGGTTTCAGCGGAAATTCACAGCTGACGCCTTTTACTCCGCCGCCGTCGATGATCGAATGTTTCCGGAAGGCCGGCGTACAGCCGTTCCGGCAGAGACTCGGTGCCGCGGCTCCGCAGTGCCAGACGACGCCGGTGTTTTCGCTCTCATCGAAATTGATCAGGTCGCAGAAGAACGGTGTTTCGCCGGGCGACAGAATCGCGGCGACCTTCATGGAAAGCGTCCCGATCATATCACCTTCACATCCGGCGATCAGCCCGGACTCGTTCAACAGGCCGATCAGAGCACAGACCCCGATACCGTAGAGGTCGCCGAACTCCGGCCAGCAGCGGATGGCGAAGGCATCGACGCGGTATTTCTTCGCAATCTCGACGAAGGCGGCGTAGAGTGCCTTGAGTTTGCGCCGTTCGACCTCATCGATACCGTCGGAGGGAATCGGGTCCGCGACCGCCGCCTCCGGCTCTCCGGGGGCATCGAAGATTTTCTTCGCGGTTTCGACCACCTCGAGCATCGTAATCTTTTCGGTGGAGACGCCGAAGGTTTCGAGCAGCCGCAGTTCGTCGTAGTTGCTGGCGTAGAATCCGGGAACCCGGCCGCCGACCGAGCCGATGCGCAGATTGCGCAGGCCGCGAAGAACCGCAACCGCGCGAAGCCGACAGGCGAGCGCTTCGACCGCGTCGGTTCCTTCGCCGTAGACGAAGGCGTAGGGAAGGCGCATTTTCCAGAGGGCGTGGGCATTGCAGTTGCTGCCGCAGAAACTGTTCTTCTGGATCCGGCCGCCGTCCCACGGCGGTTCCGGCTCCGACCAGAAAATCACCGGTACCCCAAGCCGCTTCGCCATAGCCGGAACCACGGCTCCGAGTGCGAAGGAGAGAAAGTGGACGATCACCGCGTCGACCCGTTCCGTTTCGAACCGTGTGATGGAGCTCTCCGCCTCCTGTTCGGTGACGACGATCCGGCCGTCCTCGATGATTTCGGCGTCGAGTCCGCTCAGAAGTTCGAGGGATTCCTTCCGCCGGATTTCCTGTTTTCCGTTGATCCAGCTGCCTTTGACGAGGGGAAGATAACCGACTTTGAGTTGTTTCATGATTGGATTCCTTCATAAACCGGCGCCAGCGCGTCGTGGATGTTGCGGTACACCTGAAAGAGTTTGTCATAACGGGCACTCCGAACAGGATCCGGCTCGATCCGGCGGGTGATCCTGAGGCAACGGCGGACTGCGCTGCGGCTGTCCGGGAAGAGTCCGATTCCGGTCCCGGCCAGCAGTGCGGCTCCGAAACTCGCGTCCCCAGGCGCAGGCAGTGCGACCGGTACGTTCATCACATCGCAGACGATCTCGCTCCAGAGGACACTGCGGGCGCCGCCGCCGATCAGGAAGATCCGTTTCATCTGCAGATCGAGTTCATCGATCAACCGCCGGCAGTCGCGAAGGCTGAAGGCGACCCCTTCCAGCAATGCGCGCAGAAAGTCCGCCCGGGTCGAATGCATCCCGAGTCCCGTGAAGCTGCCGCGCAACTGCGGATCCCAGTAGGGACACCGTTCTCCCTGCAGATAAGGATGGAAGAACACTCCATTCGCTCCGACCGGACTGGTGGCTGCAAGTTTGTCCATCAGTTCGAAACTCCTGATCCCGAGCCGGATTCCTTCCGCCTTTTCCGTCTCGCAGAACTGGTCGCGGAACCAGCGCTGGCAGACCGCTGCCGCGTTGGTCGCCGAAACCGTGTACCACATGCCCGGCACGATGTGCGAATAGGTCAGGGTCTGCGGATGAGGGTGGGCGTCGGCGGTCATCACATTCACGTTTCCCGCCGTGGCGAGCTTGACGATGGCGTCGCCCGGTTCGATCGCACCGGCTCCGTAATCCTCGGCCGCGGAGTCCGAACTGCCGCAGATCACCGGTGTGCCGGCCGGAATCCCGGTTGCCGCGGAGGCGGTGGAGGTCACTTCTCCGGCGACATCGGTCGGTTCGCACAGTTCGGGCAGGAGCTCCGTGGTGATTCCTGCGAGCCGGACCAGTTCCGGAGACCAGCAGCGCCGCTTCATGTCGTAGAAGAGTGTCCCCTGCGCCTCGATGTGATCGGTCAGCGCGCGGCCCGTCACCTGAAAGCGGACGTAGTCCTTGACGAACAGCAACTGCCGGGTCCGGCGCAGTACCTCCGGTTCGTGTTTCGAAAGCCACCGCAGTTGCGGCAGCGTCCAGGTCGGCGTCGGATGCTGGAAGGCGGTCGCGAAGATGAGCTCTCCGGATTCCCGCTCCAGTTCGGCGCATTCGGCGACGCTGCGCTGGTCGGTCCACATGATCGTCCGGCGCAGCGGCTTCATCGCCCCGTCGAGCAGTACCGCGTTATGGGTACTTCCGTCGAAGGCGACCGCGGCAATGCGGTTGAAATCGACTCCTGTTGAACGTACGCGGGCCAGTGCCGTGCACATTGCCCGGAACCAATCTGCGGGATCCTGTTCCGCCCACCCGGGGTGTTCGTAAAAGGTCGGGTACTCCTCGCCGGCTTCTCCGACCAGATTCCCGTTGACGTCGATCAGGGTAATCTTACAGCCGCCGGATCCGAAATCGACTCCGAGCAACAGATCTCTGTCCGCCATGATGCTACTTCACCCAGGCGTGTTGCGGATCCTTGGAGGAGATCAACCCGCGATTGACGGCACCGGTCATGGTCCAGAGGTAGTACATCTGATATCCCGGTGCGCCGCACAGCGGGTGGTAGCCTTCGGCGATCGCGACGGTATCGTTGTACTTGACCGTGTAGGTCTTATCGATTCTCCCGTCGGGAGTGTAGATCTTCTGGATGCCGAATCCCTGCGGCGGATCGAAACGGTAGAAGTAGGTCTCCTCCATGTCGATCTCCTCGGGCGGATTGTCGATGTCGTGGCGGTGCGGCGGATAACCGGACCAGTTGCCGGAGGGAATCAACCCTTCCCCGATGTAGAAGTGCTGCGAATCGAACGTCTCGTCGATCATGATCGTCGCCAGCCGGGTGAAGTTGTCGCGCCCCAGGGTGAGCGTCCGGGTCATTTCCGGAGTGATTACGGTCGGAGCGGCGGTGTCGCGGTCGCATGGAGAGATGTTGACCGCGATTTCAACGTCTGTGATCCCGGCGACGGTGTATCCGGTATTGCGCGGCAGATAGACGGTGTGCGGCTTGCCGTCGAACACGTTGCGGCGGCCGCCGACCTCGGCGAAGTCGAAACCGTCACCCGAGACTCGGCATTTTCCCCCGAGCAGCACGAGGGCGACCTCGAAGTTGCCGGTGGTGCTGCGCCATGTTTCGCCCGCTTTGACGACCAGCAGGCCGAAACCGGTCAGTTTCATGCCGTACTCGCCGACTTCGAAGATCCGGTTGAATCCGGGCCGTGCATCGCAGTGAATCAGCAGTTCCTGGTTGTTCATGGTGCTTCCCTTTATCGTTGGTTTGCGAGGAATGTTTCAACTTGTTCGAGTGTCGGCAACCCGGCCCGGGCGCCGAGCCTGCCGCATTTGAGACCGGATACCGCCGATGCGAACCGGGCGCAACTCATCAGGTCGTTTGTCCGCAGATACTGAAATTCAAACCCGGCGTGGAAGCTGTCTCCGGCTCCGGTGGTATCGACCACGGGCAACTGGAAGATCGGACAGCGCAGGATCTTTCCGTCATTCCAGAAGATCGAACCGCCCTCTCCGAGTGTGATTCCGGTAACCCGGGCGCCGTACCGGAGCAGGCCCACAAGTGCCCGGTCGAGGTCGGTTTCGCCGGTTGCCCGGCGCGCGAAATACTCCGAGGCGATCAACAGGTCGGCCAGCTCAAGGAGTTCATCGATCCGCGGCGTGAAGGTTCCCGCGTCGAGACAGACAGGCACTCCCGCCTCGTGGGCCGCCTGCGCTGCGGCGACCGCGGCATCGGGGTGGTGGCCGTCCAGATGAAGCATTTTTGCGTGTGGGATCAGATCGACCGGAGCCTCGGCGGCGGTGAGCAGTTTGAGACCGTTTTTGCTCCAGGCTACGCTGCGTTTCCCCGCGGCGTCGATCCAGCAGTAGGAGATCGGCGAACCGCAGCCGGGACGGACTGCAATGCGCGAAGTGTCGATTCCTTCCGCTTCGAGATCGCGGAGGATCCGGCGGCCGTCGTCATCGTCGCCGATGCTGGTTGCAAACAGCGTGGACAAGCCGAGCCGGGCGGCCGCGACCGCCGCATCCGCGGCGGGACCGCCGCCCTGAATCTCATGTTCGATCATTTCGACCTTGTGATCGATCGGAATTTCCGGCAGGCGGCACAGGTGGTCGTTGCTGCAATAGCCGAGCGAGATAAATTCGGGGTATCTGACGGAATCTGCCATCTTTCTTTCTCTTTTTTTTCCGGTTCCCGGTGGTGTTTTACTTTTCATTATACAGCCGCACAAGACGGAAAGCAAGAGCTGAATTGATGAAATAATGATAAATTATGATGATAAAATGATCATATTTTGATAATTTTTGATGTGGATTTGCAATTTCCCGGTACGGGTGTATGGTATTGCCCGGATCAGAGGAACTGAAGGGATCGGGGATATGGATCTGACGATTCGGCAACAGATGACGGAGGAAGATTTCAACCGTGCTTTCCGGCTGTGGTTTCGATATCGGTATTCCCGGAGGAATCTCGCTCTGTCGTTGTGCTTCGGTTGCGGGTACGGGATGCTGGTCGTGTATATCGGCGGCATCTGGTGGAGCGGAGTCATTGTCGCGGCAGTCGTCTGCCTTCTGTTCCGGTATCTGCGGTATGATCTGTGCCGTCGCAGTTCCCTGCGTCACTGGCGCAGCATCGACGGGCCGGAAACGGTTGAGACGCTCCATTTCCGGGATGATCTGCTGGAAGGGGAATCGTACCGGGGAAGTTTCAGAGTCCGGTTGCCGGAGTTTTTTACCGGATGGGCGGCCTCCGGAGAGTGCCTGCTGCTGTTCTGCGGAGAACTGCAATTCGTTTTCCTGTTGCGCCGTTGTTTCCCCGACGAGGCAGCCTGGACCGGATTGTGCACCGGCTTGACGGCGGCCGGAGTGCCGCGGGAGAGGATGCGGGGCTGGTTCTCCCGCGGTATGTTGATTCTTGTCGGGTGTCTGACGGTGGTGGGAACCGTGCTGTGGGCGGGAATCGAAATGGAACGGGCCCGGTGGGAAGAAGAGGATATTGTACCGGCACGTCTGGACAATATCCGGATGTGGTTGTTCAATTATGCGGATCGACATGACGGCTTTTTTCCGGCACAGCACGATGTTCCGGGGAGCTTGGAGGCGGAGTCGCCGTCGGCCGGTGAGCCGGGATTCCACTATCTCGGAGAAGAGAGGGCGTTGTGGGAGGAGGGGCAGGAGCCTGTTCCGATTCTGGTGGAACCGGCCGGATCACGCTGGAGCTGGTTGCTGCACGGGGTGTTGCGGTGTCCCCAGCGTCTCTTCGTGCTCTGCAATGACCTCGAAATCCGCTGTGTGGAGGTTGCTCCCGGAGCGCGCGGCATCGAACCGGTGCTGGAAGCGGCCGGCAGGGGGGAGCCGGTTCGGATGGATTTTGAATGAAATCTCTCATTTTACGTTGAAAATCAATTCGGATGGGATATGTTAGGCCCCGGGAATACGATTCAGATCAGAGGCGGAATGCCGGGAAGATATGATGAAATCTCTTCGTTCATTTGAAATCGTCGAATATGTCAGAGAGCATAAATACTGCTCTCTTGCGGAATTGATGGAGGTGTTCAAGGTCTCCATCGCGACGATTCACCGCGATGTGGCCGCCCTGGTCCGGTCGGGACAGGTACGGAAGGTTCACGGAGGTGTCGCCGCGGTGGAAACCGCCGCCGCGCTGCCGGCGCTGTCCGGGCATTACCGGGACCGGCTGATCAACAATCGCGAAGTCAAGCAGATCATTGCCGAAGCGGCGATGGCGGAGATTTGCGACGGGGACATCATCTTCCTCGATTCCTCCACCACGGTCTATTATCTGGCACGACTCCTGCAGAAATCGGTCTTCTCCAGCCTGACGATCGTGACCAATTCCGTTCTGATCATTCAGGAGTTTCCGTTGTTTCCGCCCGGTTATTTCCTGATTGCTCTCGGCGGGAACTATGATTTGCAGCTCAACGCCTTTCTGGGGCAGGCGACTACGCGGGAACTTGAGTTCCTGTCGATCGACAAGGCGTTTCTGTCGGCGCTCGGAATCACACCGGAAGGTATCTCTTCTCGGCACGAATATCATGCTCAGTTTCTGCGGCGGGTGATCGACCGCGCCGCTTACCGCTGCCTTCTGATCGGCAGTGACAAGTTCGACAAGTCCGGGATCTTCCCGATTGCGCCGCTGTCGGCGCTCGATCAGCTGATTTCAGATGCGCCGCCGCCCGGTTATTTCTACGGGCGCAGCGTCCAGTTTGAACATACCGGAAAGGACAGAAGTCGGAAATGAATGATCGCAGAGAGCAGGTGTTGCGTCTTGAACAGGTGGTGCGTCGTCCGCTGGAATCCGCGGCGGCCAGCCGGCTGGCCGTCGAGCTGCCGCTGCCCGACGGACGCGGCGCGGCTTCAGCCGGTCTTGAGGCACTGGGGCGGACTCTGACCGGGATTGCTCCGTGGCTGGAGTGCACCGGTCTCACCGGACCGGAGGAGGCGTTGCGCGTCGAATTTGCCGAGCTGGCCCGGCGGGCGATCGCCGTGGCGGTCGATCCGGCATCACCGGGATTTCTGAATTTCAACCGCGGGATGCAGCCGCTGGTGGATTCGGCGTTTCTCGCCCACGGGATTCTGCGGGCGCCACGTGAATTGTGGGAACGCCTCGCACCGGATGTCCGGCGCAATCTCGTCGCCGCACTCGCTTCGAGTCGGGAAATCACGCCGGCGTGCAACAACTGGCTTTTCTTTTCGGCGATGGTGGAGTGCTTCATGAAGTTCGCGGGGGAGCCGTTCGATCGGATGCGGGTTGAATACGCGATCAACACCTTCAAGGGGTATTATTGCGGGGATGGAATCTACGGCGACGGGCCGGAATTTCACTGGGATTACTACAACAGTTTCGTGATTCAGCCGATGGCGCTCGAAGTGTTCCGGAGCTTCCCCGAGGCGGAGGTTTCCACTCAGCGCCGGTGTGGGGTGCGGGAACAGATGACGGCCGCCGCGCGACGGTATGCCGTGATCCTGGAGCGGATGATCGGGACGGATGGAAGCTATCCGGCGATCGGCCGTTCGATTACCTATCGCTGTGGCGCGTTTCATCTGCTTGCGGCGATGGCGCTTGACCGGAACCTGCCGGAGGAGCTTTCGCCTGCGGCGGTGCGCGGTGCGCTCACCGCGGTGATCCGGCGCACGCTGGATGCTCCCGGTACCTTCGATCGGGATGGCTGGCTGCGGATCGGATTGTCCGGTTTTCAGCCCGGTCTGGGGGAGGTGTACATCAATACCGGCAGCCTCTATCTCTGCACGACGGCGTTTCTGCCGCTCGGTTTGCCGCCGGAGGATCCTTTCTGGTCATTGCCGGACGAACCGTGGAGCAGCGTGAAGTTGTGGAACGGTGTCGACCTTCCGGCCGATCACGCAATCTGAGCGGATTCAGCCCAGCCGTATCGTCACGATTCCGGCGAGGATCAGCAGCAGGATGGCGATCTGGCGCTTCGATACCCGGTCGCGCAGTTTCAGTGCCGAAAAGAGCCAGAAGAGCACGATGGTCATTGACCCTGCCAGTGCAAAGACCACGCCGGATCGATTTGACTCCGCCATTACCGCGATGGAACAGAACAGAACGTAATAGGAGAGCGTTGCGGCGATGCTCCAGAGAAGACCATAGCGCAGCGATCGGAATTTGAGCCTTCGGGGGCGGCGGCGGTCAATCCATGCACCGGTCCCGTAGACCGCCGTCGATACAGTCAGAATCAAAGCGGATTTCAGGATCGGCGGAGCATCGCCGCCCGTGTCGGCGGCGTAGAGAAGAAAGATCTGCCCCATTCCGACGATGACGGCGGCGGCGACGCCCAGTCCGAGTTCACGGAAACTCAACAGGGCACGCCTGCTCCCGTTCTCCGTTTCGCGTTGTCCGGAGCAGAGGATCGCTGCGGTGATCAGCGCCAGGCCGGTCACATTCAGAACGTTGAATACTCCTCCCAGAAAGATTCCCGCATAGAGAAAGGGAAAGATGAAATTGGTCTGCGGCAGGGCGAAGGCGAGAGCCCGGCCGCTGGATTTCAGATTGTACATCGTCAGTGCCTGCCCCAGCGCATTGAAGATCGCCGCCGGTGCGGTGAACAGCAGAAGACGGGGGATTGCTCCGCTGCCGACGGGATCAAAACTCCACCAGATCCAGCACAGAAACGCCGCACCTCCGCTTCCCGCGGTGTAGAAATGCCAGATCGGGCAATTCCGGCGTCTGGCCAGGGCGACGGTGATCCCCACCGCCGCCCACAGGAGGCCGAGCAGAGAGGTCAGAAGGAATCCGACGGTCATTTCATCTGCGCCGGTTCGATGGCGTTACGGGAAGGAGTCGGCCGTGCGCACCATTCGCGCATGCGTCGGCGCAGAAGTTCCGCCGGTTCGCAGCCGACGTAGTGTCCGTCGCTCAGGTAGTAGTTCGGCCGGTGCTGATGTTCGTCGTGTTTCCACCACATGGTGCCGTAGAACCACGGTTCCGGTGCGAGAACGTCAAGGGTGCTTGAGTAGTAGTCGGCCTGTTCCTCTTCGGAATACTGCAGATGATCGTCGGCGAAATCGCCGGTCACGCCGCCAGCGCCGACAACCGGACGGGTCCCGGTTTCGGCGAAGAAGAGCGGTCGGCCGATCCATTCGTGGAAGGTCGCGAGCTTGTCGCGCCAGCGCTTCCAGCCCTCGCACATTTCAGCCCTGGTAGCGGTTCGTCCTTTCGGGCTCACCTTGAAATAGCCGGAGATTCCGACGAGGTCGAGTTGTGACATCCAGCGGCGATTGTCGGGAAACTCCTCTATCTTCATGGTCATATTGTAGGTTACGATTCCTGAATAGAGGCCCCGGACGAAACGGATGATTTCCTCCCATTCCGGACGATGATAGTCCATCCCGTCGAGTTCGCAGCCGATGCAGAACATTTCGCATTTCGTCGCTTCGGCGATCACGGCATAGCGCCGCATGAACTCCCGGTAGGAGGCGAACCATGGCGTCACGGTGTCGGTCCTCGTTTCGGCGATGATGTTGCCCCGGTCCTGATGGATCAGACCGCGCCAGATGCTGTCCAGCGGTTCGAGCATCGGTTTGAGCATCACCTTGATTCCGGCATCGTGAAGCCGCCTGATCTGCGCGGTGAGCTCGGTGTCGTCGACGGTGCGCACATTGTCCGGAAAGATCCGGGTTGAGGCGAATGTCTCCTGAAACTGATTGACCACCAGTGCGACGAAGTTGACGCCGAGACCGATCAGCCGGGCGGTGGATTCCTCCGCCTCCGGTGTGTTGAAGTAGCCGCGCGGTGCGAGAAACCCCTGAGTGATTCCGTTGATGAAGGTGTCCAGTTTCATGGTTGTTCCTTTCTTATCATTTCCTCTGCGATGGATTGTGACAGTCGTACAAGTTCTTTCCGGACGGTCGTCTCGTGTTCCCCGGTGAAGCGGTAGGCCGGGACGAAGGTCCCCACCGCCGCGATCACGTGATGATTGAGCACCACCGGCAGTGCCAGCGAGGCGAGATCGGCGGTGATGCAGGTCAGTTCTCCGGCGCGGCGGATTCCGGCAAGGGCGGAGAGAAAGCGTTCTTCCGTATCCGCTTCCGGCCAGAGTTCGCCGGGCTGCCCGTGCAGCCGGTAGAATTTACGCTGCTCCGACTCCGGCAGAACGGCCAGCAGCAACCGGCCGGATTGACTCCGGTAAGGAGTTTCTTCCCGGACGATCCGGGCGGCATGGATCTGAATCGGATTGGTTGACTGGATGCTTCTGAGAATCACCCGCTTGCCGTCGCGCATGACCGAGAGGCAGACGTATTCCCCGGTCGCGGCTGAATACTCCTCAAGCGGGTGTTCCGAGGCGCGTACCAGTGGGGAGCGGCAGTTGCGATCGCGTACCAGTTCGAATGCCATGCCTCCGAGCACATAGCCGGTTTTCCGGCCAAGCTGTTCAAGATATCCCAGTGAGGTCAGAGTATGAATGATCCGGGCGGCGGTCGGCGGCTTCAGATTGGACCGTTCTGCGAGTTCGCCGAGCGTGTGCGGTCCCGGCGATTCAGCGGTCAACTCAAGCAGCCGGAAGGCGCGTTCTATCACCTGAATATTGTCCATGCAATTTTTGAAGAATGGTTTTTATTTCGTATAGTGAAATTATAATTTCTTTATAATTAATTATACAAATCGCATTGGAAGAATGCAAGTCTGATTTATGAAAAAAATGATTTTTGTGCAGAAGTGCTCCGGTCGGAAAGAACAGAGGTTGATTTTCAACGGCGGAGGAGAGGCCGGGGGAACATTCCTGCGGATGCATGGAGAGGTGGGACGGGGAGGGGATGTATTATACCATCTCTCCCGGAGACGCTCCGGGAGAGACGGGGAACATCATCAGGCTGCCGGTCGTACCGGAAGACGTTTCCCGGCCAGATGCATCAGAATATCGTTGGATGTCAGCATTCCGATGATCCGCCCAGAGGTGTCGTCACGGACCAGCAGCAGTTTGGAATCCAGCCCGTTTACGTTCTCGAGCAGTTCCAGCTGGGTAACCGTGGCGTTGACGTAGTGGACCGGCCGGAGCAACTGCTGCCATTCGCCGGCGTGAAAGAGCAGGTCGCGGGCGGTCAGGCTGCCGACGATCTCGCCGCTGTTTCCGGCATGGCAGACCGGATAGCGGGAGTGGCGCTCCCTGGCGATATGGCTGAGCACCTCTTCTCTGTTCATGGTGTCGGAGAGCATCCGGATCCTGTTCATCGGGGTCATCAGGGTTGTGACCGCCTGATCCGCCAGTTCCGGTGTATTCCGGATGATCTGTTCCTGCGTGGAGGAGAGCTGGTGGGTTTCGCGGGCATGGGTGGCGAGGGCGCTGAGCTCACGAAGCGTTTCGTCTTTGTTGTCCGAGGTCCGATCTTCTCGTGGTTCAAAGGGGCGGTTGACCAGATGCACCAGCGCAATCACCGGGGTGAGCAACCAGACCAGCAGCCGCAGTGTATTGGCGGTGATGGTCAGAACCGGTCGGTTGAACCGTACGCCGAGCGTCTTGGGCAGGATTTCGGTGTATTGCACCATCAACACGGTGAAGATCAGGGAGAAGAGCCAGATGTAACTGCTGCCGAACAACTTGTCAAACTGGGCTCCGGCGATGGACGCTCCGAAGGTGTGGGCGGCTGTGTTCAGAATCAGGATCACGGCGATCGGTTTTTCGATATCGTCCTTGAAACGGCGACAGATCCCGCCGATCCGGGGATGCTTTTCGGCAATCAGGGCAATTTTACTCGGTGTGATGCTGAGCAGCGCGGCTTCCATGACCGAGCAGAGAAACGAAACGGACATCGCAACGGCGATGCTGACGATGAAAAGAGTCATATAAAATAGTTGAATCCTTCTGTTGTTGAAAAAATACGAATCCGGAACGGGAAACGGATGATTTCAACGCCGCAGAGGGATTGGAACACAGAGACGGTTGATCGGAAATTCCATTGGAAAACGGAGAGGTTCCGACGGAAAATCCCTGGAAATCGGAATCGGGGAAATGGTGGTTCCCTCCGGCTCCGGAGCGTGGTGCAGAACGGAAGACACCTCATCGTGGAACCGCTCTGGAAATGCCGTTTCCAGAAATTCGGCTTCTTCCGACCAAGTGGGAGAAGAGATTGCGGCGGTGAGATTTCCCAGCGAGGTGAATATCACCGTTACAATCAGAAGCAGACGACATAATCGATATGGATTTTCATTCATATTAACCATAATATAGCATGGCAACACATGGAAATCAACCGGGATGGAACCCGGAATGCGGAAATTTTGTTTTAGTTGCTGCCTTCCTTCTTGCCGGAGAGGACGGCGAGGGGGGAGGCGGGGGACTGCTGTGTCAGATTCAGGGTGACATATCGGGATGAAGCGGGGTTTCCCGGTTTGTAATTTTAAAAAGTACATTTACAATATTGTGTGGCGGATTATTCCGATTCCGGAATTGGAAAGTTCCGGGAGTGGTCGGGGCTGAGCTTGATTCAATGTGATGTTGCATATGGGGAGGTTTTATGTTCTGGAAGCATGCCGCGGATGTTGATTTTGCCGGAATCGTCGCAGCGCACGAACTCTGGTGGCAGGGAAAATTGAATCGTCCAGTGATCCAGGCGGTATTGATCGATACTGCCGCGGCGATGACGAATGGGTTGGCATCGAAGTCTTTTCTGCCCCGCTATGGAAACTCTGTCAACGCCGACGAGCTGCTGCAACGGGAATACGCCTTCACGACAACGGTGGAACGATATGCGTGTGATGGTTATCCACTTCAGTGGATGAATTTCGGTCCAGGGGTTCTCGCGGCGCTGGTCGGAGGCGAGGGGCATTGTTCAACCAATACCGTCTGGTTCGACGGAGGGCGGCTGGCAGGACGGGAGTTGTCGGAGCTGCACATCCGTTTCGATCCTGATGCTCCGTGGTCGCAATGGCTGGCTTCTCTGTATCGTTCTGCCGCCGAGCATCAGGTGGAACGGCCGTGCGTTCTGGGAATGACCGATCTGGGAGGAGTTCTGGATGTGCTCGCTTCCCTGCGGGGAACGGAGAATCTGCTGATGGATCTTATCGATTCACCGGACGAGGTGAAACGGTTGCTGGCGGAGGAGGGGGAAGCCTGGCGTGCGGCATACTCCTGTTTTGACGGCTTGAGTCGTGCCGGTTCTCAGGCGAACGCGGTCAGTTGCTGGGCCGGAATCCTCTCGCCGCGTCGTTGCTACATGTTGCAGTCGGATTTTTCCTATATGATATCTCCGGAAATGTTCGCGGAGTTTACCGCCCCCGAACTGATTCTGAATTGCCGTTTCCTGGATCATGCTTTTTATCACCTTGATGGGAAAAAACAACTTGCCCATCTGCCGCAGTTGCTCTCCATGCCCGGTCTGGCGGGGATTCAGTGGATTCCCGGTGACGGCGAGCCTCCGCAGTGTGAGTGGCCTGAAGTGCTTGAGGCGATCGAGGAAGCCGG
Source organism: uncultured Victivallis sp. (assembly GCA_944389895.1). Lineage (GTDB taxonomy): Bacteria > Verrucomicrobiota > Lentisphaeria > Victivallales > Victivallaceae > Victivallis. The sequence continues at coordinate 30,336 of CALXOA010000113.1, read as the reverse complement.
GTTGAAACTTCAGCTGCTTGGAAGTCTGAAGAATGTTGAAACCGCATTGCGGCGGATGAAGCGCCCGGAACTGGCGCATGTGTTGTTGCGGATTTCCCCGGATGAACGGGAACGGACTGAACGACTGATCCGTGATTTCTCCTGAGGAACCGTGTTTCTCCGGAAAAAACGGAAGGCTGCATCAGGTGCCGGAGAGTACGGAAAGGGGCGGGGAATTTCGCGGCGGGAAACGGGTTTTCCGGTCTGGGCACGGAACATTTCGGAGCTGTTTGTCATGGCAACGTCAACGGAACCAGCAGTCTCAAACCGTTCTTCCCCTGAGAATTTCTGAATTTTTTTTCAAATAATTTCATTATGGGGGTTGAATTTTTCAAAAAAGTATTTAAATTAAAAAGTGAGGGCTATCCCTTTTGGGAGATGCTCACCCCCCTTGTCATTTTCGGCAAGGGCTTGGGATTGCGGATCTGTGAAGAACAGATACCCTTTCCCGCACTCTCCGTCGTGTACGGAGAGTTTTTTTTTATGCAATTTCCCCCGGGCATTCACTGTCATGCTTTTCTTCGGAGTCACGGTATGTTCCTGACTTGTGAGGAGTCGGCCGGGGGTGCAACATTGAATGCGGCGGTGCAGAACGGCGTTTTCAACATTCGCCGGATGGAAACGGCCACCGGTCTCTGGACACATCCGGGAGTCCTCTTACAACCAACAATTTCCCGTTTCCTCCCGGGGGGAGAGGTACGATTATTCCGATCCAGTTTTCAAGAGTCGGATTGCAGCGATATCCGCATCAATTCTGCTGACCCACCGCCCGGAATCCGAGAGCCATCATTCGGGCCAATGCGGTGATTGATCAGTTCAGGAAATCATCCAGCTCGTACCCCGGAAAGTTTTTCTTCCACAACTCCCGGAGTTTCTTCATCTCCTCTTTCGTATACCTTGCTGCCTTTCCGTCCCCGCGCGGAGCGATCAACGTTTCCTGAATGATCTCCTCGGCTCCGCCCGGCGGAAGATTCTCGTATTCCGCTTTCAGATCCAGCGCCCGATTCTCCGTATCGATCATCAGATCCGCCAGCATCTTCTTTTCCAGCAGTTGAATCAGATACTCTTTGTGGCGGTCTTTCAGAAACTGTGCTCGTGCGATTCCGTACCGCCCTTCCAGTGCTCTTTCGAACTTTTTCATATGCGTCCTTTCCATGCTCCTTCAGGTTGTTTTCGTCCTTGTTTACCTTAATCACTTCCCGGAACATTTTCAATAGAAGGATCTATGATCTTTTCGTAATTTCCGTGCTCTTCCCGGCCTCCCTTCAAGTTCCATCGGTTTTTCAACGAACTTCCCGGTCACGGCAACTCCAGAAACAATGCCGATAGGGAACGAGCCATTCGTGCGGGGAAGGAAAATCTGATGGAGAGTACAACGTCATTTTTCACTCGGCCATACGGCGCCTTACGGATATGCAGAGGGCGATTCCATACTTTCGGCGTATAGAATGAGGAATGGGGACTGCGGGAAGTTCTTCAAAATACAATTCCTTGTTCTTCGCATACCTTTATGCAGGGGTGTCTCTGAGAAAGGATTCATGACATTCCCGGTGACTCCTGTTGAAAACATGTTTTTCCTGTGTATAGTAAGAGTTGTCCCCAGGGGGATTTCTCTTTTAAAACAAGATTGGCCGTCAGAGGGAATGCAGCGAATGAAATGTCCGAACTGCGACCGGGAGCTGGAAAAGGAGTTTTATGAGAAGGTGGTCGTTTTCCGGTGTCCGGAGTGCGGCGGCAGGTTGGCGACAATTTCAGGCTTGCGGACGCTCTGCGCCGACCGGGCTTTCGTCAATCTGTTGTGGAATACCGCGAGGAACGGATATTCGGAGAATGGGCCCGCCTGCGGAGTCTGCCGCAAGCCGATGCGTCGTGTGACGCTGCCGTTGGCGGGAGTGCCTCTGGAACTGGATCTCTGCTGCTCCTGCCAGATGGTCTGGTTCGACCCCGCCGAACTGGAGCGGATTCCCCTGCCGAAACCGGAGGAACAGGAGGATCTCCCTCCGAAAGTCCGGGAATTGTGGGCCATGCATCAGATCCAGGCCGAAGAAGCGCGGCTCAGAGGAGAACTTCGAGAGTATGGCGGTGACTGCGCGGAGGCTCCGGATGAAGGCTGGAAACATTTTATCGCCCTGTTCGGCATGCCGGTGGAGCTGAATGCACCGGAGTGTCGCCGCCGCCCCCTTGTCACCTGGGGAATCGCTCTGGCCTGTCTGCTGGTTTTCGTGCTGACTTACTCTCATTCGCGTGAGACGATCGACGCCTGGGGATTCATCTCCGCACAATGGAATCGCAGGTACGGGTTGACCCTTCTGACTTCGATGTTTCTTCACGGCGGAGTCCTGCATCTGATCGGCAACCTTTATTTTCTGCTGATCTTCGGGGACAATGTCGAGGATGAATTGGGGAAATGCAGGTACATTCTGCTCATTCTCGCCTCCGGTCTGTGCGCCTCGTTGTTTCACGCATGTTTCGATCATCGCACCGCGATTCCCTGTATCGGCGCAAGCGGATTCATATCCGGTGTGATCGCCTGTTACGCCGTCTGCTTTCCCCGGGTGAGGCTCTCCTTCATGCTGACCGTCAGAAATTTTTCAGTACTTTATTCGTGGAGACGCTACTGGTTCTCCCTGCCGGCCTGGGGGGCTTTTGTCGTCTGGGTCATTCTCCAGATTCTTCTGATGGCGCTTGCGGGGCGGTCAGCGAATGGCGGGGTCGCTTATCTTGCACATATCGGCGGCGTATTCCCGGGGATCGCCTGGGGGATCTGGTATCGTTATTCCCGGAAAGACTCCATCAGCTGAGTTCTGCACTTTATTTTTCGCCGGAAGAAACTCCAATCCTTCGGGGAACATGGTGTTTCCGTTTCCGATAATTCGGAGTGATCCCCGACCTGTAACTTGCAAATCTTGAAAAAGCTCTTATAATATCAGGATGAGCGAACGATGATTGCTCATTCCGTTTTCGGGCGGACCGGCGCCCGGAGCCGGTCCGAATACAGATGGTTTCCGCGCACGAGGAGCGGCGGTGAAAGTGCCACCTTCCCGGGACGCCGGAGGAGAGTCAACATGCCGGCGTAACTCATGAAAAAAAGGCTCATTCCCGGAACGGTTTCAGCCCGCCGGGTAAGGTGAATGCAATGAATTACTATCGTATGCAGCATATCCTGCTGGATCCCCATCCCTTTACGCCGGCTGCTCTCGACCGGATTTTTTCCGATTTGTCCGGGATGGGGTGTGACAGCGTACTTCTGGAGTATCATGGAACATTCCCGTATCAGGGGGTGCTTGGAGAAGCCGTACGTGCCAACGCCTATACACGGGAGGAGATCGGTTCCATCGTCGCCTCTGCGGCCGGACACGGAATTGAGATCATCCCGAAAGGCTTTTCCTTCACCCATGCCGCGCAGTTGTTGAAACTTGAAAAGTTCCGTCATCTGGCTGACGGAGAAGCCCTGAACCTCGCGTTGCAGGAAAATGTCGAGCTGATGCTGGACGGTGCACGGGAGCTGCTTCGTGCGCATCCCGGATGCCGGTTGATTCACCTCGGCGGGGATGAGATGTTCGGCTTCGGGCGTACCCCGGAGAGTTGTACGGTTCTGGAGCGGGAAGGCTTCTCCTCGATGTATGTGAATTTTGTCAACGCCGTCGCCGCCGGCTTGAAACCCGATGGGGTCCGGATTGCGATCTGGAGTGATACGCTGATCCGGTATCCGCAGGCGCTGGATCAGCTGGACAAGAGTATTGTAATGTTCTATTGGGACTACTGGGCGACGGGGGAGGAGAGTGCTTTTCTCTCCATCGGTGGCGGTTGCCCCGATCTCTTCGTACTCGACCGTTCCGGTTTGCCGCGTGATCTGAAAAAGCTTCTCCGCAATCCGGTGGTCAGGGATGCGGGAGAGTTGCCGTTGAGCCATGTCGAGCGTTACCGCCGCTGCTGGCGCTGGAACCCCGGAGAAAAGCGGGCCCGGAGTTTCCCGTATGTCGAATTTCTGAGAGAGTGCGGTCTGGATGTCGTGTCATGCTTTCTGCCTTATCCGGAGAAAAGTTCTTTCCTCGGCAATTATGCGGAGAAGTTGCCGCATGTGGCGACCGCAATCCGGCGCAACCGCGAGTATGGCGGAGCCGGTTTCCTCTGTTGCCTGTGGCAGCCGTTCTGGCCGGATTTCCGGGCGGTTCGACCGGCGATTGCCGCGGCATTCTGCTACACCGGGGAGTCTCCGTTATCTTCTGCGGAACTTTTCCGGCAAACCGCGGCGATTTTGAAAGACGGCTGGACTCCGGAAGGGATGGAGGCGTATTTCAGCATCGGCAACGATTTTGAGTTCAACGACTTGCTTGATCTCTACTGGCAGGCGGCCTCTCCGGCGGAAAAAATCGACTACATCCGGCGAAGCGGCTGGCTTGAGGAAGAGCTGGAGCGGTTGACCGATGCCTGCGGGAGGGCGGAGGCTTTTCTGCGTTCTTATCCGGAAAACGGCGAAGAGTTCATCCGTTTCATTGTGCGCGACTTGCAGGTTCGTGCTGTGGCGGAAGAGTGTCTGCTCTCACGGCGTTCCTGCCGTGCGATCCGGCGGGAGTTTGAGCGGCAGGAGGAACTTTACAGCGGACTCTGCGCCGGTTTCTTCCAGCCGGGTGAGATCTCCGTTCTCCGGAAAGAGCGATATCAACCCTGGCTGGAGTTCCTGTCGGCCTCCATCGCGGCGGGCTGAACGACGGGAAGCTGGTCACGGCTCTTCGAGAACGCCGCGAATGTGGATGGACAGCGGTGGCCGGGCTGCCGGTGAGATCACTTCGATCCGGAATGTTTTCTCCACGATTTTTTCCTGTCCCGAAGGGGTCAGCCTGCAGAAGGCCAGCCATCGGTCTTTTTGTCTTTCCAGCCGGCAATCGGAATTTGCCGGTGTTGCCAATTCGATTCCGGACCGGGAGGGAAGCAATTCAAAACGGAACTCATATTCCCGGTCAGCTTTCAGTTTCCCGGCATAGAATTGGGCGGCTGGCCTGATTTCAAGCAACGGTTGTGCAGTTCCTTTCAATTCGAGTCGTATGAAACGTCGTGAAGGTTGGTCGGTTTCGACATAGATTGATTTGGAAAACTCCCCGGAAACGGAATCAGGACGGATCTCCGTCTGAATTTCAAGCGTTTCCCCCGGGGCAACTTCCGATGCAGAGAGGTGGCCGATCAGGCAGCCGCAGGTGGAACGGATTTTTTGGATTGTGATCTTTCGCTGGCTGCTGTTGAAGAGCCGAAATGTGTGCGCGCGGCCTTCCTGCGCGGGAAAAGTTCCCAGATCGATCACGGATTTACCATCTATTGTTAACCATTCTGTGTATAATGTAATGCTTAAAATAAATGTTAAAATAATCGAAGCTGATTTTGGATGAAAACTCATTTATTCCACCTGTCGTTTCCGGATGTCTATCTTTTTCAGTTACTTTATCAGTTTATGATTATTTTATGAAAATCGATGCAATCGCACTGCTTCCCCCGGTATACGTATTTCCGGAATGTGTCCGATTGAGAATTTTCATATATTTTTATGTTTAAATGAAAATATACTATTTTTTTACTTTAGTTATGGATATTTACCTGATTTTTTCAATTCCACTTCCCCCACTTTTCCGATTTTTACTTCATAAATTATATGTTGAATTGTGATTCTGCAAATTTTTCGCGTGAAGAGTTTCTTTTCAGAAGTCGATTGAATGCAATATCAATATAAACTTTTTTATTCGTTTAATCTTCTTTGGAGTCGGAAACCATCCAGAAATGCGGAAGGTGAGAAAAATATATTTCATCTGACTTGCAAGTATCATAATATGTGTTATTTTTTTTATTTATAAATTAATTTTTTACGGTGATGGATTGTCAGGATGCGTCTTTCGATTCTGGAAATAACCGGAGAAAATCTGCTGACTCGGCGAAATTACCGGCGTAATCATCAGGTCTGGCAGGAAGTCATTGCGCAGGATGGGGATTGTTCCGATGAGGCCGATTTCATCTGTTTCCTCGGTCATCCGGAGAAAACGGTGGTTTACGAGATCGCTTTGCCCGGGCGGCTTCGCCGAACTATGGAACGTGTGGTTCTTTTCGGAGAACTTGCGGCGCGGCTTCCGGTATCACCGGAGTCGGTTCATTGGTTCTACAGGAGTTGTGGAGACGGCCTTTATCTGGTCTGTGCCGTGCATGGAGAGGAAATGGATCGACTGTTCGGATTGGCGGACGCCCGCCGGATGAAATTTGATCTGCTGGTACCGGCAAAGCTGGCGGAAAAGCCGGAGGAGCTGTTGCAGGTGATCCCTGGGAAAGGGGTTCCGGAACGGTTCCGGCCGGTCCGCTGCCGCAGGCTGAAGAGTTTGTACCTTGTTCTGCTGTTGTCCTGTATCGGATTTCTCGGCGCGGTGGTCTGTTCCCGGTACCTTGATTTTGCCGGGGAGAAGGAACGGCTCAGGGAGATTGGGGTTCTTCGTGAAAACGAATTGCGGGAAGAACGACGGCGTTTCGGAGAACTTTCCGCGGAAAGGGAGACTCTTGCGGAGTTGCGTTCCGCGAAAGTCGATACCCCGCCGGTTTCTCCGGTACTCTCCCGGCTGAGTTCTGAACTGCCGGCGACGATGTGGCTCACCAGTTATGCGCAGAATTATGATACCGCCGATCTGACGCTTTCCGCTTCAAAGGATGAACCCGGGCTCTACAATCTGATCGGTGAAAATGAAAGTTATGCCATTGTGAATCTGCGGAAAAGTCGTGGCGTGAACGATACGATCTCCTTCTTCATAAAACTCAGGATCAAGCAGCGATGAACATATTTCCCGCCACGTTGAAATCATATTGGCCGCTGGCTCCTGCTGCGCTGCTTCTGGGGATCGGTTGCTGGCTGGTATCCGGTTCCGGCGGAACGCTTCCATTCACTTCTGAAATTCTGCACCAAGAGAACCGCCGGCTTGAGAAATTGTGTAAAGAGATCATGGAACTGCGGGAACAAAATCGTCGACTTGCGGTGGAAAGCAGGCCTCTGGAGCTGATTTGTTCCGGAATGGTTTTCGGAGAGAATGAGGTGGCGGCTGAACATTTGCGTGAGGGGGTCGAAAAGATTGCGGCGGCCGCCGGTACAACGATCAGTTCTCTCCGGGAAGTGCAGTTCATCCCCGTGACGGATTCCTGGAATCTCTGCACGCTGAGTTTTTCGGCGGAATCTTCAATCGCGGGGCTGCAGGAGTTTCTTACCGGTATAGAGGGACATGCGCCGCGCTTCTACTGGCGGCGGCTGACTCTGCGTCCCGACAATGTGACCGCACCCTCCAGGATCATGCTCGATGGGCAACTTGCGATTCTGAACCAGCCGGGGGAAAGGGAATGAAAATCCGTTGGATTGTGCTTTGGGCCGATGGTTTGCTGCTGCTTGCTCTGCCTCTGATTCTGGCTGCTCTGGTTTCCGGGGGAACGGTTCGCGAGAAACAGAGGTTTGAACTGCCGGTTCTGCCGGTTTCACCCCGGACGGATCAGGCGTCTCCAGTTCCGGTGGAGCTGGTCAGGAACAACCTGTTTCATCCGTTGCGCGGTGCTTCTCCGCCGGTGGAAGCGGAGAAGACCCCGGAAAAAAAATCCGGACACCCGCCGGCGGCTGGAAAGTTCAGGGTGACCGGAATCTTCTCCTTCGGAGACAGACGGGGTGCGGTCATTACGGGGATGTCTCCGGTTGTCGGAACGGCAGGGGAAAAGCGGCGGAGCCTGAAGCGTCTGTTTCGCCCGGGGGAGGAACTTGAGGGGGGATATGTGGTTCGGAAGATCGATGCTGATCAGGTTGTTCTGGTCCGGGAAAATGAAAAACTGATATTGCCTTTGCACGAAAAACAGGAGAAAAAACCTTGAAAAGAATCGGGAATCTCATCCTGCATATTCCTGCGGTCGCCGTGTTTACCCTGTACCTCTGGGGATGCGCAGCCCCGGAACCGGATCCGGCATCACTGGAACGTGAAAAGCTGGAAACGGAAGCGCGGCGGAAAGAGTGGTTCAAAAACGCTGCGGGGAAACCGGTTCCCGCGCAGCGATCGATTGAAACTGAATTGTTGACGGAAGCCGCCTCTTCCCTGCCGGAGCGGGAGGGGCAGGAAAATCCCTACCCGATTTACAGAGATTCATCCGGAACCGAATCGGAAACTGTTTCCGATCCGGGGCTCCCCGGCTGGGACAATCCTGAAAAGATCAAAGTGGAATTTGATTTCAATGGTGCGGCGATTGGAGACGTAATCCCGGTTTTTTCGGATTTGTTGAACTTCAATTATCTTCTCGAGGGAAAGTTGAATGCTACCGTGACCTTGTTTCTGAAGGACGAACTGACGCGCCGCCAGCTCTGGGAACTGCTGGTACAGGTGGCGAGAGTCTCCAATCTTCACTGGGCGAGGCAGAATGGCGTCATCCACTTCCGGCCAATCGAAGTGATGGCGCAGGCTCCCGCCGGTCGGGAGGTCCAGACTGATGCAGAGGTCGCCTTCTTTCAGCTGAAGAACATTGGTGCGAAGGAGACCGCCGTCCAGATCGGACCGTTTCTCTCTCCCGGGCAGAAACCGCTGCTGCTGGAGGAGCGCAATCTGCTGCTTGTCGTCGACACCAGTGAAAACCTGCGGAAAATCCGGCAGATCATTGCTGAACTTGACCGGCCGTTGCGGCAGGGATGGGCGAAAATGGTGATCCCCTGTCGCAATATTGATGTGTCGCGGCTGGCCGGTGAGATTCGGGAGGTTTTGCCGGTATTGGGGTTCCCCGTCGCAGTGAACAGCGACAAGCCGCGGCCGGAAGAGATTCAGCTTACTGCGGTGGAACGGCTGCAGATCATCGTTGCTTCTGCGGCAAACGATGAGGCGCTCGAGGAACTTGGACGCTGGATCAACATTCTCGATCAGGCGGAAACGGGAGATCAGGAACGTCTGTTCATCTACCACATTCTGAACGGAAACGCAGAGGAACTGGTCAAGGCGCTGGCGGTGATGTTTCCCGTCGAGGGGGAGACCCTGACGGCTTCCACGGGTGGTTCCGGCGGTTCGGCGTCGGGTGGAAGCGGAGAACTCTTTTCCTCCACTTCAGCCTCGGCTTCGACCGCAGGAATGACCACGCGGTCCGGTTCCGTGAAATCCTCCGCCGGCAGGGGGAGCGCGGAGGAGGGGGCGGCAAATCTTTTCGAGGTGCCGGTCAGAGTGTTTGCCGACGCAGTGAACAACCGGTTGATCATTCGGACGAAACCGCGCACTTATACGATGATCAAAGCTCTGCTCGGCAAGATCGACACCATTCCGCCGCAGGTTCTGTTTCAGGTACTGGTGGTGGATGTGTCTCTGAATGATTCGGTCAAGTTCGGCGTCGAATTCATGATGAAGGGAGGCTCCGGAAACGTGACAACGCAGGGAGGCACGAATTATTCCGGCCTCTCTCCCGGCAGTGGACAGAATGCCCAGAGCGGCGGACAGTTCTGGATCTACAACCCGAACAACCCGGACCAGAAATTCGGTTACATCAATGCTCTGGCCGGAAAAACCAACGTGAAGGTGATTTCAAGTCCCCAGATTCTGATTGCCTCCAACAACGAGGCGAAGATCAGTGTCGGGAGCAAGGTTCCGATCGTCAATTCGGAAATCACCAACACACAATCGATCATCACAAGCAATACGGATGCCTCGACGAACCTTGTGCGCAACATCCAGTATCAGGATACCGGCGTCATTCTGAAAATCACGCCCCGGGTCACACGCGGAGGCCGGATCGCCATTCAGTTGGCACAGACCGTTTCCGAAGCGGATTCCAACACGGTTTCCGACATCGACTCCCCGGTCATCAAGGAACAGATCATCGAGACCGCGATGTCCCTCCGCGATGGACAGACCATCATCTGTGGTGGAATCATCAAGGAAAAGAGCACCGATAATTTGTCCACACTTCCGGGGATTGGCGGAATCCCGTTTCTGCGGCGGCTGCTCGGAGACACCGATGTTTCGACAGACCGCACGGAAATGATGATTCTGATCACCGGTTACATCGTGAATGAGGATTCTCATCTTGAAGAGCTGATCAGGCGGTATGAACAGGCGGTCGAGGCGCTGATTGACTTTCACGCGCCCCGGGAGGTTCGGAAGCACAGGATGGATCGGGAACGGGGGTTGGCGGATCAATGGTTCATAGAATAGCGGAAGTGGAGCAGGCCATTGCGGAGCGCTGCCCGGAATACAGCGCATTGCTTGCCGGAGGAATGGCTCCCGCCGATGCCGACCGGGAGCTTGCGGAACGTGGCATGATCAGCGAAAATGAGTTGTTGGCCGTTTATGCCCGGGTCCTCGGGGTGGAGCCGTTGGATGAGGAAGGATTCCGCCAGCCGGAACGTTTTGACGGAATTACCGAGGAGTACCTGACCGGGCAGGAGTTGTTACCGTACCGGTGGGACGGAGAGGTGTTTGAATTGCTTGCCGCCTCGCCCTACGAATGGGAACGGCAGGCATATGAGTTGGCCGCGTTCTTCGGCCGGAAAGTCAGCTTCAGACTTGCGCAGCGCAGCTTGATTGAACGAATGATCTCCCGGGTCTACCAGCAGACAGAGGCGGAGGAGCGCCGGTTCCCGGGTGACGATGAGCATAAGCTCCGCCAGCTTGCCGGAGAAGCCAGAATTGTCAGGCTGGTAAATGAGATGCTGTCGCAGGCGCTTGAGCGCAATGCGAGCGATATTCACGTGGAACCGGAGGAGACTCAACTGGTGATCCGCTTCCGCATTGATGGAGTTCTCCACGAATATCTGAACCTGCCCCTGCCGGATTATCCTGCGATAGCGTCAAGGATCAAACTGATCGGTGCGTTGAATATCGCCGAGAGCCGCCTGCCGCAGGACGGGCGGACGAATTTTCAAATCGGGCATCGTGAGATCGATATCCGTATCAGCACGATTCCGATCATGAACGGCGAGAGCATCGTGATGCGTCTGCTGCGCAAGGATGCGATGAAATTCGATTTGCGTGAACTTGGTATGAGTGAGATGCTGTTGGCCGGATTTGAGGACCTCATCTCGATTCCCCACGGTATCATCCTTGTCGTCGGTCCGACCGGTTCCGGCAAGACCACGACACTTTACAGTGTGATGCGGCAGCTGAATGACCGCAGGCGGAAGATTATTACGGTGGAGGATCCGGTCGAATACCAGCTTCCCGGCCTGAGCCAGATGCAGGTCAATCCGAAGATCGGCCTCACTTTTGCCGCCGGGCTGCGCCATATCGTCCGGCAGGATCCCGACGTGATTCTGGTCGGGGAGATCCGCGATCGCGAAACCGCCGACATTGCGATCAATGCGGCGTTGACCGGCCATCTCGTGTTGTCGACGCTCCACACCAATGACGCCGTCGGAGCGATCACCCGGCTGTCGGATATGGGTGTGGAGGGATTTCTAGTCGCATCGGCACTGTTCGGTGTGCTTTCCCAACGGCTGGTCCGGAAGATCTGTTCCCGGTGCGGCGGTTCCGGGAACTCCGGGCATGGTGGGCGGTGCCGTTTCTGCAGCGGCAGTGGTTACCGGGGACGGACCGGTATCTACGAGCTGCTGCGGATCGACGACGAATTGCGCAATGCCATTGTAGGCAGACTTCCCAGCGGAGAGATCAACCGGATTGCCTGCCGTAACGGAATGATTCCGCTGCTGGAAGATGGACGGCGCAAAGTGGAACAGGGCGTGACAACCGAGGCGGAATTGTTGCGCATTGCCGCGGGGATATGACAGGATGGTGAAATTGCGTTATGCCGTTCTGACGGCGACCGGAGCGACGAGGGAGGTTGTCGTTGAGGCTGTGGATGATGCCGCTGCTCGTCGTTGCCTGCGGCGTCAGGGAATGATGGTAATCCGGAACCTCGGGGCGTCGTCGCGGAGCGGAGTGTGGCGTTTTTCCTGTCGCCGCACACCGCGTTTCGATGTGTACACCTTCACGAACCGCCTTGCACCTCTGCTTGCCGCGGGGATTCCGTTGGAACACGGTCTGGCGGTTCTGGAGGAAGAGGGCGACGGCGAATCCGGAGTGGTCCGGCAGTTGCGGCGTGGACTGCATGAGGGAAGGAGATTCTCCCGGCTTGCCCGTGAAATGCCGGAGCATTTTCCGCCGCTCTTTGTCGGATTGATGGAGACCGGGGAGGAGGGCGGTTGTCTGCCGGAGGTCACGTGTGAGTTGCGCAGTTTTCTGAAGGAGAGCCGGGAGTTTCGGGAGTTTGTGCTGACCAGTGCAATCTATCCGGCGATTGTGATTTCGGTGACGTTGCTGGTGATCATATTGCTTTTCACGGTGTTCCTGCCGCGCTTTGCAAAGATATTCGAAGAGCTGGGGCGGGAGATGCCGTTTCTGACCCGTGCGATGCTCGGAATCGGCAATTTCATGCAGGCAATCTGGTGGGTATGGCCGCTTCTGATCGCCGGGAGCGTCCTGTTGTATCGGAAGAGCCGGAGTTCCGGAAGGCTCAAAAGTGCCGGAGACCGTATGCTGTTGCGGTTACCGCTGGTGGGGGGAATCATCTCTGCGGTACAGACCGGCCGCTTCCTGCGGACTCTTTCGATCATGGTCAGAAATCATGTGCAGTTGCTGCCGGCAATCCGTATTTCCCGCAAGGTCATTGAGAACGACGTGATCCGTGAAAGTTTCGCCGCGGTGGAGGATCATCTGCGCGGCGGCAGCCGTCTGTCGACCATTCTCGGGACGAGTCCCTATATGCCGCGAGGAAGTATCGCAATGTTGAAGATTGCCGAGGAATCCGGCGAAATCGGTGAAATGCTCGAGCGTATCGCCGGGGAATCGGAGGACGAGATCAGGCTTCGTGTCAGGCGGTTGCTTGCTTTTCTGGAACCGGGAATCATTCTTGTGCTGGCCGGAATCGTGTTACTCGTCGTTCTTGCCATTTTTCTTGCCATCATGGATATGAACGCCATTCAGTAAAGGAGGTTTTTCATGATCAGCAGAAGTTTCACGATGATTGAAATGGTCGTTGTCATTGTGATCATCGCCACTCTGGCCGCGGTTGCCACGCCGATGTACTTCAACTATGTTAAGAATTCACGTGTCAGTGCTGCAAAAATGCAGATCGCCGTTTTCGAGCAGTGTATTTTCGATTACCGGGTCCAGATGAAAAAGCTCCCGGCTTCGCTGGAGGATCTGGTGAAGAACAATTCCGGCAGCCGTCGCTGGAAAGGGCCGTATCTCAAGGGGGGAATCATTCCGAAGGATCCCTGGGGCAATGACTATGTCTTCAAAAAACCCGGGGAACATGGAGAATTCGATATCATCAGCTATGGAGCTGACGGTCAGCCGGGAGGAGAGGATGAAGATGCGGATATTGGAAACTGGATTGTCGTAGAGGAGGAGTGAGCGGATTGTTTCTCCGGAGTTACACGCTTGTTGAACTGGTTTCCGTTATGGCGATTTTTCTGATTCTTCTGACGATCGGGGTTGTACGGTTCGGAGCACTGCATTGGGGCGGAAGTCCGGTTCAGGCGGCGGAGGAGTTCCGGCGTCTCGCCGCGCTCTGCCGCCGCCGTGCAGCAGCGACCGGAGAGGAGTGCCGGATTGTCTTTGTCCCGGCGGAGCGACGTTTCCGTTGTGGAGAAGAACAGATGGTCTACCCGGAAGGGATCTGTTTTCTGCGCAACGGCGGGGAGGTTCGGACTCCCGGGGCTGTCCTGTGCTTTTATCCGGATGGGTGTGCGGCGGAGACGCTACTGGCATTCGAGAGCGAAGGGGTGCGTGCCACCCTGCTGGTTTCTCCGTTGACCGGGAGTATGGAGATTCATGAACCGGAATAGATTCACTCTGCTTGAAGTTCTGGTGGCGTTGGTGATTCTGTCAATCGGCGTCACAGGGCTGCTGTGGCAGCTTTCAGTTGCTTCGGAACGTGCATTTCGCAATACCGAAGCCTGGGAGAATACCCACAACCTGATCAATGCTGCCGAACATCTGCTGTTGCACGGGACCGGGGCCGGGCTGGATACGACGTTGTTCCGGGGGAATGGAGAGATTTCGTATCGATACGAAATCCCAGCCTTCCCGGATGGAGGAGAAATCGTCGAGGGACGGAAGCAACTGCGGACACTGGTCATCGAAGTTTCGCGGAACGGAGAATTGCTTGATTCGATACGGATTGATTGCTGGGTCGGGGAGAGTGACGATGAGAGATAGACGAAATTTTTCACTGCTTGAGATTGTTCTGGCCCTGGCGCTTCTCGCGCTGACTGCGACTCTGTCCGGGACGCTTCTGTTTGCTGTTCAGCAGGGATGGCGGGTGGTTCTGGACCAGATGGCGGAACAGGATGAGGTGTTGAAACTGGAACGGATCTCCGACGTCGCATTCCGCAATGCTGTCCCCTTCCACTGGCCGGTTGGCGGGAAGCCGCGTTCTCAGTTGTTCCGGGGGCGATCGGAATTTCTGCGATTGGCTTATCTGCATCGGGTGAATGAGCCGGAAGAAGGGGGAATACGTTTCCTCGAATTGTCTCTCCGCGGGACGGAACTGATTGCCCGCTACCGTCGTTACCCGATCCTGGATGATCATGAGGGTGATGTTAGAAGCGAGACGATCGTTGCCGGGGTTCGGAAACTGACTTTTTCCTACGCATTCCGCGAGAACGGCCGGATTGCGTGGCAGGCGGAATTTGAATCCGGTACAACGGATTCGATTCCGCTGGCAATCCGCATGGATGTGGAGTTCGAAAACGGGCGTGAGATCTGTTTCCTCCGGCGCACCGCCGGCAGTTCCGCAAGTTCCAGCTATGGCCGGTTTCGCGAGGTGACCTATGACGGCACGCGGTGAAAGACGATACGAACGCGGTGTCGCGTTGATTACGGTACTGGCCTTGATCGCCTCAATCGGAGTATTGGTCGCCTCTTCTGTTGCGATGAGCCAGTATTCTACTGCGGAGACGGATACCTTTCTGTCGTTGCAACGTTCCGCTCTGGAGGCGGAAAGTGCCGCGAACCGGATTCTGTGGATGTTGCTGGCCGATCGGGCGAAACACGCCGACCGCAAACTGGGTGGGAAAAGCAACACAGAGGAGGAGCGTTTCCTTGCCGATGGGACGGAACACTTTGTGGAAACAGGAGGACGTACGGTTTCGGTACGAATCTTCGATGCGGTCGCCGGCCTGGATCTTTCGGGCAGTAATCCGGCGTATCGTCTGGAGAAGCATCGCGGAACAAGGGACGAAATACGCGAGCAGCTGGCTGCCCGTCTCAGGGATTATGTCGATTCCGACGATCTCGCCGGCGCGGACGGTATGGAGAAACAGCACTATCGTGGCGCGGGGATTCCGGTACTGCCGCGCAATCGGCCGCTGCAGTTCCGCGAGGAGTATCTGTGGCTGCCGGGAGCGGAGAAGTCACATCTGTATCCGGAGGATGGTGTGCTTGATGCGATCCGGCTGATTCCACCGGAAGGAATGCGTGCACTTTCCGGACGGCCGAACCTGTATGCAACACCGGTGGCCGTGATTGCAGAACAATGCGCATTGACGGAGGAAGAGCAAAAACATCTCGCGGAGGCGCTGAAATTGTGGCGTAACGCAAGAGTCCCGCTCGCTGAGACGCTGCCTCCCGCGTTTTCCGGAAAACTTGAAATGAATTTCTCGACTCGGGAGAGTGGTGCTTATACGATCCAGGTGGATACGGCGAGTCCGGAAAATCCGGGACGTCGTCTGCGGGTCACGGTTCGGCCGATCGCCGGGGAAAAATATTTCGAATACTATCAATTCCTGCTTTATTGACGGATGATGGGAGTAAGGGAAAATGAGAAATCCAGTGACATTTCTTGCCGTGGTCATTCTGATTGCCCCGGTGGTGATGAAAGGGCAGACGTTGCCCGAGGCGGTGGTACGTCTGTATTCCGGCGAACGGCAACGGTGTGGAGAGGCCTTTGAATTGTCTTCCCCGATTGTCTTTCCGGAACGAAACGGAATCGTCCGGGTGGATGTTCTGGTGTCCTGCGGCGGGGAAGGTGGCTGGCGATTTCGTAATCGGCTTGACCGGATCTTCCTGAAAGAAGGGAAGATTGAGGCTGTGGGAAGGCCGGGGGCCCCGGCGAATTTCTGGGATGCGGTGTTGATTGCGGATTCCTTTCTGTTCGTGGATGTCCCGGAACAGGGGGCGCCGGCTTCGTTTCTGACTGTTGACGGGCGGCCTGTGACAGTTCCGTTTCCCGTCCCCGCGGCAGGGGGGGGGATGCGGGAACCCGGTCGTTATCTGTACCCCGTCCCCGGCGGATATCCTCTACGGGAGATTTCCATGGAGACCGTAATGGAGTTCCGGCGGCTTTCCCCGGAGGCGGAAGCCGATTGGCTCCGGCGCCGTCTGTTCGGCATCCCTCCTTCCGCGGAAGCGGTTGAACTGTTGAAACGACTTGGTTCGATTGGAGAATTTTCAGCCCCGATGAGCGCTTCCCGGCGCGAAATCTGGCGGAAGCTGTTGCTTGAACAGCAGTTGGGGAATGCGCCGCGCCGTCTGTTGTTCGCATTACTCTCTGAGGCGAATTTCCTGCCTTGTGAGGCGTTTGTCTCGGAACTGCTGGCCGATCCGTTGCTCGGTAGAGAGACCGCAGAAGAGTTTCGCCGCCGTAATCGCACTGCGTTCCGGGAACTTATCATACGCTGGAGTGGAGAAACGGAACGGCGGAAACTGGCGTTGCGGTATTCTGAAGATCTGGCGGATGATCCTCTTTATCGAACCCGGCTGCTTGCCGCATTCCGGAATCCTGATCCGGAAGATCTTCTCTGTCTGATTCCGGTTTATGCTCTGGAAGCTTCGAACCGGGGGAGTCAGGAACTGAAGAAAGTACTGAAGGTAACACCCTATCCGGGGAATTATCGACTCCTCTGCCGGACCGCCGAGTGGATTCTGAAAACACATCCTGAACTTTACGTCGCCGAGATCAGAGGTTTTCTGTTTCGCGAGCGGAACAACCCGGATCTGAAGCGTGGAGTACTTTATCCCCTGTTACTGGCATCCCTCTGCCGGGCAGGTGATGCAGAAGGAACCGCCGCCGCAGTGACCTACCTGAAAGCGTTGAAGGATCCCGGGGCACTGGAGGCTGCCGGAAGGATCTGGGGGCGGGGAATGAAAGGGGTAGTCACCGTCGATCGGATTCTCAGGGAACTCGACGGGAAATGATCGGAGGGGGACGATGTGGAAAATGCTTTTGTTGTCTTTCCTGTTCCGGGTTCCGATTTTTGCATCCTCTCCTGTTGTCATCGAATACTTTTTCCAGGCTGGATGCGGGGAGTGTGCACGGGTTGAACGGTTGACGCTGCCTCTGCTTGAAGAACATTCCCGGGGGAGATACGAGCTTCGGAAATACGATGTCGGTAACGAGGAGAATTATCTGAAGCTTCTGACCCGTCTGGAGCAGCTCCGGATTGATGCCAACGATCCGGTCTGCATGATCGTCGGGTTCCGACACTATCTCGGTGGCTTTGACGCCATCGACCGCCGGCTTCCCGGAATTGTCGAACAGGAGTGGAGCAATTCTCTTTCTGCGGCGGAAGATGAGAAACCGGTCGGCACGGGGCGGGAGTTGTTGCAGAAGCGTGCCGCCGCTTTCACCGTCGGCACGGTGGCGATGGCGGGGATGCTTGACGGATTCAATCCATGTGCTTTTACGACGCTGGTGTTTTTCCTGAGCCTGCTGGCTGTTTCCGGAATCCGCAAAGGACGTCTGCTTGCTGCGGGAAGTGTGTATTGTCTGGCCTGTTTGATCACCTACATCGCACTGGGATTCGGGCTTTCCCGGTTCCTGAGGCTGTTTACGGGGCATGAGTTGTTGAGGCGGGGGCTCGAGCTGTTGCTGGCGGGGGTGTTGCTGGTCTGCGGGGGACTCTCCTTTCTGGATGCCTGGCGTTTCCGGCGAACCGGGTGTGGTGGTTCCATCACATTGCAGTTGCCGGATCGGGTAAAGGCCTTGATCCATGCCGTTCTGCGTGGCGTTTTGCGGAAGCGATATTTTCTTCCGGCTCTTTTTCTGGCAGGTTGTCTGGTTACTTTCCTGGAAAGTGCCTGTACCGGCCAGGTATACGTACCGACTCTGGTATTGATGGCGCGCGAATCCGGAGGCGGATGGCGCTGGTTCCGACTGCTGCTGCTTTACAATTTCATGTTCATTCTGCCCTTGCTGGTTCTGTTCGCGGTCGCCTTGCGGGGAACCGCGCAGACGGTTTTTCTGCGCTGGAGCCGGCGGAACGTCGTTCCAGCGAAAATTGCCCTCGGCTGTTTTTTCTGGTTTCTTGCCGGGGTGATGCTGGTTTGAACCCAGCTGGAGAACGGGGGAAGATACCAGGCCCGGAGTACGGCATCCCCATCCCCGGATCCCGATCGGGCCCCCACATGAGGAACGGAGTCGCCTGCACCATGGGAATCCACCTGCGGAGGCTGCGGGAACGTTCTGAAAAAGAACAGCCTTCCGCCGTCAGAAGTACACGTCGAGAATGCCGTTCTGATCCGTGTGACGCCGGATCTCCCCGGAAGGGGTCAATACGTTGACCGAGGCGTTTTTCAACCCGGTGAGCTGAATGTGCCGCTGATGGTCCGGATACCCAAGAATCTCCTCCCTGGCCGTCACTACGGAGTCTTCGCAGCGATCCACGAAGAATCGACACTCTCTGTGTGTGCTCCGTTCCCATTGGATCGTGCCGCAGTCATTCTCGATCAGGACGTTCATTCCCATGGGAACCGGTACCCCCAGCGGGAAACGAATCCGGCTTTTCACCGTCGTATCCGGGCAGAACACCGAAAAACGGCAGGCACCGGCATGGCGGCTTACGCAGAGACTTGTCCCGGGCTGTTCCGGGTGATGAAACTCCTGTTCCAGCCGGAACCCGAACTCGGCGAGCAGTTGCCGGAACAACCGCGGATAGGGGTACTCGCAGGTGCTGGCGGGGCGGATCACACAACCGGCATTCGGATCCGCATGGGGCACGATCGACCGCAGAAACATCAGGTTCCCATTCCGGGCAGCCAGCACGTGTCCCGCTCCGGAGGCAAGCACTTCGCAGCCGTCGGCGATTTCGCACAGAGGGCCGCAGCAGACCTGGCTGCGTACCCGGACTGTGGAGGCGAATCGACCGGTCAGCAGAGTATCACCGGGGCGATTGATTTTCAACTCAACGACACCTTCCGTGCTCCGGTTTGAGAGGGCGATTCCGAGTCGTTTCAGAATCCGGCTGTCCGCCATCCGGGCTGCCCCGTAAAAGACGACCCTGGCGCCGAGCTCGAGGTAGGCGAGCATACGTTCGACCAGCGCTCCACGCATTCCGGAGAGCGGTGCGATCAATATGCGATCCAGCGGGGGAAATTTCCGCATGAAACTCCTGCTGGAGATCACCGTGTTCAGCGGCAACCCTTCCTGAATTGCCGAAGAGATGAAAAGATCCTCGCCCAGCGGAGCTTCCGGATGCGGCTCGTTGCCGAAGACCAGATCGTGATATTCATCGAAACAGTAGAGCCAGATCAGCGGGCCGGAGTCGTCTGGGGCGGACTCTGCGGCTTCGAGAAGATGCGGCAGAACTTCGCGCGGAACTTTGTCCGGCATCTCTCCGCGGGAGTTGTCTGCGGAGAAAATGGAAATGCTGTCTGCGGTGCGGATTTCCCCGTCCGGTCCGAGCGCGGCAATCGACAACGGCAGATAGATATCCCACGGCTCGCGCTCGTACCGGTCGAGCCAGGGGCTGTTCAGCCACCAGGGGTCATGAATGTAATACCGGAACGGCATTCGGTCGGTCGGCGGTTCGGCGACATGGCTCATGTAACCGGCGAGTTCCACGCCGACGTCGTAGTTGATTGCGGCCCAGGGGGAGTTGACCGGGGCGACCGGTTTGTACTCCCGGTAGATATCTCGGATCGGCGCGGCGTCGCTTCCCATTTCCACTCCGGCGGTCAGGTTGCTGCCGCGGGTTTGAATTTCAAGGTCCCCGACTTCGTTTCTGAGGTCGCTCCAGAACTCACAGAGCCCGACTTGATTTTTCGCGATGTTTTCCGGGGAATAGCGGTGGCCGTCAAAGAGCGCACCCTGGATTCTCCAGGTCTCAAATCCGAATCCGATTCCATTTGAGAGCCACAGGTAGTCGAATCCGAGATCCCCGGCGTAATGCCGGAACTGCCGGCCCAGAAATGTGCCGAAATGAGTTCCCTCCGCAATTCCATCCGGAAAACCCGCATAGGCGTGGGAATCCGCATGCAGTCTTGAGTTGACATGAATGAAGCAGGAGTTGAATCCCATGAGCTTCCGGTTGATTTCAGGATGTTTTTTCAGACGGAACGGCGAGTAGGCGAACTCCGGGCCGGGATCGAAAGTCGCACCGATCCGGATGGGCCGTTCCGCCGTTTCCCGGAGGATCGATATCAGCTTTTTGATCCAGCCGCAGGTACGGGGTTCCGGATCTGGTCTGTAGGGAAGCGGATGATGGCTCAAACTGCGGGAGAGATCCCGCCGATCTTCCGGATCGATGGATTCCGGCGAAGCGGTTCCGATCCAGCAGGCCCATTCAAACGGCTGGTCCATCCGCCCCTGATATTCCAGGATTTCGCTGCCGTCCGCGAGCCAGAGCAAAACGGACAGCCGGTCAGCCGTCCGGGTCAGTGGTTCATACTGCTTGAAGAGTTTCCGGCAGACGGTGTAGAGGGTTTCCGTCGTGTTGTCCGAAAAGGCTTTTGCACTCAACTCCAGAGTGATGTTTTTCATCCGCAAATGTTCCTGTCTCTTCGCGGGGGAAACCTTGTCTGCCGGAGGTGTTTTGTTCTCCGTCCGATGGTTCCGGCTCCGTCGCTCGTCATCTCCACGGTACTTTTTTCGAGTCGGGAAGTTCGTTCCCCGCCTCTGGAATAGAAATAGCATCAAAACAGGAGGGATGCAAATTTTTATCTGCAATTGCTTTTGAATTTCCCGGAAGGGACAGCAGAACCGAAGAAGGAAACAACGCTCCGGCAGTGCTGACCGGTTGGTGAAATTACCTTTGAAACGGTTGTAATATTTACCGGCTGGAGGTATAGTAAAATATAGGAGGGTACCATACTGTGGTACCGGTATTTCGGAGGAAATTCGGAGTCATGAAGAACAAATACTGGTTGGTGGTGTGTTTCGTTGTCGTTGTCGTGCTTGCCCTGCTGGCAGGGCGGTTCAGCGTCGGGTTGTTTTCCGGGGCGGACGCCGCGTCGGTTTGCCCCGGCGGCGCGTGGGGGCAGGTCCTGCATTTGCGCATCTGCCCGGTATCCCATTATCAAGGCCGCCACTGGAGCCACGCGGGAAGTGTCGACCGGTGTGCTTTCTGCGGCGTCCCGTTTTGTCCGGTGTGTCCCATGTGCCGGCAGGTCGTAGAAAGGGAATGCGCTGCTGTTGAGTTTCCATGCCCGGCGAAGTTGCGTCGCGCTCACGTTGAGCCGGTTCCTCCCCCGCGGCGAACGATCGATCCGGAAGCGGAGTTGAAGGCGTTCGTCAGGGAGGCTGCTTCCTGGGAGGAGCCTGCGCTGCGTCACCATCCGGAGCCTGCTCCTCATCGGCGTCACGAAGCTGTTTCCCGGTACTGTCCGGGGCCGGAACGGGAAATGCGGGGCGTGCACCATCGGCCCGCCCATTCCGGTTGCCGGTACTGAAAGGGCGGGGGAGATGATGGACGGGAACGATGGGATGGCTTATCTTCCGGAGACAAAGCCGGGGCCTGTGGTAAAGCCCGGGGAGTTTGTCTTCGCGGCGGTCGGGCTTGATCACGGACACATCTACGGCATGTCCGGCAACCTGATTGAGGCGGGGGCGACGTTGAAGTGGGTGTACGATCCCGATCCGGATAAAGTCGCCGCCTTCCGCAAGGCTTATCCGCAGGCGGCGGCCGCGGTGTCTGAAATGCAGATTCTGGAAGATCCGGAAGTGAGACTGATCGCCGGGGCGTGCGTCACCGGCGATCGTGCCGCGCTCGGCATCCGGGCGATGCGGGCGGGGAAAGATTATTTCACCGACAAGGCGCCGTTGATCTCTCTCGAGCAACTCGACGCTGCACGGAACGCGGTTCGTGAAACCGGCCGGAAATACATGGTCTGTTTCAGTGAACGTCTTCAGTCAGAGAGTGCCGTCTATGCCGGGCGACTGATTGAGGCGGGGGTGATCGGTCGGGTGATCCAGGTTCTGGGAATGGGGCCGCATCGGTTGAATGCGGCATCGCGGCCAGCCTGGTTTTTCCAGCGTGCCCGCTACGGCGGGATCCTCTGCGACATTGGAAGTCATCAGATTGAACAGTTTCTCTTCTACACCGGCGCTTCAGATGCGAAGGTCGTTTCCAGCCGGATCGCCAACTACGACCATCCCGATTATCCGGAACTCGATGATTTCGGAGATGCCACGCTGCTTGCCGACAACGGCGCGACCGGTTACTTCCGGGTGGACTGGTTCACCCCGGACGGATTGCGCAGCTGGGGGGACGGCCGCGTTTTCCTGCTCGGTACCGATGGCTACATTGAATTGCGGAAAAATCTGGATGTCACCCGGGAAGACGGCGGAGAGCAGGTATTCTGGGTGGACAGAACGGGGGAGCACCACTTCAATGCCGCCGGAAAGGTCGGCTATCCGTACTTCGGGCAGCTGATACTCGATTGCATCAACCGGACGGAAAACGCCATGACGCAGGAACATGCCTTCAAAGCCGCCGAGCTCTGCGTCCGTGCTCAGCTGCAGGCCGTCAAAGTTGCCTGAAGCGTGTTTCGCCCGCCTCCGTGTGCCGGGAAAATCAGACTTGTTCCAGAAGCACCACGCAGGTGGCGCTGATGCCTTCCTCGCGGCCTTCGAAGCCGAGTTGTTCGGTTGTTGTGGCCTTGACCGATACGGCATCGAGCGGAACTCCGAGTTCCGTCGCAAGGTTGCGCCGCATTTCCAGCCGGTAGGGCAGCAGCTTCGGCCGCTGGGCGACGATGGTCAGGTCGAGATTGACCACGTGCCAGCAGCTGACGCGCGGATCGGTGAGAACCCGGCGCAACAGTTTCAGGCTGTCGGCTCCCGCATAGGCCGGATCGGTGTCCGGGAAGAAGCCGCCGATGTCGCCGAGTGCCAGCGCTCCGATGATCGCGTCGATCAGAGCATGGGTGGCGACATCGGCGTCACTATGGCCGAGCAACCCGGTCGCATGGGGAATCCGGACGCCGCAGAGGATCAGATCCCGGTCGGGCGTCAGCCGGTGAACATCGTAGCCGTGTCCGATTCGAAACATCGCTTGTTGATCTCCTTGGATAGTTTATGAGTGAATCATCATGCGTTCCGTCGTGCCGATCCCCCGGAAATTTTCCGGGGCAGGGCGGTCAGCATCGCCAGAGCGAAAAAGTAGAGCGCCAGCGTCGGCGCGAGATCAAGGTAGTTCTGATCCAGCCTGCAGAGGAAGGCGCTTCCGATCGCCAGTGACATCACACCTTCGGCGAACGAGAGGCCGCGACAGAAGATGCCGTCGGATTCTCCGGCGAATGCCGACCGCATGGCTGCGATGCCGGCGGCGGCGGCCCACAGTCCGGCTCCCCAGAGAGCGAGCCGGTCCCCCCGGACGAAGAATGCGAGCACTCCTCCGGCTGAGAGGAGGAATACAACACCGGCGACGGCGCGCCTCCGGGCGGCGCCGCGGGCGTGATTTGCCGCATCCACGAAATGCAGCGCGAGCAGTACGAGCGCAGCCCAGAAGAGGACCGGCAGGACCCGTGCTGCGGTAAAGGGACGGAAAAGCAGCAACGCCGCAGTCAGCAGCGCAGCCGCGGCCCGGCAGCAGCGCGGAGCCGGTGCGGTGGAAAAAAGCGCATTCGCGATGAAGGCAAAAAGTTTTTTCAACATGTTTTCCGGATCATTCGTCAAAGTCGGATTGTTTTTGAATGGAAGATATAGTATATTTTCCAAATATCAAGTCTCGGAGGATTTTTTTGAAATGAGTTTGATTCTGGGAATCGAATCCAGTTGTGACGAAACCGCTGCCGCGGTGGTTCGCGACGGGTACGAAGTCATATCCGCCAGCGTCGCCTCGCAGATTGCGAAACACGCTGTGCACGGCGGCGTGGTGCCGGAGCTGGCGGCCCGCGAACATCTGGTTGCGTTGCACCCGGTTGTGGAGTCCGCGCTTCGGGAAGCGCGGGTGACTCTGCGGGACATCGATGCCGTTGCGGTTACCCAGGGGCCGGGGCTGATTCCGGCACTGCTGGTCGGACTGAGTTTTGCCAAGGGGCTGGCGATGGGGAACCATCTGCCCCTGATCGGCTGCAATCACTTCATCGCCCACATTTACGGTGCGTTTCTCGACGAGGCGCACGGGGTGCTGGAAAATCCGGCGACCTATCCGTTGCTTGCGCTGGTGGTTTCCGGCGGCCATACCTCTCTGATGCTGATCGAACGCGACGGGAAGGCCCGTCAACTCGGGTGCACGATCGACGATGCCGCCGGGGAGGCGCTCGACAAAGGCGCGAAGCTGCTCGGGCTCGGCTATCCCGGCGGTCCGATTGTTCAGAAAACCGCGGAGGGGGGGGATCCGGCGCGTTTTGAATTTCCGCGTCCCCTGACCGGGGCGGCCGGCAAACCGCTCGCGCCGGAAAACCGTTATAACTTCAGTTTCAGCGGCATCAAGACCGCTTTGCTCTATCACGTGAAGAAACATGCCGGGGCGGACGGCAAATTGCCGCCGGAACTGTTGCGCGATACCGTGGCCTCCTATCAGGAGGCGGTGGTGGACGTGCTGGTGCGTAAGACGCTGGCGGCGAGCCGCGATTTCGGGGCGAAAACGATCGTGGTCGCCGGCGGTGTCGCCTGCAATTCGGTCTTGCGGGAGCGTTTTGAAAAGCTGGTGCCGCCCGGCGTCAATCTGCGTCTGGCGGCGCGAAAATACTGTACCGACAACGCTGCGATGGTCGGCGGGCTCGGGTGGCATTTCCATCATCGGCGACGCTGGTCTCCGCTGGATATTGATTCCTATGCCCGGCTGCCGCAGATCACGCAGGTGCCGTTTCTGGGGGAGTGAACGATGGTGAAATTGATTATTTTTGATCTGGATGGGACTTTGATCGACTCCCGCCGCGATCTGGCCGGGGCGGTCAACTTCATGCGCGGTTCGATGGGGCTGGAGCCGCTCAGTACCGAACGGGTGGTCTCTTTCGTCGGAAACGGTATCGCCAATCTGGTACGAAGGGCGGTGGCGGATGCCGAAATCGATTTTGAGGAAGCATTGCGGCGGATGAAGCGTTATTACGCCGACCATCTGGTTGACTCCACCTGTCTCTACCCCGGGGTCTCCGCCGGTTTGACGGAGCTTCGGACGGCGGGGATCCGGCTTGCCGTGCTCTCCAACAAACCGACCGGGGCGTCGCGGCGCATTCTCGACCGGCTCGGTGTGGCGGAGCGTTTTGATGACATCATCGGCGGCGATTCGGATTTTCCGATGAAGCCGGAACCCGATGCGCTGCTTTTTCTGCGGCAGAAGTATGATGCCCCGGCGGAAGCCTGCTGGGTTTTCGGTGATCATTACACGGATCTTGAAGCGGGGCGCCGTGCCGGTTTCCGTCGGGCGCTGGCACGTTACGGGTTCGGGGATCCCCGTGAGGAAAAGCCGGATTTTGAAGTCAATTCGTTCGACGAGTTCGTGATGGCGATCAAGGGATTCTGACGGTTCCCCGCGTAGAGGTAAGGAAGGTGATTTCCTTCATGGAAGAAACCCTTTTCTTCATAGCGTACCGTTTGAAAATATTCATAACTGCTCCTATATTGTGCCAGAAGCTGACGACGAAGATTTCGGTTCACAATACAGAAAGGGCGAAAAGATGCACCATTTGAGATTTCGTCAGGTCCACCTCGATTTTCACACCTCCCCGGATATTGCCGGGATCGGCAGGGCATTTGACCGTGCGCTGTGGCAGAAGCGCCTGAAGGAGGCGCATGTCAATTCGATCACCTGTTTTTCGGTCTGTCATCACGGCTGGAGTTATACGCCGACGAAGGTGGGAAAGATGCACCCGAATCTCGATTTCGACCTGTTGCGGGCCCAGTATGACGCCTGCAAGGAGATCGACGTCAATGTGCCGATCTACGTCTCCGGGGGATTCAACTATCTTGAATCGATGCGTCACCCCGAATGGAACGAAGTGTCCTGGGACGGGCACGGGCCGAATCTGTTGCGGGCCGGGTTCATCAAACTCTGCTTCAACACTCCTTATCTTGACCACCTGTGCGCATTGATCGAAGAGACCGTCACCGCGTTTCCGGATTGTGATGGGATCTTCATCGATATCATTTCCCAGGGGCAGTGCTGCTGTCCGGCCTGCGTGGCCGGAATGAAGGCGCAGAATCTCGATCCCCGTGTGGAAGCCGACCGGATCAAGTTTTCGCAGCAGGTGCTGCGGCGTTACTACGAGCGTACCACGGCTGCCGCCCGTAAATTGCGCAAGGACATGCCGGTGTTTCACAACTCCGGCCATGTGACGGTCGGCAATACCGGTATTCTTGAGTTTTTCAGCCATCTTGAGCTTGAGAGCCTGCCCACAGGCGGGTGGGGGTACGACCACTATCCGATGTCGGCTGCATACAGCCGGAAGCTCGGAATGGATTTCCTCGGCATGACCGGGAAGTTCCACACCACCTGGGGGGAGTTCGGCGGCTACAAACACCCCAACGCGCTGCGTTACGAATGCGCGGCGATGATCGCCAACGGTTCCAAATGCAGCATCGGCGACCAGCTTCACCCCGACGGGATGCTCGACGAGAGCACCTATAAACTGATCGGCGCCGCCTACCGCGAGGTGGAGGAGAAGGAGCCATGGTGCGACAATGTGAAGAGTCTGGCCAACGTCGCGGTGCTGGCGGCGGCGGCGATCAGCCGGAAGCGCGAAGAACCCGGAGACGTCGGGGCTGCCCGGCTGCTGCTGGAGGGGCACATCCCGTTTGACGTGGTTGATTGCGGGATGGATTTCAGTGCCTACAAGTATCTGATTCTGCCGGATGAGGTGCGCATCGATGCAGCGCTCGAGGTAAAACTCCGGGCATTTCTCGCCGGCGGCGGCAAGCTGATTCTCTCCGGTTCCAGCGGATTGCGGGCCGACGAGGATGTGTTTGCCTTCGACCTGCCGGTGACCGGAGGGGAATTGAGTGAGTTTTCGCCCGACTATGTGAAGGCCGCGCCGGAGTTCGCGCCGGCGTTTGTCGAGCGTCCTTTTGTGATGTATCTGCCGTCCCGCCGGATCCGGGTGACCGGGGGAACCTCCCTCGGGCAGGTCTATGATCCTTATTTCAACCGCAACTATCTGCATTTCTGCAGCCATCAGCACGCGCCGAACCGGCCGGAACCGAGCGGTTACGATGCCGGAGTGATGACCTCGAATATCCTCTACTTCGCCCATCCGGTATTCTCCATCTACCGCGGGTTCGGCATGGTGGCGCTTCAGGAATTCGTGCTGAATGCGCTGAGACGTTTCATCGGCAGCGATCTGCTGGTTGAAACCGATCTGCCGACTACCGGGCGGGTCACGCTGATGCGGCAGGAGGAGTTCGATCGCGACATACTGCACCTGCTCTATGCGAACACGGTCAATCGGGGCGGCGGTGGTCTGACGCTGCTCAATGAGCCTCACAACAACGGCTATGCGATTGAGGTGATCGAAGAGTTGACGCCGATCGGCCCGGTTCGTGTGGCTGTCCGTTCCGACCGTCCGGTCACCCGTGTGACGCTGGTTCCGCAGGGGAAAGCGGTCGAATTTCGGACGGTTGACGGAAAGGTGGAATTTGAGTTGCCGAATCTGGTCTGTCACCAGATGGTCGAGTTGAGTCACAGTCAGAGATGATTTCCCGGATCGGCGAGGGGCTCCGCCGTATTCCGGGAAGAGTTTTTCAGGAAGGAGTTGCCGGAAATGAATCAGTTGAAATTCACAGTTGATCCCGCGAAGTGTATCCGATGCGGGGCATGTATCCGGGATTGTGCTCCTGCGATTCTGAAATTCGGCGTTTCCGGGTTCCCGGAGCTGATCGAAGGAGAAGCGTCTTCCTGTACGAAGTGTCAGCATTGTCTCGCGGTTTGCCCTGAGGCGGCGGTATCGATCTTCGGGCGGGAACCCGGTGCGTCGCTTCCGGTGGAGCGACGGATGGATTCCGACCGGCTGTTGTCGCTGATTGCCGGCCGCCGGTCATTCCGCAGTTACCGGCGCGAGAATCTGGATCGGGACATCCTCGAAAAACTTCTCTCGATGCTGGCCTGGGTACCGACCGGGGTGAACAGCCATTCGCTCGATTTTTCGGTGGTTTCCGATCTGTCTGTGATGGATGAGATCCGCTCTTACGTCAACAGCCGGATTCTCGAGATGATGAAGTTCGATCCGCCGCCGGCGGCGGTGAAGGGATTGATGCGTTACCGGCGCCAGATTCTTGAGGGGCGGGATGTGATTTTCCGGGGAGCCCCCCATATGATCGTGGTATCGGCGAAAGAGGATTCGCCGTGCCCGGCGATCGATCCGATGATCGCGCTCTCCTATTTTGAGCTCTATGCCCAGTCGCTCGGCGTCGGGACGGTCTGGTGCGGTCTGGCAATGGGAATGTTGTTGCTCTTCCCGGAACTCCGGACGAGGATCGGAATCCCCGAGGGGTGGCGCCCCGGCTATGTGATGCTTTTCGGACCGACCGATCTGCGTTATCCGCGTGCGACGCAGCCGGAGGCGGCCAGGATTCATTTCGTGAAGTGAGCCGCGGAGGGCACGCATGCGGCGTTTACAGTGCGATTTCTCGTCGGGAAATCCGGAATTTCAGGCGGCGATCCATCTGGCGCGGCGACTGGGGGAGGCGGGCTTTGCCGCGGGACTGGTCGGCGGTTCGGTACGTGATCTGCTGCTCGGGCGTGTTCCATCCGACTTCGACATTGTGACTTCGGCCCGGCCGGAGGAGCTGGCCGCACTCTTTGAAGATGTGCGGGCGGTCGGAGCCAGTTTCGGGGTGTCGCTGGTCGGTATCGACGGGTTCCGGATCGAGGTTGCGACGGCGCGCGAAGAGCGCAACTATCTTGACGGCCGCCATCCCGAACTGGTGAAATACACCTCCAGTCTGGAGTGTGACGTCACCCGGCGCGATTTTACGATCAATGCACTCTGGTTCGATCCGGTTGCTGGGGAAGTCTGCGATTGTGTCGGGGGAATCGATGATCTGGAGCGTGGCGTCATCCGAACGGTCGGCGATCCCGGGAAGCGTTTCAGTGAAGATTTTCTGCGGATGTTGCGGGCGGTCCGTTTCGCGGCGCGGCTCGGTTTTGAGCTCGATCCGGCGACGGAGCGTGCGATCCGCAGACTGGCCCCCCGTGCGGCGGAACTGGCCGGAGAACGGATCTGTTCCGAAGTGACCCGGATGCTCTGCGGACACGATCCGGCCGGAGCGATCCGCCTGATGCTGCGAACCGGACTGCTTGAGGCGGTACTGCCGGAGGTCGCCGCGCTGGACGGTGTCGGGCAACCGCCGGAGTTTCATCCCGAGGGGGACGTTTTCACACATACGATGCTGATGCTTGAACATATGGTATCCCCGGAACCGAACCTTGCCTGGAGCGTATTGCTCCATGACATCGCCAAACCGGAGACGCGGATGGTCGATGAGACCGGCCGGGTACGTTTTTTCGGTCATGAGAGTGCGGGAGCCGTCCGGGCGGGCGGGATTCTCGACCGGCTCCGGTTTTCAGCAGCGGATCGCGCAGAGGCCTCCAGCCGCCGCCGCGGAGCGACCAAGTCCGTCCTGGCCGGGTAGACGTGGCCTGCCAGCCCGGAGAGGGCCGGGCCAGCGACCTCTAGCGGTCTCCGCCGTGTGAACGGCTCGGAGCCCTCTGGGGCCGGGTAGACCGTTCCGCTGCTTTCGAGCCGCTCGGCAGCGACTTCTTACGGCAGCGTTCGTCTCGTGTTTGCTTCTTTGTTTATTTCTCTGTCCCTCAGTGTGCCCGTTCGTTTGCCGGTTTGAACGTTTTGGTTTCGTTTCCTTTTCGCTCGGGGGCTAGGTAACTCTTTAGGCGGTTTCAAGCTGGGTCTTTGAAACCCCATTCGCGTGCGGCTCGCTCGCGCGCCACATCAACGCCGGGACACCTTAGCCAGGGCGCCGCGTAACCCCCCCCCCTCCCCCCGGTCCCCCTCCACCCGACCGGCGGACACGGCCCCGACCTCCCGAGGAGGTGCGCAGGCGCGGGCGTGTGGGCGGGGGCTCCGCCCACAAGGGGGCCGGGCGCCGCGGGCCGAGCGCGGAGGAGCGTCGTGGAGGGAGAGTGTGGAGGTCTCGGGGGGGCCCGTATGAGTAAAAAAA
>CALXOA010000112.1 GCA_944389895.1 uncultured Victivallis sp. | reverse complement strand
CCCTTGCCCTGATTGCTCTCCTGATGGAGGAGCCTGACCCGCGGATTATCCCGGTAGGCCTGAAGTTTCTCCCAGGTGGCGTCCTTTGAAGCGTCGTCGACGATCACAAGTTCCCCGACCTCCGGGCGGGCAAGAACCTGTTCGACGATCCTGCCAATGGTTGTCGCCTCGTTGTAGGCTGGCATGATCACGCTGAGCTGTCCGGCGTCCGCTGTCCCGTTCATCAGAAACTCCTTCCCGGATGGGTTCAGTTGCGGCCGAGTTCTTCGGAACGCCGGGCGGCGGCGCGCACCGCTGCGATCACAGTTCCGGCAAAAGCGCCGTTCTCGAGCGCTTCCCGTGCGCGACTGGTCGTCCCCGCCGGGCTGGTGACCTGATCCTTGAGCACCGTCGGATGGATTCCGGTACGGAGCACCATTTCGGCGGAGCCGAGAACCGTCTGGGCCGCCAGTCGCGTCGCCATGTCGCGCGGCAGCCCTTCGGCAACTCCACCATCGGCCAGTGCCTGGATGAAGGCGAAAACGTATGCCGGACCGCTGCCCGAAAGCGCAGTGACGGCGTCAAGGTATTTCTCTTCCGTCCGGAAGGCGAGGCCGACGGCCGACAGCACATTGTCGGCAAGCGCTTCGTCCTCCGCAGTTGCATCCGGTCCCGGTGCGAAACCGGCGGCCCCCATGCCGACCAGAGCCGGCGTATTCGGCATGATTCGGATTACCCGACCGGACCCGGTCAGTTCCGATAGGCGGGTGATCGGAACTCCTGCGACAATCGACAGTACCGGCTTGCCTGTCAGTGTCCCCTGCAGCGGTTCCAGAGCCCGTACGAGCATCTGAGGCTTGACTGCCAGCAACACCGCCTCCGCTTCCTCGGCGAGTCGGGCCGGATCTGTGGTCGCGCAGGCAACCTGCGTTTTCCCTGTGAAAAGTTTCGCCGCTTCAGGCGAAACATCGAACGCGGTCAGCTCCTCCGCCGAATAACGCCCGGAACGAACCAGTCCACCGGCAATGGCCGTGGCCATTTTGCCGGCACCTAGAAAGAAGATTCTGCTCATATGTTCTTTTCCTGATTAGATGGAAGCCAGTTGCCACAGGATCACCGCCACGCCTGCTGCGTAGAGGTAGTAGCTGAAGTACGACAGCCGACCGCGTTTGATCAGCCGGGTCAACAGCGCAAGTGAGAAATAACTGATCACAGCTGAAACAAGGAAGCCGACTGCCATCAGAAGCGGCGTCACACCTCCCTGGTCCGCCGGTATCCCATCGCGCAGCAGGGAGAGCAGCTCGAGAAAGGCCGCACCCCCGATCGCCGGGATCGCCAGCAGAAAGGAGAACGTACCCGCCGCTTCGCGGTTGACTCCGGACAGGATGCCCGCTGAAATTGTCGTGCCGGAGCGGGAGAGGCCCGGCAGGATCGCAAACATCTGAGAAATCCCGATGATCAACGTTTCCCTGACGGTGATTTTCTCCAACGGTGTCGGCGGGACTTCCGGAGCTCGAGCGATCAGCTTGGGTTTTTCTGAAAGGCGCAGCAACGTTGCCGTGAGCAGAAACGCGAAACCGACGATCATCGGTTCCCCGAACAGTTTTTCATCCAGTCCGCTATACTTGAGTGCGACACCGGCGATTCCGGCCGGAATCGTCCCGAGAATCACCATCCCGGCGAGGTGCCACCCCTGTGGCTTCAGGAAGCCGAGGAGAGTTTTGAAGTAGAATACCAGAATCGCGAGCAGAGAACCGGCATGCAGCAGAATCCCGAGCGCCAGGCTCCGATCTTCACTGAACCCGAAAAGTGCTCCCAGTATGGCGAGATGGCCGGAGGAGCTGATCGGCAGAAATTCGGCAACTCCTTGCACGGCGGCGAGAATAATTACATAAATCCAGATGTTCACGATGGGATTCCTTACCCTTCATTTGGAGACAGGCGCCACAGGCTCCGCAACCCGGGGTTCCGGGGGATTTCCCCCGCTCCCGGGAGGAAGCGCCTCATCGACGTCGCTGCTGACTTTGACCCAGATCCGGGTCGCACTGGTCTCCGCCTCTTCCCGGACATCCGGGTTCCACCAGAGATACAATGCCACGATTCCTGCGATCACGGCGAGAAGTGCCGCCGTTCCGCCGATGATGATGCCGCAACAGCAGCCGGAAACACTACCGCTCATGAGATTTTCCACTCTTTTCCCAGCTTCAGTGGACGAAAATAAAGTTCCAGCACCGGCAGATGCCAGATTGTCTCTCCCACGGTGCGCCTGGTTCCGGCCAGACGAAATTCACGAATCCGGTTGCGGCGGAACTCCTGAAGCGAGTAGAGGCCCGCGGCGTCGCGGCAGAGATTCAATTCACGTTGCTCCTCCGGACGATTGTCCCCGAGCACCAGCTGAACGGTTCCCGGAATCCCGAGCGGCAGATCACGGTTCGACGCCTGAAGGAGCACGATTTCGCGGTCGGGAAATTCATTGAAGGCAACCAGTTTCGTAACATGAGCGCGGGCGTATTCGACGATACCGGTGCCGGGGGTGTAGTTGTCCAGATCGAGCAAAGTGAGCTGCGGTACCTGCCGCTCCGCGCGATAGGGGGCCGCAGCTTTTTCCATCACTTCGTTTCCGGGAGTCTGCGAGAGTTGGGACAATTGTGAAATCGCACTGTCGGAAAGCCCGCCGACACCGGCCGTCTGAAGCAGCGACGCCGTTGAACACCCCAGTACTCTCGCAAGTTTTTCCGCCTCTTCCGGCAGCGGAATGGCACCGAAACAGGTTTCGAAAACCCGGATATGGTCGGCGGAAACGCCGGAGAGGTTGGCCAGCTGACGGATCGACAACCCGCGCTGGCAGCGCAGCGCGAACAGCGAATGATTGAAGGGGGACAGCAGATTTTCGGCGCCGGTCCGGATTTGTGAAAGCATCGAGTTGAGTTCGAAAAGCTGAGCGCAGTCGAGCGCAAGTAATTCACAGATGGCGGTCAATTGCTGCTGATCCGGCACGATCTTGCCGTGCATCATCTGCGAGACGGCGGAACCGGAGACGCCGAGAAGGGCTGCGACGTCATTCTGCTTGATTCCCGCATTGCGCAGGTAATCGCCGAGCAGTTTGCCGAATCTTATCTTCAAAGGTGTTATTGCCATAGCGATTCCCCCCCCGGTTTGTTGGCCTCGAAGGCGGGGTTCCGGTTTCCGCCTGTCGGGCCTGAATTAAAGCTGAAACTAAATATTTTTGTTAATATATCTCGAACTGGTTTGTTTCCAAATGTTTTTTTCAAAATATGGCAAAAATATTTAAGCGGGGGCTTCTGGCTTTCCCGAATCCGTTTCTCAATGTGCGCCGAAAACCGTCCGGAGTGCTTCGAGATAGCCGGTGCCGTATTCCTCCTCCGGCTCGAGCATACTTCCTTCGGTCCATTCGTTCCAGCAGTTGATGTTGAAGGTCGGGAGCTCGAGTTCCGCAAGCCGGTCACGGGTCCGTTCAAGGGCGATCCGGAAGTTTTCCGGCGTATTGTCACTCATCACCCCCATGTAGGGATAGCCGACCGGTTCCCATTTTTCACTCATGATCGTGCGTGGACTGGAATCCCAGCCGACTGTCACATTCGGAAAGTAGGGTTGTGGATAGTCGCGGATCATCTTATCCCAATGTCTGAAATACCCCTCCATCACTTCGGAATAGGGCACCTCGATCCTCCGACCGAAGTCGTAATGATGGATCCAGACGTAGCTGGTCACCGAATCGAACCCCAGGCGGCGGACCACCTCGGCCTGACCGCTTAATTCGCGTTCTCCGGGCAGCACCGGATTGCCCCACACCACGAGGTTGAGGTGTACTCCGGGAAAACCGGCGTTCACCGCCAGTGTGCGAAACTCGTCGAGAGCCTCGCGGGTGGCCGCGACACTGCCGAAACTCTTCAGCAACTCCTCCAGGTGGTAGATCGAGAAATACGGCGCCCCGTCGAGCGTCAGATAGGAGGGGTGACGGAAATAGCGATCGATGACCCGGCGGCAGTTTTTCCGGAAGGTGTCCGGAGTGACCTTTCCCGGGATCAGCAGCGGCCGGCTGCGGCGTGGGCAGGGATGGATGTCGAGCCAGTCGTGGTTGGCCCACATCAGGCAGAATTTCAGTCGGTCGACATTTTCTGCCCGCAGAAAACCGTCGTTCAGGCAGTGTTCGAGAAATGGCCCGTCATCGTAGTAGTAGTAGTCGAAGATGAAGTAGTCGATCCCGTGGTCGGCCGCGGCGGCGATTTTCTGCTCCATCACCGCCGGATCGGCTTCGTCTGTGTAACCCCACACGGGACGGCGGGGCTGTTTGTGGCCCGGAAAGCGGGGGCGCGCCGCCTTCACCAGTTCCCATTCGTTCCACCCCGGACCGTGCGTCCAGGCATTTCGCTCATCAGTGGTGTGATAATTGGGGAAGTAATAGCAACCGACGAGAGGACGTTTGAATTTCATGTTGTACCTTCCATTCTATTGATCAACGATTGGAAATCTTCTGGAATCGGAGCGGTAAATTCCATTTCACGCCCGGTCACGGGATGAGGAAGCCGAAGTTTCCAGGCATGCAGCATCTGGCGTTCGACGCCGGAGATCCGCCGGTCTACGCCTCCATATACCGCATCCCCGAGCACCGGAATGCCGATCGAAGCGAGATGCACCCGGATCTGATGGGTGCGTCCGGTCAGGATTTTGACGCGCATCAGACTGACCGGCACCCCGTCAAGCGTACCGGTCTGTACGAGTTCATAACGGGAGATCGCCACTTTCCAGTTGCGTTCGACGATCGCCATCTTCTGGCGGTTCACCGGGTGGCGGCCGATCAGATTGCTGATCTCCCCGGATCGCTGCCGGGGATTGCCCCGCACAATCGCGAGATAAGTTTTCCCGGTGGCGCGACCTGCGAAAGCGGTGCCGAGCTTGAATTGTGCGGAAGCGGTTTTTGCGATCGCAAGACAGCCCGAGGTATCCTTGTCGAGGCGATGGACAATCCCGGGACGTGAGTTGGAACAGGCAAGTTCCGTGGCGAGATTCGGATAACGCCCGAGGAGAGCATTCACCACCGTACCGTCCGGATTCCCCGCCGCGGGATGGACCACCACTCCCGCGGGTTTGGCAATCACCAGCATCGCATCGTCTTCGTAGAGAATCGGAAAATCGAACGGTTCCGGTGACGGCGCGGAATCTTCCGGCTCCGGAAATTCAACCTGAATCCGCATTCCGGCACGGACCGGGTAGCGGGGAATGTCGAGGACCGAACCATCCGAGGTTACCAGTCCGTCTCGAATCAGTCGCTGCAGCTGGGAACGGGACGAGCCCGGAATCAGCCGGGAGAGACAGCGGTCGAGGCGGGTTCCTGCGTCACCCGGATCAATCAGAAAGAGCAGGATCTTGTTTGCCATGATACAGAAAATAGAGCAGCAGACCCAGTCCGGCAGGAATCAGCAGCAGTCCGATGAGCTGCGCCGGCGTGAAGAGGTGAAACACTTTCGGGTTGTCTCCCCGCAGAAATTCATTCAGGAAACGGAGCACTCCGTACACCAGAATGTAACTCGACGCCGCAACTCCGCGCTTCGCATGGCGCACAAGATGGAAGAACAGCCCGAAAAGCAGCAACATCTCTCCCGCCTCGTAGAGTTGGACCGGATGAAGCGGCCGCTCTCCGTAATGCAGTACCGCTTCGCTGCCGGCCGGATAGACGACCCCCCAGAAGAGTTCGGTCGGCTTTCCGTAGCAGCATCCGTTCAGGAAGCAGCCGATCCTGCCGCAGGCGTGAGCGACGGCGAGTGTGGGGGCGAAGAGATCCAGCACCCGCACGAAATCCAGTTTCTGGAGTCGACAGTAGACGATGAGCGAGATGATTGCGAGCAGGAAGCCCCCGTAGAATACCAGACCGCCCTGATCGATCCGGAAGATGCTCCAGAGATGGCCGCGATAGTGGTCGAAAAACTGGATGACGTAGAAGATCCGCGCTCCGACTATTCCGGCGATCATCGCTACGAAAAGGGCGCTTGAAGCCTGGTCTGACGACATCTTCGCATATTTGCGGTTGAGGTTCAGAAGAAAACAGCCGAGGAGAAAGCCGATGGCGGCCATCACTCCGTAACTGCGGATGGTGAAATCGCCGATGTGAAATGCGATCGGATGCATGTTGTATCACTCCCCGGATGTTTCCCGAGACATAAGTTCTGGTATCCCAAACACTTTTTTTCGCCTCTGTTCGGCGCCTCATTGATGACGGTTTCGTTAATATAAGCGGCCTGACGGAGAAATGCAAAGGGAATCGATCATTATTTCCCGACTTGAAATGAAGTGGAAGATTTTTTCAAAAAAGCGTTTTTTGGAATGGATTTTTTCCCTGAAACGGATTATTATTATATAATGTACCATTCAACATGCTGCAGAGACAACCTCGTGGTGTAACGGTAGCACAACTGGTTTTGGTCCAGTTAGCCCAGGTTCGAATCCTGGCGGGGTTGCCATTTTGGAAGTTTTTCCGGGCGTTTTACCCCTTGCCGTCGAAATCTTCCTTTCGGAAATTCATCACCGGGCGTGCGGGATTCCGGAGGCATATCGACATGATTCCATGGAAAGGTGCTGCTCTTTTTCCGGGAGCCTCTTGACATTTGTTCCTCTTTGAGGTATAATTATGATACCTGTATGAATTTTATTTGGTTCTAAAGAAAAATTTTACCACCGAAATGGTTTTTTATTGATACCGAAAGGGGGATGTCATGGAAAAATGGTTTTCCTGGTTGCGCGGAGGAGCGCTTCTCATGGCGTTTTCGACCGGAGTGTTGCTCCAGGCCGGGGTGGAGATCCGGGTCGAGGCGGAAAAAAGCAAGGGCCCGGTGCGTGAGATGGTTTTCGGGCACAACCTCGAATGCGCCGACAACCGCGGACTCTTCGGTACGCCGAGCAGTGCGCCGGAGCCGCGCAGTCTTGAAGTCAAATATGGGCAGGGGTACTGGGATCCGGAGGGAAAGCGTCCTGCCCCCGGGGTGATCGAAATCATGAAGACGGTACCGTTCGGGTCCCTCCGGTATCCCGGCGGCTGTCTGGCGCACAACTTCCGCTGGAAGGAGACGATCGGGCCGATTGCGGAGCGTGGAAGCCGGAATTGGGCGTTCGGTCTCGACGAGTACATCGAACTCTGCCGGGCACTCAAGTGCGAACCGCAGATCATCATCACCGATTACGGTCTTGAACGCGGGGAGATTCCACAGGACGCCGCTGACCTGGTCGAGTATCTGAATATGCCGGCCGAGCCCCGTTATCCGTGGGCGATGAAGCGTGCCGCCAATGGACATCCGGAGCCTTATGGCGTACGTTATTTCGAGATGGGCAATGAATCCATTCACGGCAATCACGGCTGCAGTCCGACCCGGCGTTATTCCGCCGCCGAATATGTCGACTACTTCAACGAGACCGCCGCGGCGATGAAGAAGGTGGATCCTTCAATCCAGATCGGAACACAGGCGATCCCCGCGGCGGAAGGGTGGGACCGGATTGTTTTTGACGGGACCGCGAAGAATGCCGACTTTGCAATTATCCACTCCTACTACCCCCAGGTGGAATCGCTGAAACCCGGTGAAGCGTTCAAAGCGGTGATGGCCGGGAACGAGCAGTTCGGTTACCGGCTGGCGCAGTATGTTGATGCGATGAGGAAGGCCGGGCGGTTGTTGCCGATCGGCATCACGGAGTTCAACATCCGCTCGATCAAGGGGAGCGCTGACGCCTACCGTTACAGCTATCTGGCGGGGATGCAATGTTCGGAGCTGTGGTGCCGTTTCCTGCAGCCGGAGAACAATATTCTGACGGCGAATTACTGGCATCTGCTGAACGCCATGTACGGTGTGATCGTGACGATCCCCGGTGCGGCGGTCCCGGAGAATTACACCGGAAAACTTCTGGAGATGAAGGCGGCCGCCCGTTTTTTCCAGACATTGAAAAGTTTTACCGGGCAGGAGATTGTGCCGGTGGAAGTCAAAGGGGCCCCGCGGTATGAGACGGTGGCCAGCCCCGGGGTGCTGGCGGCGCGCGGCGACCGGGTGATCTCTCCCGATGGAAAGTTCGAACCGGTGCCGATCGGGAAATTCAACCTCTCCAAGCTCAACGGAAAACATCTTTCGGCGACCGGAAGTGCGGAGTCCGGCGAGTTGACGATCCGCTTCGACCAGTACAGCGGCGAGGCCTATCCGGAATTTGCCTTCATTTCGCGTCCCGCGAACATTCCGGAGGGAGACGCCTGGCAGATCGAGGTCTCCTTTGAGGCCCGCTATACGCCGGCGCCGGATTGTACCGGGGCGGCGACACTCGGGCTCGGCTTCATGGATGCCCGCGGCTGGAACGCCACTCACTGTGCACAGGCGGTTTATGCGGTCAACACCGCACGGGAGTGGACGAAGTTCTCCGCACGGCTCAACCTTCTGAACGACACCAGGCGTGTTGCGCTCCTTGCCCGGATGCAGCACACCAACGGAACTTTGACCGGAACGCTGGAGTTCCGCGACCTCAAGGCCGCCGTCCGTCCGGCGGGGCGTTTCCCCGCTTATTCCGGCATGAGCTCCTTTGCAACGAAATCGGCCGATGGCCGGAAATTGTTCCTGATCGTCTTCAACCGCAGTCTTGACGAGACGATTCCGGCGCAGATCGATCTGGATGGATTCAACGCCGGAACCGGGCGCGTGGAGACGCT
The DNA here is from genome assembly GCA_944389895.1 of uncultured Victivallis sp. Taxonomy (GTDB): domain Bacteria; phylum Verrucomicrobiota; class Lentisphaeria; order Victivallales; family Victivallaceae; genus Victivallis. The sequence goes on along the minus strand of CALXOA010000112.1, from coordinate 17,751 downwards.
TTATCAGGAGAATCCGGGTATGGTGAAGTATTTTGACCCGGTGCGTGAAACGGTCAAGGTTGACGGGGCGAAGTTGAACTGGTCGTTCCTCCCCCATTCGATGACCGCTTTTGAATTTGACGCGAAATAGAGATGCGCCCGGGTGCGCCCGGGCGAAGATTCCAAGGGGAAATTGTTCCGTGGCGGAGCTCTTTCCCCTTTTTTTTGCGCCTGCGGGAGCTTGCAATCAGGCGGTTTCTCCTGTATAGTTTTCCGACACGTACGGATGAAACGGATGAAATGAGGAGGATGGGCGATGAAATATATCGGCGCACACGTCAGCATTGCCGGAGGTGTTGAAAACGCCCCGGTCAACGCACATGCATTGGGGGCGACCGCATTTGCGATGTTCACCAAGAACCAGCGGCAATGGTCGGCTCCGCCGTTGTCTGAGGAATCAATTGCCGCTTTCAAGGCGAATTGCGCCGGTTTCGGGTACCGGCCTGAATTGATTCTGCCGCATGACACCTATCTGATCAATCTGGGGAATCCGGATCCGGATAAGCGGCGCAACAGCCTTGCCGCATTCATCGATGAGATGGAACGCTGCCGGGCGCTCGGTCTGGTCAAACTCAACTTTCATCCCGGCAGCCATCTGAAGCTGGTTTCCGAAGAAGAGGACATGCGGCTGATCGCTGATGGGGTCCGCGAGGCGGTCGATACGGTTCCCGGTGTCACCGCCGTGTTCGAAAACACCGCGGGGCAGGGGAGCAATCTCGGCTATCGCTTCGAACAGCTCGCGCGGATGCTGGAATTGGTCGATCGTCCGGACCGGGTCGGTGTCTGTCTCGATACCTGTCACACCTTCGCCGCGGGTTACGACCTGGCGACGCCGGAGGGGTATGAGAAGGTCTTTGCCGAGTTTGAACGTCTGATCGGGTTTCGCCATCTGGCGGGTATGCATCTCAATGACTCCAAGAGCAGGCTTGGGGGGCGGCTGGACCGTCATGACAGCATCGGCCGGGGGGAACTCGGCTGGTCGTTCTTCACCAGGCTGATGGGGGATTCCCGTTTCGACAACATTCCGCTGGTGCTTGAAACCATCGATGAGACGCTCTGGAAAACCGAGATCGCACAGTTGCAGGCGCTGAGCCGGGGTGAGACGCTCCCGGAATAATCCCCGAGGAGAGTTCAACAGCCGAAAAGTTCCGCAGCCCGTCGCATATTGTCAATCACCGGCACCCGGAAGGGACAGCGTGTTTCGCAGTTGCCGCAGCCGATACAGTCGGAACCGTGATGCGCAAGTGCGCGGTAGTGTTGTGCGATGCTCGGCGGTATGGCGCCGGTATCCAGTCGGGCGATGTCGAGATATTTGTTGACGGTGGCGATATCGATCTCCATCGGGCAGGGCTGGCAATGGTTGCAGTAGACGCAGCTGCCCTGGAACCCGCCCCGGTAGCTGCTGATGACGGGAGCGAAATCACGTTCCTCGTCCGACAGGTTGCAGTAACCGACCGCCTCAAGCACCTGGGCGCGGGAACAGCACCCGATCAGTGTGCTGACCACCGCCGGCCGGGTCAGCGCATAATGGATGCACTGCCCGACGGTCAACGGTCCGGAGAACGGAGTGTGCTCCGCCGACAGGAGTTTCCCTGCGCCGAGTGTTTTCATCACGGATATGGAGACGCCTTTCTGCTCACAGAGTCGGTAGAGCGCCGCGCGGGCCGGATCCATGCCGGTCATCATCCCTGCGGTGTCTCCGAGCATAGTCAGCGGGTCGCTGACCGCCGGCATCAGGTCGAAGGCGGGATTGATGCTGAACATCAGAAGGTCCACCACCCCGCTCTCGACGATTCTCCGTGCGGTTTCCGGATTGTGGGAGCTGGCGCCGATTGCCCGGATGGTGCCCTGTTCCTTGAGTTTCAATGCATACTCGAGGATCGACGTGTCGAAAACTGCCGCGAAGTCTTCGGGAGAATCGATGAAGAACAGCATTCCGAAGTCGATGTAGTCGGTGTTCAGACTGCGCAGCAGATTTTCGAAATACTTCCGGCAGGTGGTCAGATCGCGGCTGATGTCGTACTGCTGGTTGAGATCGACCGAACAGATGTGGCCCTGGATCAACATCCGGTCACGTCGGCCGGCGAGAGCCCTGCCTATCTTCCTGCGCACTTCTTCGCCCGGCATGAAGAGGTCCATCAGGTTGATTCCGGCATCGAGAGCTGCATGAATGGTTTCTTCCACGACGGCATAGGGCTTGTTGTCAAGATGTTCGGTACCGAGGCCGATGATACCGGCACTCATGTCGGTATGGCCGATTCTGCGTTGTTCCATCCAGCTTTTCTCCCAGTTTCCGGTTTTGCACTGTTTCGCAGTTAGCATAGCGCCGGAACGGAATGTTGTCAACCGGAAAATGAAAAACATCTCTTCATTTCAGGCGGAATGCAGAAGAGGGGAAAATTTTTTTGCTTTTTTCTTGGACCGGGACTTGACAAGAGGGGGGAGTTCCGGTATAATTTAAACAAATGTCCGATAAATGTCTTAATGAGGGTTGGATGGATAGGAAAACGACAGGAAACGGGGCCGGGCAGATGCGCGAAGGGGTCAAAATCCGACATTACATCATGGATCTGATCTACCGGCATCCGAACGAACGGATTCTGATTCCGGGATCGAATGAACTCGCCGCGCGGTTCGGTGTGGCCCGAAGTACGGTCACTCTGGTTTTGAAATCACTGACCGAGCAGGGGTATCTTGAAGGGCGCCGCGGAATCGGAACTTTTACGAAGCACCAGAATCTGATTCCGGTCGGCGGGAAGATGCCGCCGCTGGTCGGACTTCTGGCGGGGGACGGCAAGTATTTCTATTATCCTCATCAGGTGTGGGCGGTTCTGGCGGCCTGCGGTGCCGAACTGACGCGGCGCGGCTGCAACGTCAGGCCTCTGGCGCTGGCCGGAACCGGAACCGAGGCGTTGGTGGACGAGATCTCGCATCAGTATCTCGAGGCGCTGGCGATGATCGATATCGGTGTGGAGCATCTCCCCCTGATCCGGCATCTGCGGGAAAGAAGTTCGCTCCGGCTGGCGATTCAGATGTCGAGCGGATTCGATTCCGCCCCGGAGGGAGTCGATGTATTTGGGTTTGACCTGAGGTCCGCCGGCGTCGAGGTCGGGCGGCGACTGATTGCTGAGGGACGGCGGAAACTTTTCTTCATTTTTGAAAATCCGATGTCGACGGAACTCCTGGAAGGGATCCGCAGCGTTCCCGGAACTCCTGAAGTGATCGTTTTCGACTGGGAGACGCCGGCGGTTTTTCCGACGATCCGAAGTCGGCTGGAGCAGGAGAGGCCCGATGCCGTCTATATCCACGATGCCCACTACTCGACGGTCCGGCGAATGCTGGATGAGCTGAATTTTGACACGGACGGCGATTGCCGCCTGATCGCCGAGGCGCACGTGCTGCCCGGGAATTACCGGGGGATTGTGCTGGAGCTTCCGTTTGTCGAGCTGGGCCGTTCACTCGGTGGACGGGTGGCCGATCTGCTGTCGGGGGTCGGCGCTCCCGCGGCACGGAGATTTCCGGTGGGCGTCCGGATGGCGGAGCCGATGACCGGTGAGGCGTCGTGCGGGAGAGTGGGGGAGTTTTTTCCTGAACATCTTTCCGGCGGCGGCGCTCCGGAACTGGCGCAGGACATGAGTAGATCCAATATCGCTGACAACTGACTCAAACAGGGAGGCGGAAGATGAAACGTTATTTTACATTAATTGAGTTGCTGGTTGTTATTGCCATCATTGCAATTCTGGCCGCCATTCTGTTGCCGGCGCTGAATAAGGCCCGGGATCAGGCGAAAACGGCCAAATGCGCCAGCACACTGCGCCAGTATGCGACGTGTAATTTTTTCTATGCGGGGGACAACGATGACTTTGCCGTTCCGGTCAGTACTCCCTATCAGCTGGTCTGGGCGAGCAACAAGGGATTTCGCCGTTACTTCGACGGCGGAACCAGTTTCGTCGAGCGCCGTTATCCGGTCGGTTTGATCTGCCCGGCGGCAACACGTGCGTTGAGCGATCCGAATAATGCGATCTACGGTGGGCCGAAGGTTGATCTGAGCTACGGAATGTCGGGCTGGCACAATTCCGATCCGTACGCGGGGCGTCCGGTCGATATGCACGTGATCGCCTGGAAAATGCCGCGCATGACCCATCCGTCAAGTTCCATGCTGTTCGCCGACGGATTGATCTACAACATCTACAACCTTGATCCGGGGCCGGTGAGCTGGCTTTCTGGCGGCGGCGGATACTACATCTGCGGTGAGGATGCCGTCGGATCGGTAGCTTACCGTCACAATCGCCGTGCCAATGTAGCGATGTTCGACGGACATGTCGAGAACATGCTGCCGCAACTTTTGATGAAGACGGTGAATGGTCGCAGCTATTACGTTGAAAAATTCTATCTGCGGGATTGAATTGCGATGACGAGTGCTTTTTTCTGTCGGATTGCCCTGCTGTTCGGAGGAGTCTCCATGGCCGTCGGAGCGGAGATCGGGGATTTTCTGCCGCCGGATCGCCCGGTCGCGAGAGCGGAGGTGATCGAACCGGATCAACTGGAGTTCGTACGTGAGGGAAATCCATTCCGTCCATCGCTCTGCCGTCAGGAATTTCCGCTTGATGGGGAGTGGAAGGTATCTCTCCCGGAAGGGACGAAGGAAACGTTTCCAATGTCGGACAGGGTGCCGGAGGAAGTACTTCCGGGGTTTGATGATTCCAGCTGGAGTACGATTCGTGTGCCGATGAGCTGGTTCCGACACGATGCGTACGCGCCTTTTCTGAAAAATGACGTTTCGCTGGTCCGGGGCTGGTATCGTCGCTCTTTTGAACTGCCCGGTAATTTCGGTGCAAAACGGCTGATTCTCGAATTTGACGGAGCGTCTTATGAGGCACGGGTATTTCTCAACGGTCGCTTTATCGGTTCGCATCACGGAGAACATGGTTCGTTTCGGTTTGATGCCACTGCGGCAGCGCTTCCCGGAAAGAACAATGTTCTTGCCGTCCAGGTGACGAGTGACTTCGGTGGACGCGGTCCGGCGACTCATGGATACGGCGCCACCTGGGGGCGGAACAATGCGAAAGGGGGACTCTGGCAGAGTGTGCGAGCCTGGTTGACCGATCCGGTGCGGATTGCGCGGCTTGAAGTGACTCCGCGGCTTGCGCGCAGCTCTGTCGAGCTGGATTATCGAATAATCAATACTGCGGAGCATGATCTTTCTCTGACGCTGGAAGGCGTGGTCGCTTCGGCGATGAAGGCGGAACCCGGGCGGGTTGCCGGGCGGAGCCCGCAGGTGCCGATCAGGCTCGTTCCCGGGGAGAATCAGGGACATCTGGAACTTCGGCTCGACCGGCCGGAGCTGTGGTCGCCGGATCGTCCCTATCTCTATTTTGCAACGTTGCTGCTGGCGGACGGGGAACAAGTTCACGACGCGTTGACCGCCCGCTTCGGCTATCGCGAATTTATCGCTGACGGCAATCGATTCAAACTGAACGGGAAGCCGATTTTCCTCTTCGGCGAAAACATGTCTCCTGCCTATTACGGCTCCCTGGGATATACGCCGGAAGAGGAGCGGAAACGTCTGGCCGGATTGCTGGAGAATTATCTTCGTCTCGGGTATAATATTCTGCGGACCAGCCACATGCCGGTAATGCAGGCCGCTCTCGACCTCGCCGATGAATACGGCATGATGTTCTATCATGAATGGTGCTGGGCATTCTCAACCAATCTGGATTTCGAGGCATTCGGCAGAGACAATTTCGAGGAGCTTGCCGAATTTGTCGCCGACAACTACAATCACCCGTCGGTTGTGATGTGGTCGCTCGGCAATGAGATTGTTCACCAGAACCGGCCCAGGGTCAGGGAACTTCTTGACCGGCAGGTGGAACTGGTGCACCGGCTCGATCGCTCCGGTCGTCCCGTGACCAGTTTTTCCGGCAACGCTGAGCCGGGAACCTACGGCTGGGACAAACTCGAGACGGATGTCCTTGATTTTCATTCCTACATCGGGCTTTACATGTGCTGGACCCGGCAGAGCGAGGAGCTTGGAAACTGGTGTTCCACTCTGCGACGGATTTACGGAGCCACTCCTGAGGGAAAACTTGCCCTGCCGCTGGTTGCCTGGGAGAATGTCGGTTTTTCATGGGGATGGAAGTTTGATGATTCTTTCCGTCCCGGTGATGTCGGAGCCTATCGGAACTATGCGATGAAATCGCATTCCTGGGCCAGCCCCGGGGGGATCGGGTTCGCCGGTTCCATCGGACTGGCCGCCGCCTTGAATCGCCGCGAAGGAGCGAATTACGCTCAGGCTCTTTATGGTCGGCGTATTTTTGAAGTCTGCCGTCTCGATGGGCGGCTGGCCGGCTTCGCCCCCTGGTCGGCCAGCAACATGCTGCCGGCTGCGAAACTCTGGAACCAGCGGATTCTGCCGGCTCTCCACGACAACCGGTTTCTGCGTCCCGGCAATCTCTTTGCCGGGGAATCTTCGGAATGGACATTGACGGTTGTAAATGATTCCGACGAAACGCTGCGTGAGGCGGCGGTCCTGGTGACATTGATGACGGCCGACGGGAGAGAATTTGAGCTTGCGCGCATAACTCCGGCTGAGGTTCCGGCACACGGTCGCACAGGTTGCCCGGTCCGGTTGACGCTGCCGGAAGCCGTTGTCGGCGATGCTCAGCTGAGGTTGCGGCTGCAGGCCGGGAAGGTCGAAAAAGGTTGCAACTTCTATGAGGTGAAGTTGTCGAACCGTAAAGAGGCTTCAGCTCCGGTTGCGGCGGTGCGGCCGGTTTTCGTACTCGACACCGGGGTCGCCGCGAATGTCGCGGCGTTGACGGCGGAACTGGTGAAACGACGGATTCCGTTCCGGACGGTGACTTCGGCGGAGGATTGGAAAGAGGGGGTGCTGATCGTGCCGCCGGAATATCCGGAACGGCACCGGGTCGATCTCGCAGATCGCGGAATACTTCGGAAGCGGTTGGAGTCGGGCGGAGTATTGCTGGTCCTCGAACAGAAAAATCCGGAGTCGGTCATGCCGTTCGGATTGCGGCTCTCCTATGGACCGAACACTTTTGTCGATCTGGTTTCCCCGGAACACCCGTTCTTTGCGGGACTTGACCGGCGTTCCTTCGATACCTGGAACAATCCCGATTTCGGTTTCGTGATCGACACGGTGCTGACTCCTTATTGTGTAAACGCGCTCGCAGTACGCGGACCGTTACTCGGCCGGGGAAATGCCGATTCCGCGGTGGTCGAGGCGACGGTGGGACGGGGCAGAGTGATTCTGTCGCAGCTGAACGCGATGAAGCTTGCCTCCCGAGACGGTGCAGCCGCTGTTTACCTCGGCAATCTTCTGCGTTACGCTGTCGGTTCCGCCGGATTGTGGAGCGAAGCTCTTCCGGCGGAGACGGCCGATTCCGGATTCCTTGTGGAAGAAACGGCTCTGATTCCGGTGGAGTTGCGACGCCACGCCAACCGGGCGTTCCGTGATGACAGTGAGACCGGCGGCGCGGTCGGTTGGCTGGGGCAGGGGAGTAATGACTTCCGGATGATGCCGCTCGGACGGCAGAAAGCCGCAGGCGTGCTGTTCGACGTGATCGATCCGGCTTCCAACGACAATCGCGGTTGCCTGATCGTGCGCGGTTCGGAACGTCCCGAGTTCCCGGCGGCGATTACCGGCATCCCGGTCGGCAGGAAGTTCGGACGGCTCTTTTTCCTGCATACCGCGGGATGGGGGGCGCCCAAACTTGCCGCCCGCTATCGGATTCATTACGCCGACGGCACGAGTGTGGATATTCCGGTTTTCGGCGGCCGCAATGTCGGAGACTGGTGGAGCTGCGGAAACCTGCCGGAGGCGAAGATCGGTCTGACCGGTACCAGGCCGAATGGTCACACCGTCGGAAGCTGGGTGATGCAGTGGAGCAATCCGCGTCCGGAGTGTGAAATCGACTCGCTCGATTTCCTCTCCGCCGGTGTCGAAGGGCAAATGAGTTTTGAGCGTCATGGACTGGTTCCCGCTTCTTCTCCGGTACCGGTTTTGATTGCGGTCACCGGTGAGACAGTCAGCTCTTCGCCGCTGGAACCGGTCGGGCGCCATTTCAAACGGATTGTCGGAACCCGGCAGGGAGGCTCACTGACTCCGGAGGTCGCAACGGGGGATGAAGGATTGAAGATCCACTGGCCTGCAACGCCTGCCGGGGAGCGTCCGGTGGCAATGGTCTGTTTCGAACCCGGGGAGGCTGCAGACGATTATCGTTATCTGGTGTTGCGTGTCAGGTCGGATCGGGCACTCCGGCTTGAACTTGCGATTCCGACGGCGAACTGGAGCTCCGGTTACAGTGGATTGCTTCATCTCTCCGGAGGCGGCGAGTGGCAGGAGCTCCGGTTGAAAATCGGGGAGAACCTGCGCCGCAATGGAGCGTCGTTCTCCAACCGGCAGTTGCGCGGCGAACTTTTTCTCCACTACCGCCAGCCGGATCCTGCCGGACCCCCGCTGCCGGAGGCGGAACTGGAAATTTCTCGAATCCGTTTCGAGTGAGTTCTGTTTCGGAATTTCAACTTCAGCCGTCCCGGCAGATGGCGGCAAAAGTGCGATGGCCTTTCTCTTCCGGGCCACGGAAGTCTCTGCGTTGCCCGCCATGTGTCGGTGAAGTTCTTTCTGTCGAAGTCGTCTGCACTTCGGTGGGAAATCCAAAGTTGATTGATGTCAACTGATTGTATCATAAGTGATTATGAATTTACTGCTCCGGAGGATGATTCCACAAGAGAGGGAGATGGCCGTTTTGTCGACTTGACAAACCGGGCATACGGAATTATTTTGGTAAAAAAGTTCCGGGGTGCCGGGGAAGGAGATGCGCGACAGAGATGAATCCGAAAATTCTGATGATCGAGGATGATGCCTCCATCCGTGACATGACCAGAATGAACCTCAATATGAACGGCTTCCAGCAGGTGTTCTGCGCCGGAGACGGCGAGGAGGGGCTGGCGCTTGCCGCCCGGATCGTGCCGGATCTGATTCTGCTGGATGTGATGCTGCCCGGAATCGACGGATTGACGGTCTGCCGGAATTTGAAGAACACTCCATCGCTCGCTGATGTGCCGATCATCATGCTGACCGCGAAAGGAGAGGAAAATGATATAGTTCTCGGTCTCGAGATGGGGGCCGATGATTATGTCGTAAAACCGTACAGCAGCAAGGTGCTTGCCGCCCGGATCGCGGTCCAGCTCAGAAAGAAGGGGGCTGTTCACCGTCTTTCCCGGACGATCGCGCGCGGACCGCTTGAGATCGATCTGGATGCCCATGTGGCGAAGTTCGACGGCGAACCATTGAACCTCACTCCCGATGAGTTTGACATCCTTGCTCTGCTGGCCGACAATCCCGGGAGGGTGTTCACCCGCAACCAGATCATTCAGCGGGTCAAGGGCGACAACTATTCCGTGACGGCACGGGCCATCGATATGCACGTTGTCAATCTGCGCCGGAAACTCGGCGGATGGGCGGAACATCTTGAAACCGTCCGCGGCGTCGGCTACCGGCTCGCCGGGGAGTGAGTCATGGCGCGCAAGGATTCGATTCTGCTGTTTGTCCCGGGAATCATCGGACTGATCATCATCATTTCAATCTTTCTGCTCGACATTCAGCTGGCCAACTTTCAGAAGGCCTATTTCATTGAGGTTGCCGATGAAACCAGGCGGAACAATTTTTTCCTCGTACAGGCGTGTCGTGAGCTGCTGGAGTCGAATCAGCCGGAGAAAATCCGGCGATTGTTCCGCAGTCGCGGGCCGAATCCGGTAATTGTCCGGTTGATCGCCAGAGGATTGGGCCCGGTCATTGAAACAGAGAATGTGCCCGATTACCTTTCAAGTCATCTGCGCAGCCCGGAGATCCGGAACATGTTCCGGGAGAACCGCCGCGAGGATGTTCTGGTCAAGTTCGACGAGGCCCTGGGGGCCTTCATGATCTATCACAGCGCTCATTTCCGCGCCGGGGGGCGGGATTACCTGCTGTTGATGGCATCGAAGTGCAACAGCATGACTCTGTTGATGCGGCAGACACGGCAGGGGATTCTGATTCTGACCATCCTCGGAATCCTGTCGACACTGGCGCTGATCGCCTACTTCTGCTACTGGATTCGTTCGCCGCTGAACCGGCTTTTCGCAAGCATGTCGAAGATCGCCGCCGGGGAGCTGGAGTATCCGATTTACGTACCGAAGGCAGGACTGGTGCGTGAAATCGCCATCTGTCTGCAGAGCCTCACCGAACAGTTGAGGCGCCAGATCCTTTCGCTGCGGGATGGTGCCAGCGAGCGGGAGGCGATTCTGAATGCCTTGACGGAAGCGGTGTTGCTGGTCAAGCCGGAGGGCCGAGTCGAACAGTGGAACCGGACGGCTCTGGAACTGTTTTTCCCGGGAATCGATCCGGAAAATTCCGGCGACCTGGTTTGTCCGCAGGAACTTCTCCACTGTGTTCGTGAGGCGGTCTCCAGTGGGTTCCGCTCCGAGGAACTCTCTCTGAAGCGCGGCGATCGTGAGTATCAATTGCTGGCGCACGCCGTGACTTTCAGTCGGAACGGGGAGTGTTGCTGTCTGATTTCCGTGACCGATCTGACCGACATCCGCAAGCTCGAAACTTACCGTACCGAGTTCATCGCGGCGATCTCTCATGAGATGAAGACTCCGCTGACCGGCATTGTCGGCGCCGTTGACGCCATCAACGGCGGAGCGCTGGAGAATCCGGAATACAAGGTGCGCTGCATTGAAACGCTTACCGTGCAGTCGGAGCGGCTGCACGCGCTTCTGCAGAATTTCCTGACCTTGACCTCGCTGGAACGGCAGCGGGTCGGCAGTGATGCGGATTTTCTGCCGATCAGACCGATCGCCATTATCCGGAGTGCGGTTGAGGTCGGCAAACCTGCCGCGGACGCCGCCGGCATCTCGATCGAGATCGGAGCGTGCGTCGAGCAGGAGTTTGCCGGGGATGCATTTCTGCTGCAGCAGGCTTTGAACAACCTGATCCAGAATGCGATTCTGCACAGTGGGGCGAAGCGGATTGTGGTTTCCGCTGTGGAGACCGCGGACCGCTGCATCGATTTTAGCGTGTATGACGATGGCTGCGGAATCGCCCCTGAACACCTGGAGCGGATCTTCAAGCGTTTTTACAGAGTTCCATCCCCGCAGCGGAAACGGTACGGCAGCGGGATCGGGCTGGCCATCGTCAAACACATCGCACTCTACCATCGCGGTCACGTTGCGGCGGAGTCGCAGTCGGGAAAAGGTGCGGTCTTTCACATCGTGATTCCTTTTGATCTCCCGGATGATAAAGGTTGTTTGTCGGGAGTAAATCAGTAATTTGTCAGAACTCTGTCAGCAATATTGCAACCTGTTCCGTCAGTGTTATCTTACCTGCGTATACATTCTGCATGAAATCACTGACGGAGGAAAGCATGAATCAGTTTTTCAATTCTCTCGCCGCAGCGGCGATTGCCGGAGCCGTCTTGTGCGGCGGCTGCGGCAAAGCGGAAAAGAAGGAGGTCGCGGAGCGCGAGGTGCGCGTTACGTTGGAACCGCTGCAGAAGCGGGTATTCCGCCGTCAGATTCCGGTTCAGGGCACGGTCTGGCCGGTGGAATATGCGACCATATCCGCGAAGATCAGCGGTACGCTCGAACTCCTGAAGGTTGATGAAGGTGACAGCCGCAGGAAGGGCGATGTCCTCTTCGGCATCGATCGGCAGAACCTGAAGAATCAGGTCACGGTCTGCGAGGATGAGATCAAGGTCAAGCAGGCTGAACTGGAAAGTGCAAAGATCGCTCTCGAAAGTGCTGAAATCTCCCGGGAACAGGCGGCAGTGGATTACGAGCGTTTTTTGACGCTCTGGAACGCCAAGGCCACCAGTCAGAGTGAATTTGAAACTTACGAGACCGCCCACAAGAAGGCTGCCACCGAGGTTCGCAACGCTCAGGCCGCCATCGTCAATGCGGAGGCGCAGCTCAAGCAGGCCGAAGGTAACCTGACGATCGCCCGCAAGAATCTGGATGACTCTGTGGTCACCGCCCCCTTTGATTGCGTCGTCGCCGACAAGTACGTTGAGGAAAATGAGTATGTAACTGCCGGTCAAGATATTCTGAGGCTGGAGAATCAGCGCCAGCTTGAAGTGATCTGTTACATCAGCGCGGTTTATTACGGGAATGTGACGGCGGGGAAGACTCCGGTTCGCTTCTCTCTTGACGGTGTTGACAAGGGGCAGGGAGTGGTTACCTACAAGGCTCCGAGCATTGATCCCGAAAGCCGGACATTCAAAGTCAAGGCGCTGGTACCGCCGGAAATTTCTCTGGTCAGCGGTACTCTCTGTGCGATGAATATCATTCTGGAAGAGAAGGAGGCCTACGGGCTTCCGGTCGATGCCCTGCTGCTCCGGGCCAACGATCGTTATATCGTCTATGCGATCGATCCGGAAAAGCGGGCGAAAAGTTTCGATGTGGTCCGGGGTATCGTTGACGGCAAATACTGCGAAGTGATGAACCCCCAGGAACTTCTCAAGGAGCGCTTCGTGGTTACGGGACAGACTTTTGTGAACAACGGCTCGCTGCTTCGTGCGGTCAATGCGGAATAACGGAGGGCACCGGTCATGTTTCTGAGCAAATGGTCCGTTCAGCGGCCGATTGCGATGACGGCGTTCATCATCGTACTGGTGATGATCGGCTTGAATCTCTATCCGAAAATCAGCATCGACCTGCTGCCGAATATGGAAGTGCCGATGGTTCTGGTGCGCTGCGAGTATCAGGGTGCCAGCCCGACCGAGATCGAGGTTGAAATAGTCAAGCGGATTGAGGACGCAGTCTCTTCGCTGGATGGAATCAAGCATATCACCAGCATGTCGATGGAGGATGAGGCCCGCATTCAGCTGGAGTTCAATATGGGGACCGATGTCGACGTCGCCGCGACCGACATCCGTGAGGCTCTGAACCGGATCCGCAGTGATATGCCTGACGGTGCGGATGAGCCGACAATCCGCAAGATCGACACCAATGCGACCACCGTCGCCCAGATCTTTCTGGTCGGCGACCGCACTCAGGACGATTTGTATGATTATGCCGACGATGTGATCGCCGACCGTTTCTCTTCGGTTCCCGGTGTCGGCGAGGTCCGGGTCTACGGTGCGAACGAGATGCAGATTCACGTTCTGCTGAACCGCGAGAAACTGACCGCAATGAACCTGTCGATCAACGACGTTGTCACCAAGCTCCGTGAGAACAACATCCGGGAACCTCTCGGGCGCATCCAGTTCGACAAGGGTGAGAAAAACGTCACTTTCGACGGCGACTTCAAGGATTTCGAGCAGATCAAGGCGCTTGAGATCGGTAAATTCAAGGACAAGCGCATCTATCTGCGCGATGTCGCCGACGTGAAATTCATGAGCCGCGAAGTGCGCAGCAAGGCTTATGTGAACGGTCAGCCTGCCGCCCGGTTCCGGATCGTCAAGAAGGGCGAGGCCAACGCGATCGAGGTGATCAAGGGAATCCGCGAGCGGTTTGACACGATGGTCAGAAACGGCGAACTTCCGACGGGAATGCAGCTCTTCTGGTTCCTCGACTCCGGAGCCTTCATTCAGGCGTCGGTGGACGATGCCTGGAGCAGCATCATCACCGGTATCATTCTGACTGCGGTTCTGCTGTTTTTGTTCCTGCATGAACCGAGGTCGACCTTTATCGTGATGATCTCGATGCCGATCTCCGTGATTGTGACCTTCGCCGCGATGGCGTGGCTCAACTACTCGTTCAACATCATGACGCTGTTGTCACTGGGGTGTTCGGTCGGCGTTCTGGTGACCAACTCGATCGTGGTGATCGAGAACATCTTTAAACATCTGGATCGCGGCGAGGCGATTAAAACCGCCGCGGAACGGGGGACCAGTGAAGTGATCGCCGCGGTTTCCGCCAGCGCGTTGACCAACGTGGTTGTGTTCGTGCCGGTGATGATGATGAGTTCCCGGATCGGCGCCATGATGGTTCCGTTTGCGGGAGTCATGGTCGGGGCGACACTGGTGTCGCTTTTCATCAGTTTCACGCTGACGCCGATTCTCGCCTGCGTCCTGTTGAAGCGCAAGAGGGGCGGGAACAAGCCGGAAAAAAGGACCTGGCTTCAGACCATGTTCATCCCATGGGATATCGGATATGACTGGCTGTGCCGGAAGTTCGACCGCAGCATCGAGTGGACGGCCCGTCATCCGGTCTCCCTGATCGCCGTGGTGCTGGCTCTGTCGCTGGCGACCGTGTTTCTGATTGTCCCCAAGGTCGGCCTCTCATTCCTGCCTTTCTGCGACCAGGGGGAGATCCGGGTTAAATTTGAATTTCCGACCAACTACAACCTTGATACTACCAACAAGCTGATTCTCGAAGCGGCGGATCATCTGAAAAAATTCGATTTCATCCGCGGAATGTCGATTTCGGTCGGCGATTCCGACGGCGGCAGCGGGCAGGTCAGCTCCGCGGTTTACATCGGCCAGATCACGCTGCGCACAACCGATAAATTCGAGCGGGAAGAGTCGATTTACGATTTACAGGCGCAGTTGCGGGAGGAACTCGCCTACCTTGACAACTGCCGGATTACCCTGTCGATTCCGTCGACCTTCGGCGGCAGCGGCGCCGAGATCCGGTGTGTGATGAACGGTACCGACCTCGAAGTGCTTGAAGGCGCCGAGATGGAAGTGATGGAGAAACTGCCTCTGCTGGGGATTACCCGAGACCTCGATTCCAGCCGGCGCGAACGCAAGCCGAACATCAACATCGTCCCCCGTCGGACGGTGCTGCAGAATCTCGGCATGTCGGCCAATGAACTGTACGAATATCTGCTCGGGTCGCTTGACGGCATCGAAGTCGGGGATTTCCGCGACGGGGCCCGCACCTTCGACATCCGGGTCAAAAACGAGAAGGAGTACGGGGAGGAGCAGATCCGGCAGGCCGCGCCTGCGATCAAGGACAACAACCCCCTCGGCACGGAAGCGCTGGCTGAGATCAGCGAGGACACCCGGCCGGTGGTGATCAACCGTTACGACAAGGTCCGGACGATGTGGCTGTACGCCAATACTGCCCCGGGACTGGCGCTCGGAACGGTCTCCAATACGATCGGGAAGATGGCCCAGGAGGCACTGCCGCCCGGGTATGGCGTCCGTATGAGCGGCAACGTCGAATTGATGAACGAAACCGCGATGGAGTTCATTCAGGTGATCGCCCTCGCCGCACTCCTGACCTATCTGTTGATTGCGGCGATCATGGAGTCGTGGACGAGACCGTTCCTGATCATGTTCACCGTGCCGCTCGGTTTCCTCGGCATGTATGCGACGCTCTATTTCGCTGGCATGTCGATGTCGATGATGGGGCTGCTCGGCGGCGTGATGATGATCGGCATTGTGGTGAACAACGCGATTCTGATCATGGATGAGTGTGCGGCGCGGATCCGCAGCGGCGTCACTACCCACAAGGCGATGCTGGAGGCGACCGAGGCGAAGTTCCGCCCGATTGTGATGACCAGCATCGCATCTGTGGCGGGTATGCTGCCGATGGCGCTGGGAACCGGTCTCGGTTCGGAGCTGCGTTCCAGCTGCGGCATGGGAGTGGTCGGCGGACTCACCATCGCATCCGTATTGACGCTCTATGTGATTCCGGCGCTGTATTTCATTTTCGTCCATGATACGGCGAAACCGCGCCGGAACGTCTGGCGCCGTCTGTTGCGCCGGCTCGGGATCTCCCGGCGCCGTTCCGCCTGAACTGCTGAACCATTCCTGCCTGCGGGGCAGGGGCGTCAAGGGGACAACGCGGGGAGGCCGGGAAGCATCCGGTGCATACTCCTCACGCACGACTTTGAAAAACGCAGCCCCGCGGTGAAGAAGAATCATCGCGGGGCTGCGTGCATCCATTCCGCCGTCGTTTTACGGACGGAAGGTGGTTTCGGAGTTCAGCACTCGAAAGAGTTTGCTCCGTCGGTCAACGGCCGTATGGTGCCGTCAGGCAGGAATGCTTTCCCGGTGATGCCGGAAGGCAGTTCCGCATAGAGACGGAACGTTCCGTCCACCCGTTGCCAGTCCACCTTCAGCATTCCCGCCGGAATCCGATAGCTTGCCCGGACGAAATCGACGCCTGCTGCCGGCAGCGGTTTCAGGGTGATCTCCCGGAAGCCCGGGCGGGTTTCATCCGGCACGATTCCGGCAAGATATTGCATCATCCAGGCGGCGATATCTCCGAACATGATGTGGTTGTGGGAGGATCTGCCGCTCCAGTCCTCCCAGAGCGAAGTGGCACCCCGATCGAGCCAGTTGACCCATCCCGGGAAGCCCGGCTGGGTGATGATCCGGCAGGCGGTATCGACGTAACCATTTGCGGCGAGGGCGCGCGGTACATATTTCGCCCCGATGATGCCGAATTCGGCACGGCAGCGGCGCGCTTCCATATGCTCCGCGAGTTTCGCTGCGACTTTCTGCCGTTCTTCCGCCGGGCAGAGCCCCTGTTCGAGTGCGACTGCAAGCGCGGTCGGTTCACCTTTGGCATAAGTCCCGTCCCCGTTGTAGAAGGCATTGTTGAAGGCGGTTCTGATTTCGGTGGCGAGAGCACGCAATTCGGCGGCATCCTCCGGTTTCCCGACCAGATCCGCGCACTTCGCGACGGTCAGCGTGTCGAGGTAGTAATAACCGGTCGATGTCAGGCGGGTATCGACGATCTTCGACCTTTCCGCGTGACACCAGTCGCCGAGACCGAATTTTACGATATGCCCGGTCGCCAGCGTCGAGAGAAAGCGGATGTACTGCCGCATCGGCGCATAGTTCATCTCGATGATCTGCATTTTTCCCGAGTAAACGTAGACGCTGTAGGGAATTTGAATGAACGCACTGTCCCAGACCGGACCGGAACCCCAGTTGAATCCCCAGCCGCCGGTCGGAACGATGCCGGGAAGCTGGCCGTTGGGGCGTTGGGCATCGGCGATGGTCTGCATCCAGGCCGTATAGGTTTCGGCGAGGTCGTAGTTGAAGAGACCGGTTTCGGATGCGAGCAGCGCATCGCCCATCCATCCGTTTTTCTCACGGTGCGGGCAGTCGGTCGGAATGCCGACGTAGTTGCCGATGAAGCTGCGGCGGGTACACTCGAAGAGCTTTGTGAGTTCCGGCATCGAAGCTTCGAAAGTTCCGATCGATTCGAAGTCGGTGTGGACCACGCGGCCCTCCAGCCCGAGGATTTCCGCTTCGCCGCTCTCAACGGTGGCTTCGACGTAATTGAAGCCGTGATAGGTGAATCGCGGTTCCCACACCTCCTCGCCCGCGCCGCGCAAGGTATAACGGTCGGTCTGAAATTCCCCGGATTTGACGAACACTCCGATGTGGCTCTGGTCGATGTCGTCTTCGTAGGGAGAGATGAGTTCACTGTAACGCAACCGGATCACAGCTCCGGCTTCGCCTTTGACCCGGATCCTGGCCCATCCCGCGATCGCAACTCCCATGTCGTAGATGGAGCCGCCGTGTTTGCTGGAGAGCACCCGTGCCGGTGTGATTGTTTCCGTGACCCGGCAGGGGGGACAGGTCTGGAGCGTCAGTACTCCGCCCGGTCCCGGACAGATCTCGGCGGCGCCCCAGGCGGAATCGTCAAACCCGGGGGTCGCCCAGCCGGGCATCTCCCGGCGGGCGTCGTAGAACTCACCGTTGCGCAGTGCGTTGAATGTGATTGGCGTCCGCGTCCACGGCCAGC
>CALXOA010000111.1 GCA_944389895.1 uncultured Victivallis sp. | reverse complement strand
CGGCGACAACGTCGAAAAGTGTGTGGACACCCTCTACAGCTACGGCTGCGACACCGTGTACCTGGTCGAGGACAAGCGGCTCGAACCCTTCACCGTGCTGCCTTACGCGAAGGTCGTGATCGACCTGATCCGTGCACACAAGCCGAACATCCTGCTCTTCGGAGCGACGCTCAAGGGGCGCGAACTGGCGCCGCGGGTCGCCTCCGAGAAGCTCGGCGGCCTCACCGCCGACTGCACCGATCTGCGGATCGACGCCTTCGAGGACAAGAAGAACAACAAGAGCTACACCAACAAGCTCATGCAGATCCGTCCCGCTTTCGGCGGAAACATCATCGCGACCATCGTGAACACCTGGGAGGATCCCCAGATGGTCACCGTCCGCGAGGGCGTCATGAAGATGGATGCGCCGGATCCGTCGCGCAAGGGCAAGCTGGTCCGGGTCAAGCCGGAACTCTCCGACGCCGAGACGGTTGTGCGGGTTCTGGAGCGGGTCCGGGCCGACAAGGAGGTCGACCTCAAAGGCGCCCAGATCATTGTCGCCGGCGGTTACGGCGTCGGCAGCAAGGCCAACTTCAAGCTGATCTACGATCTGGCGGAGGCGCTCGGCGGCGAAGTCGGCGCTTCGCGCGCGGCGGTCGACGCCGGCTGGATCGAGCACGATCACCAGGTCGGTCAGACTGGACCCACGGTGCGGCCGCGCCTCTACATCGCCTGCGGAATTTCCGGTTCGATTCAGCACGTGGCGGGCATGTCGGAGTCGAAGAAGATCATTGCGATCAACACCGATCCCGGCGCTCCGATCTTCAACATCGCGCACTACGCGATCGTCGGCGATCTCAACAGCGTGATTCCGCAAATGATCAAAGCTTTCAAGGCCAAGCAGTAAGGTGAATAAAGATGGCGAACTTTTTCAAAGATAATCCCGATCTCGTGTTCACTCTGGAGAACCTCGATCTGGAAGAGGTCACCAATCTTCGGGAGCACGGCTATCGATACGCCGAGGAGTACGACAACGCTCCGGTCAACTACGCCGATGCGGCGGACAACTTCCGCCGGGTGCTCGAAGTGGTCGGCGAAATCTGCGGCGACCGGATCGAACCGCGTTCCCGCACCGTGGACGCCGAGGGGCCTCATTTCGCGGACGGCAAGGTGACCTATCACCCGCTGACCGTCAAGAACCTTGAGGATCTGACCCGCGCCGGCGTGATGGGCGTGATGCTCGGGCACAAGTACGGCGGGCTGAACTTCCCGGTTTCGGTCTACACGATGATGACTGAAATGGTCTCCCGCGCGGATGCGTCGCTGCAGAACATCTTCGGATTGCAGGACATCGCCGAGACCATCAACTTCTTCGGCAGCGAGGAGCAGAAGGACAAGTATCTGCCCGGTTTTGCGTCGGGCGAGTTTGACGGTTCGATGGACCTGACCGAGCCGGATTTCGGTTCCGACCTCCAGAGCGTCCGGCTGCGGGCATGGCAGGATGAGAAGACCGGTCAGTGGTATCTCAACGGCATGAAGCGCTTCATCACCAACGGCTGCGCCAAGGTCCACCTGGTGCTGGCCCGTTCCGAGGAAGGGACCAGTGACGGCCGCGGGTTGTCGATGTTCATCTGCGAGGCGTGTCCGCAGCTGGTGGTGCGCCGGATCGAGAACAAACTCGGCATCCATGGCGTTGCGACGACGGAGTTGCAGTACAATGATGTTCCGGCCCAGTTGTGCGGGAAGCGTCGGTTCGGCCTGATCAAGTATGTGATGAGTCTGATGAACGGCGCCCGCGTCGCCATCAGCGGTCAGGCGGTCGGCATTGCGGAAGCGGCTTATCGCGAGGCGCGCAAATATGCCGCCGAGCGGATGCAGTTCAAGAAGTCGATCGATCAGTTCCCGGCAATCTATGATATGCTTTCGAGCATGAAGGTCAAATTGACCGCCGCCCGTGCGTTGCTGTATGAGACCACTCGCGTGGTTGACCTGCGTAACGCCTACACCCATCTTGTCGAGACCGGCGAGAATCCGACTGCGGAACAGCGGGCGCTCCAGAAGTATTATGTGAAGGTCGCCGCGGTGTTGACTCCGATGTGCAAGGCGCTTGCCACCGAGATGGCCAATCAGGTCGCTTATGATGCGATTCAGATTCATGGCGGTACCGGGTTCATGAAGGATTTCAACGCCGAGCGGTTCTATCGTGACGCGCGCATCACCAACATCTATGAGGGAACCACGCAGCTTCAGATTGTCGCGGCGATCGGCGGTGTGATTCAGCGTGACAATGATCAGCGGATCGCCGAACTGGCGAAACTGGATTTCACCGGTAAGCTGGCGCGGTTGCGCGATCAGGTCATGGCGCTCCATGAACGGCAGCTTGAAGCGGTCAAGTTCGTCGCGGAGAAGAAGGATCCAGCCTATCACGATCTGATGGCGCGCAGCCTGGTCGAAATGGAGACCTTCATCTTTGTGGGATTGCTGCTGTTGCGTGATGCACAGAAGTGCGAGGAGCGCGCGGCGATTGCCGAGCGTTATGTGCTCGATTCCGTGCCCGAGTTTGAGAAGCGTTTCATGCGGGTGATGTCCGGCGATGTTACGCTGATCGACAACAACCGGGATATCATCGACTACTGAAGTCCCGGCTGTTTTCTGAGTGATTCGCGGCGAAACGCACCGGACGTGGTGCGTTTCGCCCGCTGATTTCCCGACAAGGAGGCAATGAAAATGAATAACAGTTATCTGGCGCGTGCCAAAAAGGTGATCACCGATCCGCAGATTCTGTCGGTTGTGGCGGCCAAGCGTGCGAAACAGCTGGCGCTCGGCGCCCGGCCGATGATCAAGTGCGATTCCGAGAATCTGATCGATGTCGCTCTGCTTGAGATCGCCGAGGGGTTGCTGAGTTATGAGTTCGGCACGCCGGGCGAAACGGCTTCCGGACTGCCGCCGATGCCGGAGGAACATTCCGAACCGTCGGCCGAACCGTCGGCCGAGTGAAGTGTTCTGTTCCGCAAGCCCGTGAAGTCGCTTCACGGGCTTGAAATTTATCCGGAACATGTTTCCCGGTTGTTGATCCGACTTCTTTTTCAAATTCATTCGATTGGAGGTATTGTAATGGCGAAACCGGTTGTTGCGGTTGTGATGGGCAGCAAAAGCGACCTGCCGATTCTGCAGGGTGCGTTTAAAGTGTTCGATAGTTTCGGAGTGGCGTTCACTGCGCGCGTGCTGTCGGCGCATCGTACTCCGGCCGAGGCGACAGCCTTTGCCGCCAGCGCCGAGGCGGCGGGAATCAAGGCGATCATCTGTGCCGCCGGCATGGCGGCTCATCTTGGCGGGGTGATTGCGGCTCACACGACACTTCCGGTGATCGGGATTCCGGTTGCAAGCGAACCTTTCAACGGGCTGGATGCATTGCTGGCCATGGTCCAGATGCCGCCCGGGGTTCCGGTGGCAACGGTGACCGCCGGGAAGGCGGGAGGGAAGAATGCGGCGCTTTATGCGATTTCGATCCTCGCGTTGTCCGACCCGGTTCTGGCAGAGAAGCTCAAGGAGTTCCGTCGCAAGCAGGCCGAACAGGTGCTTGAGGCGGATGCCGAATTGCAGGATGAACTGGAGAGCCGGTAAAATTTCCGGGGGGAAGCGATGAGCATTACGCTCACCATCGGCGTTTTCGTCAAACTCTTCTTTCTACTGACTCCGTTTTTCGTGCTGTCGCTTTTTGTGGCGCTGACCGGTGAACTGGAGGAGGCGCGCCGTCGTTCGCTGGCGGTACGCACCACGCTGGCGGTGTTGACGATCGCGTTGATTCTCTACCTTTTCGGGGAGCAGATTTTCCGCTATCTCGGGATTACGCTGGATGCGTTTCGGATCGGTTCGGGGCTGATTCTGCTTCTGAGCGGGATTGAAGTCGTGCGGGGTTCCGGACTCCCCGCCGGACGCCGATGCGATGATGACGGTGACATCGCTGTGGTTCCTCTGGCGATTCCCTACACCGTCGGCCCGGGAACCATCGGCGCTCTGCTGGTGATGGGGGCGGGAGCTCCGGACGCCGGAACCAGGTTGACGGAGATCGCCGGAATCGTCTTTGCGGTGCTGGTGATGGGAATCATGCTCTATTTCTCTTCGGCGCTTGAGCGGTTGCTTGGCAGGAAGGGGCTCAACATTCTGAGCAAATTGACCGGTCTGTTTCTTGCGGCGCTGGCTTCTCAGATCATCTTTGAGGGGATCCGAAACATTCTGTATTGAAATTTCCCGCGAAGTGGAGTTCCGAATCCGGTATTGAACTGCGCCGTTTTCTCAACACGGGCGGAGTGAAGTACAACGCGCCGGGAGTTCGGGAACGGCTTCCCGGCATGAACGACGCTTCACTGCTCGGGTTGCCGGCTTCCGGCGGTATGCTGGTGAAGCGGCCGCTGCTGATCGGAGAGGGGCTGGTTCCGCTCGGTTTCAACCCCCGCCGAGTGGAAACAGCTCAACAGATCTCTCGATCCATCCGGGGGGGAGGGCAGTTCAACGGGGCGCCCCGGCCGGAACGGCAACGGGGGACGCCGCTTCCGGAGCCGGTGCGTTTGCCGCCGGTGTGGTCGAAGGCGCCGCAGTCTGCGGAGCTGCTGATTTCACCTGCTCCTGCTTCGTTGTCGAGGGAGCGGCGGTTTGCTGGAAGAAGGCTCGCCAGGTGTACCAGCCGGCGGCGGCGAGAAGCAACGCCGCAAGAGTTACCAGCAGTGCCGTGCGCAGCCTGTGGGTCGGTGCCGGCCCATGGAACACATTGACGAGATCTTCGCGGATCAGCGAGGATTTCGGCAGCGGCGGCGTGAAGGTGAAGATCGACCCCATCCGTCGCGACAGCCGCATCGGCCGGTTTACCGCACAGGCATTTGCCTCGAGAAAGCGGGACATATTGCGGCGATAGAGTTTGACCAGCGAAATCGCCACCATCGGCCCGCCGAAAATCAGGATGATTCCCGCGAACACCGCCAGTACGTTGAGAATCGAGATGTTCTGCAGCGATTTGACGATGAAGGCCACCGCGCTGCCGATCGCCGCGATTCCGATCCCGCCGCCCAGCAGCAGCATGGAACCGGAGACAGCCGGCGGTTGCGCTGTGGTTCCGGTAGTCGCGGGTGGCAGAAGGGTTCCGGTGGCGATATTGGTTTCGAGTACTTTCTGCGCATTGGCACTCTTGGTCGAGAAGAATTTATCGGCCTGTTTCGACATGAACTCCCCGAAGCGGTGAAAAGGCATCTTCAATGCTTCGGAAACCGACACCGGCTGCTGAATGAAATCGATCACGTTCGCATCCCAGAGCGTGCCGTCCGGCGTGAGGAAGATGCCGCGTTTCCCGACGAAGATGTTGTTCATACTGCCGGAAGTGATTGCAACCGCAAGGGTCATTTTCTTCAGATCCGGTTCCCTGCCGGAGGTCGCTTCGACATAAGCGACACAGATGTCACTCAACGTGGCGATGCGCTTGTGTTCGGCAATGTTTTTCACCACTGTCGCCAATGTGAAGTGGCGCCCGTCCATCACCAGTTTCCCGGTCTGGAGCATTGCCGGAGTGACCGGATCGAATAGATTGCTGAGCGTCACGAAATTGTTCAGGAAAGGAACCAGATAACGGAAAAAAAGAATCAGCTTCAGCAGGGTTTCACACGCACTGAGCTCACGGGAGACCGCCAGGTCGGCATCGATGAGCATGTGCAGTTGTTCGAGACTTCCATCCGTAAGGACTGCTCGCAGATGTTCCGGATCGACTTCGTCGAAGGCGGTTCCCTGCTTGGCCGCGAGCCACGCTTCATAAGGGGAGAAACGCTCCTTGAGTTGTTCCCAGCCCGAGGCGGAGAGCCTTTTCTTCTCCAGAAACGGCCGCAGGGCCGGTTCCGCGAAAAATCCGCGCAGTTCCTTTTCATACAACGGATTGAGTGGACCGGAAAGGTCGAGGTGCCCGGCCGCATCCGGTACTGCGATTGTGATGGATTCGAGGAAGGTGTTCACCGCTCCCGCGTTGAGGGCATCCGCCGCGGCTTCCAGATTGACCGGCCGCTCTGCGGTATGGGGCAGAAAGGCGAGGGCGGCGCAGCTGAGAAAATACTGATCGATCCGTTCCCGGAGTGAACTGTAACGTGGATAGAGAGAGGCTGTATCCGCTCCGAAAGGCGCGAGCGTTGTCCCCGTTGCCGGTTCGTCATGCCAGTTGAGGTAGGCCTCTGCTTCCTGCTCATAGCGTTCGAGCAGAGCCTTGTCGATTCCGTCGTCTCCGGAAAGATCCTTGACGCTGCCCACAGCGGCGATGATCTCTCGAATCCGGTCCGCCAGCGACGGGTTGACCAGGTTGTCCGGACAGAGAACCCCGTCGCCCGTCAATCCGGCTGCGGTGATCACGCCGTCGCCGTTGCTGCAGGGACGGCTGATGATCTCCTTGTCGTTACGGATCTGATCGAGTGACAAAGTGGGAGAATCCGGATCGCCGAGGTTATGGAGTACGACCCGTGCCGCATCGTAGAGCACTTTTCCCTCTTCGGTCGTGGTATCGAGGATTGTCAGGGGGAACGCGTCTGTGCCGAGTTCCGCCGAAGCATCCGCGCGGATCAGCGACAGAAACCAGGAGATGGCGCGCTTGACTTCATCGGTGCGGATCTGCCCGTTCCGGTCGTCGTCGAGGAATGCGAGGAACTGCGGATCTGTGCGGAAGGAATCGACGGCGGCACTGGTCAAAGCCCAGTGTGCCTCATCGAGCCGAACGGCGTTGCGGAGATCATCCAGTGTCTTCACGGTCAGCTGATAAGAACCACCGACCCGGCGGAAATTCATTTTCGTTTCATTCTGGATCTGAATTTCAGTCATCGCTCCGTCTCCAGCAGAATTGTTTTTTTGCATGTGCTAATATACTTCGGGTCCGGTACTCTTTCCTGCGGGAAAATAAAATTCCGGAAGAAAAAAACGATTTTTTTTGCAGGGGGGGCCGTTGTCGCTTGATTTTTTCCCGGGACGCAGTAGGATAATGCGAAAAATGTGTGGGAGAAGGTTGTCCATGAAGCAAATCCGTAAAATCATCGAAATCGACGAAGACAAATGTGACGGCTGCGGCCTCTGCATCGGGACCTGTCAGGAAAACGCGCTGGCGCTGGTGAACGGCAAGGCGAAGCTGATCCGGGATTCCTGTTGTGACGGACTCGGAAACTGTCTGGGGGAGTGTCCCTGCGGGGCGATCCGGATCGTCGAACGTGAAGCGGAAGCATTTGTTGAACCCGCTGGCGGACATGCGGGTGTTTGCCCCGGCACTCTGGCGCGGACGTTGAAGAAGAACGGGCCGACTCCCGGATCTGCCGGCAATGCCGCAGTTTCCCCGCCGGAATCGGAATTGCGGCAGTGGCCGGTTCAGTTGCACCTGGTTTCGCCCGATGCTCCGTACTGGGCCGGAGCGGATCTGCTCGTTTGCGCAGACTGTGTGCCGGTCGCCTGCGGCGGCTTTCAACAGCAGTTGCTGGCAGGCCGCCGGGTGGTCATTGCCTGCCCGAAGCTGGATGACCGTTCGGGTTACCGCGAAAAGCTGGCCGCGATTCTGCGGAACAATGAGATCCGGAGCCTGACCGTCGCCATCATGGAGGTCCCGTGTTGCGGCAGGCTTCTGCAGCTGGTACGGCAGGCGGTGGCGGATTCCGGGCGGGAATTGCCGATCCGGGTGCAGCGGATTACGCTCGAAGGTGCTCTGCTTCCCGCCCCGTAGAAATCTTACAGCTCAGGCTCCGGCAGCGGGCAGGGGAGGAAAGAGGTGTCGGAGCGATGGCCGTCTGTGTGAAAAATGTTTCTGAAACGTTTTGTATGGGAGAGGGGACGTTCTGATGGATCACCGGAAGGCGGATCCCACGTGGATGTGTGGAAGTCTGGGGATCAGTGTGCACTGGACCTCCGGAACAGTTCTTCTGAATGGAAAATCGCTTCCGTATCGTGAAGCGGTCGATCGATTCGATCCGGTCCGATTCGCGAAGCGGCTCGCCGCAGTCGGGGCTGGCCACTGTATTTTCACCCTGACGCATGCGGAACAGTATCTGCCACTGCCGCACCCGGTTCTGGAGCGGCTTCTGCCCGGCCGTACCGCTTCGCGCGATTTGATCGGGGAGTTGATTGAAGCCCTGGAAGCCGAAAATATCCGATTGATTGCCTATTACAACCATTCCTGCAATGGAGAGGATGATCCTGTCTGGAAAAGCGCCTGCGGTTACGCCGCCGGAGTCAAGGGGAATCTGGATCGTTTTGCCGAAAACATCTGCGATATCGTTGCTTTCATCGCAGCCCGGTATGGACGCGGCCTCGCAGGGTGGTGGTTCGACAGCTCTTACTCCGTCGATCCGCGTGGACCGCATAATACGATTTCCTGTGAGATGGGGGAATGGCGTTTCCCGTGGGAAGCGCTCGCGGAGGCGGCCCGGAGCGGTCACCGGGAGTGTGCCGTGACGTTCAATGCCGGAATCGGCTCCAGATTTCTCTATGCTTCCTGTCAGGATTATTATGCGGGGGAATCCGTCCGGCTTGACGAGCCTTTCTCGCCGGAAGCTGTGCCCGGGATCAGGGATCACCGCTGGATCTGCATCGACTCTCCGGGGTGGATGCTTTCTGCGGAAAACTGTGCGGGCGGATTTGCCGATCCGCGTTTTACGCAGGCGGAGCTGAAGACGTTCGTCAGAAAACAGCGCGCTGCCGGGAACATGGTTACTTTCAATCTGCAGATCGATCAGGGGGGAATCCTGAATCCGAAGGCGCTGGCGGCGTTGAAGTGCCTGGAATAACCGCGGAGCAGGAAACTTCCCCATTCAAATCATATGCCGAGCCGGCAGTTTCCGGAGTCAGGCGTTGGCTGCTTCGCAGAAGGCAATCACGTTTTCCTCGGGAATGTCGTAGAACAGGTAGTCGCTGGCGGCGATGATGTGCTTGCGTCCCCGGGTGGCTTCCCGGATTGCCTGAACTCCCCGGCGCACTTCGTCGGGGGTGCCCCGCAACAGTACATCCAGACCAAGATTGCCCCGGGTGCAGATCACGGGATCCAGCACCTCCATTGCGTGTTCCAGAGAGTCGACGTTTCCCACCGGCGGTGGACTCAGCGTTTCGAAAAGATCCACTCCCCACTGATTGTAGTATCCCATCGACAGAAACGGTTCGACCGGACTGCAGACGTGGCTGTAGACCAGCAGCTCCTTTTCATGGGCATTCCGGATCACTTCCCGGGCCCCCGGAGTCAGGAACCGTTCGAAAATATCCGGGTTGATCATATCGCGGGAGGAGCCGCCGATGAAAACGAAATCACCTCCGCCCGCCTTCACCGCTTCCTGCCAGATGTCGCTCAGGGCGATGATCTTCCGCATCATCCGTTTCATGAACTCCGGGTGATCGAAGGTCAGCAGCATGGTGTCCTGAACATTGGGGTAACAGAGCATTTCATAGGGCTGCATGGCCCACTGGACGCTGAGTGCACCCCTGCCGTCGATCAGCCTGACACATTCAGCGACCCGCCGGGTTATCGCCGATGCGTCACCGTCGGCCATCGCATCGACAACCCACTCAAAGGGACGCAGATCAGCGTCGCAGGCCACCGGATATTTGCTTTGAAAAACACCGTGTCGGGGTGTTTCGGTCACAACCTTGGTCAGGGTTCCGTATGGAGTGGAAAGCTCATAATCCTTCTGTCGGAACTCCGGCGTATCGATGGAGCGAACTACTTTCCACTTCAGGAGCGGATTCAACTCTTCATCCCCGGGGATTCCGATGTTGAAAAGCGGAACCATATCGTAGCGGGTCACAGTGGCGATCGTGTCGGCGAGAGTTGTTTCACTCACCCACTCCCGGCCGGCGATCTTTGTGTCGTAACCGGCGCCGGCGCCGATCTGCAGCGAGCAGAGGGGGTACTCGCTTCCGTGTTTCACATAATCGAGAAAACAATTCCGCCGGGTCATGGTCTGTACCTCTTCCTCATGTTGCGTGGAACCCCGCATGTCGGGTGGAACGTCCGGAAAATCCACTTCGGCCCGAAATCGATCTGAGCCGGTACGTGTTTATTCCACGACCGCAGCCGGTGAATCCGAAAGGGAGCTGTTGACGAACTACAATAGCATCTTCCCGATCTTTTGCAACTGTTCATTCCGGTTCCGGAGAAAATCCGCCGTGAGTTTTCATCCCCCGAACCGATCCTGCCGTGAGAGAAAACGGGAAAGATGTTTCCACTTCATCAACGTTTTGAGATTGCAAAACTTGTTTTACAGCTTATTGTATTGACGGATCAGAAAACCGGGGGGATGTTATCATGAACTCAAAAGAGCGGGTGCTTGCCGCCTTTCATCATCAGATTTCCGATCGTGTTCCGATCAATTATCTGGCGAATCCGGGAATCGATCTACAACTGAAGCGGCATTTCAACCTGGCGGCCGAGGATCATGAGGGGCTGGCACGGGTGTTGCAGGTCGACTTCCGCAATGTCAATGCGCCGTATCGCGGTCCCGCATTGCATCCTGATGATCCGGAGAGGGGAATTGTTTCCGACATATGGGGTAACCGTATGCGCTGGATGGAACATCCGGGCGGCGGTTACTGGGATTTCTGCGAATTTCCGCTGCAGGAGGCCGATGAGGAAACGATTGCAGAATGGCCGATGCCGGATCCCGACGATTTCGATTATTCGACGATTGCGGAGGAGTGTCGCCGTTGTCGCGAATTTGCAATCGGCACCGGCAGTCCGGGGATGGCCGACGTCATCAATTCGAACGGCAGAATCCGCGGGATGGAACAGACTCTGATCGATCTGGTCACCGATGATCCGGCGGGGGCGCTGTTGACGAAGCGGCGGACTCAAATTCAGCTGGAGGTTCTGCGAAGGACTCTTGAGGCGGCAAAGGGGGAGATTGACTTCCTGTGGATCGGGGAGGATCTGGGAACGCAGATCGCTCCGATGATCAGCATGGATACCTACCGGAAGCAATTGAAACCTGTCCATGAGGCCTACCTTTCCCTGGCGAAGAGTTTTGACATTCCCGTCATGGTGCACAGTTGCGGATCTTCCAGCTGGATTTTTCCGGAATGGATTGATATGGGAGTGCGAGTTGTCGATACTCTCCAGCCCGAGGCCGCCGCCATGCAGCCGGCGTACTTGAAGAAGACGTTCGGGGCAGAACTGGCGTTTCATGGTTGCATCAGTACCGCAGGGGCACTGACTTTCGGCTCGGCGGAGGATGTCAGAAAAGTGTGTCGGGAAACGCTCGAAATCATGACCGTCGGCGGCGGATATTGTTTTGCCCCGACTCATTTGATACAGGACAATACTCCGCTGGAAAACGTTCTTGCCATGTATCAGACTGCGCAGAACTTCCGGATGTAGAAGTTTTGCCCTGCTGCGGCACCGGGATTGATTCCGACGGAATTTGACGGAACACGCTTTGGGATGTATTCTTTTTCGTGCCGGGGAATCGGGGGACGGCGAATCTTTTCCCCCGCAGGAATACGGTGATTCCATGATGTCGGGAGAATTGAAGCACCGGGGAGAGTGAATGTTCTCCCCCCGGTGATCGCAATTCTGTTTCATACACAGCATAAAGGAGGGAGTATGAGTGTTGGAAAACGATTGCTGGCTGCTGCCGTCTGCGGAATTACTTTTCTGTTCTGCGGCTGCCAATCCGTATCAGACCAAACAGAAAAGAAAGAAGAAAGGCCTTGTACCATGAAAGATGTCTGTCAGTTCCTGAAAGATGCCGGAGTCTATTACATCGCCACGGTGGATGGAGATCAACCCCGGGTGCGTCCCTTCGGGACCATTCATATCTTTGAGGGGAAACTTTACATTCAGACCGGAAAGAAGAAAAATGTTTCCCGGCAGCTCGGCGTCAACGGGAAAACCGAGCTCTGTGCCATGAAGGGGGATGAATGGATTCGGCTCTCCGGTACGCTCGTCAATGATGACCGGCGGGAGGCAAAGGCTTCCATGCTCGACGCTTATCCCTCGTTGAAGAAAATGTACAGTCCGGACGACGACAATACGCAGGTTCTTTACTTCAAGGATGCGACCGCCACGATCTATTCCTTTTCCCACGAGCCGATCGTGATCAAGTTCTGATGGTGGGGGCCGGCGGGAAGTGATGTGCTGAGCGGTATGCCGGAGTCGTTTCAGAGATGGAGACAACTCCGGTTCCGCGCCGGAAGCTGCCACATCGTTCCGGAGCCGCCGGGCTGCCGCCGGAAGCGAGACTGCTCAGACGGGGCTCTCCACCTGAATCCCGTCTCCTCTTCCGATCTCTTCCGGCGGTTGTTCCCCTGAGGTATTCCACGGTTTCACTTCCGGCCGTCTGTTGCTGACTTCGGATCGTGGTTCAGAGGAGATACCTTTTGCGGGTGAAGTTTTATTTTTTCAAGATGAAGCAGCAGTACCTGATCCGGAGCACTTTCGAGCTGCTCTGAGAAGTTCTTCAGATTGGTCCGGTAGAACGCGCGATCATAGTGGTTTCGAACTCCCTGCAGCAGCCATATCAGAAAAGCGGCATTGCAGAGGAATACCCACAGGACAAGTATCAGTTTCAAAGAACGGCTGATCCGCTTCTCGAAATGTGCGATTCCAAGCAACGGAAAAAGGGAGAGAAGCAAGCAGAAGAACAACGCCGGCATCCAGATCATTTCTCCGTCTCCGCATTTTGAATCGCTTCCAGGAAGGCAGCCGCGGTTTCATCGAACCTCCGGTGTGCGAACTCATTCCACCAATCCCGTTTCAAAGCGGCGGCGAGACGGTCGCGTTTCCCGGCCTGAATGTACTCTTCTGCGAGGTTGCACGCTTCGAAATTCCGGGCGTATCCGCATGTTTTCTCCAAATAAAAGACGGTCAGCAAATACCCGTTCAGGAACAAAGCCGCAGCGAGCAGAATCCCACCGGTTCGGATTTTCCAGTTCCCACGTTCCGGGATCAGGAGAAAAGCGGCAATCACTCCGGATTCCAGCAGTATCACAGTGCCTGACAGAAGAAGCAGCATTGTTTCTCCTCTTTGCTGTTGTTTCTTCGTGGGAGCCCCTTATGGCCTGCGATTCCAACAGGAAGCGACAGGTGTTTTCTCTCTCCGGAACAACTTCTTATGGAGAGCACGGCATGAAAAATCTGGTGTTACTATACCGGCTTGATAGTCGATTGCAAGTGTCTGGATCGATTTCGTGCGGTAAGTTTTCGTACTTTACAGGACTTCCACAGGACCTTTCACATTCGAATGGAGGAGTCGGAGAAAAGGCATTTCGGGAAGAATCCCGTTTGAGAGCCGACAGCATCTCTATCCCATGGGGATTGACGAGATGCGATCGATACAGTTGCCCCGGGATCGTCAGTGATGAAATTCAATCGCGAAAGAACCGGAAGGGGAGCGGCCGGGGATACGTCTCACAAAACTCGCACAAAACCTTGCCGGCGGTGAAGCCGTCCGCAGTTCTCATCCGCTGTAACCCGTTTGTTTACAGGGATAAAAAAATGGGGTGGTAGGCCGGACTCGAACCGGTGACCTCCTGGGCCACAACCAGGCGCTCTAACCAACTGAGCTACAACCACCATCTGCGTGATGTTTTTTAAAATATATCGTGTCAGCGGATATTTCAAGCGATTTTGCCTCAAAAAAAAGTTTTTTTATCCTTTTTTTCCCGAAAATGGAATGGATCTCCGCTTCCCCGGGAGAAGTTGATTTGTTTTTTGCTGAAATACTGGTATATTAATGAAAACGGCGGGAACAATTTTGCATAAGACAATCACCGCGATGGTCCGCGGGAGGTATTTCAGCAATGGACGACCCTGGCTCTAGCAGCTCTGACGACAATTTTCGATTATCCGGTTTCCTGACGCCGGAACGGGCGATGGTGCTCGAATCCGCAGGGAAAACCGGACTCCTCAGACGAATGATCAATCTGCTGGCGACCTCGCCGGCAATCTCTTCCGAAACCGACCTTGCAGCCGGAATTTTTCATCGCGAACAGTTGATGAGCACCGGCATCGGGCAGGGGATTGCCATTCCTCATGTCCGGCTTGCATCGGTTTCCGACCTGACGGTCGCCGCCGCGCTGATTCGCGGGGGAGTGGCGGATTACAGCACTCCGGATGGGGTGCCGGTTCGCCTCGTGATCATGATCGCCGCCCGGCTTGATCAGCATGCCGGGTACCTGCGGCTTTTGTCGCGCCTCAGTTCCGAATTGAAGGATGAGGCCTGCCGCGACCGTATTTTTTCCGCCGTCGACGCCGCGGATCTCTTCCGGCGGCTGACCCTGCAGAAGCAATCAAAACAGCGGAGTTTTTCCGCAAATCAGATATGGAGAATGACAAGTGAGTAACGGCAGTACAGGAAATTCCCTTCCCGCAATCGACTGGGGGCGTGCCGATCTGTTGATCGAGCTGGCGCTCAATGAGGATCTCGACACGACCGGTGACGTGACCACCAATTCGGTGGTTCCCGAGAATGCGCAGGCGGTCGCCGTGCTGCGTTGCAAGGAGCCGGGCATGGTGCTCGCAGGCCTCCGGATCGCGGAGCGGGTATTCCAGATGGTTGAACCGCGTCTGGAGTTCAAGGCGTTGCGGGAGGATGGCGATCGCTGTGAGGTCGGCGATCTGCTGGCTGAAATCAGCGGTCCCGCACGCGGGCTTCTGATTGCGGAGAGGACGGCGCTCAATTTCCTGCAGCGTCTCTCCGGCATCGCCACAACTTCCGCAAAATACGCCGCCGCGCTTGCCGGCACGAAAACGGTTGTTCTCGATACCCGCAAGACGACTCCCGGCTATCGTAACCTTGAGAAGTATGCCGTTGCAGTCGGTGGTGCGACCAATCACCGCGTCGGTCTTTATGACCGTATCATGATCAAGGATAACCATCGGGAAATGGCGGCAATGGAGGGGGCGGGCGGAATTACCCGGTCGGTTCAGCGTGCCCGACAGGCCTATCCCGAACTGGAGATCGAGGTCGAGGCCGATTGTCTCGACGAGGTCCGTGAGGCGGCCGAGGCAGGTGTCGAATACATCATGCTTGACAACATGAGCGATGAGATGATGGCCGAGGCGGTCAAGCTGGTCGCAGGTCGGGCGAAGCTCGAGGCTTCCGGCGGGATCACGCTTGAGCGGTTGCCGCGGATTGGCCGGATCGGTGTCGATTTCGTCTCTTCGGGCGCGCTGACCCATTCGGTGAAGTCGGCGGACATCTCGCTCGATATCGAGGTGTCGAAGTGATTGCCCGCCTGACCGGTATTCTTGCGGAGAGCAGTTTTTCCAGTTGCGTGATCGACGTGCACGGCGTCGGTTACGAGGTGGCGATTCCGCTTTCCACATTCGACAAACTGCCGCACCCCGGCGGTGAAGTGCAGTTGTTGATCCATACGCAGGTGCGCGAGGATGCGATTGTTCTCTTCGGCTTCGCAACGCTTGAAGAGCGTGAGCTCTTCCGGCAGCTGATCAACGTGAGCGGTATCGGCGGGAAACTGGCGTTGAATGTGTTGAGTGCGATGCCGGTCGGGACCTTCTGTTCGGCGGTTGCGTCCGGTGACATCAAGGCGTTGTCGCGCATCGGCGGCGTCGGGAAACGGACGGCGGAACGGCTGGTGGTTGAGCTTCGGGATAAACTTGCTTCGGGCGGTCCCGGAAGCATCTTCGCCACGGCCGCCGATTCGGCGCCGGAACTTGCGGCCGCCAGTGACGCAGCCCTCGCTCTTGAGCAGCTCGGATTCAAGCGCGACGCGATTGACAAGACCCTCAAGACATTGCTTGCGGAACTTCCGAAGGCCGAGCAGACCGTCGATACCCTGCTGCGGCAGGCGATCACCCGGTTGAATTTCTGAACTTTTTCCCATTTTGCCGGTTTTGATCAATCCCTGACTTGTTTTCAGGGATTTTTCTGCTATTATTTCAGAAATTGCCTGAAACTAAAATGTATTACCGGAGGTTGTGGCGATGAAGATCACAGGAACTTTTCTCGATGAGATCAGTTATGATATCCCGCATCAGAACTGGGGCGAGCGTGAGTGGGACGACGACTTTGCCGCGATGAAGGCAATCGGGATCGACACGGTCATCCTGATCCGCAGCGGGCTGCGCCGTTTCCTCAGTTATCCGTCGCAGGTGCTGCACAGGGCGAAAGGGTGTTATCTTCCGCCGGTCGATCTGGTGGCGCTTTTTCTGCGCCTGTCGGAAAAATGGGGAATGACCTTCTATTTCGGTACTTATGACTGTGCCGAATGTTGCGATTCTCCGGAGCGGGAGATTCAGATTGCCGTCGATGCCTGCAGCGAAGCGTGGGAACTCTACGGTGATTCTCCCGCTTTCGGGGGCTGGTACCTGACGAAGGAGATCAGCCGGCGCAACAAATTTGCGGTGGATTCCTATGCCGGGCTCGGGCGTCACTGCAAGGCGATTTCCGGGAATCTGCCGGTGTTGATCTCTCCCTACATCGGTGGAATCAAGTCATGTGACGAACGACCGGTCACCCTTGAGGAACATGAACGTGAATGGAGCGAAATTCTCAGCGCCATTCAGGGCGCGGTCGATATCGTTGCGTTTCAGGATGGGCACTGTGAGTACGATGAACTCGCCGATTACCTGAGGATCAATAAAAACCTGGCCGACCGTTTCGGGATGGAGAGCTGGACCAACTGCGAGTCGTTCGACCGCGACATGCCGATCCATTTTCTGCCGATCAAATGGGAGAAGATGCTGCTCAAACTTGAGGCGGCCCGCGAGGCCGGCGTGAGCAAGGCGATCACATTTGAATTTTCGCATTTCATGAGTCCGAACTCCGTTTACCGGAGTGCCGGAAATCTCTACAACCGCTATCGCGAACATTTCGGGCTCTGACGGCGTTCCTCCGGTTGCATATCACCGGAAAAGGCATTATATTCTACCAACTGTTCAAGTGGATTGCAGCCTGGAGGGAATTTCATCATGGCTCTTCTGGATCTGAGTGCCGAACGCCTTTCGCGTTCCCTGATTTCGGTCGGTAATGCGGAGGTGTTGCGCCGTTTCCGCCGCAAGGTGGCGGCCGGGCAGCCGGTCGTCTACGGGGCGATCGGGGGCTCCATCACGGAGGGGGCTGCCTCGGGCGAGCCCCCCCTCTGTTATGTCAGCAGGCTGGGCAGGGAGATCTCCTTACGCACCAGCTGCCGGGTCGTCAACGCCGGAATCGGTGCGACCGGTTCCCGGTTCGGCACCTTCCGCTGTGCAGAGGAGCTGCTTTGTCATCATCCTGATCTGATCACCGTTGATTTTGCGGTCAACGACGCGGACGTCCCTGCCTCCGCAGTCTCTTACGAAGCGTTGATCCGGCGTCTTTGCGAACTGGCGCCGGATGCGTTGATCGTGCTGCTTTTCATGTTGAAACGTGATGGAACCAATGTGCAGCACCTCGAAATACCGATCGGGCGGCATTACAATCTGGCGATGCTTTCCTATCGTGATTTCGTGTGGCCCGATCTCGAGGCCGGCAATCTGGCCTGGGAGCAGATTTCTCCTGACGACATTCACCCGAATGCCGCCGGGCATGAACTGCTGGCCGCAATGATAGCCGCTTTTCTCTTCGATCATGATTTGCCGGCCCGGGAGTTGCCACCGCCTCTTGAGCCGGAGGTCGCCGATTATGAGGGCGGGGTGATTCTGCGGCCCGAAACGCTCTCCGTCACCGCGAATACCGGCTGGAAAATCATTCCGTCAGAGCGCGGTCACAATTGTTATTCCTGTTCGACGCCCGGGGCTGAGCTGGAGTTCCGGTTCAGCGGGCGCAATCTCGCGATCGGATACCGGAAGTATGCCGGGGAGTACGGCCGTGCGGAACTCTCGATCGACGGCAAAGAGCCGGTGGTGCTGGAGGGGTTCTTTGAAATGCCTCCCGGTGGAACCTGGCGTGGAGGGCATATTTTCCCACAACCGGTGGCCTGCCATCTTGCACCCGGCGAGCACGTCGGGCGTCTGCGCCTCCTTACAGAACGCCATCCGGAAAGCACCGGGAACCGGTTCGATTTTGAATACCTTCTCAACAGTTGATGCGCGATCATGAGCGCCGTTGCGGAACAGAAAGATTTTTCCGGTGTCAACCTTGCCGGGTTCCGGATTAAAACCGAACTCGGGCGTGGGAACAACGGAGTTGTCTATCTTGCCCGGCAGCTGGCACTCGACCGGGAAGTCGCCCTGAAGATCCTGTTGCCGGAACTCGCGGCGGAACCGGGATATGTTCAGAGTTTTCTGCACGAGGCCCGGCTGGCGGCCCGGCTGGACCACCCCAATATCGTGCAGGCGCTCGATGCCGGCGAGGCTCCGGGAGGAATCTATTTCTTTGCGATGGAGTATGTACCGGGCACCACTCTTGAAGAGATTCGGATTCACCAGCCGGAACGGATTTCGCTGCGTTTCATCCTCGACGTGTCGATTCAACTTGCAGACGCCCTGGACTATGCCTGGAACAGCCATCGGATGATTCACGGTGACATCAAGCCGGGC
This sequence comes from uncultured Victivallis sp., assembly GCA_944389895.1. GTDB lineage: Bacteria > Verrucomicrobiota > Lentisphaeria > Victivallales > Victivallaceae > Victivallis. The sequence goes on along the minus strand of CALXOA010000111.1, from coordinate 4,677 downwards.
AATCTGCTGATTCGCGAAGGAGATGGTGTGGTTAAACTTGCCGATCTCGGCTTGGCCCGGGTCAGCGGCTCGGCAAATTCCGGCGAGATCATGGCCACGCCGATGTATGTCGCGCCCGAGGTGATCGAGGCGCGTCAGGAGAAAATCGGTGTGGTCAGTGACATCTACAGCTTTGCGGTGATGCTCTACGAGCTTGCCGCGGGAACCGCTCCGTTTCATGGAGACACCGAGACGTTGCTGCATCACCATCTGGAAACTCCTCCGGAACCGTTGCTGCACAGCAATCCTGATCTCGATCCGGAGTTTGCCCTTTTCATCGACCGGATGCTGGAAAAAGATCCGGATCGCCGGCCGCAGAGCTGGTTTGAGGTCCGACAGTTTCTCGAGAGGACCCGCGCAAGGCTCTGTCCTGGAAACGATTCCGGCACTCCGCTCCGGCGGTCTCCTGGTCAGGTTCGCGTTCTCCGTCCCCGGTGGTGGGAAGGGGTGTTGCGCCATCCGTTTCAGAAGTTGCTGATCCTTCTGTTGCTTCTGCTGTTTGTTGGCATGGTTGCGCTGCTGCTCTACATCACGGTGCTGGCTTTTCAATAGAGGCCGTCGCCGCGGAGCGGCGTCATTGGAGCAGCGTGGTGATACCGCGGAACGACGATTTGTTGGAGTGGCGGAGCATGCGGCACTGCGGGCACATGAAATTCCCGAGCCCGTAGATCATGGCGCGCAGTTCGGATTCAAAGAGACGAACCCGTTCGTTCTCTTTCACAACAAGCTCCTCGGGTGAGTTGTCGGCAATCAGGACTCCGGGGCCACGCAACACTTCGATTTCCACCATCGAGGTCGAGGCGAGCACCAGATGGTTGACCTCTTCGGTGGAATTGCTGAATGCGAGTCCGATTCCGACCCGGAACAGGCTGTGGGTGATGCTGCGGTAGTAGGCGGTGCTGCCGTGAACACTCGACAGGCCGACCCCGTCTCCGACCACCTCATTTGCATAGAGTTCCCCGTCGATCCGAACCCGGTAACGCAGGGCGCTTGAGCGCTCCATGTTGTGGAGAAATACGTCGTTCAGCGCGTAAACCGTCCGATCCCGTACCTTGCCGGCCACTTTGGGCAGACAGGTCAACCCGGTGCTGCCGCGCCGGAAGGCTGCCAGCTGCAGTTCACAGCGGTGCTCCGGACAGAGCGGCGCGGTCCGCGCGTCGCGGATCGGCAGTTTCGGCACACCGGGGTAATCGCGCTCCGCCCCCAGCAGTGCGCCGTCTCCGCCATGGGTTACGATCACCTCGAAATCGGTTTCACTCTCGTGGAGATCGTACTCCGCCAAGAGGGGACGGATATCTTCCAGATTCTTTCCGACCAGTTTGATGTTCATTTGTGCACTCCGTAACGCGTGACTGCGATGATCGCATACAGGATCGCCGCCGCCGCGTTGCCGACGTTGATCGATGCTTTTCCGCCGAACATCGGCAGACTGATCATGCCGTCGACCAGATTCAATGTTTCCGGATTCACGCCGAGCGCTTCATTACCGAACACGACCGCCAGCGGAAATTCATAATGGAACTCCCAGGCAAACCGGCTTCCAGGCATACATTCCGCAGCGAGGATCATCCGATACCCCTCGTCGCGCAGCGCCCGGATCGCCGTGGGCGAATCCGGCATCTTCCGGCACGGAACCATCTGGTCAGTCCCCATCGCAGTCTTGGCAAGTTTGGGGTGGGGCGGTGCCGGAGTATAGCCGCAGGCGATGATCTCAGTTGCACCGACCGCTTCGGCGATCCGGAAAATATTGCCGGTGTTGTGCGCGCTGCGCAACCGGTCCAGTACAATGCAGATTCGATTCATTGTTTTCGTGACTGTTTCCTGCAAGTTTGTCTCCCGGCTAAATTACTTCATTTTCCACGGTTTTGCAAGTTCGAAACTTGCCGGAGAGAGATTTTGATGGTATATTATTTAAACGTACCAGCCAAAAATATGAGAGGTCTCAATATGCCGAAAATTCATCCCTCTGCTGTCGTCGAAGACGGCGCGATTCTTGATGACAGTGTGGAAGTCGGTCCGTTCTGCTATGTCGGGCCCCATGTCAGAATCGGCGCGGGAACCCGCCTGATCGGCCACTGCAATATCGATGGATACACCACACTCGGCAGGGAGAATGTGATCCATCCTTTCGCAGCGCTCGGGCAGCCGGCGCAGGATCACGCGGTTGAGCCGGGTTCCGTGACTTATCTCAACATCGGTGACGGTAACATCTTCCGGGAAGGGTGTGCGATTCACACCGGTACCAAGCCGGAGAGCGAGACGCGGATCGGGAATCACTGCATGTTCATGAACTCCACCCATGTCGCCCACAACTGCAGAATCGGGAACAATGTGATCTTTGTCGGATTCTCCGGTTGTGCCGGTTATTGCGAGGTGTTCGACAATGTATTGCTCTCGGCCCTTTCCGGGATGCATCAGTTCTGCCGGATCGGTCGTCTGGCGATCATTTCCGGCGGTTCGGTGTTCTCGCAGGACGTGCCTCCCTTCATGATGGCAGAAGGTCGCAACGGCGGTGTCAAAATGATCAACAAGATCGGTTTGCAGCGCGCCGGTTTCAGCAGCGAGACGATTACCGTGATCAAACATCTCTACCGGATTTACTATCGCAGCGGCCTGATTCCCTCGAACGCGCTGGCAAAGATCAAAGAGGAGCTGCCGCAGATTCCGGAAGTGCTCGAGTTTATCAACTTCTGCGAAAACAGCCGCAAGGGCGTGCTTCCGCCGCACAAGGAAGGCCATCGCAATTAACAAACTACAGAGAAGGAATTTTTCATCATGTTGCAGCCTTTGAAAAAAAATCCGAAGTTCACCCCGCGCCGCGGCCCGGTGGTGCTGGCGATTCTCGATGGTGTCGGGTTCGGCAAATATGTTGACGGTGACGCCGTTCTCGCCGCGAATACGCCGGAACTGGATCGGATGCTCAAGGAGTGTCCGATGACCCGCCTCAAAGCCCACGGTACCGCGGTGGGAATGCCATCCGACGCCGACATGGGCAACAGCGAGGTCGGGCACAATGCGATCGGTTGCGGCCGCGTTTTCTCCCAGGGGGCCAAACTGGTCGAAGAGGCGGTCGAAACGCGCAAGCTCTTTGCCGGAGAAACCTGGAAGAAATTGATCGCAAACGTCCTGCAAAACAAATCCACGCTTCACTTCATCGGGCTTTTCTCCGACGGCAACGTGCACAGCAACATCAGCCATCTGAAGGCGATGGTGCTTGAGGCGAAGGCTGAGGGCGTCCACCGCGTGCGGATTCACGCGTTGCTCGACGGGCGAGACGTACCGGAGACCTCCGCGCTTGAATACATCGATCCCTTCGAGGCGTTTCTGGCTGAATTGAACAAGGAGGGCGTCGATTACCGGATCGCCTCCGGCGGCGGCCGCATGGTCATCACGATGGATCGTTACGGTGCCAACTGGGAGATGGTCCGCAAAGGATGGGAAGTGCACGTTCACGGCAACGGCGATTTCTATCAGAACGCTCATGAGGCGATCGTGGACTTGCGCGCCAAAACCGGTGCGATCGATCAGGATCTGCCGCCTTTTGTGATCTCCGATGACGGGAAAACTCCGGTCGGAGCGATCGAGGATGGGGATTCGGTCATCTACTTCAATTTCCGAGGCGACCGTTCGCTGGAGATCTCGGCGGCGTTCGAAGAGGATGCTTTCGACAAGTTCGACCGCGGCCGGCGGCCGAAGGTGCTGTATGCCGGAATGATGGAGTATGACGGCGATCTTCATGTGCCGCAGCTCTTTCTGGTCAATCCGCCTGAGATCGACCGCACGATGGATGAATATCTCTGCGCGACCGGCGTCTGCCAGCTTGCGATCAGCGAGACCCAGAAGTATGGCCACGTGACCTATTTCTTCAACGGAAACCGTTCCGGAAAGTTCGACGAAGCGCTCGACAACTACATTGAGATCCGTTCTGACGTGGTGCCTTTCGAACAGAGGCCGTGGATGAAGTGCGCAGAAATCACCGACAAGGTGATCGAGGCGATTGAGAGCGGTAAATATCGGATGATCCGGCTCAACTTCCCCAACGGCGACATGGTTGGGCATACCGGAAGCATGGAGGCGGTTCTCGTCGCGATGGGTGCGCTTGATCTCTGCCTCGGCCGGATCCGCGAGGCGGTGAAGAACGCCGGCGGTGTACTGGTGATCTCCGCCGACCACGGCAATGCAGACGATATGTATGAGCATGACAAGAAAGGGAATGTCAAGCTTGACGCCAACGGTGCGCCGTGCCGCAAGACCAGTCATTCTCTCAATCCGGTGCCCTGCATCATCTACGATCCCGAATCGAAGAATGAGTACCGGCATGAATTGCGCGACGGGCTCGGCATCAGTTCGCTGGCGGCGACCTGCATCGAACTGCTCGGGTACGAAGCTCCGGAAGGGTACGATTCGAGTGTGCTCGATTTCAACTGATTGCCTGTTTTTACACTGATCTCGGATGCGGCGGAACCCGCGGTTGTGTTGCCACATTGCCGGTTCCGCCGTTTTCTGTAGACGGCGTGCAGGAGAAAAATCAACCGGCCGCCGCTCTTCCGCAACGTGAAAGAGCGGCGGCCGTTGTGAATGCGGAGAATAGTACAGGTCAGGCCTGTTCGAGAGCCTGAGCGAAATCGGCCTTGATAT
>CALXOA010000110.1 GCA_944389895.1 uncultured Victivallis sp. | reverse complement strand
GACGCTTACTGGCCGAGTCCGAAAAGCGGGACCTTCGGGATCGGAGCCGGCGGCCAGGCACGTTGCATTCAACTGCTTCTGCATGAAATGGGAACCGACCTCGAGCCGATCTACCTCGGGAAACCCTTCCGTCCGATCTACGACTGCGTCTTCACACGGCTGGAAAAACAGTTCGGGCTTCAGGTGGAACCGGAACGGATTCTGATGCTCGGCGATTCCCTCACAAGCGACGTCCGGGGCGCCAACCGGGTCGGCATGGTTTCCGCGCTGGTTCTGACCGGAATCACCACGCCGGAACAGGCCGCAGCCGCAACCGGAGAATTGAAACCGCGGTATGTATTCCGCGCCATCGAGTGGAGATCTTGATACGGATGAAACTCATCGACTTCCTCTCTGGTCCAGGAGGCCTTCCGGACGCTTTTCTCTTCGACATCGACGGCACACTGCTTTACGGCAACAGACCGCAGCCCGGCGCGGCGAAGCTGCTGGCCCTGTTGCGGCGCAGGAAAATCCCTTTCTTTTTTCTGACCAATGACGGAACCCACACTCATCAGGAGAAGAGCACTCTCCTGAACAATGCGGGGATCGACGCGTTTCCGGAGGAGATGATCTCCTGTACCGATCCGGTGTCGCCGGAATTTGCCCGGCGCGGCTGGAGCGACAAGCGTTTCTTCCTGATCGGCAATCCGGCCAACGTTCCGGGGATCCGGGTGGAGACCAACCGGGAACGCCTTGAGTCCTGTGACGGCCTCCTCTTCTGCGGCGGCCCCCACGACTGGCATGCGGATTTCACCGCGCTCTTCAACTTCTTCCGCCGCCATCCGGATCGGTTGCTGGTGGTGCCAAACCCGGATCTCTTCAATCCGCTGCCCGACGGAGTTTCCCTGTGTCCTTTCGGTCAGATGCAACTGGTTCTGACGCTGCTGGAGAGAATCGGCATCCAGCTTGAACCGGTTCACTTCGGCAAACCGTACGGCTCGGTCTACGATCTGGCGATGCAGCGATTCGGTGCCGGAATCGACCGGAAAAACGTGCTCTGTGTCGGGGACCTGCTGGACAGCGACATCCTCGGCGCCAACCGTGCGGGAATGGTTTCGGCACTGGTATTGACGGGGCTCACCACCGCAGCGCAGGCCGCAGCCGCCCCCGATTCCCGAAGGCCACACCACATTTTTGAGGCAATCGGGTGAGTTCCTCCCGTGTTTTTGCGGCCACGTTCCACTTTCCCCGGGAAATGGGACGATTGCTCACTCCTTACGGTTGTTCTCCCATCGCACCAGAACCTGATTCCGGAAATTCTCATAGCTTCCGGAACGTGGTGCCATCAGGGTATTTCCTTCAAAAACAAGATTGCGAATCGGATGACAGAGGGCGTTGCTCCCGTCACCGGTGCGATAAAAGGTCATCAGCGAAAAAACTCCGCCGTCGATCCTGTTGTTTCTGCATATGACATCATGCGGAGTCAGGAACTCCATCCAGTCCCCCATGGTTCCGATGTGAATCCCGGTGTACTGCGGATTCTCGGAAGAACATCCCTCCACAAGCGCGTGGGGAGACTGGATCACGAAACTCTTGCCGTGATGATGTGCGAAATGGGTGTCCACAACGAGCAACCCGAGATTGCTGCGTGAAAAGCAGAGAATGCCGTCAGGATGTTTTCTGCCCCCACCCCCACCCGCGGCAATCTCCTCGCGTGTAAGCAAATTGACCGTCGGAACAAAGGCATATCCCCCGGGCCTCTTTTCACAGCGGACAACGGCCCGGACCTGCCCGGAATCCATATCCACCACACCGACCAGACTGTTATGAAACGGAACGTTGTCCGAAAGCTGCCAGACACCATCCGCGACACGTTTTTCAACCGGAGCAATGCGGGCATAGGAGTTGATTCCGTCATCATACATCCACTCCCCGCGACATCCCCAGACGGTCGGAGCGATGATACCGCTGGCCAGATGGAATCCATCCCCGTTGGAAGAGATCATCCGCCCCTCCGGGCGCAGGATATTGCAGTTGACAAATTCATCGGCATAGCCGTTGGTGTCTGCAAAGCTCAGTCCCGCGGAGGCATAGAGCGTGACGTTTTCAATCCTAACGAAACGGCAGAACTCAAGATGGACACCTCCTCCGGAGTAACGCGACGGATGGACCATCTTCATTCCAACCTTCAGTCGGTTGAACTCCGGATTGCTGCGTTCAAAGGTGTAACGGATCTTATCCGACGCGATTTTCCGGGCTCCTGACATCATGAAAAAACCATAATCCCATTGAAATTTCCCATCCGGAGTAAAACTCCAGGTATGACCGCGTTTGAAATAGGTTTTATCCGGCATGGCCGCCGCCGGATCATCGGTCTGAAGGGTCAATGTATAAGTGGCCGGATCGATTTCCGTGATGACTCCTTCGGTAAAGGGGCGCTGCCGGTAATCGAACTTGAGATTTTTCACGGTCACATTCTCGCACGCACCGATCCGCAGCAGGTTCGGGTCCATCGGCGTCTCGCAGAGAATGACGGTATTCTCTCCACCCGATACCGTGAGGTTCCTCTGGTTTCCGATTACGATATATGCACGTACGGTACGATTGCCGGTCTGGCCACCCCCTTTTTCGGGAGGAACCAGAAAATCCGTCCGGAACGGTACATTGAGCCGGGGACGCGATAAATAATAGACGCCGTCCGGAATTTCAAGGAAACACTCCGCCTCCGTCTGCGCGGCATAAGTCGCCTGAAACGCTTTCTGAAATGCCTCGTAATTGTCGGTTACACCATCACCGACCGCACCGAAATCGAGAATGTTGAATTTTCTCACAGGCAATCTACTGCGATTTTTACGGGCAATCGCGGCATGAAAATATTCGCGAAGTGTTTTCACTTCCTCAAGTTCCACGGCGGCATAACAACGCAGTTCCGGGGAGTGCGTCGCCTCGCTGTTCCGTTTCAGGGAAAACATGGCGTTCCGGAACAGTTCCAGACGTTTCTTCAGAATTTCATCTTCCTCCGCAGCCGCTTCAAACCCGGGGAGTTCCTCCTCGATCCCGGCCAGAACGTTTTTCACATCCGAACGGATCTTCTGCAGATCGATTCCGGCGACAGCCTCATCCGTGAAGTAGGGCACCGTCCCGGCGCCGGAAACAATGGATAATCCGGTCAGAAATCCCGATAACATTTTTTTTGCAAACATATTCACCTTCCCTTCTCAGATCGTCATTACCTCGCCATCCGGACTCAGCCGGAGCTGGGTGAAGCCAGCCGCCCGGAAATTTTCCAGACGGTAGCTGCTCACATGCCCGTCCGCGAATCCGGTCGTACAGGCATTTTCATGATTCAATGATGCCGCCGCGTAGATGCTTGATGCCGTCGTACTGTTGGCGAGAAAACGGAAAGCCGATCCGCGGTCCAGGCTGATGCCACGGCTGGTATCCGCCAGCAGGATGAAGGAGGAAACCTGCCGGACCGCCTTGAAATTCAGCCAACATCCATTCCTGCCGCCAGGTTGCCCGGCGCCGACGATGGAATTACCGTTGCCGATCCCCCGGTCAGTCAGGAAACTCCTTGCCTTCGCGGTATCGGCGGAGCCGCAATAGATTCCGAACGTCCGGTCCAGAATCTCCAACTGCTGTCCGGTAAAACTCTCCGGAGGGAAGCGGGAGGGACAGAACAACGTCCGCCGATTCGGCATGAAACCATTCTCATAGAGATAAACACCCCAGCACTTCGCGAAGTTGACGCTGTCTCCCTCCTGGCGGGTCATCAATACATCGTTGAAACTGCCCAGATACATTGAAATTCCCAGAAGCGCCTGTTTGTAATTGCTCGCGCAACTCGCCGCCCGTGCTTTGGCCCGGGCCAGGTTCAAGGCCGGCAGAAGCATTGCCGCGAGAATGGCGATGATCGCAATCACGACCAACAATTCGATCAATGTAAAACTGTTTTTCTTCATTCCCGTCTCCCTTTCTTTTTCTTTCGATGGTCTCCGTCCGGAGAATCCATTTCCTGATGCAGAATCCTTACTCATGCCGTCCTGCGCTCTCCGACATCCCGCAGCGTTGTTGCAACCCCGGACTCTCTGTCTCAGGGGTGTCGCACCTGAAGATGCCGGAACCACCGGCAGGAAGGCCACCGGCTTGCGAATCCCGCGGCCCCTTACGGATCATAGGTCCTGTTTTCCACGGAAACTCCCATCTCTTTTGCCGCAGATCAAGCGCGGCATTCCTCTCGTCCTCCTGCAGGCGAGGCCATCTCACCATTTTCCGGCAGAATCACCCGATGCGCCAGCAGTTCCTCTCTGAGAACGGCATAAGGAAGATCTTTCGGCTCACAGTGTCTCTCCGCCGAGAGAGCTGCCAGCGCACCGGCCGCCTGTCCGGTCGCCATGCAGACCGCCTGAATACGCAACGCCGCATTCGCCAGACGGTCGCTGGCAATGATCCGTCCGGCGGCGATCAGACCGCTGCTGCCCGCCGGAATCAGCGCGCCACGCGGTACGGTCGGTACAACTCCCCGCGGCAGATCAACCTTGATGATCCCCTGTGTCGCATCGTGCAGATCCATCGGGTAGAGCGCCTGGGCGATGGTTTCCGGCCAGACCTTTCCGGAACGGTATTCCTCCGCGGTCACTCTTTCCTCGCCGATGATCGTACGGCTCTCCCGTACACCACACTCCATCGCGCAATCCATACGCAGTCTTTCAAACCCGGGATTCCGTTTCAGAAAACGGTAGACACGCAACAATGACTCGCGCCCGGCAACTTCCATACGTGTCCGCCCCTCACTGTCGCAGCCGTTGATCCCGTTGACGTGGTTGGCGTTGGTACCGCGCCGCAGCAGGAAAAGCGGAGAGAATCCGCTCCCCCACCCGAGATCGGCCGGGAGAATCTCCCCCCGCGCCTCCGCCTTGAGATAGGCCTCCTTCAGGGCGACATAGTCCACCTTGTCCGGATCATACCCGGAACAGAACCCCGAATAGGTTCCCGGCTGGCATTCCCGGGGGACCGAGAGCGGAAATCCGGCCTGATGAACTGCGTTGGCGTCACCGGTACAGTCGATCAGGATCTCTGCACTCCTGTCGTAAAGCCCGTCCTTGCCACAGAGAGTGATCTTCCACCCCCCCTTCAGACGCGATACGGCCGCCAGCATCGTATGGTAGTGCAGTTCGACTCCGGCCTCCCGGAGTTTCCGTTCACAGAGCGCGGTGAAGACAAACGGTTCCACCTCCACCTGGAAACGCCAGAAATTCTCCGCGGTAAATCCGGTAAAATCAGGAACCGGTGTATTGCATGTTTTCAAAGTATCCGAAACAAGTTCCCAGCCGATTCCTCCAATCACCTGTCGTCCCTCCCAGCCGAAAAAAAGTCCGGGACAGGCAATGCCGGCGGCACTCAGGGTTCCGCCACAGATTCCGTTTTTCTCCACCAGAACACATTTTGCTCCACTGCGGGCTGCCTGAAGCGCGGCACAGAGTCCGGCTACCCCGGCTCCGACGACAACGACGGTCGGCATGGTTGAAAGAGGATGGTACATTCGAAAACCCTTCCGGTTTCATGTTGTTTTTCCATTGTTAATTATACCGGAAATGAAAACGGCTGCCAATGATGATTTCTTGATTTGATATGATGAAATCGTGCATTTCATACTTGAAAATATCGAAAGAAACAGTATTCTATCCCATGACATCATGAAAAAAAACTCTCCCAAAACGGTTCTTCTCGCCAAGAACTTTCTTTCGATGCCGGAGATCCGCGGCATTCTCGACTACGCCCGCTCCCGGCAGTGGATTCTGCGGGTCCCGCGCATGCTCAATCTGGCCCGGGAGATCGAGAACTGGCACGGGGACGGGGTGATCACCGACAACGAATTTGCTCTGAAGGAATTAAAGGAGCGCGGAGTCGCCATCGTCGGGACCACCGATCTTCCGGGGGGCCTGCTCCGCCACGCCGATGTGGTGGTCGCGCCCGACGACGACCGGATCGGCACCATGGCGGCGGACTACTTCATCCGGCGCGGCTACCGGAACTTCGTCTGTGCCGCGCTCAACTTCAGACGGCAATCCTTCCTGCGACGCCTGGCGGAATCCGGGCATCGCGCTGTGACGATCGACTTCGGACTCGACTTCCGCCCCGACCGCCACGAGGAGGAACTCGAACAGATCCTGCGGAATACCCCCAGACCGTTCTGTGTTTTCTGCGACAACGATTTCGACGCGGCGATCGTCGCGGATGCCACGCTGAGTACGAAACTGCGCATTCCCGAAGAGGTCGCGATTCTCGGTGTCGGAAACGAATCTTTTTTCAGCAACCCGAGCGCGCTGGCACTCTCAAGCGTCGACAGCCGTCTCTATGAACGGGCCTTCTACGCTGCAGGAAGGATGGAAGCTCTGATTGACGGGCAGTTGCCGCGACGCGAACAGAACGACAATCGGCCCTCCGTTTTCCGCTTCGCGCCTTCGGGCATTCTGGAACGCGAAAGTACCGATTTCTATGCGATCGAAACTCCCCGGCTGCGAAAGATGGTCCGTTTTCTCCGGGCCAATGCCTCTTCGCAGCAATTCAGGGTCTCCGAACTGGCGGCAAAATTTCTGCTGACGGAATCCACCGTCTATCGGGAGTTTCGCGCCTGGTTCGGAATTTCGCCGAAACAGTTTCTGCTTGAGGAACGCCTCCATATGGCGCAACGCGAGCTTGCCGACACCGACGACACCCTGCTGGCAATCGCGGACAACTGCGGCTTTCCCGGTCCGGGCGCCCTCCATTACGCCTTCAAACGGAAATTCGGCTGTTCCCCGAATGAATGGCGGCTCTCTCTTTCCTCCCGGGAACCTTTTCTGCCGGCCCGTAAATTCCATTGACCGCCTCCGCCGTCCGCCGGGGAAACGGAAGACATCAGCCGCGGAAAATGAAGAATACCGCCCCGGCAATGCAGAGCGCCGCGTAAAGGTAGTTCCACGACAGCGTCTCTTTCATATAGAGCAGGGAGAAAGGCACGAAAACACTGAGCGCGATCACTTCCTGCAGGATCTTGAGCTGGCCCAGCGACAACGTCGTATGCCCGATCCGGTTGGCCGGAACCTGCAACATATACTCGAACAGAGCGATTCCCCAGCTCGCAAACGCAGCAACATACCATGCCCTGTTCGACAGATTCTTGAGATGCCCGTACCAGGCGAAAGTCATGAAAACATTGGAGAGAATCAGCAGACCGATCGTCTGCGCAGCCGGCGGAATCGTCATTTAAACTTACTCCGCAAACTCTATCGCCACAACGGCAAGTTCACCCGGTGAAAATTCCCCGGGCAGCGGGAATGAGACAAAACCTGCCTCTTCCTTCGCGAAATCAACCGGGACCTTGACCCGCGAAATCTCCTGCATGCGAGCATTCCTGCCGATTGCCAGCAGTTCTCCATGAAAAGGCGCCCGGGCAATGAAATAAACTTCTATCGTCTGCCCGTGGAAACGGGTCGCACCATCCTCAAGCCCGGCTTCATCGAGCGCCCGCGCCTTCCATATGACCGGCGGTTCGACCAGCATCGCGGTAACCGGCACAGGATCCGTTTTCGAAGCAGTACTCTTTCCGGTCAGATCACGCAGATGATGCGGCCGATCCGGCAGCAGCCGATAAGCCGGATCCGGCCGCAACGGTTCAAACGCCGCCCATCGGGCGTCACGTCTTGCTTCCACCCCCGCGCACCCTACCCCGATCGTCACACCGACCAACAGAGCCGGCAACGCCGACATCATCACTCGCTTCCCGTAGAAATACATGGTTTTTCTCGAAGTTTCAATGGACCGGGTTTGAAAACCGGTTGTTCCACCGTTATAATAGATATCGTGACCTCCGGCATTGCAAGGGGAACAGGAGGCATTTTTCAGGAAAAACGGAAGAGTCATGGCCAATCGCACCGGGATCACCGTCGCGGGAGAGAGCAACCCCGGACTGGTGAGGAAGAACAACGAGGACAGCTTCTGCCTGCTTGCATTGCCCGAACGCAGTACTGTGCTCGCCGCCGTGGCTGACGGCGTGGGGGGACACAGCAACGGAGCCCTGGCCAGCCGGATCTGTTGCCGCGACCTCGCAAACGCCTATCGAGGAATCCCGGATGAAAACCTGACCCCACCGGGCGCGGCGGAGAATTTCCTGCGGGAAACGCTGAGTGACACAAACAAAAAAATGTTCAACCGGAATTACTTCGAGCAACATCCGCGCCCGATGGGAACCACGGTGGTCGCGGCACTCTTTCTATCCGATGCGATCGTCATCGGGAATGCCGGTGACAGCCGGTTCTATGAGCTGGAGGCCGGCGGACGGATGATCCAGCACTCAACCGACCACGTGCTCTCACCCGAACTTGCCAGGGAATACGGCTGGAAGATCGGTCACGAATTTGATTACCGCAATGTGATCTCACGGGCGATCGGTCCGCGCAGCGAGCTGGAACTCGAACTCCACCGGGTCAGCCGGAAACGGGGCAGCCGTTACCTGCTCTGTTCCGACGGAGCCTACCGCACCATCACTCCGGCGCGGCTTGCGGAGCTGATTGCCGCGGCCGCCGCGCCACGGGAAGCTGTCAACGCCGTCATGCGCGAAGCGCTGCTCGGCGGCGGGCGGGACAACATCACAGTGATTGCGGCATTTCAACAGGGGAGCTGACCGATGCCGCTGCTCGAAGTGGAAAACCTCAAAGTGTACTACCCGGTTCGCGGGTCATGGTTCCGCCCGAAACGCTTCGTCCGCGCGGTCGATGGAGTATCCTTCACCCTGGAAGCGGGGGAGACGCTCGGTCTGGTCGGGGAATCGGGCTGCGGGAAAAGTACGCTCGGCCGGGCGCTGGTCCGGCTGGAAACACCGGTCTCGGGTCAGGTACGACTCGGGGGGCAGGATCTGGCGAAGCTCTCCGGGCGCGAGCTTCGTCATGCCCGGCGTAATTTTCAGATGATTTTTCAGGATCCCTACGGTTCGCTGAATCCGCGTCTGACCATTCTGGCCGCACTTGACGAGGTCCTGGCGCTGCATTCGGGGCTCGACCGCCCTGCGCGCCGGAAGCGCGCCGCCGAACTGCTTGAGCGGGTCGGGTTGCCGGAAACCGCCCTCGACCGCTACCCGCACCAATTCTCCGGCGGCCAGAGGCAGCGGATCGGTATCGCCCGCGCACTGGCGGCGGAACCGCGTTTCATCGTCGCGGACGAGCCGGTATCGGCTCTCGACGTGAGCGTGCAGGCGGCGATCATCAACCTGCTCGATGAGATCCGGCGGGAAACCGGCGCCTCGTTTCTCTTCATCGCCCACGACCTCGCCGTCGTGGAACACATTTCGAGCCGGATTCTGGTGATGTATCTCGGCCGGATCGTGGAAACCGGTCCGGCCCGGGTGCTTGCGGCGACCCCGCAACATCCCTATACCCGGGCGCTGCTTTCGGCGGTTCCGACACTCGACGCCGCCGGCCGAAAACGGATTGTGCTGCCGGGGGACGTGCCTTCGCCACTGGCGCCTCCACCGGGATGTCCCTTCCATCCGCGTTGCCCGATCGCGGCCGAACGCTGCCGGAAGGAGTGCCCCGCACTGAGTCCATGCGGAGCACCGGGACAAACCGCAGCCTGCTTTTTCCCGGGGAAATTCAACATTTGACCCATACGAATGCATTTTGTCGTGATTTCTATTGCCCGGAGTGTTGCAAATTTGCCGGAAGACCACTATATTTGCATTGTATAATAGTATTTTGAATACGGTTTTGAGATCGGAAGGTTGAAATATCATGGCAGGCAATCCCAAATTAACGGTTCTTTTTGAGAAGTTGCGCGGCAAGACGTTCGAAATCGACAAGGATGAAATGAGCATCGGCCGCCGGGACGGGATGGATATCTGTCTCAAGGACTCCAGTCTGAGCGGCCACCATGCTGATATCATCCGCACCGAGCGCGACGGCAAGAACGTCTACATTCTGCGCGACAACGACAGCACCAACGGCACCAGGATCAACAATGTGCCGATCACGGAACAGGAACTCAAAAATTCCGATCTGATCCTTTTCGGCGGAGTTGAAGTATTGTTCGACAGTGACGATGCCGGGGAGAACGGGACATTCACACAGACGCACACGATTGATCTGTCGAGCATCGACAGCAATGTTTCGACCGTTCCGACCATGACCAATCTGTCGCCTTTCGCGGGGCGCGATGACAAGAGGCACGCCCTGATTCAGGCAATCATGATCGCTGCGATTGTGCTGGTCGCACTCGCGGTCATCGCTCTGATTGTCTATCTTTTCATCACGATGGGCGAAAAATTTAAATAAGAAAAACCGGCCGACCGCTTTTCCGGCAATCCCTGATGATGGGGCATGGGGGAAAACACCTGTGATGACGCCCTGCGGCATCCCGGCGGGAGGCGGATTCAACATACACATTCGGGGAGTAGATTCAATGGATAACGATCAGAAGAAATGCAATGACGACGCCAAGGCGCCTGACGACCAACCCGGCCGCCAGGAGTCTCCGCCGGGGCAGGAGCCGCCGCGGCAGCAGCGGCGCCGGGAAGCCCCCCGCACTTCGCGGGCGGCAATCGTCTGGCTGGTGGTACTGCTGGTGCTCGGAACACTGGTTCTGTTCAAAGGATACGGTCCGTCGAAGATAGATACCTTCAATCAGACTGAATTTGAAAAAAAACTGGCTGCAGGTGAAATTCTGACGGCGGTCATGACCGCTGAGAGTGACCGGATTTTTACGGTCGAGGGGCGTTATCGCAAACTTCCGGCGGCAGCGATTCCCGCTTCCGTGTCGCAACCTTCCGCACCGAAATCTTCGGAACTGACCGGAGGAAACGCTCTGATCGGAGATCCGACGATCGGCCAGTACCGAAGCCGGGTGATTTTCTCGGAAGAGTTGAACCGTCTGCTGCAGAGTACCCGGGTGCGTGTGGATTCCAACAACGCCGGGTTCTGGAACATCATCGTATTCGGGATCCTGCCGGTGGTGGTGATTGTCGGCCTGATCTATTTCATGACAATGCGCCAGATGAAAATGAGCGGCCGGGGAGCGATGGATTTCGGAAAAAGCAAGGCGAGAATGATTCCTCCGGACGAGCTCCATGTCAAATTTGACGACATCGCCGGAGCCGATGAAGCCAAGGAAGAAATTCAGGAGATCGTGGAATACCTCAAGGATCCGTTGCGTTTCCAGCTGGTCGGCGGGCAGATTCCCAAGGGATGTCTGCTGGTCGGCGATCCGGGAACCGGAAAAACGCTGATGGCAAAGGCGGTCGCATGCGAAGCCGGAGTTCCGTTTTTCTCGATCAGCGGTTCGGATTTCGTGGAGATGTTTGTCGGTGTCGGTGCCAGCCGGGTCCGTGACATGTTCGAGCAGGCGCGCAAAAACACGCCATGCCTGATCTTCATCGATGAGATCGACGCGGTCGGGCGTTCCCGCTTCAGCGGCTGGGGCGGCGGCCACGATGAACGCGAGCAGACGCTGAATGCGATGCTGGTCGAGATGGATGGTCTTGAAAGCCGGACCGGTGTCATCGTGCTTGCGGCAACCAACCGCCCGGATGTGCTTGACCCGGCACTGCTGCGGCCCGGTCGTTTCGACCGCCAGGTTGTGATGGATCTGCCCGACATCAACGGCCGGCGCAAGATCCTCGATGTGCACATCAGGAAGATCAAGGTCGAGCCGTCGATCGATCTCGATGTGATCGCCCGTACCACCCCCGGCTTCAGCGGCGCGGACCTGGCGAACCTCTGCAACGAGGCGGCGCTTCTGGCCGCACGGCGTAACCGGGAAACGGTCAGCCAGAGCGATCTGGAGGAAGCGCGCGACAAAGTCAGTTACGGCAGCGAACGGCGCAGCCGCAAGATCACCGACCGGGAACGGCGCCTGACCGCCTATCACGAAGCGGGGCACGCACTGGTCGCGCTCCACAACGAATACTGCACCCCGGTGCACAAGGTCACGATCATTCCACGCGGTCAATCCTACCTCGGAGCAACGTTCACAATGCCCAAGGAGGATGTATACACCCGCAGCAAACTCGAACTCGAGGCGGAAATGGCCATGACGATGGGCGGCCGCGCTGCGGAGGAACTGGTGATCGGCGACATCACCACCGGAGCAAGCGCCGACATCAACCATCTGACCTCCATTGCCCGGCGCATGGTCTGCATCTTCGGCATGAGCGAGAAACTCGGGCCTACCAAACTCGGCGATTACCCGGCACATCCGCACGTCCGGATCGACATGCCGCCGGCGGAATCTCTCAGTCCGGAAACGGCGCGGGAGATCGATCTCGAGGTGCGGCGACTGGTCGAAAATGCGTTGAACGCGGCACGCGCCTGTCTCTCCGAGCATCGCGATGAGCTGGAAAAGCTTGCCCAGGCGCTGCTGGAGCGTGAAACATTGTCGATTGACGAAATCAACCAGTTGCTGGAGCTCAACCCGGCCGGAGAAAACCGCGAAACGATTCCCGGAACGGGTCAGGAGATCCGGCCGACCACCGATGCCGGAACTGTCGGAAACAGCCTTTAAGCCGACCGGAACTGGTTGTCTGGTCTCACTCCGGATACAACCCGGAGCGAGCCGGAACGCGGTGATCGGCGACTACGGCGACGCGGTCAGGATCGCGTTGCAGGCGCCGCCGGTCGACGGCAAAGCCAATCAGGCGCTTTGCCGTCTTTTTGCCGAATGGTGCGATATTCCCAGAGGAAACATAACGCTCCGTTCCGGCCGTACAGGACGCACCAAGGTGCTTGAAATCACCGGCGTCTCTCCGGCGGAACTCAGGGCAATTCTTTCAAAGCAATAACCTGTCAGATCATTATGAACAACAAAGCAATCATTTTTCTCGCCGACGGCATGGCGGACGAGCCATTGCCGGAACTCGGCGGCAGAACTCCGCTCGAAGCGGCCGCCACCCCGGCCATGGACTCCATCGCCCGCAACGGGCAGAACGGAACGTTTCTGACGCTGCCGGAGGGGTTGCCGACCTCATCCGATGTGGCAAACATGTCGGTTCTCGGTTTCCATCCCGAAAAAAATTATCCCGGCCGCGG
Organism: uncultured Victivallis sp.; assembly: GCA_944389895.1. Lineage (GTDB taxonomy): Bacteria > Verrucomicrobiota > Lentisphaeria > Victivallales > Victivallaceae > Victivallis. Next base: position 41,348 of record CALXOA010000110.1, on the reverse strand, counting down.
TCCGATCGAAGCGACGAGTCAGGGAATCGAACTGAAACCGGATGATGTCGCCTTCCGCTGCAATCTGGTCTATGCGTCTGACGACGGTTTTCTGCGTGACTATTCGGCCGGACACATCGACAATGCGGTTTCGACGCAGTTGATGAATGATCTTCAGAAACAGTTCGGCAATGCGGATGTGACTTTTTATCCGGGAGTCAGCTACCGCAATCTTCTGGTGTTGCACGGGCAGAAGTTTTCCGACAAGGTGAACTATTTCAAACCGGATTCTTCACAGGATCTGCCTCTCTCGGAACTCAAACTCACCCCTGCCGACAATTCACCGGAAGCTGCTTATACGGTCGAATTTCTGGATCGCCTCGACCAGCTCTGCGCGGCCTATCTTGCGGCACACCCGCTGAACCGCAACCGGAAAAATCCGGCAAACCGCATCTGGCCGTGGAGCCCGGGGAGACGCCCCTGTATTCCCGCCTTTGAAAGTTGTTACGGCAACCGCCGGGGCGCGATCATCAGCGCAGTCGATGTCATCAAGGGAATCGGGAAGTGCGCGAAGATGGAGGTGATTGAGGTCCCCGGAGCAACCGGCTTTATCGACACCAATTACGCGGGGAAAGTAGCGGCCGCACTCGAGGCGCTCAAGGAGAACGACCTGGTCTATCTCCACGTCGAAGCGATCGACGAGTGCTCCCACCTCGGTGATCTCAAGCTGAAGCTGCAGGCAATCGAGGAATTTGACGCGAAAATCGTCGCTCCGGTTCTCGCCGCATTGAAGGATGCGGGAAACATCAACTTTGCCGTACTGCCGGATCATCCGGTGCCGATCAAACTTCGCAGGCACACCACCACACCGGTGCCGCTGGCGGCCATGGGACCGTCGTTTCTTCCTCCCGACACGGTGCAGAGCTTCAGCGAACGGCTCGCCCCGACCGGTTCTCTCGGCTTCCTGAAAGGCGATCAGTTGGTCCGGAAACTGCTCGATCTGTAACGCCGGTTCATGCGTCCCAGAATCATCGGAAACGCCGTTCACACCATGAGTGCGGACGGCGTTTCGTATTGGCAGGGAGTCAGGCATCGGCCTCCAGCGCCTGATAGAAAATCAGGCGGGCGGTGCGACGCTCCGGAATGACGAGCTTCAGTCCGGCAGCCAATGCGGCTCCGGACAACCGGCACGGAGCGAAAGCTCCATCGGCATCTTCCACAAGATAGATTTTATCGGGTTCAACTCCCCGAAACCGGATTTCCGCCTCGGTATACGGACTTGCCGCCCCCCGGAACACCGTCACCACACCGCGGCCGAGATCAGGGCGGTCGAACTGCAGGAAAGACCAGGCGCCGCTGTCTCCGACAAAGGCGCTGCCACGGTAGTAATCACCGTAGAAGCACTCCCGGGCTCTCAGATACTCCGCCAGGCGTTCGTGCAGCCAGTCCTCCGGATACGGTTCCGACAGGGGATGATATTCATACATGTGGAAGTGAACCACCAGCCCGGGGCCCATCGAAGCGCGAAAGTTGTAGGTGTCGCCGCCCTCCTGATTCTGAACTCCGAAGCTGAAGAGCGGAAGATGTTCCGAAAGTCCGGCGACATGCGTGATCTGCCATTCCGGATCGAAACCGGGAATGCACTCCATGTCACTGCTCCACAACGGCAGACTGTAACGCATCAATTCAAAGGTCAGGCGGCGGCCGCCGGAAGCACAATTGTCGATTCTCAGACGGGGGAACTTCCGCCGCAACTCACGCCAGAGGCGGTACAGACCGGCGACATAACGGATCTCATGGATTCCAAGGCGTTCCGGTTCATCGTTCTTTCGCCACGGCTCAAGAGGCGACAGGTTGAAATCCTGCCGGAGCCAGTCGAGGGAGTTTTCTTCGATGATCCGGGAGATCGTGTCGAAGCACCATTGCCACGCGACAGGATCACCGAGGTTCAGCAACGCGTTTCCCGCACCGATCGCGGGAGATCGCAGGAACCATTCGGGATGTTCCCGGAAAACTTTCGCATCTGTGACAACCCGTTCCGGTTCCATCCACAGAAGCTGTTTCATTCCGGCCGCATGGCTGGCCGCGGCAATGTTGCGCAGGCCTTCCGGCAGTATCGCAGGATTGAACACCCAATCTCCCGTCGTGGAACTCCAGAGAGGATCAAACTCATCGGGACTGTGGGAGCCTGCCGGCCCATACCAGCCGGCATCGATCCAGTGACACTCGAAAGGGAATTTCTTTTCCACGATATTCGCAATCCGTTCGAGGTGGTCGCTTTCACGCATACCGCCCCAGTTGGCGGTACAGAGCGGCGGCACCACCGGCACACCATCGATCCGGGGACAGATCTTCTCCCGGAGGAAGCGCCGGTAGAGGTTGATCCCGCGCTCCCGGCCTCCCTCCTGATTCCACTGCAACAGGATGGAGGGCAACTCGATCCTTTCGCCGGGTTCCAGCCTCGTGGAGATCGCCTCGATTCCAGCCCGGATCGTCACCTGCTCCTGATACCTTGCGTACTCGATTTCCGCCTTCCACTGCCCTGCCCAGCCGACGGCGACCCGCAGATTCGTCTCGCCGCAGCTCAGATCGAAGTCGGGCATCCACTCTACGGACGGACGGCCGTCAACTCCGCCGAATCGGACCTTTTTTCCGGGTTCAAGCGTCTCCGACACCGGCAGAAAGGAGTTCCGGAAATCTGCGGGACGCAGTCCGAGTCCATAAGAGCCGTGCCCGCGGGTCAGTACGGCTCCGTCGGGATCCGGGCAATTCCAGCGAACGGCAATTGAATCGACATCCGACAGTATACCACTGCGCCGGGAAGAAGGATTTTCAAAAGCCAGATGGAGTTCCGCAATCGGAAACTCATTGAATATTTTTATTTCAACCGTGACGAGCAGCGCGGATTCAATACCACCGGAAAAGATTCGAAGCAGAGTATGATCCTCTTTTTTCAACACTTCCCGCCTTGTCCCGTAACGCAGGAAGAACGCGCGCGCATCCATCCCATCGTAATGAAAATCGATCGGACAGGAATCAGGCACCACGCCGCCTACCGGCCGGCTCAACGGAACGGAATCCCCGGAACAGGTTTCCACCTCCGGCATGCACCAGTCGACGTGCGCCTGATTCCAACTGCCTTCAACCGTGACCACCAGATCGAACTCAAGAGCTCCGCCGAGATCCGCCTGAACCTCGATTGCCGGGGAGTGTACCGTAACCGGAACTGATTCAAACACCACGCGGCCGCCGACTTCAACACGGAAAACCACTTCGGGAGGGACAGCCACTCCCAGTGTCGTGACACTCCGGTTGACTCCCGCGACAGCCCGGAACCGGCGAAGGGGTTCATCCAGCCGGATCCGGATCCGGCTCGGAGCATGTGCCCCGAATCCCCCGGGATACACCTGCCCGGCAACATTCAACGGCCCTCTTTTGAGCAGATCGCAGTTGAACTGCATGGTTCCCCACCCCTGCTCAAGAACCTCAATACACACACTCTTCTTTCCCTCGCCTCCGGTCGCCCAAGCCATCACATGCCGCAACTCTTCCGGAAGTTTCTGTACAAACCCCATATGACACGCTCCTTCCTTGACATGTTTCCGGGACACCGGGCCGACAGAACGATCCGAAACATGTAAAAAAATGATGTTTCAGAAGATATTCTCCGCCAGACTCCCTGTCCGCTTTGAAATTATCTTTTTTCAGAATCGGTTCAAATCATCCGCTTTCATTATACCACAGACTTGCATTTTCAAGAATGCAACATATTGTTTAATAGATGTAAAAAATCACTTTTCAACACAATCAGCCGATGACAGACCCCACAGAACTCACCTGTTCCGGAAATTTAAGTTTTGAATTTCTGGCCGGCGATCGAACGCCGCTTACACTGCCGATTCATCTCGACACCGGCAGACGGCAATTCCCCTTTCATGTGCTGGTCAACAATTCAGGCGCGAACTCCCGGGCGGAAACGGCTCTCTCCATCTTCTGGGTTCTGGATGGAGAAAGCATCCTGATCCGCCGCGACGAACCGCACCGGTTACGGATGCTGAGGGGAGGCCCGAAACCGGTCTCGATCTGGTGCCATTTCCGCGCGGAACTGTTCCACAGCGTTGATTTTCTCGACTTTTTCGAGCTGCCGGAAAAATTCACGGGGGACGCGGCCCGGGCGATCCGGGAGAGTTGCGAAGCATTACTCGATGTCCATACCGCCCACCCGCTGCAGGAGTTGTTGCACCGGCAGAGTGCGGGCCTTCTCCTGCTGGAGGCCATCACACGGGATGCAACGCCACGACGGGATGCCGCCGAACGTCTCGATGATCTTGCACGGCTCGCTCCGGCCATCGAGTTCATGGAACGTCACCTCTCCGCGCCGCCGTCCCTCGCCGAAATCGCCGCGCGAGCCCACCTGTCGGAATCGCGTTTCACTGTCCTGTTCAAGCGGGCGATGCACTGCCCGCCGGGCAGCTGGCTGCGAAGGCTGCGGCTGGCCCGTGCCCATGAACTGCTCTCCCGGCCGGGCATGACACCGACAGCCGTCGCCGCAGAACTGGGTTTTTACGATGTCTTCCATTTCAGCCACCAGTTCAAGCGACAATTCGGCATCACCCCGACCGGTTTTCTGCGGGGACGACACCGATCGCCGGCCTTCTGAGCGCCTCACGGTTCCGGAGAATCAGAGGAAACTCCCACCAGAACTTCCGGAACCGGCTCAACTCTTTCCGGCGGTATCGACTTGACAAACTCCCGGCGGCATGGCACATTATCGGGAAAGAGCCTCCATCACCTCAGGAAGTGTGTGCCCCGATGAAACAGCAGGAACCCGATCTGATCCGCAAAGCCACGCTCTTCTCCCGTGAATTTCCGTTGATGATGCGGCAATTCAGCCACACACGCGAAGATTACACCGACCCGAATAAACTTCACATCCGGGAGTTCTGGAAAATCTTCCACGTGGAGAGCGGCCGCGGCCGCTACCTGAGCGACGGCCGCGAGTTTACGGTCGTTCCCGGAACGATCTGCGTGGTTCATCCGGATTCCCGTACCACGTTCCTGCCGGAAGGCGATTCGCCACTGGTCGTATACAACATCTGCTTTCTTCCGTCTCTGGTTGAAAATGAACTGGAGAGTCTCTCCGACCTGCGCAATTTTTTCACGATCTTCGACCGGCGCCGGGTTCCACGGGGACAGCTCTATCAGGTGCAGTATGTCATCGAAGCGGCGCGTCCGGTCACCGCGTTGATCCGGAGGATGAAGCATGAATTCGAGATGGAACATCCCGATTACCGGTGCATGTTGAAACTTCAGCTTCAGGAACTGTTGCTGCTGCTCGCACGCGCCGGGATGCGGCAATTCCGCACCAACCGTCACGAAAGCATCGCCGCCTTCATCGACCAGTTGATCGATGAAGAGTTCACGGGAACTTTCGATTACGCCCGAGCAGCCGAATCACTGCAACTGACCCAGAGCGCCCTCTGTATCAATTACCGGCGCGCCAGAGGGTGCACCATCACAGAGGCATTGAAACGGAGGCGCCTCGCCTGCGCCGTCGAACTTCTGGAACGCTCCACGAAACCCGTCTCGGAAATCTGCTTTCTGGCCGGATTCCGGGATCCGAGTTATTTCCACCGCACATTCCGCGATGCGACCGGAAAAACGCCCGGAGAATGGCGTTCGCAACGGTTCTCGAAGGCTCCGGCGGGACAAGGATGAATCCCACCGGAATGGAGATCAGTGCCTCAGCAGCGCAATCATCCGGTTCATCTGCGCTTCAATCGACTCAACCAGTTTGAACTGGTTGCGGCAGCGTTCAAGATTGTGCTGCGGCCGCCGTGTCTTGAAGTAGACGTCGCCCTCAAGATAGTCGGTCAGAAAGCGGATGCCGGTCTCAAGCGTAATCAACTTTCCGGAAAACGGCAGATTCTCCCGTTCCGCCGGTGTCAGAAACGCTCCCGCACTGCTCATGAACCCCTTGTAAATCGCTTCGTACATCTCGAAACGCATGCCGACCTTGCTGAGATTGACCTCATCCTCCTCGGCCGGACTGGTACCGGCCCGGACCATATCGCCGAAATCGTAGAGAGACAACCCCGGCATGACCGTATCGAGGTCGATCACACAGATTCCTTCCCCGGTCAGATCGTCGATCAGGATGTTGTTCACCTTGGTGTCGTTGTGGGTGATCCTTTCAGGAATCGCCCCCTCCGCATTGAGCCGGAGCAATCGCGAAGTGTCATCGGCGCGCGCCACCACGAAGTCGAACTCACGCCGGACGGAACGCGCCCTGCCGACCTTATCCTCCCGGAACGCCTGTTTCAACCGCTCAAGCCGCTTCGGGGTATTGTGAAAATCCGGAATCGTCTCATGCAGCCTGGGGCCCGGCAGATCCACCAGATTGCACTGAAAATCACCGAAGGCTTCCGCGGCCCGGTATGCCTGATTCGGCGTCTCAAGAACATCGTAGGAACGGGCGTTTTCCACGAATACGTAGGCGCGCCAGTAATTGCCGCGCGTGTCCTGAACACAGGGGGTATTCTCATAGGTCCGCAGAAGCCGCAGCGTACGTTTGCGCGTTTCAATGTGCGATGCGTGAATCCGGTTCAGGAGATGGCGGGTCACACGATCCATGTTCTCCATGACCTGCTCCGGATGGGCAAACACCTGATGGTTAATCCGCTGCAGCGCATAGTGGAGCCGGACTCCGCCCTGATCAAACGTCAACTGGTAGGTGTCGTTGATGTGGCCGGAACCGAATGGAACCGCAACCAGAAAGTCGCCGTAAATGACGAATTTCGAAACGATCTCACGCAACTCCTCCTGCGAATACATGCTCCCGCCCCCCGCTTTCTCAGTCAAACAACCGTTCCGGATATGCGCCGCGCGCCACCAGATCACGCAATGCCGCCTGAACAAACGGCTTATCTTCCCGGTAGGTGATGCCGAACCAGCTGTCGCTGCTGTGAAGCACCTGGATCTCCGCCCGGCCGGCCCGGATCAACGAATCGACCGCAAACGGCAGGTAAAATTCGCTTTTCAGCTCCGAACCACGGCTCTTCAGAAAGTCGGTGAAAAGCCGTTCCAGCTCCCCGACCAGTCCGGGCATGAATCCCCATGAATTCATGGAAACCGGTTCCTGACCGGTAAACCGGCTTTCGGAACCATCCTCCCCGAGGCTGATGATCTGACCGTCACGCCGGAGGATCTTCGTATGCTCAACCACCTTTTCAAGGCGCCCGGCGACATCGACCGAACAGATTCCGCGCGATACCGCGCCGTTTTCGCTGAGCGTATTCTCAAGTACAAAAGAGGCGATGCAGCCGCGAACCATTCCATTGTCCGCGGTATTGCGCAGATACCCGGCAAGCTTGCGATAACTGTCCGCGCCATAGAAATCATCGGCATTGATTACCGCGAACGGGCCGTCGAGAAGCTGCCGGGCGGCATAAACCGCCTGGCCGGTCCCCCACGGCTTCACGCGTCCTTCCGGGACCGTAAATCCGCCGGGCAGATCATCCATGCTCTGAAACGCATAATCCACTTCAATCCGATCCGCGTAACGGCTGCCGACTGCGGCCCGGAACGCCTCCTCGATATCGCGGCGTATCACGAAAACCACCCGGTCGAAACCGGCCCGCATCGCGTCGAACACCGAATAATCCATCACTGTTTCGCCGGAGGGCCCGACCTGATCAAGCTGTTTGAGTCCGCCGTAGCGGCTGCCCATTCCGGCCGCGAGAACCAGAAGTGTAAGTTTCATTGCCCAGACTCCAAGATATTCCAATTGCATCGGATGATCATTGAATATAATCCCGGATAGCTGCCAAAGCAAATCAGAGAACGGATAAATCGTGCCGCATCATCCTCTTTTGCAGAAAAATCCATAACTATTGCTGATAACTTCATTGGGAGAAATATCCGGGGCCGATATATTGAAAATGTTTCGATGATTGAGCTTTCCGCACACGGTACAACAGGAGCATTCAAACCATGAAAACCCTGATTAAAAACTGTCGCGCAGTCTCCCCCGCGCTTGACCTCTCCGCCGCAATCCTGATCGACGGCCGGACCATCGAACGGCTGATTCCCGCCGGAGAACCGCTTCCCCCCGTCGACCGGGTGATCGACGCGGACGGCCTGACCGCAATGCCCGGTTTTGTTGACGCCCACTGTCACGGGCGCAACAACTTCGATTTCTGCGACGCTTCAACCGAAGGAGTCAACCTGATCGGCCGCCGGAAACTCGAAGAGGGCGTCACCACCCTGCTTCCGACCACGCTGACTCTGGCTGAAGACGCTCTCTCCGCGACGCTCCGGTCGGTGGCGGCCTATGACGGAAAGGGCTGCAAGATGCCGGGAGTCCATCTGGAAGGACCTTTCATCAATCCGAAATGTACCGGTGCGCAGAATCCTGCCTTCGTCCGCCGCCCGGATATCCGCGAAGTGGAACGGCTCAACACAATCTTTCCGGTGAAGAAGGTCTCCTTCGCCGTTGAAATGGAGGGGGGCCCGGAGCTCGCCTCGGAACTGCTCAGGCGCGGCATCACCCCGTCGTGCGTACACAGTGCGGCGAACTACGAACAATTCGACCGGGCCCATGCGGCCGGGTTGCGCAATCTGTCGCACTTCTGCAATCAGATGACTCCCCTGCACCATCGGGACATCGGTCTGGTCGGCGCCGGACTGCTGCACGATGATGTCTATCTGGAACTGATCTGCGACAAACTGCACATCTCTCCGGAAATGATCGCTCTCGTCTTCAAGATCAAGGGGGCGGAAAGGATCATGCTGATTTCCGACGCGATGCGTGCCTCCGGAATGCCGGATGGGGAGTACACCCTCGGGGGACTGCCGGTGATGGTTCGGGACGGTGCGGCCCGACTGAAAGAGGGCGGAGCTCTCGCAGGAAGCACATTGCAGCTCAACCGGGCACTCAAAAACATCTATGAGATCACCGGTCTGCCTCTCGCAGCGCTGGTCAGCGCAACCTCATGGAGCGCGGCGCAGGCCCTGAATCTGGGCAGAATCGGAAGGCTGGAATCCGGTTACGCCGCAGACATCGTGCTTCTCGATGCGGATTTCAACGTCCGGAAAACACTGGTCGACGGGGAGATCCGTTTCGAACGCTGATCCACCGGGAAAAGGCTTGTGATTTGTGACGCTGCCGGCGCGGTTTTTCCGAGCCGGCAGTTCAGTTTCGGAGCATTCCGGATGGTCATCCCATCCGCCTCCGCGCGGATCAACTTCGCCGGACAAGCAATTTTTCGCAAAATTCCCCGGAAAACAATTTGATGTTTCCCGAAGTGCGTGTTATGTTAAGGCACAATCAAACGTGGAGAGATGGCTGAGCGGCCGAAAGCACAGGTTTGCTAAACCTGCGAGGGGGAAACCTCTCCGAGGGTTCGAATCCCTCTCTCTCCGCCACTTACCTTCGACTCCGACATTTGACATCAATATGACATCTGCTGCTGTATTCTTTTTTGGAATACGTTATGACGAACAGGGGACGCCGCGTCGGCTTCTGGGAAGAAAATTTTCCGATCCGGTTTTCAGGGGAACATGATGTTCAATCATTCAGAAGGTGGGACCGGGATTCAGACCTACCGGGAGATGCTGCAACGGAAATACATGACCGTAGAGCTTGCCATGCTGGAAATCGACCGCATCCTCTTGGCACGCAAAGCACATGGGCTCGACGTCCTGCCCCCCGAGCGGGCAATGGCAAAGGAAATTCACTGCAGCCTCATGACTCTCAGACGGGCTCTCGAACGCATGGAGGAACTCGGGCGGATCGTCAGAGAAAACGGCGTCAAGCGGATTTGCAATACCGCACGAAACCTTCCCCGTTCCCATACCGTCGTTGCGGTATTTGTCGCGGCGGGGACAACCTCTCCGGACCATCCCCACTATCGTCAGATCGCCGAACAACTCGAAGCGAGGTTCTCCGGAACGGCGGTCCACCTGAAACAACTTCTCCTTTCCGGTCAAGATACCCCCCTCAGCTTGAAACGGAAATTGGAACAGGCCACCCCCTACCCCGGCCTGCCGGATGTGATCATCTATGCAAATGCTCCGGAACATTTACGGGCCCCGCTCCTCTCTCTGCGCGGGAAATCGCTGCTTGTCGGAGTCAACGAGGAGTACATCGGAATGTGCGACGCACTGGTCGCCCTGAACAACTTCGAAGCGGGGCGGCTCGCAGGTCAGGCGCTCTGGAACGCCGGAGCCGGAAATCCCGTTGTGATCTATGACCACCGCGACGTCCTGCCGTTCTACCATCGCCGGGACGGCTTCCTCACCTTTCTTGCAGAAGTCGGCCTGCCGATACGACATGCGGCACTGCCGCTCAAAAGCGACGGGGGACCGGGGAACTCCGGCAGGTTGGATGAACTGCTCAACATCATCTGCAACCGCAGACATGACGGACTCTTCCTGTTCACAGACGAGAGTTCCCAGCGCTGGCGCACCGCCCTGGAACGGAAGTTCCGCATCCCCGAAGAGTTCAAAATCATTACTCTGGCAGCCTCCGGGGTGTCTCTTGACCCGGAACACCCTATCACGGCGGTCTCTCACGGTGCTCCGGAAATTGCACAGGCCATCGAGGATCTGATTGTCGCCAGGGCCCAGAATCGTCCTTTTCAGAAAATCACTCTCATAACCCCGAAAATCCTGCCCGGGGGAACCCTGCAGGTAGCTTCCAGTTCCGAAAGTAGAACAATGTAGAACAGAAACTCCTCCTTTTTCTTTCTTTTCTCCCTTTTTCTTCCCGGCTGCTATTGGCTTTCGCCCCTCTTCCTGCCATAATTAGACTCAGGCTTGATGAGGCAGAGGCTTTCCGACGTAATTTCTCCATCGGGATATCTCAGGTCCTGAAAAAGGAATTTCCAATCTGTCCTCTCCTTGAACAAGCTGCTTGAAAAACATACTTTTTTCTTCACAAACAACCGGAGATTCAGAAAAATGAAAGCGAAAATTCAATTGACCCCGACGGTATGCGGAACAATAAAGAGGCTTAACGGAGGCTGTCTCGCGCCTCCGATCAGCGCGGAAAACGCCGGCTTCAACATCCGGCGGGAATTTGCCGACCTCCATCTGCCCATTACCCGCCTCCATGATGCGCCGTTGGAGAACCGCGGCCTCAATCTCGTTGATGTGCCGATGATCTTTCCCCTTTTTCATGCCGATGCCGATGACCCCCGGAATTACAATTTCAGAGCGACCGACGACTATATCCGGAACTGCCTCGACTGCGGGACCCGGATCTACTATCGGCTGGGCGTTTCCATCGACCACAGCTACAACAAGTACGTCATAGATCCGCCGGAGGATACGAAAAAATGGATTGAGATCGTCTCCCACATCATCGACCACTACAACTACGGATGGGCAAACGGATTCCATCATGATATCAGATACTGGGAGATATGGAACGAAGCGGAGGGGATCAACAGCGAAAACTCGGAGTTCATCAGGCCCCTGCACACCATGTGGAACGCCCCGGTGGAAACCTATTACACATTTTACGTCGAAGTTGCAACCGCTCTGAAAAAGCGGTACCCGGACCTGAAGATCGGCGGCCCCTCGAACTGCGGCTGGGGAAGCTGGAACAACCACCATTATGCGAAGGAGTTTCTGACCTTCGTCAGGGATGCCGGAGCTCCGCTGGATTTCTACAGTTACCACGTCTATGCAAACAGTATGTCCTGGATTGCAGAGCAATTGCGAGAAATCCGCGAAACGCTGGATGCATGGGGGTTCAGACAGACGGAAATCCACATTACGGAGTGGTCCTACTGCCCCCACGACGCATTCCAGAGGATGCGGGCGAACAACGGTCGTGAAGCCGCCGAAGTTTATGCGGAAAAGGCCGGTATTCATGCTGGAGCCTTCATCACCTATGCGTTGACGCACTGGCAGGATCTCCCCCTCGATCAGGCTCACTATTATACCGTCACCATCGGCAACTGGGGATTGTTTGACAGTTGTTCACACCAGCCAGCCAAAGGCTATTACTGCCTGAAGGCGTTCGGAGAACTGGCCCTCTTCTACCCGGAACGGGTGGCGGTGAATCTTTCAGAGTTTTCCGGAGAACCTCTGCCGCCTGCGGTTGCGGGCAACGATGAATTCGGTTTTGAAGCTCTGGCGGGACGTGATTCAGACGGAAACATGGGATTGCTGGTGTCCAATTACCGTTACGGCAGCGGCATGGTTGAATTTGACTTTACCGCGGCGGGCAGATTCCGCCGCGCCGAACTGTTTCTGGTCGACGACTCCAGCAATCTCGATCGAATGACCGTCGTGGAGCCGGCAGAAGGGAAAATCGGATTTTATTCTCATTCCGATTCCGCGGTTTACCTGTTGAAGTTATGGCGCTGACCGGAACGCAAAGTTCCGAACTGCAAACCACAGGTTCGGCAGTGAAAACACAAACCCATCACGTATCAAGGCTGTTTATATGGATGACAATTGAAACAGTATTTTCGATGTTTCTTCCAGCCCCTTCCCCTGTTCCGTAAATGTCACGGACTTCAGAGGAATCACGCCGACGCTCGTCTTCAGCGGATCATCTTTGTCCGATCGGGACGCAATACCGCAGACAATGTACTTGCGCGCCACGACGAGATCGGTTCGCCATTCCGAAAGAGCCTGCCACCTTTCCGTGAATCGTCGGGAAAGAACAACAGTCGGGAACCTTGTCATTATCGCCGGATTCCAGAGTGTCTGCATTACGAAAGAGAGAAAGGTGGAAAAACGATCTCACTCATCCTGCTGCCGGCATGTATCCTGGCGATAGCGGCGACTGCCGTGCCATTCCCTGTTTCCAGGTTTAAAACAGAGGTCGGCGTTTACATCGGAACGGAATATGGATGCTCCTGCCGAACCTCGCCGCCACGGACGAAGCAAAGCGCTTCCCACTTTTTACCACAGAAATGGAATCCGCAGGCTGCCCGGAGCGGACTTCTCATCGGCGGCAGACCCGGTCAAGACCGTTCATGATCGCCCGGCAGCTGTAGAGCTCCCGCTCCGGTGGAATATCTTCAGTCACCCCCATGATGATCCCGGAAAGATCATTCTGATTCCGAAACATTTCGACCGTGATCCGCTCGATTTCACTGTCGCTTTTCAGGTGCTGCGAAGAGGGGAAATTCAGCCATAAAACCTTGTCCTTCCACACCGCGCGCGCCTCGTCAAGGGTCATGTCGGTGTCCGGTGCCGGAGTGAATGCTTCGATGTAATCCAGTGCCGTCTCCGCGATGCTCTGCGCGATGAGCTTGTTGTTTGCATCGAAATGGCACCCGAGAAGTTTACCTTTCCTGTGAAGAATGTCCGCAACTTCGTTGTAACAGGGAACGTAATATTGATCGAAAACATCACGCCCGATGATCTCCGGCGTGACGTTTCCGCCGTAGTTCGCATGCAGCGCGGGAGAATCCGCGACAATCCGTGCCATCATCAGCCGCTTCCGGCGGATGATCGAGGCGATTTCCAGAATTTCGTCCCGGGAATCCATCCATTCGTAACAGAAATCCTCCATCCCCATAATATGACCGGAAATGAAACTCTGCAGCGGTTCAAGACCGATTTTCGCCCGGAAGATGACATCACCGCCCGACTCCTTCTCCGCATTGATCCAGCGGGAATAATCAGGAACGTAATTCTCGTTTTCGAGAATGAATTTTATGACCTTGTAATCATCCCTGCTCTTGAACCATTTTTCATGCCTCCACCGGGTAAATCCGGCCGGTTCCTCCAAAGTGCTGACCTCTCCGACGGGAGTTGACCAGACGGTTCTCTCCAGATACCTCCCCGCCTCATCATGATAACCGGTCCTGACGATTTTCACCCGGTCGTAAACGGTACGGCACAAGGGAATCCTGCGATTGACGATGCAAAGCCCGCGGTTGCGCAATTCCCGCTCGATGGCGGTCTGCCGTATTTTCTCCTCATAGATCGAGAACGGAATCCGCCCGGAAAAACCGTGGTGCAGCGCAATCTCGATCTGTTCTTTCGGAGTATGACCCATCTTGCTTGAAAGCTCCTGTTTTGATTCCCCTTTTTACCTTATACCGGATTCACGGGTTTTGCAAGAAACTGCTCACGGGGCAGTTGCCGTTTCAATCCGGAATGGAAACCATCCGCCATCCGTGTACACCGCCGGCAATGCGTCGCGGCAGGAAGATTTCCGGGAAATCGGCTGGAGGAGACTTGACACAGCGGATTTGCCGATGTATTCTCCATTCGGAGAACGGATTGAAGTTCGTATCGCGCCGGCTGCCGTTCTGACGGAAGTTCCTGTTTTCGACCGGCCGGGAAAATACCGCAGGAGAGGTAACCGGGAAGTGCGGAAGAATCATAAATATCTTATCGCCTCTGGCGTGGCGACAGCGTTCCTGCTGCTCGCAGTCGTGCCGACCTCCTGGCTTCGGTACGGTTACAATTTAACGCTCGGCCGTTGGTTCCGTCATTCGGTGGAATCGCGTCTGAGCCGGTTCGGCGCTGCGGCAGCAGCCCGCCTGAACGTGGCGGATTTGCCGGAAAAACTGGATATTCTCGCATTCAAACAGGAAAAAAAGCTGGAATTGTGGGGAAAATATTCCGGCAACGAATACCGTCTCCTGAGCTCCTACCCGATTCTGGCCGCCAGCGGGAAGGCAGGTCCGAAGCTTCGCGAGGGCGACCGGCAGGTACCGGAAGGAATTTACGCGATTGAATCCCTCCATCCCAACAGCCGTTTTTATCTGGCGTTGAAAATCGCCTATCCCTCCGAAGAAGACATCCAGGCGGCTCTCGCGGAAAAACGGGATGTCGATCGACTCGGATCAGCGATCATGCTTCACGGCAAAGGAGGCTCTGTCGGCTGCATTGCAGTTTCCAATGAGGCGATTGAAGAAATTTTCTTCCTCACCGCCCGGGTCGGAGTGGAGAATACCAGAATTTTGATTTTTCCCCATGACTTCCGTCACTCCCCGCCACCGACGGATGTGACTCCGGACTGGATCTCCGAACGCTACCGGATGCTCGAAGCGGAATTGAATCTGAAAAAGGCGAAAATCCCAGAAAAAATCCCACAGGAGTGAGCCTCCCGCTACAAGAGGAAATTGACGAATCCTGTCTTTCCGGTGAAATCCTGTCGATCTCGAACTGTCGCTCTGCATGCCATCTCTCTGTCTGATCGAGTAGCAACGGCAACGGATAAAATCAATTCTGTTGTTTCTTTTTCACATGCCACATCGCTTATTTACTGTACTGAAAGAGATTGACGACGTGCGATATCCGGCATTATGAAATCACGTTTCTGATCGTTTATGGATTCGAATGATTCATGAATTGATCCCGCAAATCGATCCTGCCCGGCGATGAAGAATCTGCTCTCCCTCCCTGCGTAAATGATAAATCGCAACCCGGTCGAACTTTCACGCACGCGTAGTTTCACGGCAACGAGAGAAATTCACCTTCGGCGATGAAAGATCAAACACACGGCCTGACCCCTGCCTGAAAAATGCCGCTGTGCACATCTTTTTTACTAAAAACGACACATGGGCTGTCAAAACATCTCCCGGGAATATGTGTGACCGCAACATTGAAAGCCATTCTCGACAAGAGATGCTGATCTGGTCATATTCTCCTCAAAAACAGGACAATAAAATGTTTTTTTACCGGTTTCGGAAACAGCTCCTGCCTGTTCTCCTTCTCAGATGACGAAAAAAAATATGTTTTTTCGTGCACATTTTTTGTGTTTTATGTGCACATATCGTATAATTACCAAAGAAACCAAAAAAGTGAGGCACTTACATGTTGCTGAAAGAACGGGCGAAAGCCCTCAATGCAGAACTGCAGAAAGAGCTGAGACTCTTTCGTACAGGAAACAAGTTCTACGGAATCCGGGAGATTCTCGCACGTTATCGCGTAAGCCGCCGCGTCGCCGATCTGGCGCTGAAGACGCTGACTGACGACGGACTGCTCGAGCATCGGAAGCAATATGGTTACTATGTGAGGAATTTCCACAAGCGCCGCAACGTCATATTTTATCACAATCAGTGGGTGAATGAGGAGCTGCGTGAAGTCTCACGCTGGTTGCAGGAGGAGTTCCGCTCCCTGGCGGATTATTATGAAGTCGGTTCGCGTTCCTACGATTACCGGAGCAACCTGATCGCCCTGCTCGAAAACTCCCCGGCAGATGTTCAGATCGTGTGTCCCCCGGCCCGGGCGCTCAGCAGAGAGGAGATCGTCTATGCGGCGCAAAGTCCGCGGCCGATCATTTTCATGGACCGCAATCTGACCGACGCCACGCTGCACTGCACATTCCGGAAATTTGAATACGGAATGTTGGAACTGGTCGACTACCTGACCGGTCTCGGACACCGGAACCTGGCGATGCTGGTCGCAGAACCGACGGTCGGCGGAAACCGGATCGAAATGGACGCATTTCCGGAGTTTGCCCGGCGCCGCGGCTGTCGTGTCACGGTTTTTCCCTGCCGGGCGGAGGTGGGGAATTACTCACCGACGCTGGCACATGACATCCTCCACGCCTACCTTGAAGAACACGAACCGGATTTCACGGCACTGTTCGTGATCAGCGATTACGCGGCGCAGGGAGCAATCCGTGCACTGGCGGCACATGGTTACCGGGTCCCGGAAGACATCAGTGTGGTGGGGTCCGGCTCCGCACTCTGTGCCGATTACACGCAGCCCCCCCTGACCACAGTCGGAGTGGATCTCCACGCGAGTGTCGTTAAACTTGCGCAGGAAATCCACCGCAAATGGGATGATTTTGATACCGGAGAACGCATCGCGGTATTCTCCGTTCCCCATGTCACCGAGCGGGGCAGCACCTGTCGTCTCCAGGCACCACCACGATCCGGTTCCGTTCCCTTTTTGAAATTAAATTCACGTCACCAGAACTTCTCCAGTATAGAAAGGAATGTCAAATGAAAAAGCAATTCTCCAGGATCGTCGATTCCCGTCGTTGTGACAACTTCACATTAATTGAACTTCTGGTTGTAATTGCGATCATCGCGATTCTGGCAGCCATGCTGTTACCCGCATTGAATCAGGCACGGGAACGGGCGCATGCAAGCCAGTGTCTCAGCAATCTGAAACAGATCGGCCAGATGCAACTCTCCTATGCCGGGGATTTCAGAGACATTCTGCCGGCGGCCTACCTGCTGGAAAACGACAATGCCAACGGGGCCTGGGCCTATCAGTTCGGAAAACTCGGCTATGGCCCGACTCTGACCGAAGAAACCACCTATGCAACGGTCTATCGTTGCCCGAAAGGGCCGCTGCAGTTGACAAACTGGACGAAAAGCACCTACGGAATCCCGATGACCCCCATCAAGAAAGATGCGGGCATCGCCGGACCGAAGGTGGATGGCGACATCCAGCACTTCCGCCGCCTGACCCGGCTGGAAACATGGGACATTCTCGCTTCAGACACCGGACGCAGGGTGGAGGGCATCCAGTGGTGCTACATCCGCAGCGTGGATAATTATCCTGAGACGGGCATCCTGAATGATGGAATCATCGCCTCCTACAAGTGCATCCGGGCGCGTCACAGCGGAAACAGTCGTGCCAACGTGGTCAAGGCGGATGGCTCCGCCAGTTCGCCGACCGGAGAGGAGCTGCGCGCCAACACCAATTATTACATTTCAGAATCCGATCGTTGAGAGTACAGAGATAAGTCCCATGTTCAGATTTGTATTGCAGCTTTTTCTCCTGTGCCTTGCCGGAACCGTCGCAGCGGACGAACTGCGCCCGCTGCCCTGGTCAGCGGCACTGAACCATCCAGATCGATTTCGGCCGAACAGCTCCGGGAGTTGCACCGTAACCGGAGAGGCCGGGAATTTGATCAGAGTGGATGCCCAATTTCGTCCCGGAACAGATTTCTGGTGTTATCCGGAACTGGCTTTCCGGCGGCCGACTGAAAATTTCGAGGATGCGGAAGAGCTGCGGTTCGAAATCCAATTCGCCCCCGATCCGAAAGGATTCCGGTATGCTTATGTGATGTTTGAAGGGCACCCGCATCAACCACTGCCCAGGCCGGACGGAACATGGCAGAAGGTGGTCATCAACTTGCGGGAAGCCAACATCAATCCAGAGAAGGTGGCCTGGATCCGCATCGGAGCCAATCCGGCCACCCCGGGGGTAACATTCCGCATCCGGAATCTGGAAGTACGGAGCAGTAAACCATATCCGACAAAATTCGACGCGGCGGACGCCATCGCCGTCACCGCGCCCGGCGCCATGTTCCTGGAAGGCGAAGAACCCTCATTCACACTCCGGGCGGGAGTCAATCATCCAGCCTCATACAAGCTGTACGACTGGCAGCGGAAACTGCTGCAAACCGGAAAATGGCCGGACGACGGCAAAGGGACGCTCCGCCTTCCCGGACTCCCTCGCGGCTATTACATGCTTGAGCTTCAGGGAGAGGGCGGAATCACCTTCTCCGGAGTCCGCAGCTTCGCAGTCGTCGCCGATCCGGCAAAGCGGAAACGCAATCCGGACAGTTTTTTCGCGCTCGATTCGGCGCAGAGCTGGCTGGCCGGGGCAAACGGCAGAAACAGCCGTCATCCACAGGATGGATTCGAACTTGTTTCGGAAATCGCCCGCCGTTCCGGCGCCGCGATGATCCGCGAGCGGATGAGCTGGAGCGAGACCGAGCCGCAACCGGGTCAGTATCGCTGGAATCAGTACAAGACCAATGCTGATTTACTGCAGAAACGCGACATTCCCATCCTCGGGATGTATCACAATGCCCCGCCCTGGGCGAAATCGGCAACCATGGTGACCGCCCTGCCCCGGGATCTGGCGGGAACCTACTACTATGCGAAAACGCTCGCGGAAGAGTTCCGCAATCAGATGGGAGTCTGGGAGTTCTGGAATGAGCCGGATATCTACTATACTGTCGAAGGGGCCTGGGATTATGCTTCTGCCTTGAAAGCCGCATACCTCGGCTATAAAGCGGGAAATCCCGATCTTCCGGTCGCACTGGGTGGAATCGCAAAAACAGTCCTGACTCCCTATTGTGACACTCTTATGGCCAACGCCGCCGGAGAATATTTCGATATCTTCAGCATTCATTCCTACAATCAACTGGTGGATTACCCCGGACTCTCCCGGAATATTTTCGCCTTTCTCAAGCGTTATCGCCTGGATGATCGTCGGGCCTGGATGACCGAGAACGGTTGCCGTGCGGAAGGTGCCGGCAGGCTCGAAAGCTACATGAAAGATCTCAAAGAACACACACCGGAACAGGAGTTGCTGGTCGCCGAATTTCTGCCGAAGGCGATGATTCAATTGCAGTTTGACGGCTTCGACCGCGATTTCTTCTTCGTGCTTCCCCCTTACAGTGAAGAGGGCGGCCGGAAAGTCTGGGGGTTGATGCGGCTTGATTACACGATCAAACCGGCGCTTGCGGCGTTCGCAAACCTCGCAGCCAATCTGGAGAATGCGGAACTGGAAGGAGAAATCAATCCGGGAGCGCCCGAGGTTCGCGCCTTCCTCTACCGGCAGCCGGACAATACCCGGACTCTTGTCTACTGGTCGAAGTCGGAACTGGATACCGACCCTCTGGTCGATGAGTTGAAACGGGACGGGGAGAAGCCGCAGAACTTCACACTGCCGGTTCCCGAAACCAGCTATACCGGCTGCAACATCTTCGGAACGCCGTTCAAAATCCGCGCAGGAAATGGCCGACTGGCACTCACCGCAACCAGAATGCCGGCATTCCTCAATGGCCTTCCCGAGTTGCCGGTAGCGCAACCGGCCCTGCGACCGGGACCACGCCGGAACGCAAATGAGAGCGCGTTCAACCGTACCATCGTATTCCGGACTGAACTGACCAATGATTTTACACTTTCAATCGACCGGGAGTCGGCGGACATCTGCCGGGAACACGTATTCCTGAAACTGGCGGTCTGGAACCTCTCCGATAGAGAACAGACGGGGAATGTGACAATCACCGGCGGTAAAGTCATCGGCCTGCCCGCCGAATGCGCAATCCCCGCCTTCAGTGCGGTGGAATATCTGCTGAAGTTCACGCCGGAAATCAATTCGGAACGCAAGGGCGAGTTTCGGGTGACAGGCAGTTTCGAAAGAAAACCGGCCACACCGCTGGTAATTCCGCTCACCCGTTATAACAACCTCGATAAAGTAGTCCGCAGCCGGGATTTGCCCGGTATGCTGGTCGTTTCGAACTGGAGAGAGAACTCTTCCGGGAAGATGGATATCACTTTCGACGAAAAAGCCAAGGCAATCCGCTTCACCACCCGATTTGCCCCGACGGTGAATGACCGCTGGAGTTACCCGGAATACATACTGCATCTTCCGGATGAGACCCTGGCCAAAGCCATCGGCCTCTCTTTCGAGGTGAAGGCGATACCTCCATACGGCATCCGTCAGATGCTGGTCATGGCGGTTCCCGGAGTGGAAAAGGAGGTGGGTACGGCCTACTTCCTCAAAGCGGCCAACCCCGGCGCCGAATGGGAAACCCGTACCGTCTCCTTCGGTCAGCATCAATTTGATCCGGCCGATATCCGGATGCTGCGGTTCGGTCTGAATACCACGCAGCTGAAAACCACGTTTCTGATCCGCAACATCAAAGTTCTGTATGGAGAATAGCCGGAATGGTCCGTCCGTTCTTGCGGACGGACCATTGTCGCCAGAGAAAAACAACCGGGCGAAAAGTCGCACAGGAAGTTTTACGGCCGCAATGATTCGCCAAACACTGTAGATAATTGAAAAACCCCTGACGGGAATACCGACATTTTCCTGAATGAACGGGAGCAACTTCCCGCGTGGAACAGTCGGTCAGGCAAGCCGGGGGATTTCCGGAGCTCGTTCCTGTCCTCTTGGAGAGCAGTTTTTTCTCAAACCGGAAGAATCTGGAGATTCCTTTCCATCGCGTTCCCTGACATCGTTTATTCCTGACGAAAGACTGTAAAGATCGTTTGACAAAGCAAACCCCAAGATGTATTTTCTTCATTCAAGATCGAACAAACAGGTCGCAACATTGAAATTCCTTTGTAAATGAAATAATTACGTAGTCATGGCAAATCCCATGAAAGCCTGTCATGGCGAACAGGGTCCGGAACACGTTTAAAAAAAATGAGAACATAACAGAGCCGGGTCCATTCCCCGGAATGGATCATGGACAACACTCCTGATACGGGAAAGGAATAAAAATATGGTAACGGCAATCATCGTCGGCGCAGGGCATCGTGCAATGGGATATGCGAACTATGCGCTGGAGCACCCGGAAAAACTCCGCATCGTCGGCGTCGCCGATCCCTCTCCGGAACGGCGGGCCATGGCGGCAGAGAGATTCGGCCTCACCCCGGAACAGTGTTTCGCCTCTGCTGACGAGCTGACGGCTCTGCCGAAACAGGCCGACGCGATCATCAACGGCACCATGGACCGGCAACATGTTCCGACCACGATTCCCCTTCTGGAGCGCGGTTACGACGTGCTCCTCGAAAAACCGTTTGCAATCAGCATCGAAGAAGTCAAGGCGCTGGAGGCGGCTGCCGCCCGAACAGGACGCAAGGTAATGATCTGCCACGTACTGCGCTACGCCCCCTTTTATGTCGAGCTGAAACGCCGGGTCCTGGCCGGTGAGATCGGCAAACTGGTCACCCTGGAAACTGCCGAACACGTCAGCTACCACCACTATTCGACGGCCTTTGCGCGCGGCAAATGGCACCGCGAGGATCAATGCGGGTCCTCGTTTCTGATGTCGAAATGCTGCCACGATCTGGATCTGCTGACCTGGTACATGAGTGGGGTTGCGCCGGTTCGGGTAGCCAGTTTCGGGGGGCTTCACTATTTCACCCGGGAAAACGCACCCGCCGACTCCGGGGAACATTGTCTGCTCGACTGCCCGATCGAAGAGAAATGCCCTTATTCGGTGCGTCAACTTTACCTGAACCATCCGGACCGCTGGGTCTTCTACGTCTGGCCCGAACTGGAGGAATCCGGCGATCTGTCGATCGAAGCCAAGACCGCCCGTCTCAAGGATCCGGCCAACCCCTACTCCCGCTGTATCTGGAAGATGGACAACAACGTAGCGGATCGCCAGTCGGTGGTTGTGGAATTTGCCGACGGCACCGTCGCCACCCACAATCTCGTCGGCGGGACCAGCCGGCCGATGCGGAAAATCCACCTTCTGGGTACCGAAGGGGAACTGGAAGGAGTGTTCGACGACAATGAATTTACGATCCGCCACATCGACACCCGTCCGGGGCACGAAACGCGAGAAGAGCGGATCAATCTGGCCGATCTCGGCGACACCACCGGCGCCTTCGGCGGTCATGGCGGCGGCGACGGCAATCTGGCGGCGGATTTCGTGTCTCTCGTGGATGGCGGCGCCCCCTCCATCTCCTGTACGATGCTCTCCGACTCGATCAATGGCCATCTGATCGGATTTTACGCTGACCGTGCAATGCGCGAACACCGGGTAATCGAATTTTAATCGGATCAGGACTTCTGCCGCGCTTCCGGGAACTGTCATGCTTCCGGAAGCGCGGTCTATCTTCTCATACATGAAAAAGAAAATTTGATCTGAGTTGTTTTCCCTGCCTTACCCTCCGCCTTGAAAGCCGATTCCATTGTATTTTCCGACATCCGGGCAACGAAATGATCGCCCACATTCCTTCTTTTCTTCCGCCGACTTGACGGAAGATATGTCATTTCCCACGCGATGGTTGTCCGCGCTAAAAAACAGTTTCTTCTTCAAAAACCACTTGATTCTGTTGACATTATCTCCTATATTACAATTGGACACGTGTCCAATTATTTTCGCCGGGAAGGCGATGCGAAAATAGAGAAATGTGTAAAAAAATGCCACAAGGAGGTATCTAAATGCCAAATATTCAACAACTTATGAACGAAGAGATCCGCCGGCTTGCCCGCAAGGAACTTAAAGCCGGACTCGATGAATTGAAAACACAACTTGCAACCGTCAGAAAAGCCATCGTCGAACAGAACCGCCGGATCAAGGTACTGGAAAAACTGGTACAGGTTCCAGCGAAACCGACCAGACCGGCACCGGCAGAATCGGAACCGGGAAAGACATTCCGCATCACGCCGGAGCGAATTAAGAAACTGCGTGAGAAACTGTCGCTTTCGCAGGCGCAATTTGCGGCATTGCTGGGGGTCAACCTCCATTCGGTCAATCATTGGGAAAACGGGAAAACCTCCCCGAGGGAGTCGCAGAAACGGCGGATCGCCGAGGTTCGCGATATGGGGAAACGGGAGTTGAAGAAAGCGTTGGCGGAAAAAAACATTACGTTGAAACCAGAGAAATCGGTCTCACAGCCCCGCCGGAAAGCCACGGTTGCGGAGGAAGCCGGAAACAGCGGCGAAAAATAGAAGATAAACTTCCGGCGGGAAAATATCGGAGCACTTTCCCGCCTGCGAAAAATGGATTTTCACGGCACGCTTTCCCTTTTCCAGAAAAAGCGTGCATTTTCATCTCCGCTTCTCTTCCGGATACGCCGGGTTTCCCCCATTTCACGTAATATATGCGGAATCAGCCCCCCGCTTTCCCTCTTCCGGAAGATTGAGATTTTGAAGTGTTTTTCCGCACCTGAATTTGACGAAGTAACTTCCCTGCGATATTTTTCAATCAATGAACGTACCGGAGGAACTGCCACACGGATAGAGGGTGGGAGACGACGTTTTTTTCATGACAGGGAAATTTGTCTCCGATCTCGTCAGGAAGACGCATCACTCCCCGAAGGAAGTGTCTGCCACCGGTTACAACTTGTTATGGAAAGGAAATTGATGAGAACGACGTTCCTCCTCTCCCGCAACTGGCGTTTCCGCCGCGGAGACTCCCCTGAAGCTCTCCGGAAGGGATTTGACGACTCCGACTGGAAGGAAATCCTCCTGCCGCACGACTGGGCGATTGAGGGACCATTCTCCCCCGACAACGATCTTCAGGTCACCCGGATCATCCAGAACGGAGAGAGTGCCGAAACTCGTCACTACGGCCGGACCGGTGCGCTGCCGCACGTCGGCGTCGGGATCTACCGGCTGCATCTTGCGGTGCCCGCCGCCTTCGCCGGCAGAAAATTCCAACTGGAGTTCGACGGGGTGATGAGTCACTCCACGGTATTCATCAACGACAGCGAAGCCGGAGGGCGCCCTTACGGCTACAGTTCCTTCTCAGTCGACGCGACGGACCTTCTGAAACCGGGGGCAGAAAATCTGATTGCCGTCCGGGTGGAAAACCTGCCCGGGGCCTCGCGCTGGTATCCCGGAGCCGGAATCTACCGTGAAGTCCGGCTGGTCGTGCTTGACACGGCCCACTTCCTGTACAACGGGATCCGTCTCAGAACCCTTTCGCTCGATCCGGCGAAACGATGTGCAGTACTCCATGTGGATGCAGAACATACCGGGACCTCCGACGCCCGGCTCATTGTTGAAATCGCCGATCCGGAAGGGAAACCGGCAGGAAAGGTCGAATGTCGACCGGAAGGAGGAGAAATCGCGCTCGAAGCAGTGAGACTCTGGAGCCCCGACACCCCCGACCTCTATACGATAACCGTCACACTGTGCGAAGCCGGAATGGCCTGTGACCGGTTGAAGTACCGTTACGGATTCCGGCAGATTCAATTCGACGCCGATGCGGGAATGAGCCTCAACGGGAAACGGTTCCGCATGAACGGCGTCTGTCTCCATCACGACTTCGGCCCTCTCGGTGCAGCATTCTCACTGCCCGCCCTGCGGCGGAACTTCAAGCTGCTCAAGTCGATCGGATGCACTGCTCTGCGAACCAGCCACAATCCACCGGATCCGAAGTTCCTCGATCTCGCCGATGAAATGGGTTTCGTCGTCATCGATGAGGCATTCGACTGCTGGCTGGCGGGCAAGACGCCAAACGATTACAGCCGTGACTACCCCCTCTGGCACCAGCGCGACCTCACCGACCTGATCCGGCGCGATCGAAACCACCCGTCAGTAATCCTCTGGAGCATCGGCAACGAAATCAATGAACAGGGGATCCCCGGCGGCGATGCGGTCGCACGGGAACTGGTCGAAATCTGCCATGCACTTGATCCAGACCGACCCGTGACCGCCGGGTTCGACCGTCCCGACGAAGGATTCGCCAATGGAGTTCCGCTGACGGTCGATGTTGCAGGATGGAACTACAAGCCGGCCCGCTACCGGGAATTTCACGAGCGGCTGCCCCGGACGCCGCAATACGGCAGCGAAACCGCGTCAACCGTGAGCAGCCGGGGATACTACGACTTCCCGGTTCAGGCCCGCCTGGTTCGCCGCGAGAACCGGCAGTGTTCGAGTTTCGATCTGGAAGCGCCCGCTTACGCCTCGACGCCGGATACGGAATTTCAGTTTCAGGACGCGTCGCCATGGATCATGGGGGAGTTTGTATGGACAGGCTTCGACTATCTCGGTGAGCCCTCCCCCTATGACGACCGCTGGCCGGCCCGCAGCTCCTATTTCGGCATCTTTGACCTCTGCGGGCTTCCCAAGGATCGTGCCGCCCTCTACAAGGCCCGCTGGTCCAGGGAACCGGTACTTCACCTGCTGCCGCACTGGAACTGGCCGGAACACGAAGGAAAAACACTTCCGGTCCACGTCTATACGAATTACGATCGGGTGGAACTTTTTCTGAACGGTCTCTCCTGCGGCATCCGCTGCAAAGGCCCCACTCCCCGCCTGGTGTGGGAGGCCATCCCCTATCAGCCGGGAGAGCTGACAGCAGTCGCGCTCGACAGGAACGGCCATGAGCTCGCCCGCACCGTGACCCGCACCGCCGGGGAGCCGGCGGCAATCCGGCTGGCCGCCGATCGGCTCCGGCTCAAAGCCGGGATCGGGGATCTCGCCTTTGTAACCGTCGAAATCATCGACGGCTCCGGAAATCCACACCCGCGGGCCGCTCTTCCGACCGACTTTGCCGTACGAGGAGAAGGAGAGCTGGCTGCGGTCTGCAACGGCGATCCGACCTCACTGGAATCATTCCGGGGAAATCGGATGACTACCTTTGCGGGAAAATGCGTTGCGGTCATCCGCGCCGGAGACACGCCCGGAACGATCGAACTCTCCGTGACCGTTCCGGGACTGCCTCAAGCGGAACTCCGGCTGGAAGTCGAATAACTTCCGCGTCGTTTTCCCCGAAACTCACTGCTGCCGGAAAGCGTCGGGCAGCCACTGCAGATCGCGCCGGGTGCCGAGACCGAAGATCACCTCGATCTCCCGGTCGCGATCGAGCGGAGCGAGGCCGATTACCAGTTCATGTTCCCCGGCCGGAAGATCAAGATCACAATACTGGTTCAACGGCGCGCGATGGAAGGAGGGCGACATCCGGCCGCCCTCGCGCCCGAAGCGGTACTCTCCATCAACCCAGACCCGCAGATTGGCGTTGGTATTGACCATCAGCCGGAGCGGTTCCACCGCCTCAATCCGGAATCCGGTACGCAGCAGCAGCAGCGAATCGGTCGGAATCCGTTCCGGATCGAGCTTGAACCAGTATCCGGGGACAGTCAGCGTCCCGTCGTATTCGAACTTCAGCCAGGAAAGACACTTCTGATCATCCTGCGCGAACCACGGCCGGTTGAGCGCGGTATCGAACCGGATCTCGAACGGCGTAAAATCCGGGCGCGGAGCTTCCGGCGTCTCCGAGAGACGAATCCGGCTGCGCAGCGAAGCGACCAGATCGGCAAAGGCATCGATCGTCGGAGGCGGCGTGAAACCGGTCAGGCCGGGGCTGACCATCAGGGTACGCCCGATCGGCCGCAACCACTCCTCACCGATTCCCGACGGATCCAGAATGCCGAGAATCGCCCCGACGGTCGCTCCGGTGCAATCGGCATCACGCCCGAAATTCACGGCCGTACAGATGGAGCGGCTGAAATCCCCGCGTCCCAGCAGCAGTGCGGCGGTGATGAAACCGAAATTCATTTTGACGTCGGTGAAATTGTCACTCCCGTAGTGCGTGAGAATCCGCTGCCGGAGCGCAGTGAACGAGAGTCCCTCGGCCACCCACTCCATCGTGTCGCGAATCGACCGGGCGAGACGGCACTCGCGCGGAATCACCGAAAGACCGCTCTCAAGCAGCTTCGGAATATCCGACTCT
The DNA here is from genome assembly GCA_944389895.1 of uncultured Victivallis sp. GTDB lineage: Bacteria > Verrucomicrobiota > Lentisphaeria > Victivallales > Victivallaceae > Victivallis. The sequence continues at coordinate 14,269 of CALXOA010000110.1, read as the reverse complement.
ACGAAAGCCATACTCTCAAGAGCGGCAAGGAACTGTTCGGCGTACAATCCGTCGCCGTCGTGATCGACACACCCATCCTCAAAAGCCAGCTGCGCCGCCCGCTCCGGCTCCCCGGGAGCGAGGAAGGCCCACAGTTCGCTGCGGATCGCCGCCCCGAGGCCGTCGGTGAAGTAGTTGTCGAACCGGCCGGACCACGGCGCCGGAATCCCCCGTTTCAGATTGCGGATTGCAATTCCGTATTCATCGCACGGAAAACCGATGTTCTCCACCCACGCGCGCGCCATGCGGTTCCGGTCGACCACCGGATCGTCGGAGGCGTCGAGCAAACACGCCCAGAGCACCTGCAGATCGAGATCGTCGTTCGGAATCATATCGGTGGGCACCGGATCGTAAAAAGTGAGGTTCAACGGCCCGTCACTGCCCTCGTACGGCTGTCCGAGAGTACCACCGACCGCTTTGCCGAGCCACCCGCCGAGAACTTTTTCCCTGTAGATCTTTTCCTCCATCGTCATCTCTTTCATCATCTATTTTTCACCTCAACCGGCTTTGTTCTGCCGGTTTCACTTTGCAAACACCAATTCTCCCCAGGCCGGCAGGTAGTGCGGATCGCGATCTTCCGGCATGCAGGTAAGCTGACTCTTTTCATCGCGATCGGCGTACACCGAATAGGCGATGCTCGTCACCTGTACCGGCAACGGCTGATCGGTGTCAACCGGAGCACAGCGGTCGGCAATTCCGGAAAACGGAATCCGGGCCAGACCGATCCAGCCGCGGTCCCGATCGCTCATCTCATTGAGCGTACCATCCAGTTTCGTCTCAAATGCAAGCCCCTTCATCGGCAGATAAGCGACATTCGAGGGCATCCTCCGCCCCCGGGAAGGGAAATGGATTGCCCCGAAACGTCCGCCGGATGTGAAGTGAAATTCCCAGTATCCCCGCGAACCGCGGGGACGCACGAAAAGTTCCAATGCATCGGCAAACAGATAGAGACCGCTGGTCAGATCCTCCGGGGCCTCATCGAGCAGATCGTCGTCGGGAGCCTCAAAGCGGAAGTAAAGCATCTCACGATCATAAGCGAACTGCACCCGCACCGGAAAGCGTCTGACATACCCCGGTACCGGACCGAGTTCATAGACGGGAAGTTGCTCCCAGAATGGAGCATCTATTGAGACCCGGCTTCCGGCAGGAACCGGGACCATCCGGAACTGCGGAGGATCATCCGGCAACGTCCTGCAGCCAGCAATCAGGAAAAGCAGCAACACCATCCAGATCAAAGATTTCATCATCCAGCCGCCTCCGTCAGTCGATCCAGAACCAGCGACGCTGATTTTCCAACGATCTGGCGGAAGAATAAATGTTGTTGTTATACCCGGCCAACTCCCGTTCCTGAAAATGGCGGACACTGCCGTCAAGCATTCCCACATTGGATCCGTTGGCATGCCCGTTCCAGTAGACCGGAGAGGTGGTTGTGCCGTTGCCCCACGGTGTAACATGGGTTTCGCTGTAGGAGATATTGCAAGGGATGTTGAGCCAGCCGATCCAGCCACGGTTGGCCGACGTGCTGTTCAATGCCACGTTGGCACAGGGAAACATGAAGCGATTGGAGGAATTGCGCACCTTGCCGAGTTTCTTGCCGGATGCACAGCTGGTGGTCGCTTTCCAGGGGTCATCGGCAGTGGCGGCACCGTTGAAGTTGATGCCGTAGGAGAGGTGACCAACCGCCCAGACTTCCTTGGTTCGTTTGTCCAGCGGACAGTGGAACGCCTCGACCGAATGTGCATAGTTGAGATAAAGCATTCCGTGCCAGATCAACTGGCTTGGCTTGGCATTGTTGGCTTCCGTTGTCATTTTTGAGAAAATCGTCATTCCATCATTGTCGTCGGAATACATCAGATGGGCCTGATTGATCGTTTTCAGATTGCCGAGACACCTGGCCTGATATCCCCTTTCCCTCGCCTTGTTGAGCGCGGGAAGCAGGATTGCGGCGAGAATCGCGATGATCGCAATCACCACGAGCAACTCGATGAGCGTAAAACTCCTGACGGGGGATTCCCGGAATTTTTTCCGACCGGCTTCCGTCCCGGCCTCAGAATAATTCAATCTCGCTGATTGTTCCATGATTCTTCTCCTTTCATCGCTTTTCCGGAATGACTTCAATCGCGTTACAGAGCCTCACGTTACTGTGCAGTCCGTCTTTCTGTTTGAAGGCGAGCGTCAGAATACCGTCTGAGACCTCGATGCCGTCGAACTCCCGGATCAACACTTTTCCCCGGTCTCCGTCGCATGCCTCAAAGAGATCGAGATCGGTAAAGAGCGGTTTCCCCTGCGCCGCCACTGAGAAAACGAACTTCCCGGCTGCGAATCCGGGTTCATAACCGATCCGCAGATAGAATCGGACCTTGTATCTGCCGTTGTCGACCCGGAAGCGGTAACCGTCGATGTCGTATGCTTCCGTCTTGAACACTTCGGCGGCAGCCGCGTCCCGCAAATCAACCGTATTGCGCGCCACGCTGTTGTAATGCCCGAAATAGCCGTAACGGGCGGTATCGGACCAGGGAGAATCCGGAAAGAACAGTTTTCCTTCCGGCGTCTGGGTAAATGCGGTCCCGCCGCAATCGATCGCGATTTCATTCCGGCGCAGCATCTCCGACTGCCGGACCACCTTCTCAAGGTCAGCGAGTTTCGCCCCCAGTTGATTCATCACCGGCAGAAATGCCAGCCGGTGCGCTTCAGCGAACCGCTCCTCTTCGACCGCCTTTTTCAATTCCGCCAGAACCGCAGCTTCCGCGACAACTTCAACCTGGTTCCTGCGAAGTGTTGCGGCGGCCTTTTCCAGTTCGGCAAGTCGACCGGCGTAAAAACGGCGGCACTCTTCCGGCACCGTGACACGGAATGAGCTGACCGTACATTTTTTCCCGGGAATCAGGAAGGAACGCAGTTGGAAGGGTTGCAGCGCGACCCGTTTTTCCTTCCACGCCTGCCCGGTTGAGAGATCGATGCACTCCGGGGTTCCGTCGGAGAAGGTCAACTCCACCTCGCATCCGGTAAAGAGCATACTCGCCAGATAGAAGTAGGTCCCCTCCTCCGTCTGAAGGAAACGAACCGCAACCGGATCGGTTCCGCCGGGAACGGTTCTGAAGGGGAGCCGGGGCAGAGCGCAAAATGCCCGCGCAAACTCCCGGGCTTCGCTGTCACGCCCCCAGGTGCCGAGCGGCTGGGCGCCGATCAGGACCTTCTGCGCATCCTGTGCGGCGACCGAGAACACCAGCTCCTTCAGAAAAAAGCGGCCATGAGGCTTCACGTCGGCATTCTCAAAGTAAGCCGCGAAACGGTCATTGTCGAGAGACTTCGTAAAAGTTTCAAAGTAGGACGGGGAAGACTCCGAAAAATCGAGCGAACCGGGGCCGAAGAGTTTCCGCTGCAACGCGGCATCATAGAGCCTGCCGTCGACTCCACTCTCCGGTTTTCCCCAGTGCATCGCGTGACGGTAGGCGGTCACATTGCGCGAGGGACCGAGCAACACGCCGGGGATCCGCCGGAGTGCGTCCAGCTCGATTCCGTGTTCGACATAGGGATCATTGTCCGATTCGAAATCGATGGCGGTCACGTAGAGTTTCAGATCCGGCTCCACCGCGTTGAGCTGGGCGCGCAGTTCACGAACGAAATTGGTCACCTGTGCGGCACGCCATTTCAACCATTCGGTACGCTTCGGACCGGTCAGAAATTCAAAACGGCCGCTCTCCGGCACCGCGATGCCGGTATCCCGGGAAAAAGCTCCGACGGTATAGTCATCATAACCGGCGTTCAGCGACGGCCAGGCCCCGTACCGCAGCAACCACTGGTCGAAACCATCGAGCCCCTCGCAACGACCGGGAACTTCCAGCAGCTCACGCACATGAGCGAAATAGAGCTTCCGCACTTCAGGGTGGGCGAAGTTGGCCAGCGGTCCGGGATCCCCGAATACCCGTACCGGTGCCCCGTCCTTATCCGCCATCAGCATTCCGCGCCCGGCAATCGCCGTATCAACCAGCGGACTTTTCCCCCCTTCCGGGATGTTTGTGGTCGCCAGAATACCGGTCACCGTTTTGCCGCGCCGCCGGAACGCCTCGATGAACCATGGAAACTCACCGATTCCACCGGCGATCACCCCGTTGTCGGCGGACCCCTCCCGCGGATACAGGAAATACGCCGCATAACGCAGCAACGGGTAGTGAAACGCATTCTGCCCGGTATAGTCGAAATAACGGAGCAGCGCTTCAGCCTGATACTTCAGCCGGAAGAGGCCGGGTATCGTCGGATCGTCGGCGGTCAGGCTGGTTTCCAGCGTCTGGTCCTCGTCAACATGCCCGAAAGCACGCCCGGGAACACCCTTCGGTTGCCGCACCGTCAGTTTCGGCAGTCCCCCCGGAATCTCCTTCAAACGGACCGCGCTCACGGCAGCGGGAAATCCCTTCGACATCGTCCGCGCCTCGAACAGATATGCCGCAACATGGGGGTTGAAAAGATAGGAGGTGGTCACGATCCTCCCGGAGGAGGGATATTCGTTACCCGCCTGCACCCCGCCCTGCATCCGGTCGCGGTGCTGAGCGTTTTTGCTCTCGCGATACAGGTAAAGTCCCATATTGCGCGGTTTGTCATCGGGCCAGTCAATCTCAAGCAGCATCGGTCCCCGATTGCGGAACTCCTCGGGAATCGGAATCACGAAGGCGAAACGATCCTCCTTGTCCGGGCCGGCCTCAAGGTAGGTACCACCTCCTGCGGCAGTCACCGGTCCTGATTTGAAGAGATCGGAATCCGCGGGATCCCTCAGTTTCTTCTCGAAGATCACACGACCGGTTTTCAACTCTCCAGTCCCCGCTGCCGGATCCGGCAGCGGCGCCATGCTGCGCAACAGAAAGGTACGTTGAAAGTTTCCATTCACGGTACAACGCACCCGGTACTCACCCTCCGGTAACTTCCGTACCGGCAAAGCCACGTCGATCGGAGCATCCTTCACGGCAATCCGCCGTTCAACCGCATCGATCGGAGTACCCGCGGCATCGGTGAGTTCCATCCGGAAATCGACCTCGGCCTGCTGAAACGGTTGTTCCACCGGCATCGGGCGCATATACAGCCCTCCGGGCGCAAGCCGCACGGAAATCGTCGCATCGCGGTCCGGCATCACCGCCGCGTTACGAATCACCAGGTCAACCGGCATGACTTTGCGATATTCGTCATAGACAACCTGATTGGGCACCTTGCCGTTGAAGATCTTCAACTCGTCAAAAGTACCGTTTGCCTTCTCGTTGAGCAACATCTTCACTGCAGCACTGAGATCATGACCGGGAACCAGCTTGCTGTCCGGCATCCAGGAGTAGGAAGAAAGGTAGGGCAGACCATTGACGAAAAGCCGAACCGTGCCATCCGTGTTCCACACGACCGCCAAATGAATCCAGTCATGTCGAAACCAGTTGTCGCGATTCCGGCGCTCGATCGCCACCGGTGCTCCCTCCCCCTGCCGGCCGATGTCGCAACGCAGCCAGTGCCACAGGAACAGCGACAACTTCTCCTTCCCGTTCCCATTCACGGTCTTGAGCAGCTCCCGGGTCACACTGTCCGAGATGGCATCCCAATTCGGGCTGAACCAGAACATCAGAGCCCCGGAACCGTCGAACACCCCTTCGACCGGCCAGCTCACCTGTGTTTTCCCTCCTCCGACCCTGAAATCGGTGTCGAACGTTTCACGGAATTGAAAGCCGGGCGCCTCGATGCTCCAATCATCCATCGCAACGTCGAGATGGTAGGCATAGATGGAAATCTGCCGGATCGGAAACGCGGCGTCATCCGGCGTGATGGTCTCTCCTCCGGCGGAGAGAGTCAACTTTCCATCGCGGCGCACGACCATGCACTCCACCCATGGCGAATCCGCTCCGGCCGCCGGCAGAGCTGTCTTCAACGGATAGTCATGATGACTTCGCCGCTCACCGTCATTTTCAATACACGTCCAGATCGGCCCTCGGGCGAAAATGTGAATATTCTGCCCCTCTCCACCCGAGAAATGAAACCCGAAGTGCTGATCGCGGGGGTCCACCGCCAGACGGCGGAAACGGAGTTTCATCGTAAAATCGCCCAGCTCCGGAACCGGCAGCTTCAGAGTACTCATTCCCTTGAGCCCGTCAAAGAACAGCATTCCCCCGGCGGCCCGTTGACTGAGCGCATACTTCACAGGTCCCGCCGGAGGCGCCCCGGCGGGCGCCAGTTCAAGTGCCTCCCCGGAAACGCCGGACCGTTTCCCGGCGTCACCGGTAACACTTGCGGCAATCTGCCGTCCATCGGCTCCTTCCGCCGTCGTGCCCGCATCGAACGAGGCGTGAAACACCTGCTTTGCCGGAGTCTCGGCCAGCTCCTCCTCCGCCAGCGGCTGGATCCGGAAGTCGTCGATTTCAACATGGTTGTTGAAAGCGTAAAAGACGATCTCCTTCAGCGGCAACAGCGCAACGTCGCGGCCGCCGACCCCCTGCCCGGCGAAAGCCATCAGAACCTTGTCGGGCCGAATGGTGATCTCAAGCGTAGTCCAGGCTGCATCCGGCCCTTTCTGGAGCACAATTGAGCTGCCGTGGCCGCTGAGTCCCTTCGCCTTGCCGCCGAGCAGCAGTTCCAGTCCCTTGCCGCGCGAATAGAATTGACCGCTCGCCTCTTCTCCGGTCACAACGATCCCCCAGTGACCCGACTTCTGCGGGACCTCGACCTCGCGCACCCGGAAGGAAATCCGGCAGGGACGGTCAATCGCCACCGGCAGAGTCGCCCTGATGAATCCTCCGGGCTGCGCATTCAGCTCAAGCACTCCGTTCTCAATCCTGCCGCCCCGGGCCACCTTCAACTCCGGCGGGGCCGAAGAGAAATCCATTTCCACCGCCGGTGGCTCCGCGGCGCCGGTACCGCCCAGGACTCCGCACAACACCGCCGCCAACCAAAAACTGCCGGTCCTCGTCATTGACTGTCTCCTTTTCCCTTTTCTGCTGTTCTCAAACCTCTTTCCTCCCCCCCGCATTTCCCTGATATGACAATCCCGGAGGAAGAGACAACAGAACACAGCAACTGTTGCTGTATTAATTATACCCAAATCCATTTGAAAAGTCAACAGTTGCAGTGTATTTTTTTGAAGAATCTTCGAATCGAAAGGAAAACAATGCCGGAATCGATCAATATCCGGGAAATCGCCCGGAAGCTGGAGTGCTCCCCCTCCACTGTCTCGCGGGTGCTGTCGGGGCACGAAAGCTCGATCAAGATCAGCGAGAAAACGCGGCGACGGATCCTCGAATACTGTGCCAGGATCGGTTATCAGCCGAGCATTCATGCCGCACGCTTTTTCTCCGGCGAATCACGCACGATCGGTTTTCTGGTCGGTTGCGAAATGACGGACGACGAAAACCTTGCACGCTCCCTGTTCGCAGTCTGCCGTGAACTCTTCAAGGTGGGATACCGTTGTCTGCCGCTGTTGAACGACTCGCGGTTCGTGGAAACCAAAGAATATCTGAACATTTTCCGGCGCAATGAAATCGACGCCCTGATCGTGTGGGGAGCCGACAAGGAGTCGGCGTGCCTGGAGGAGCTGCAGAACGCGGATCAGCCCTTTCTGCTTCTGACCAACCGGTTGAACGGATATCCATCGGTCACGGTCGAGCAGCGGGAGCCGATCATCCGGTTGACCCGGCGTTGCCGGGAACTCGGCGCCCGGCGGCTCGCCGGCCTGTTCTGCGAAAGCGGCGACAGCCACCGGCAGCGCCGGGCCGGATTTCTCGCGGGTGCGGAGGGTGCGCAAGCCCGGATCTTTTCCGCCGATCTGCGCCGCAAGGAGATTCTCGCGATCGCGCCGGAAGTGCTGGCCTGGCGCCCCGATGCGGTCATCTGCGGCAACGACTACGCCGCAATTGCCATCGAACATTTCCTGCTGGAACACGGATTGCGGGTTCCGGACGACGTGCTGATCACCGGCGGCGACAACATCCCCGCCAGCCTCGACTGCACGGTGCCGCTCTCCACCTTCGACCAGAGAGCCGAAGCGTGCGCCGTGCGTTGCGTCGAGCTTCTGCTCGACCGGTTGAAAAACAATCTTCCGCTCCAAAGCGAGGAACTCCTTGCGGAACCGATCTGGCGGCAGTCGACCGCCCGCGGGGAAGAGAACGTATAACCCCGGGAAAAATTCACCGGGAAACCGAGGCGCCACCCCCTCTGTCAAACATGCCGCTTTGCGGCGGAGAACACCATGTCGACATAGAGCGAAGCACTCCAGCCGTAGTCCATGAACACCTGATGATAGGGACTCCGCTCCGGAGCACAGCACCCCTTGCGCAGCAGTTCCGGCGGCGTACACTCTCTGCGATCGTCGTAAAACTCAAAGAAAGTGCCGTAACGCAGAAACTCTCTCTCCAGCTCTCCACAGGTGGCGGAAAGCAACAGGTCAGCCTCGGAATCAAATCCGTAACGCCGCAGTCCGCGTGCGATCAGGTAATTGATGTTGACCCAGACCGGTCCGCGCCACATATCCTTCGCATAAAAACGCTCCTGGTTGCGCGCAATCGACGGAACCGGAAACGCACTTCCGAAAAGTTCCGGATCTCCGAGGGCGGAAACCATCCGCGCCGCCATCCGTGGAGACGGCGCCCCCGACAACAGCGGCAGGAAGCCGGCCGAGCTCAACACACCGGTCCGCCGTTTTGCAACCACGTCGAAATCGACGTAGAGCCCCGCCTCATCATCCCACAGGAACTCATTCATCAGCCGATTCAGCCGGTCGCGCCGACCGCGCCACAGAGCAGCCTCCCCGGGACGCTTCAACCGTTCGGCAATCCGTGCCATCACATCGCAATCATGCGCCAGATAGGCATTGAAATCGGGAGCATCCAGCTGTACGGCGCCATCGAAGCGCGGGGAGTTATCCATACCGCTCTCGCCGCTTCGACACTGTTCTTCCGCCTCGATCGCCCATTCGACCAGCCCGGCCCCGTCGGAATCGCGATTGGCGAAAATCCACTCCAGAAAAGCGGCGTTCTTCGGATAGAGCCCGGCAAGAAACGCGTCATCCTCACCGGCGACAAGCTCCATTCCGAAACCGAGCAACGGAGGCTGTGTGATTTCGCTGCGGGACTCCGGAGAAGCGAAGTGCGGAATGAAGCCATCCTCCTGCTGTACGTCGAATACCGCCTCGAGACTCTCCCTCGCCGCAACCGGATCGAGATGCCGCAATCCGGCCGCATGAAACACCGAATCCCACAGCCACATCCAGCGGTGGGGCCACCGGTCCGGCGTAGTCCAGCGGTGGCGCAGCAGCCCGGCAGGCGAATTGAGCTGGATCTTGAGCTGGGAACACGCCTTCAGCAGCGCGCGCCTGGCGGTTTCGGATTCCGTCTGAACCAGAGGCAGATGCGCAAGGAATGCGGCCCGCGAGGCCAACACCGCACCGAAGTCAACCTTGAGCAATGTTTCATCAAAACTCTCCCGGGCTCCCAGCAGCAGTCGTCCCGGTCTCGTCGCCACCCGGACCGCACCGGAAAGTCCGACCGCCCGGCAATTTCCCTCGACCAGCAGATGCCGGGCGTCGATGAAGGCTCCACGCACCTCTCCTGACGCGGTCTCCAGAATGAAGTGATCTCCGGCCAGCAGACATCGCCGCGGCGGAGCAAGGTCGAAGAGGAGCGCTCCTCCCTCCTCCGGCAGCTTCACCTCGAGAACCGATGCAGCTGCAACGCTGCGCAACACCAATCCGTTCCGCCAGTCGGTTTCACCGTCAAAAGCCGAAAAAGCGAACAGTTGCCCGCCCCCCCACACGCTCCAGGCCGAAAAATCGTTCATCCGACACCTCCGGTGCACTTGTCTTTACTGATGCGACATCATATATTATGCATGCAGAATCACGCCGGAACAAGCGGCATTTTCCGGAATCAGATTCGATATCCTCGCAATCATATTATCAATCCTCTCCGGCCGCACAGGATTCAGAGAGATGAAACGGGATGAACTTCGCGCACGCAGCCGCCTCATCGCGGCAAACGGAGCAAGCCGGCTCGGCGGCAGGAACTCCGGCCCCTATCCACGACACCATTTCGCATACGACCACGCCCTGCCGCCATCTCCCGGCTGGCCGCTCCGGATCTCCTTCACCGGCGGCGACGAATGGGTTGCCGGCTGTTACCGTTACCGGGAGTGCTCGGATATCTGTGCGCTGGAACTGGTGGAAGAAGGCTGCTTCCTCTTCCGGCAGGGAGAAAGAACATACCAGGTGGTTCCGGGGGAACTGTTTCTGGTCCGCCCCGGGGCAGATTCGGAAATGCTGTTGCCGGAGAGTTGCCACGCCGCATTCAAACGAACCGTCGCCCTTGAAGGAACACTGCTGGAACCGCTTCTCGCCTCCCTCGGTCTCGACCGGATCGATGTGATCCGCCCCGCGGATCCGGTTCCGCTCCAGAAGCTTTTCGACCAGATCGCCGAAACGTTCGACAACGAGATCTCCAGCCGCGCTGCGATACGATCCGCGCTCGGATGCCAACTGCTGTTCCGGCTGGCTCTCGACTGCCGCGACGACACGCTGCCCGCTCCGCTGCCGCAAATTCTCGACGGTCTCGATCGGCGTCTCGGCGAACCGTTGACCACCGCGAAACTGGCCAGAGAAGCGGGAATCAGCTGTTCCACGCTACACCGCCTCTTCCGGAAACATCTGGGTGATACGCCGATCAACATCCTGATCGACAAGAGGATCGAAGCTGCCCGCCGGCTGCTGAGCCTGACAGATCAACCGATCAAGGAAATCGCATTCCGGGTCGGTTACGGCAATGCACTTCATTTTTCGACCGAGTTCCGGAAACGCACCGGCTGTTCCCCCTCCGCCTGGCGCAGCCGGGAAGCGGGGAAACGGAATTAGGGCCGTCCCGCCGCCTTTTCCCGGCGGGCCCGTTTCGCAGCTTCCGCACGACGGCGAGCCTCGGCAATCGAACGGTTCAGAGCGCCCGTCTCATCACGGATCGCCTCCAGACGCTCGGTATCGCGCCGTATTTCGGGATCCTGAGCAGGATTGAGCCGGTAAAGTACCTCCGCACGTTCCTGTTGCAACTCTCCCACAGAAGCGGCGGCGGGAAGCACCCGCGACCGTTTCGCCCCGAGCCGGATCACCTCATACGGCGTGAATTTGACCGGCGCATCCGATTCCTGGAAACGGCTCGCTGCCCGTTTGAACGGCAACAACAGCCAGGCGGGTCGCTCCCCGGTGATCATGCCGAGCGACTCCAGCTCGAAATGACGATGAAAAATCCGGCGGAACTGGTTCACCTCCGCACCGCGGCCGACGAAGTAAACCTCGCTGCCGGCATTGCGGCGCGCATCGAAAAATTCCCGCATTTTCGCCTGCAACCGACCGGCGTCGAGCCCGCCCAGCTCCTCCTCGAGCCAACGCGCCCGCTCCCGCTGCAACCCTGCCGCCTGCGCGCCGAGCGACCGTTCGATCACCCCATGCAGCTCTCTGACGTTGAGAAGATAACCCGGATAGAGCCGCCAGCGCAACTCGTAGTCGAGCTCGTTGAGTAATCCGGTACGCGCCACGATCGAAGCCCCCGGGGGCACACGCTGCTTCAACGCTTCGATCAACACCAGATTCTGGAGATCCCCCGCCGCCTTCGCTTCACACATCTTGAGCAGCCGGGGGACTCCCCAGCCCGCCTGTATTGCAACAACCAGGATGACCGTCAGAAACGCAGCCCGGGGCGGAACCTGCCGGCAGAAGCGACGCAACGCGAGCAATCCGGCAATCACAACAGCAGGAACCAGCGGGGTCAGAAAGCGCATCGCACCGGTGCCGTCGTTCTCCGGAGCCCAGTAATAGGTCAGATAGAGCAGGAAGGTCGGCAGAAGCCATGCTGCCCAGAAGAGGCCCCGGCGCCAGCGCAGCCGGGGCACCAGCACGGCCAATGCACCGAGCGGGCCGACCACCAGCATGAAAAATTCCGGCACGTAGATCAGTAAATTCTCCCACAGGAACCGCAGTTGAAACGCCCCCGCCTCACCGGTCAGGGAATAGCCGCTCCTCCACGGCGCACCGTAGGCAAGCCAGTGGAACACGGCCAGCATTCCGTAGGGAATCGCCGCTCCCGCCGCCAGGCCGACCGCCAGTACGACGCGCCGCCGCCCCCGGGGAAACAACATCAGATAGGCTGCCGGGATCAGGATCAGCAGCAGATCCGTATATCGAATCCCGACCGTCCAGCCGATCAGGAATCCTCCGGCAAACGCCCCGGCCAGCCTGCCCCAAAGCGACTTTGCCCGGACAGCGCCGAAAAACGCCGCCAGTCCCCAAAGAAAAAAGGCGAGACTCGGCGTGTGTGAATTGCGGACGATTCCGAGCATTGACACGACCGGAGAAACCATCAGCGCTCCCGCCCCCATCAGAGCGAAATACCGCCCGACGAAAAAACGTGCCAGCACATACATGCCCGCGGCTGCCAGAACCGCAGCCCATAACGTTGCGTAAAAGCCACCGCCGGGACCGAGCAGAAGATTTATCGCGGCCGTCATCGCCGGATAAAAGGGCGGATATTTCGGATAGAACTCTCCCCGTTCGTTGACCACCCACATGTGGCCGATGAACTCCAGAGGATCCGCCGCTTTCCGGTAGAACGTCCCCTCCTCGTTCAACAGTCGTCCCTGCAGATGATATCCGTTTTGATCGGTACCGCCGGTAACCGGAACCAGATAGCAGTTGAGCAACGCCGCGTAGCCGATCAGCAACGTGCCGAGTATCAACGTCGATACCGGAACTTTCAGCCGACCGGGAATCCGCCCGAACCTCATGTGAACCTCCCTGATTGTTCCCGCAGCAGAAAGAAGATAGCATCACAGCCGCGGGAATGCCATCACCTTTCCATCCGTTTCAACAGAAAAAACGAAAACTTCAAAAAAAAATGATATTTCCGGAAAAAAAGTTGGCAAAAAGCAGTTTTTGTGGTAAAATAGGTATGAATAGGTATAAATAGGAGCAAATAGGTATGCCGTCGGCCGCCAATGTTTTTCAGGGACTGTATCTCGGCGAATACGATCATGCGCTGGATGCGCAGTGTCGCGTATCGCTGCCGAGCGACTGGCGGAACCGCGACGGAGAAACCGAGCTGGTGATGATACCGGCACGCGGGAAGGCCCTGGTCCTGTTGCCGCTGGCGACATTCCTGGAATTTGTCGGGAAAGCCAAGAAACTTGCGATCGCGAACCCGAAAATGCAGATGGCCTTCGCCTACCTCGGTTCACGGTCGCGGCAGTGCCGCTGCGACAGACAGGGGCGGATTGCCCTCGACCGGAAAATGCTCGATGAAATCGGAGTCAGGGGGCAGTTGAAACTGATCGGAGCGGTAACACATATCCGCCTCACGGCGCCGGAAAACTGGAGTATGCCCGACGATGAGACGGCTCTGAACATGTACCTCGACGAGATTCAGAAGGTCAGCGATGATTCCGGAGACATCGCCGGATTGCTCGGCGGGATTCTGGGAAAGGCATGAAACCGTGGAAGGCGAGTTCATCCACATACCGGTTTTATACAGGGAAGTTGCCGGATATCTCGCATTGCCGGTCGAGAGGCCGGCGCGGCTGGTTGACGGCACTGTCGGCGGCGGCGGGCACAGTGCGATGCTGCTGGAGCGCTGCCCGCAGCTTGAACTTCTCGGGATCGACCGGGATGAAAGTGCGCTGGAAGCGGCGGCACAACGCCTCGCCTTTGCGGGGAAACGGGTCACACTGGTACGCGGCAACTATTCGGAACTGGAGAGCCGCGCCCGGGAACATGGGTGGAATGAGGTGGACGGCGTCCTGCTCGACATCGGAGTATCGTCTCCGCAGCTCGACCACCCGGAACGGGGATTCTCATGGCGTGCGGATGGACCGCTCGACATGCGGATGGACCGGCGTTGCGAAATGACCGCCAGCCGTCTCCTCAACCGTACGCCGGAAGAAGAGCTTGAAAAAATTTTGCGCGAATATGGAGAAGTGGATAAATCACGCAAACTTGCGGCGGCCATCGTGAGCGAACGTGAAAGCCGGCCGTTTGCAACCACGGGGCAGCTCGTGGAACTCTGCGACCGGGTACTCGGGCGCTCGAAACCGGGAAGGCTTCCCGCGCCGACTCTCGTGTTTCAGGCGTTGCGGATCGCAGTCAACGATGAACTCGGCGAACTGCAACGCGCTCTGCCTGCAGCTCTCCGGCTTCTGAAATCCGGAGGGCGTCTGGCAGTGATCAGTTTTCATTCGCTCGAGG
>CALXOA010000109.1 GCA_944389895.1 uncultured Victivallis sp. | reverse complement strand
GTGCACCGCAGAACCGCCTCGTGACCGTGTGGTACCGGGTGCCGAAGGATTACCACTCCCGGCAGCCACGGATGTCACGGGTGCTGGTTCTCTTCGGCGGCCGCAACGACTCGGGGAAGAACATGGCCTCCGGCGCCCTCGGGTGGGGCGAGTGGGCCGACGCGAACAACGCCTTCCTGGTCTCCCCGGGCTTTCGTGACGATACCTACTGGGAACCGGAAGAGTGGTCCGGCAAGGCGCTGCTCAGCGCCCTTGAGCAGATCCGGAAAAAATACAACATCTGTACCGATAAACTGCTCTTCTACGGCTACTCCGCCGGCAGCCAGTGCTCCAACCTCTTCCCCGCGTGGCGGCCGCGGATCACCCGGGCCTGGGTCTCCCACGCCTGCGGCGTATTCCATGAACCGACCGTCAGGATGCGCGACATCCCCGGTCTCGTGACCTGCGGCGACGCCGATGTCCAGCGTTATGTGATCAGCCGCAACTTCGTCGAAAAATACCGCAGGAGCGGCGGAAACATCATCTGGCGTTCATTCCCCAACCACCCCCACGACGTGCCGCCGGACTCCCTGCGGCTCGCACGAGAATTTCTGACCTATTACCATAAGCTCTACGCTTCCGATCTGACCGGCGACGGCTCCAGCCGCAGAGAGACGCCCGCGTTTCCCTACATCGGCGACGATCAGGAGGGGGTGTTCTACCCCGCCGGATCCCCGAAGGCGAAAAACATCCTGCCTGAAGACCGGGTTCTGCTTCCCGACCTCTCCATCGCACGGGCGTGGGGGAAGCCGGAATGAGAGGAGTTCCCTTCGTCCTCCTCCTGTTGCTGACGGCTCTCCCAGCCCTGTCCGCGGCCACATTGACCGTGGACGGAGTCGAATTTGCATATCGCCGCCCCGCCGGCGGTACGCCGCGCGGAATCATGGTCCTCTTCGGCGGGCGCAACTGGAGGGGAGAGGAAACCCTGAAACGCTTTCAATTCGACACGCTGGCCGACAGGCACCACCTGATTCTGCTCTCTCCCTCCTTCCGCGACCGTACGTACTGGGAACCGGAGGCGTGGTCCGGTCCCGCGCTCAAGCGTGCCGTCGCCGAGCTGGAACGCCGGTTCCAGGTGCCGCCGCGCCGCCTGCTCCTCTACGGCTACTCCGCCGGCGGTCAGTGCGCCAACCTCTTCTACGCCTGGATGCCGGAAAAGGTCGCCGCATGGGGCGCCCATGCCTGCGGCGTCTACTTTACCGGGAAAGTGAAAAATCCCGCCCCCGCCCTGGTTACCTGCGGCACCCTCGACGATGCCCGCTGGAACATCAGCCGTACCTTCGTCTCCAACTACCGCGAGAACGGCGGGAAATTGCTCTGGAAGTATGACGAGAGCGGCCATGGCCTCTCTTCGCGGACCCTCGAACTGGCACGCGCCTGGTTCGACGCGCTGTTGTCGGGGGAGAGAAGCCGCTTCGTCGCCGATGACGACTCACGCGAAGTCCTGCCGATCGAGCGGAGCGGGGAAATCGATCCGGAATACCGCAACGAAATTCCGAACCGGCAGGTTCTGGAGTTGTGGCTCAAATGATGGAGTTCACCTACGACGGCATGGTGCGGTGGGGGTTCGGATTCTACAACCCCAACCATGCTGCCGCCTTGTTCGCTGCGCTGCTCCCCTTCCTCTGGGAGGCATGGGAGAAGTTTCCACGTCCTGCCTGCCGGATTCCGGTCGCCGTCGCCACGTTGCTCGCCTTCGCGGCTCTGGCTCTGACCTTCTCCCGGACCGGCGCCGCAGTCGCGGTCCTCGAACTGGCGCTCTATTTCGGCTGCCGCAAAACCGCCTCCGGCGAATGGAAACGGGGCGCGCTGCTGCTTGGATTGCTCTTCCTCGCCTTTCTCGCCGCCGGAGCTCTGGCCCGGTTCACCCTCGATCGCGCCGTGACCAACCGGCTGGCGATCTGGCATGCCGGTGCCGCGCTCTTCACCGCCAATCCCCTCGGTGTCGGTCACGGCAATTCCGGTGTGATCGCAACTGCATTCCTGCTGCCGCCCCGGATCGTCTGCCGCACTCTGGTGAACAGCCATCTGACACTGCTGGCGGAATACGGCGTGATCGCGGGATTCCTCTGGTTCGGAGCCCTCTTCTACGCTCTGCTGAACGGCTCCCGGCACCCCGCGGCGCGAACCGCTCTGATCGGACTGGCGGTCTCGGCCTTTTCCTGCTCGGTTTTCGACTGGGGGATCCTGTTCGACTTCCACGGCGCCGGAGGATTGCCGCGCCTGAACCAGTGCCTCTCCTGGGGAGTGCTGATGCTCTACCTCGGGTTGATCGTGTTTCTTTCCCTCGGCCGGTTCCGGCCGAAGCGGGCCGGAATTGCTGCCGGAGCCGCTGCTGCTGCGATGCTGCTGTCACCGGCAGTGCTTCTTCTCGCCCCCGCAGATGCACCGCAAGTCGTTGCCGGAGAATTTCTCCGACTGCCCGGCCCCGCCGATTCTCTGGCGCTCTACGACGGAACTTTTTCCTTGCGCGAATGTGCCGACCTGCTTCCGGATGGGGGCGTACTGCCGATCCGCTCCGCTGAACTCCGCGCCGATGTGCCGTTCCCGGACAGCTCCGAAGTGATACTCTTCGGGGAATGCGCCCATTTCGCCCCGCGATATCCGGGTACTGCGGTGACGCTGGTTGCCCCCCCGCCGCATTTTTCCCTGCCGGAAAACACCCGGCGACTGCTTCTGAAGCGCTATGCCGAGAATGACAGGCTCGAACTCCAGGCCGCGGCGCGCGGGATTCCCTGCGATTTTCTGCCGTGAAAGGCCGCCGGGAAGGATTGGCCGGGGAAAGAACTTTTTCCGTTCCGGCTTGCACCCGTTCCGATTCTGTCCTATATTATAAGGAAGTCGGTTTCCTGCCGGAAAGTTACCGGAAAATCAGAGGATCGTTTTTCATGAAATTTTTTCTGTTCTCCCTCTGTGCAGCCGTGCTGTTCGCCGTCGCCGGCTGCGGCCCCAGGGTCATGGTCGACGGCGAGAGCTACTACGCCCTGACTCCCGACGAGGAGCAGATGCTCGTCGCTCACGCCCGTACCACGCTGCGCCACTCCCGGAAGGCCGTCAAGCCGGAAATGATCCGTTTCGCGCTTCAGAATCCGCCCGCGGTCAAGATCGACTACCGCGGCGACCGGGCCGGAATCGCACGCGTCGAGTGGCGCAACGGCGATACCCAGATCGCTGTGGTTTATACCGGAGAGTTTCTGACTCCGCGCATGTACTGCGTGCTCGAGGGGGTCGATCTCTTCGACGGTGTGCTCGATTATACCGGCTCCAAACCGGTGCGCCGCGAACTTCCGGCCCAGCCGCAGTCTGAGTAACGGCCCCGGTTTTCTCCCCCGTTTCGCAGGGGGATTTTTTTTGTTTTTTTTTGACACTTCCTATTGACAACAACATGTTGTTTTGGTATAATTAAAGCATACAACAACATGTTGTTTATCGTTTTATCCTGAAAAAAGGACACGGGGAAGAACATGGCCGGAAGTGTAAACATGCGCGATGTCGCGCGGCGGGCGGGAGTCTCGCCGGGTACCGTCTCCCGGGTGCTGAGCAACCGGATGGGACGCACACAGGTTTCCGAGTCGACCCGGCGCAAAATTCTCGATGCGGTGCACGAGTTGAATTATGTGCCGAACATCAACGCGCGGCGGCTTTTCTCCAACAAATCCGGAGTGCTTGCGCTGGTGCTGCCTCATTTCGAGAATCCGCTCCGCTACATTTTCGAGGACCAGCATCTCGTGCGCATTCTGAACGGGCTTGAGCGGACCGTTTCCGCCGCCGGATACCGCATCCTGCTGATCTTCGCCGACCACAACTATCTGGAGAACAAGGAGTATTTGAAGATCTTCCGGAGCAAGCAGGTGGACGGGATTTTCATCTGGGGTTCCTACTGCCGTGACAACTTCTATCAGGAGCTGAGCGAGAACGGTTTTCCGCACGTATTCATCACCACCCGCCCGGATTATTCCGAGGACGACTCCATCTACTTCCATCATGACTACACCGGCGCCAGCTACAGTGTGATGCGGCATCTGCTCGAGAAGGGGCATCGCAAAATCGCCTGGTGCGCCAACAGCGACGATGTAACCAGCCTCCAGCGTGAGCTCGACCTCGGCATCCGCCAGGCACTTCGCGACGCTGGATTGAACTGGGATGACGTCATCGTGCCGGTTCGATCCAACTACCTCTATTCCAACGGCTGCCAGTCTGCGGAAAAGGTCTACATGCGCCAGCTCCCGGTGACGGCGTTGCTGCTGGTCAGCCACGACTCCACCATCGGCTGCTACGACTATTTCATGCGGCACGGAATCAGTGTGCCGGGCGATTACGCCCTCGCGTGCTGCGACAGCCTCCTGCATGAGGAGTCGTTGATCCGGGTTACCCGCGCGGCCTGTGATGACGTCAGGCTCGGGCAACTGGCCGCACAACGGCTGCTGGCGATCCTTTCGGGGGAGGAGGTGTCGGTCGTCAACCGGATTTCGACACTCTTCAAAGCCGGTGAAACCACATGATTACAAGGGCAGATGGCCCATAACTTAAAACAGGAGCGTACCATGAACCTCAAAAAATTCTCCGCCGTCGCCGCCGCTCTCGCCACCGTTACCCTCGCTGCCGTCACCGTCACCGATGAGACGCCGCGCCGGGCTCCGCAGCCCGGCGTATTCCGGATCATGTTCACCGGCAACAGCATCACCATGCACGGTTTCAATGACTGGACCATCAAGAACCTCGGCTGGGATCGGCAGTGCGGCATGGCCGCGTCGAAACTGGAACAGGATTATGTCCACCTCTTCGCCGCTCTCGTCGCCTCCGCACGGAACGGGGAACGCATCGAGATCTCCTATAACAACAGCAACGCCTACAAGACCCCGGAGGGGCGGGCCACCGCGGAGCGCAAGACGAAGGATCTCCTTCCAGATCTGGTGATTCTGCAGACCGGGGAGGGGGCCGGCGGACTCAAGCCGGAGGAGTTCGAAAAGTGGTGCGCCGAATATCGGGCGATGCTCGAATCCTATCTGGCACTCTCTCCCGCTCCCAGAGTGATCGCCGTCGGTCTCTGGAGTCCGACCAAAACCGGGCAGAACGACTATGCCGCCGGGTCTCTCGAGGAAAAGGTGGAGAAGGCTCAGCGGAAAATCTGCGATGAACTCGGCGTCACCTTCGTTTCCATCGCCCGTTACGCTCAGAATCCTGCCTGTTCCGGCACGGGAACCTCCGGCGGCGTCAAGTGGCATCCGAACGACGCCGGAATGAAAGGGTACGCCGATACGCTTTTCGAGGCTTATCAGAAGATCTTCCGGAAATAATTCAATTCCATCACAGGAGAGACGGCAATGCGAATCATGCTCAAACAGTTTTTCCAGTTGATCGCGGCGGCTTTCTGTGTCGCCGGCGCCGGGGCTGCGGATGCGCTTCCCCTGTCTTTTACGTTCGACGGTTCCGATCCGATGGCCGGTTGGGCGCACACCAAGGCGCTCACCGCCGAGGTCCGTTCCGGATACATCCGGCTGGTCGGGACGGACGGCGACTCGAAAATCTACCGCAACATCACACTGCCTGCCGGAGAATATCGCGTCACCGGGTGCGGTCGGGGGAGCAATCTGGTGATTGCGCTCTCCCGCGGCTTCACCACTCCTTTCTTCGTTCTGCACCTGAGCAACGGAAATCTCGAGAAGTGGAGAACCGACTCCCGTGTTTTCCGTCTGGACAAGGAGGAGAGCGTGATTCTGTCGGTCTTTTCCTCAACCATCGATACCAAAACCAACACAGCAGAGTTGAAATCCATTACCATGACACCGGAAAAATCCTCCGTCGCCGAAACCGATCTGCCGACTCCCGAGGTGCTCGGCAAGCATCGTCCCGTTCCCGCAATCGTTCGGGGGTTCACGCTTCAAAACAAGAACGGTATTGAGGAGGCACGTTCTGAATGGAACGCGAATGTGGTCCGCAAGTGGATTCCGACTCCGGATATCGCCGATGACGCCGTTTTCAAGCAGCGGATGGCGGAGATTTCAGAGTATCTCGCCGAGGCGCGCAAGTACGGCGTCAAAGTGGTTCTGACCGTCAATGCCGATGCATTTTCCGGTGGCGGCAAGGTGGATATGACGCACAACGCTTTCTGGACCAGTCCCGATCTGGCTGATCGTGCCGCCGCACTCTGGAAGAAGATCGCGGTTGCCCAGGCTCCCTATCGCGACGTGATTTACGCATATGATCTCTGCAACGAACCTCTCGACTGGGATCAGATGCCCTATCCGCCGAAAGAGTGGCGTCCTGCCGCCATCGCCGCGACCAGGGCGATCCGTTCCGTGGATCCCGATACCTGGATCATGTATGAACCCGGTCCGGGCGGGCTGCATGACGGCTTCAAGGATATGAAACCGTTGCCGGATGAAAAGGTGATCTACAGCGTTCACTATTACTCCCCGCACGAATTTACCCATCAGGGGATCCACAATATTACCGGAACCGACCTCAAGGAGATTCAGGCGAAAACCAATGTCCGCAGCAACTGGGACAAGGCGAAAATGAAAAAGCATCTCCAGTGTGCCCGCGACTTCCAGTTGAAATACAACGTCCCGATTCTGGTCGGTGAGTTCAGCGTGGTTCGCTGGGCCCCAAAAGAGGATGCTGCGCAGTATCTTGCCGATCTGGTCGACATCTTCGAGGAGTACGGCTGGTCCTGGTGTTACCATGGATTGCGCGACTACCACGGCTGGAGTCTGCTTCACTCGGAAACCTACGGCGATACCGCTCCGGCAAAGGAGGAGACGCTCCGCGCAAAAATCATTCGTGCCGGACTTCAAAAAAATGAAAATAAAAAATAGTGTATATGTGCATGTTTTATATTTACATTGCTGAAGGTACTGTTAAATGAGAGAGCATAGTTTTACATTAATAGAACTTTTAGTAGTTATTGCGATTATTGCCATTCTTGCCGCGATTCTGCTGCCCGCGCTCAACAGGGCGCGGGAGGCGGCTTACGGGGCGCAGTGCGCAAGCAACCTCAAACAGATCGGACAGGCGTCCGCACTCTATTCGGGCGATTACAATGATTTCATCGTCGAGGTGCGGAAGGCCGCCGGGGTCGTCAACAAGGTGGATGACCAAAGCGCAACCTGGCACTGGGAACTTTTCCTGTATGCGCGCAGCATCAAGGCATTCCACTGCGGGTTGGACAAATTCAACAAGGGGTTCCGGCGGGACACCCATCCGCTCTCCTATGCGATCAATGCTCCTGCCAGTGATAAGGATCCCAAAGAGACCAATCCGCGTTACAGCCTGAAATCCCCTTCCGGTAAAAAGAGTGGTTCGATCCGCAACCCCTCTTCCAAGTTCGCTTTCATCTGCTTCAACAAGGCGTGCGAGCGTTACGATGCGCATTCCGGACTTTCGGAGGGCCCCGCCCTCGGTTTCGCCAACAGCGCCGACTGCTTCGACTACAACACTGCTCATTACGGGCCGTTCGGGTCGCACAATAACGGTATTTTCTACGATGGTCACAGCGGAAACAGTACCTACACCTGCATGGTCGACGGGAGCGTCCAGAATTACAAGACCTATGAGATCATCGGCTACTTCAACTACGACACCGATTACCTCGCCGCAAAACGTCACTGGGACATCACTTATCAATAAGAAACTTCGGAAAGATTCATTTCAATGAAAAAACATTTGTTCACGGTGGCGCTGCTGGCCGCCGCGGGGCTGTTGTGCGCCGAAACCGTCAGCTTTGAGAAGAGTCCGGAAAAAATGCTGAAGATCTCGACTCACCAGAAGGAGATGCGCAGCGAAACGCTGTTCGACAAACAGGATCTCGCCAATTTCCGTTTTACCGCTGAGTTTCAGACCTTCAATTTAAATCCGACCGACCAGCACACCGGTTTCCTGTTTCAGGGCAGCAGACACAATCTGCATCTGTTGACCCGGGGAGGGGATTTTTCCTTTGTCCCGCTGAAAGGGGGAGAGCAGAGTGTCGGAGCGATCTCTCCGAAATTATCCAATACTCTCTCCGACAAGTGGAATACGATCGAGCTTACCTGCCGCAACGGATTCATCGAACTGAACTGCAACGGGAAATTTGTCGGGAGTTTTGATTTTGATCTCGGCAAGCTAGTGCGGGCTCAGGCTTACGGCTACCGCGGCGATTTCGCGGTGCGGAGTGCTTCGCTGGAACCGTTGCCGGAACAGGCTGCCGACTTTGATCCTGCCGCGCCGCCGCTGCTTCACGCCACGTTTGACGGGAACACCGATGCCGGAAACGTGAAGGCGAAGAGTGCCGACAGCATTCGTTTCGTCCCCGGACTCAAAGGGCAGGCGGTCGAGATTACCACGCCGGAGCGTGGGCCGAGCGGCATCCGTTACCCTGTGACGCTCAACCCGGATGCGGGAGCTTTCAGCTTCTGGTTCCGGCCGGATTGGGAGGGGGAACTGCGCGATTCCATGCCGTGGTATTACCTGCTTTCCGGAATCGGAGCCGACGGAAAAAACAAGATGAGTGTTTTCTGGTGGCACTGGCTGCGTGCCGACCTGCCGCGCCGGGGGGATCTCGACACGATGTCGCTGAACCGTCGGGCCCGTTCGATCAACCACCCCGGGGACTGGATGCATATGGCCATTGTCTACAACAACAACGGCTGGAGCACCATTTACATCAACGGTCTGCCGTATCGGATCGGTTCGACCTGGCTGGAGGAGAAACCGGTTCGGGTCGGGAACTTCGATCTCGGGAAGGTGCGGGAGATTCTGGTCGGTTCCAATACGGAAACCAACGGCCTGCTCTGTGCCGTTGACGGCGCCATTGATGAATTCAAGGTCTACGGGCGGCCGCTGACACAGGCGGAGGTCAGCGCGGATTACCGGGAGTTTTATCCTTTTGACCTGATGCTCGACAAAGCGGCATTTACCGTGGATGAGCCGGTCAAGCTGGAACTTGCCGTTGCTCCCGCTGACTATTACAGCATACCAAAGCCGGAAGGGTACGAGCCGGGCAAGCCGCTCGTACCGCGCCGGGTCACGTTGAAACTCTACGACCCGCGGGAGAAAAAAGTGTTGAAGCAGGAGAGTTTCAACCCGGAGGCAACCACGGCGCCCCGGATCTTGACGCTGGATGCGGGAAAACTGCCGCAGAAACTCTATCATCTTCAGGTCGAGATCGAAAATCCGCAGGGCGTTCCCGCACGACGCAGTTTCCCGGTTACCGTTTATGAGCCGGGCTACCGGGCGAAGGAGGCTACCGGTCAGGAGCTGGAAGTGGGCAGGTTGCTCTTCAGCCGCGATCTCACTGTCCCGCAGAAAGAGGGGTTTCTGTCTGACGTGCCGGTTCGGACGGTCGAATCGGCGGCCGGTGCTTATACCGAGGCGGGAATGCGCAAAGGGAATCGGTTCTCCTTTGAGATTCCGTTCAAAATGGCTCAACGCAAAGGTCGGCCGGTCCTGCTGGAGATCGAGTGGCCTGACGACAAGCCGCGTTCCATGGGGCTTTACATGTATGTCAGGAGTGAGGCGGCTCAGCACCGCGACCGCCTTGAAGGCGGCATTCAGGCGGGAGAGGAGTATCCCAATTCCGGTCGGATGCAGAAAACGCGCTATTTATTTTATCCCGGCGCTTCCCGCTATCTCTTTGAGGCGCGTACGATGGTGGAGGCGTATCCTGCCGCCGTTGCCCGGGTCAATGTCTATGAACTCAAGGGGGAGCTCCCCCGGCTTGCGGTGCATCGTCCCGAAGGATATACGCCGCGCAGTTTCGGCCACCTTGATGAGGACCAGACTGTCGACATGACGGTGGATCGCGACAACGAGGACAGGCTCAAGAGTTGTTTCCGCACCGGTCGCGTCACGGATAAACTTTCGGAGTACATGAACTACACCGGGCAGAACATGCTCTCCTACTCTCTGCTGCGTTATGACTTTCCGTTCTACCCGCTGAACAGCTACAACGGGAACGGTCTGCTTCCTTACGCTCCGGGTGATGTGCCGCTCTTCATCAATATGTTTCACGCCAACGGAATCGATTTCGTGTCGAGTGTGAACATCTACAATCTGCCGGACTTCAATCTGCAGCCGCAGAATCGCGCCGCACTGCGGGAAGAGGGGATGTTGCTCCACAGCTACAAGGATGAGGCTGCGGAATCGGCCCGGCCGAATTTCTTTCACCCCGAAGCGCGCCGGTTGATTCTTGACCATATCCGGTTCATCGTCGGACGGTACGGGAGGCTTCCCGGTTTCCGCGGAATTGACCTGTGGGGCGGTTTCACGCTCGGGGCCGAGGATGGATACGACAACCAGACCGCCGGACTCTTTGCAAAGCAGCAGAAGATCGATCTTCCCGCTTCGCAGAAGGAGCGTCATGCGCTTTTCAACAGCGCCCGATATCGCGATCAGTGGCTGAAATTCAGGGCGGACGGCCTGACCGCGTTTCTCGGGGACGTCGCGTCGCTTGTCCGTGAGATCAATCCGGCGTTGTCCATTGTCCTCAGTGTCAGCGGAGAACCGTTGCGCGGCAGCAGTACGCTCGAAAGCGGCGACCCGGTCGATACGGAAAAATGGTATTATGAGAACAACGGGATCGATCTTGAGGCAATCAACAGGATTCCCGGCCTCAAGCTCGGTGCGATGCGCTACTGGACCGATTATCGCTGGACGAAGCATTGGGGCAAGCCGGAATCCACCATCGATGAACAGCTCTACGATCTCAAGCGGATGAAGCTTTTTGCTCCCACCGGTATCGCAAACTGCTACGCCCAGTATTTCGAGACCTTCAACAATTCGTTGAATCCCAAAGTCTTCAACGCCTATTTCCAGAATGCCGACGTGAAGCCGCACGGACGCTTTTTCCTGAAGGAGCTGGTGTTCAACGTGGCGGCGACCGATGCGGTCCGGATTCTGGTCGGCGCCCAGCCCTTCGGCACCTGGGGCCGCGACGCCGAAGCGCGGGAATTTGCCCGGGCCTACACCAGTCTGCCCGCCGAAAAATTCACGGACGCCGTCGGGCCGTCTGATCCGGTCACCGTGCGTTATTTCCAGGGGAAGCAGGGAACCTATCTCTACGCGGCAAGTCTTCTCTGGGAGGAAGGCGCCGTCACGCTCGAACTGCCCGCCGGTACGCTGCTGACCGATCTTTCCTCCGGAGAGAAGCTCACCGTTCCGGAGGACGGACGACTGACGTTGCCTCTGGAGTCCTACCAGCTCCGCAGCTTCCTTACGTCTGACAAGGTCTCTCCGAAGGTGGCGGGGGTTCAGATTTCGGAGCGGCAGAAGGCGGCAGTCGCCAGGAGAATTGCCGAACTTGACAAAACGATTGCTTTCCTCAGGGAAGCGGATGTCGCGGTCAAACCGGCGGTCATCGCCCGGCTCGAAGCGGTCCGGAAGGCCGTGGCGGACAATGAATACGCCGAGGCGCACCGTCTGCTCTTCTCCAAGATGCTCAACGGTGTGATCCGTCAGTTGCCGCTTGCCGAGAATGGACACCTGCTGAAACAGCAGCAGATGATTGCGCAAAATCGTTTCGCCGTCAACTGCGGAAGCGGCGAATATGATTACTACGTCGCCAAAGACGGTACGCTGTTTTTCCCGGACCACGCATGGGATGGCGTCTACGGATCCGTCAGCGACGGCAGCCAGATCGGGCGGCCGATCCAGACGATCAGGGGGACTGAAAATCCGGAACTTTACGCTACAGAGGCGTACAACCTCGACGCTTATCGTTTCAAGCTCGCCAACGGTACCTATACGGTTCGAATCTATCTCAAGATCGGTTACGAGCCGAACGCGAAACCGGGAGCCGGGGTCTTTTCTCTGACCGCCAACGGGAAACCGCTGTTGAACAACTTCGATCCTTTCCTTGAAACGGGCGGATTCGACAATGCGATCACCCGGGAGTTCAAGGGGGTCGAGGTCGGAAACGGTATTTTGAATCTTGACTTCTCTGTGCCGGATGGGGTGCACCCGTCGGTCCGTTTCCTGAATGCGATCGAGGTGATTCCGGAGAAATGAACTGTTCGACCATGTTGATTGTATCCGGAAAAGTTGAATGTTGCATGGGAAAGTTTTCATGAACCGGATATTTTTCGGGAAGGCGCTTCGGCACCTGAATCCCATCTGGCGTTTCGGCATCAACAGCTGCCATGCGCCGCTGTTGCTGCGTGAGGATCTTCCGGTTCACCTTGAGCGGGCTCACCGGGAGCTCAAGATGAAATATCTGCGCTGCCACGGGATGCTTTCCGATGCGATGGGGGTGGTCGCGCCGGACGGGGGGTATTGTTTCGAGCGGATTTTCCGTGCGATCGATACGCTCCGGCGGATCGGCATGGCCCCCTTCATCGAACTCTCTGATATGCCGGGTGCACTTGCGCGGGGGAATACCGCAATCTGTCATTATGGATTCCGCACCGATCCGCCGCGCGATTTTTCCGCCTGGGGGAGAATGGTCGGAGCTCTTGCCGCCGCTCTGGTGGAACGTTATGGCATCGAGGCCGTTTCAGAATGGTATTTCGAAGTCTGGAATGAACCGGACATCGCATTCTGGAACGGGAGCCGCGATGAATACTTCCGACTCTACGACGTTTCACGCCGGGCGATCAAGGCGGTTTCTCCGCGTCTGCGGGTCGGTGGACCCGCAACCAGCAAAACCGCATGGATTCCCGAGTTTCTGGATCATGTCTCTCAATCGAGCGATGAGGATCCGGGGGAGGCACCGCGGGCGGATTTCCTGTCGACCCACGCCTATCCCAGTGATCTGCCGTTCCTCGATGCGGCATACGGTCAGGTGAAGCTCCAATCGGCTGAAGTGCTTGAAAAGCTCTATTCCAGAGTACGGCGGGAGGTCGATCGCCGATTTGGCCCCGGATTTCCGGTTCTGGCCGGCGAGTGGAACTCCTCTGCGGGACCTCTTGCCTGGAATCATGACGACTGTAATAACGCCGCCTTCATCGCCAAAACGATGGCGATGCTCTGCCGTCTTTGTGACGGGAGTATGTACTGGAATGTCTCCGACATCTACGAGGAGTGCGGTTTTCATACGGAACCGTTTCATGGTGGTTACGGTCTGTTGACGGTAAATGATCTGCCCAAGGCGTCATACCATGCTTTCCGTTTTCTGGCCGAACTTGAGGGGGATGAGTTACCGGTCTCTTTCCGGGAGCCGCCGCCGCGGCAGGTCGGGGCTCTTGCGGCGGAGGATGGGGGGATGATCCGGGTGTTGCTCTGGAATTATCGTGACCCTGACGCCGCCGGAGAAACGTTCCGGTTCACCCCGCCTTCTCCGGGGAGCGGGGAGCTGGTTCTGCCGGGATGCGGCAGTGCCTACGAACTCTGGCGTGATTTCGGTTCTCCGGCGGAATGTTCTTCTGAACAGCTGGGGAGGCTCGAACAGGCTTCGCGGCCGCGGCAGGTGAATTTTTCTGCCGGATCGGAGCTGGAACTGCCGCCGGGTACGATCTGTCTGCTGCGCTGCCGGCGTTGAATCGGGCGTTCCGGTCAGGGAATGAACTCCGCGGTTACGAAACGGTCCCGGCCGGTGTAGTCCCGCAGGATTGTGCTCCGCATCCGGCACTTTGCCTCCAGCAGG
Source organism: uncultured Victivallis sp. (assembly GCA_944389895.1). Classification (GTDB taxonomy): domain Bacteria; phylum Verrucomicrobiota; class Lentisphaeria; order Victivallales; family Victivallaceae; genus Victivallis. Next base: position 57,058 of record CALXOA010000109.1, on the reverse strand, counting down.
TGGGTCAGCCGACCTGCCTGATGTGGAGACAGCTCGAAGATAGCCCGCCCTCCGGGGAGCAGCATTGCGGGCAGGGCGGTGGCGGCCCGGGCAATCAGGGAAAAGCCTTCGTCGTCGGCGGTGAGAGCCAGTTGCGGCTCAAAACAGCGCACTTCGGGTTCGAGCGAGTGGTATTCCCTGAAAGTCACGTAGGGAAGATTGGCTGCAATCAGATCGAATTTCCGACCGGTGAGGGCTGCAAAAAGGTCCGATTCGAGAAACTCCACGTGATCGAATCCATATCGTGTCCGGTTGCGCCGGGCGACGGCCAGCGCGTCTGGACTCACATCGACTCCGCTTACCGCCGCGTCGGGGCGTTCCGCTGCCACTGCCAGCGCAATTGCACCGGAGCCGGTTCCGAGATCGAGCAGCTTTCCTCCCGGAGGCAGGTGTTTTACGGCCCATTCAACGAGGAGTTCGGTTTCCGGGCGCGGAATCAGCACTGCCGGTGTCACTTCGAGTTCGAGATCCATGAAACAGGCACTTCCCAGCACATACTGCAGCGGTTCGCGTGCTTCGCGTCGGGCTGCCAGGGCACGGAGACGGTTTTCCTGCTCCACCGGAACCTCGTCATTGGTGCGGAAAAAGAGTTCGGAACGGGGAAATCCGGCAAGGCCGGAGATCAGAAGTTCCGCATCCAGGGCAGCCGTTTCAATCCCCGCCGCAGCGAACTTCCCGGTAAATTCGCGCCGCAACTCCCCGTAAAGGCTCATCGGCCGTCATCCCTTCCGTTGATTGCCGGGCCGCGCCGCGTTATTTCCCGGAGGCCTCGCGTACAAGATCGGCGAACTCCTGTGGGGAAACATCCTCCAGATGCTTTCCCCGCCTCGCCAGCTTTTCATTGATCTTGATCGCGGTTTCGGTCATCGACTCATGCGTCTCCTCGGAGCCGCCGACCAGATAGAAATTATCTCCCCGGGTGATGCGTTTGTGCCCGTCCCTGTTGTCGAGCCCCACTCCCAGCATCATCGCAGATTTTTCGGATTTTCCGTCGGTCATTGTCAAAGCCTCACTTGTTTCTGCGGGTACTATAACGCAAATCGTTGAAAAGTCCAATCCGGGGAGGATTTTTTTTCACAACGCAGTCAACCGGCGGCGTGACGGAAAAGGTTCGGCCTCGGGGCCGCGGCAGATCTCAAGGAACATCGGAGCCCGGAATACTCTTTCCCCCCAGAGCCGGTAGAGCGGTTCGAGCCGCGGATATCCGGCGTTACGGCCTGAAATATGGAAGTGCCCCTTCGGATAGGGGGTTGACTCCGAACGATCCCGGTCAAACTGATGGATATGGACTCCGTTGATCAACGCCCCACCCGCACGGAGCCAGGTTTCAACCGTATGATCGGGGTGGAAAGGATAATTCGCATAGGCGTGGCCGATATCGACATGACAGCCGATTTTTCGGTAACCGGCACGTTCACGCAGAAGTTCGATGAACTCCAGCCACTCCGGGATCGTGAATCCGAATCCCCGCCTTTCATCCTCTGGAGTTCCCGCCGTCATGTGCATGTTCTCGATCCCGATTGCCACTCCTCGCTCCATGAAAGGAGACAGCACCCGGATAAAATTTTCCAGAACCTGGTTCCGATGTTCACGCATATGGGCGACTGTACATGCGGGAACGTGCTCGGTGACACGATCACATCCAAGTTCGAGCACCAGCGCGATGGAAGCAAGATCACGGCTGAAATCCGCTGCAACCGAGACCGGGATCGCTGTCATGTGCATCGACAACAGGCGCCCACCGGATGTACGCCACTCGGCGACTCTTCCGGCGAGTACAGCCCGATCAAGCGGCTCCAGCGTATTCGCATTGAGTTCCACGGCCGGGATCCGGTCTACGACTGCCTGCTCAAGCTGGTTCAGAACATCACCCTTGATCGCACAGCCGAGGAAGGAGTCAAATTCTCCGCGCTGTTCGGGAGTCCACATCGCATAGTGATCGGGGAGCGGTTTATCTTCCAGCACTACAGCCGAACCGGGCCATCGCAGTGCAGAGGGATCGATGGCGGCGGGGGAGAACTCTTTGTTTCGTTTCTTACCGGGCTGTGAAGATTCGCCTCCGTCGGACAATGCGGGGAAGCGCAGCGAAACGCGATCCGGCAACTCGAGGCGGAACGCCCCATCCGACAACCGGGAGACCCGGATCCCCCGGATCTCGACCGATTCCCGTTCCCGCAGTCCGATCAATCGCTCTGGCGCTGCTGTCGTTTCGCGGGAAAAAAAGGCGGTCATAGGTTCCGGAAGAATCCAGCGGACTCTTGAGTCCGATGCAATCCGTTTCAGAAACTGCAACGTCCGGCGATCGTTGCCGATATGGGTGAGCAGACAGAAGTCGAGTTCCCGCAATCCGCCGACAATTACCGCTTCCGTTGCCGGAGCCCAATCGGGAACCGGCAACGGATCAACTGCCCAGCGGATCTGCGGGCCGGTTGTGAACAGCCAGGAGCCAGCGCAGGGCTGCCGTACCACGGTATGCCTGTGATCCGTCGTCTTGACGAGATCACGCAGCGCGACCAGCCAGCCTTCTGCTCGTTCCGTCATTACATCGCCTGTGGTACGCCGATCGTCAGGGTCCCGAGGCCATCGGTGATGATCGTCCGGACCGCATCAGCCATCGCGAGACGTGCGGCAACCAGCTCCGGCGTTTCCGCCGTCAGCACCGGACACTCCCGGTAGAAACGGTTGAAGGCCTTTGCCAGATCGAGCAGATATTCGGCAAGACCGGAACAGTCGCGCCGCTCTGCAGCGAGCTTGAGCACCGCAGGATAGAACCCGGCAGTTACCGCAAGAGCTTTTTCAGCTTCGTGACTCAACAGCGCCCAGTTCACGGAAGCTGCTTCGAAGTTTATGCCGCGTTCCGCCGCTTTCCGTTCGATGGAGTTGATCCGCGCCGCCGCGTACTGAACATAGGGCCCGGTATCGCCTTCGAACTTCAACGAGGCCGCCGGATCGAACATGATTGTCGTTTTGGGATTGAATTTGAGCAGCATGAACTTCAGCGCGCCGAGTCCGATGATCTCTCCGCGCTGCGCGAGCTCTTCCGGATCGATTCCGTCGACTGCCCGTTCCCTGCAGGCGTCGGTCGCCAGTTGCGCCATCTCGTCGAAGAGGTCGTCGGCATCGACAACGGTTCCCTCGCGGCTCTTCATTTTTCCGGTCGGCAGATTGACCATGCCGTAGGAGAGATGATAGAGATCCGCTGCCCACGGGTAGCCGAGGCGTCTCATGATCTCAAAGAGCATCTGGAAGTGAAGATTCTGTTCATCGCCGACCACCCAGACCATCGATTCGGGGTGGTAATCCTCATATTTGCGTAAGGTGGTTCCGATGTCCTGAGTGATATAGACACTGGTGCCGTCGCTGCGGAGAACAACTTTTTTGCCGAGCTTGCCGAGGTCGCAGAATACCGCACCATCCTCGCGTTTTGCGAAAACTCCCTTCTCCAGTCCGGCGGCGACGATGTCCTTGCCGAGCAGATAGGTCTCGCTCTCAAGGTAGGTGTGGTCGAAATGGATTCCCATTCTTTCGTAAGTCTGGGCAAAACCGGCGAACACCCAGGAGTTCATCATCTTCCAGAGGGCGCGCACTTCCGGATTTCCCGCTTCCCACTCCTGGAGCATTTTCTGGGTTGCCCGGCCGAGTTCGGTTTCGAGGAAGAGTTCCTCGGAATCGCGGTCCGCCAGTTCCGGACGTGCTTCTTTCAGAGCCCGGATTTCCTCCGACAGAGCTTTGTTGTATTCAACATAGAACTTCCCGACCAGATGATCTCCCTTCATCCCGGTGGACTCCGGGGTACAGCCATGCCCGAACCGCTGATAGGCGATCATTGATTTGCAGATATGGATGCCGCGGTCATTGACCAGGTTGATTTCGATCACGTCGTGCCCGACCCGTTTCAACAGGGAGGCCAGTGACATTCCGAGGGTGTTGTTTCTGACATGGCCCAGATGTTGAGGCTTGTTGGTGTTCGGTGCCGAATATTCGATCAGGATGCGGCGCCGTTCTGACTCGGGCAACCGGCCCGCCTCGAGCAGTGCATCCACTGCGGCCACAGAGTCGCGGTGAAGCGCCGCCGCCTTCAAGGTCACGTTGACAAAGGCCTTGATCACCTCCACTTCGGCAACATCGGCGTGACTGCGCAGAAATTCCGCGACCGCCTGCGCCGCGGCCACCGGATTGCCGCAGTAACGGCCGATCCGGAAACAGTTCAGCGCAAAGTCACCGGCCATTCCGGCCGGGCAACGTTCGGGAACAAGAGCTCCCGCCGCAGGATACTTCTCAAATTTTCCCCGCAGAAACCGTTCAAGATCCTCAATGAATTTGTAACTCATGGTTGCGATTCCATCACTTCCGAAAATTAAAGGGTCGTCCTGATCACGGTACATTCACCGCCGAGCGGTTCAATGATGTATGCCCCGAAGCATGCCGGAACCAGCACCGTCTCCCCTGCCGCCAGTTCGACTGAGCGATCGATCTCATCACCTTTCCCCACGCGGATCGGCCCGTTGATCGCGCTGACCAGGTGGAAACTTCCGGCGGCCGTGGTATCGTCGTTCCAGGTGGTCACCAGTCGCAGATCGGCGACCGTGAAGAACGGACAGATGCTGACGACGTCGAATTTGCGGTTGTGGCTGGTCTGCCCCGCCACGCCGGCGATTCGCGGAGAGGTGCGGTTCATGAAGTTGATGGATTGCACGCCCTGCTCGATATGAAGCTGACGGGACTTCCCCGCGGCATCCACCCGCCCCCAGTCGCTGACCCGGTAAGTGGTATCGCTGTTCTGCTGGATTTCGAGGATCAGATTGCCGCCGCCGATTGCGTGAAGCGTACCGGCGGTGATGAAATAGGCATCCCCGGGCTGTGATGGATAGACCTGAAGCAGATTCTCCACGTCCGGGGACGAGAGACGGTTCATCAATTGCTGCCTGGTTGCACGTCCTTGAAGTCCGGCCAGAATCTGCGCCTCTTTTCGAGCTGCGATGATGTACCACATCTCTGTTTTCGGTTCGGCGCCGTTGCCGAGTATCCGGCATGCCTCCTCATCCGGGTGAACCTGCAGACTGAGACGGTCCCCGGCATCGATCAATTTGACCAGCAGCGGGAAGCGATCGGCTGATTTCGCTTTCCGGCCGATCAATTCGCGTCCATAATGGTGGACAAGTTCCTCCAGCGTCTTTCCGGCCATTGAACCGTTGGCCAGCACGCTGTTCTCTCCGTCGCGATCGACCAGCTCCCACGATTCGCCGATCGGATCCTTTCCGGCCGGGACATCGCGGTGGAGTACTTCAGTCATCTGACTGCCTCCCCAAATCCGCTCCTGATAGATCGGCGTGAACTTCAATGGATACAGTCGGCTGAAATCGACGAAATCACTCATTTCCCACTCTCCAGACTCCATTGGAATGCCCTGCAGGCTTCCACCAGTTTATGATTCATCCGCACCACTTTGCGGTCGAAATTCACACTCACCAGCACGACGTGCCCGGAAACCAGTACCTCGTCGCCGCGCCTTACTTCGGAGTGGATCACCAGTCGCACTCCCTTCATCTCTCCGACCCACGACCGGAAGGTCAACAGGTCGTCATAGCGTGCCGGACTGTGGTATTTACAATACGCTTCCGAAACCGGCAGGAAGAACCCGAGTTTCTCCAGTTCACTGTACGGCAGTCCCGCCGAGCGGAGCATCTCCGTCCGGCTCCGCTCGAAATATTCCAGGTAGTTCGCATAATAGACAACTCCCATCTGGTCGGTGTCGGCATAGGGGACCCGGTATTCGATTTCGTGATACATTTCAGCTTCTCCTCTGCGTTGAATCCGCCCCGACGCGTCGCAGTATCGCGGCGACCACTTCGGGGATCGTCATCCCGGTGGTATCGATGATTTCGGCGTCCGGCGCCGGTTTCAGCGGCGCGATCGGGCGACAGGAATCCTGCCGGTCGCGTTCGGCAATGGAGCGGGCGACTTCGGCAAGGGTTGCCCCATCGGGCACTTCCCCTGCCTGAGCCAGGCGTCGGCGTGCCCGCTCTTCCGGCGTTGCCGTCACGAAAAACTTGTATTCGGCATCCGGGAAGATCACCGTGCCGATATCGCGTCCCTCCATCACAATCAGCCGTTCTCCGGCGAAACCGCGTTGTACTCCGAGCAGAAATTCCCTCACTGCAGGCTGTGCTGCCACTCGACTGGCCCCCGCCGCCACTTCCGCCGTGCGCAGTTCCGCACCGGGAAAGGCTCCGTCCAGTTCCAGTTCATATTTTCCGGAATCATCCGGGCGATAGGTCAGGCGAAGCGTTTTCAGAAAACCCTCCGGGATTGTCTCCAGCGGAATGCCGGCACGCTGCGCCGCCAGCGCCACCGCGCGATAGAGACTGCCGGTGTTGACGTAAGCGATGTGAAGCGCCTCCGCTACCGCCTTCGCCACAGTACTCTTCCCGGATGCCGCCGGGCCGTCGATCGCAATAACCTTACTCATGAATTTCCTGCCGCTTTGAATCAAAAAAAACGGACCGGAACGACTAGCCTGACTAGTCGGACCAGTCCGACAATACCTGTTTCTACGTGGACTATTCCCGCTCGAAATCTCTCAATTGCCGCTGCGGCTCCGCAACCGGCCGCTCTTCAGGAAACCTTCGTAGTGGCGCATCGTCAGATGCGACTCAAGCTGGCTCATCGTGTCAAGCACCACGCCGACCATGATCAGCAGGCTGGTACCGCCGAAGAACTGTGCGACCATGAAGGGAATCCGGAAGCTGTTGTAGAGAAACATCGGAAACAGCGCCAGCGCCATCAGGAAGACCGCGCCGCCGGCGGTAACCCGGGTCATCGCACCGTCGAGAAAGTCGGCTGTCGGTTGCCCGGGACTGATCCCCGGAATGTAGGCGCCCTCTTTCTTGAGGTTGTCCGCAATCTGGATCGGGTTGAACTGATTCGCCACCCAGAAGAAGCTGAACGCGAGGATCAGCAATCCGTAGGTCACCATGTACCCCATGCCGTCCTGACGGAAGAACATCGCCAGCGTGAACCAGATCGAACCGGATCCGCTGCGGGCAGCCATGTACTGGAAGAGATATTCCGGCAGCATCAGGATCGCTCCTGCGAAAATGATCGGCATCACGTTCGCGAAGTTGACCTTGAGCGGCATGTAGGTGGAGCCGCCCATCATCTGTTTCCCGACCGTCTTGCGGACCATCTGAATCGGCACCCTGCGATATCCCTGCGAAAGCAGGATCGTTGCCGCGGTCACCACACAGAATACCACCAGCAACAGCAGAAGCTGCACCGGCTTGAAGGTTGCTCCGTCGGGGGTCTGCCCCTTGATCGCCATGTCAATCAGCTCGATGACGGAGTGCGGCAGCCGCGATACGATGTTGATCGTGATGATCAGCGACACCCCGTTACCGATACCGCGCTCGGTGATCTGTTCCCCGAGCCAGGTGAAGACCATCGTGGTACAGGTGATCACCAGCACCGTCACCGGTACGAAAACCGCGGTGGAACCGGTAAAAAGCGGCTCCGTCGGAGCCGGCAACCCCAGCTTGGTCGGGTTGACCATCGCCACCGCCACCATCGCGCCCTGCACGATACAGACGAGAATCGTCAGATAACGGGTGTATTGCGAAATTTTCTGACGCCCGGAAACCCCGTCACGCGAGATCTTCTCAAGCGACGGGATCACCGGAACCAGAAGCTGGATGATGATCGACGCGGTGATGTACGGCATGATCCCCAGAGCTCCCAGGGCGAAGTGCGCGAGCGCACCGCCCGAGAAGATGTCGATCATTGCCATAAATCCGCCGCTGGCACTGTTGTTGGCGGCGATGTCGGAGATGAATTTTTCCAGGGCCGCCGGATCGACTCCGGGGCACGGAATGCTGCTCGCCACCCGCACCAGCACAATAATCAGCGCCGTGAACAGCAGACGGTTGCGCAGTTCCTTGACTTTCAAAGTATTCAAAAATGCCGTCAACATTTTCTGCCCGATCCCCCGGAGTTATTCGACCACTTCGACCTTGCCGCCGACCGCTTCGATCTTGGCCTTCGCCGCGGCCGAGAATTTCTCGGCGCGAACGGTGACCGCCTTGGTGATCTCCCCGTTGGCAAGGATCTTGATATCGCGGACTGCTTTGCCGAGCAGGTTCTTGGCACGCAGCGACTCCGCGTCGACAACATCGCCCGCGGCGAAGTTGTCTTCGATCACGTTGAGGTTCACCAGTGCGTATTCGATATGGTCTGGGCTGTTGAAGCCGCGCTTCGGCAGCCGGCGGAACAACGGAATCTGACCGCCTTCAAAGAACGGACGAATCGACGAACCGGAACGGGACTTCTGCCCCTTCTCGCCACGGCCGGCAGTCTTGCCGAGACCGGAGCTGTCTCCGCGGCCGACGCGCTTACGCGGCCTGCGGGACCCCGGATTCGGACTGAGTTCATGCAGTTTCATAATCCAATATTCCCAGTTAATGTATTAGTTGTTCTCCGCTGCCGGAGCGGCGGCCTGCGGCACCGCAATGCCGCGGCGACCGAAGACCTCGTCGCGGGTCGACAGTTCGGCAATCGCCTTGAAGGTGGCTTTTGCCACATTGGCCTTGTTCTTGGCGCCGAGAGACTTCGCAAGAACATCCTTGACTCCGGCAAGCTCCAGAATCGCACGCACCGCGCTGCCGGCGATCAGACCGGTACCGGAGCTGGCCGGGCGCAGCAGCACCCTGGCTCCGCCGAACTTGACTTCGACTTCATGCGGAAGCGTATCGCCGTTCATCGGCACCGTCACCAGATTACGCCGGGCAGCTTCACCACCCTTGCGGATCGCATCGGAGACTTCGTTGGCCTTGCCGTACCCATACCCGACCCGGCCCTTGCGGTCGCCGACCACGACGAGAGCGCCGAAACTGAAGTTTTTGCCGCCCTTGACGACCTTGGCGCTGCGATTGATCGAGATCACGCTCTCATCAAATTCGCTCTGCACCGGTTCACTGAAATTTTCACGTTTAGCCATGAGACGCTCCTCTAGAACTTGAGTCCGTTTTCACGGGCAGCCTCGGCGATCGCCTTCATCCGGCCATGGAATTTGTAGCCGGACCGGTCGAAGACCACTTCCGAAAGATTTGCCGCCTTCGCCGCTTCCGCCGCGAGTTTCCCCAGCAATGCGGCCCCTTCCATGTTCGGGCGGGCATTCTCCGCCTTGAACTTCGGGTCGAGGCTGGATGTCTGCGCCAGCGTCCGCCCGCTCACATCGTCGATGAACTGGCAGTAGATGTGATTGGTCGTGATGCTGACACAAAATCTCGGACGCTCAGCCGTGCCGGAAACCTTCCTGCGGATCCGTGCATGGCGGCGCTCACGTTGAGTTTTCTTATCGATAACAGCCATTTTATCAGCTCCTTAAGCCGGGGATTAACCCACAGACTTGCCTTCCTTGAGGATGATCCGCTCGTCAACGTACCGAATGCCCTTGCCCTTGTAGGGCTCCGGCGGACGGAAACGACGGATCTGAGCGGCGACTTCACCGACCAGCTGCTTGTCGCAGCCTTCGACGAGAATCTTGTTCTCCGCGATCGTCAGCTTGATCTCCTTGGGGACCTCGTAGACGATCGGGTGCGAATAGCCGAGCGCCAGCGTCAGCTTCGACCCGGCCAGCGTCGCCTTGTAACCGACGCCGACGATCTGCAGCTCTTTCTTGAATCCCTGCGAGACTCCGATGATCATGTTGTTGATCAGGCTGCGGGTCAATCCCTGCATCGCGCTGGCCTGACGATTCTCGGCGGCCTGGTGCACCAGCACCTTGCCGTCCTTCATCTCGACCGAGACATACGGCGGAAGGGGCATCGCGAGTGTGCTCTTGCCCTCGACCTTCACCTCGGCCCCATCGACCGACACCTTCACGCCGGAAGGAACATCGATCGGTTTGTTGCCTATACGAGACATATTGATTCGTTCCTAACTCTTAATGTGTTTACCAGACGTAGCAGAGAATTTCGCCGCCGACGTTTTCCTTGGCCGCCCGGCGGCCGCTCATGACCCCCTTGGGGGTGGTCAGGACCACAGTGCCGAGACCGTTGCGAACCCGGGGAATCTCCCGGCTGCCGCAGTGAATCCGGCACGACGGCTTGCTGACGCGCTCGATTCCCTCGATCACCGGCTTGCCGTCCACATACTTGAGTTCGATGACCAGCTGACGCTTGACGCCGTCTTCCGCCACCGTGAAATCCTTGATATAACCCTCTTCCTTCAGGACCGCCGCGATCGCCGCCTTTTCACGGGAACTCGGCATCGAGACCCGTTTCAGGCCGGCGGAACCGGCGTTCCTGACGCGGGTCAGCATATCAGCAATCGGATCTTGCATACTCATCGTCAAAAAATCCTTTCCTTACCAGCTGGCCTTGGTCACACCCGGAATCTGACCCTTGGAAGCCAGTTCCCGGAAACAGATACGGCAGAGCTGGAACTTGCCGATATACGCACGCGGACGCCCGCAGGCTTTGCACCGGGTGTAGTTACGCACCGGGAACTTGCTGCCGCGTTCGGCTTTTACCATCAAACTGAGTTTTGCCATGATGCAAATCCTTCCTTTATTCCTCGAACGGAACTTCCATCATCTTCAGAAGTTCACGGGCCGACTCATCATCCTTCGCGGTCGTGACCATCGTGATGTTCACGCCGAGCGGATACTTCAGTTTGTCGGCATCGACTTCGGTGAAGACCGAAACGTCGCTGACTCCGAGGTTGTAGTTGCCCACGCCGTCGAAGCCGGTCTTCGGAATCCCGCGGAAGTCACGCACACGCGGCATCGCATTGTGCACGAAACGATCGAGGAACTCATACATCCGGCTGCCACGCAGCGTGACCATCACGCCGACCGGCATGCCGACGCGCAGCTTGAAGTTCGAAACGTTCTTGCGCGCCTTGGTGATCACCGGCATCTGGCCGGTCATGGCCGCAAGATGCTTCTTCGCCTCGGTGAACGCATCACGCTCGGCGCTGGTGCTGATGCCCGTGGAGATCACGATCTTCTCGAGCTTCGGAATCTGCATCACATTCTTCAGACCGAGCTTTGCCTGAAGCGCGCTGCGGACTTCTTCCGTATATTTTTTCTTCATATCAGGCATTTTACATTACTCCGTCTTTTTCGCATCAACAGGAGTGACGTTCGAGACATGCACCGACACCGAACGCTCGATCAGGCCGCCGTTCGGGTTGAGCTTGCTTTTCTTGACCGTCCGCTTGCCGATCGCGCGATCCTTGCCGGACGCAAACTCGAGCACCACCCGGTCGTTCTTGGTCAGGACCGCGGCGATGGTCGCCTCTTCGCCCTTGTAGTTGCCGGCGTTCACCAGCACCTTGTCGCCTTTTTTTACATGGTATTTCATCACAGCACCTCCGGCGCCAGCGAGATGATCTTCATGAAATCCTTCTCGCGCAATTCGCGCGCCACCGGTCCGAAAATACGGGTACCGACCGGGTTTTTGTCCTTATCGATGAGAACCGCCGCGTTGTCGTCGAACCGGAGGTACGAACCGTCGGGACGGCGGATCTTGGCCGCCGTACGGACGATCACCGCCTTAACGACCTGGCCCTTCTTGACCGAACCGTCGGGAATCGCTTCCTCGACCGCGCAGCTGACGATGTCGCCGATCCCGGCAATCGTCTTCGCCTGCCCCAGCACCGTAATCGTCAGAAGCGACTTGGCTCCCGAGTTGTCGGCGACCTCCAGAATGCTCTGCATTTGAATCATTTTCGCATCTCCCTGAAGGTGTTATTCCTGCACCGCGCGGCTGATGATTTCGAGCAGGCGCCAACGCTTGGAACGGCTCAGCGGACGGGTCTCGATGATCCGCACGGTATCGCCCTTCTTCGCATCGTTGTTCTCGTCATGCGCGGTAAACTTCTTACTGACTTTGACAATCTTCTTATAAAGCGGATGCGGCGTCCGGCGGTCGACCTTGACCACGATGGTCTTGTCCTGAACATCACTCACGACCACCCCGACCCGCTCTTTCCGATTGCCACGGACTTCGACAATAGCTTCACTCATTACTTCACCTCGGCTTTGGCGGCCCGGGCAGTCTGCTCGGTATACAGACGCGCAATGTCACGACGGATCTGCCGGACACGGGCGGTCTTTTCCAACTGACCGGTACGGGACTGAATCTTGAGGCTCAACTTTTCCCGCTGCAGGTCGGCGACTTTGCTCGCCAGCTCGGCATCGGTAAACTCACGGATTTCCTTCGTCTTCATTGAATCCACCTTACTCTTCCCGCGACAAGAATTTGCAGCGCAAGCAGAGCTTGTTCGCCGCACGACTCATGGCTTCCTTGGCCACCGCTTCGCTGCAGCCGGAAACCTCGAAGAGGACGCGCCCCGGCAGAACCGGCGCGACCCAGCCTTCGACCGCGCCTTTTCCCTTGCCCATACGGACTTCCAGCGGCTTCTTGGTGAAGGAGCGGAAGGGGAACAGACGGATCCATACTTTGCCGCGACGCTTCAGGTGACGGTTGATCGCAACACGCGCGGCTTCAATCTGATTGTTGGTAACGTACCCGCGGGTCAGCGCCTGCAACGCGTAATCGCCGAAGTCCAACTTGTTGTTGGCAGTGGCGAGTCCGGCGTTACTTCCGCGCTGCACCTTTCTGTACTTTACTCTTTTTGGCATTAACGGCATAATCTTGTTCCTCCGCAGAGTCTTTGTGACAAACCCAAACCTTGACACCGATCGTTCCGGCAGTGGTCTTCGCTTCCGCAAAGCCGTAGTCGATGTTCGCTTTCAGCGTGTGCAGCGGCACGCGCCCTTCCTTGTACTGCTCCTCGCGCGCCAGTTCGGCGCCGCCGAGACGGCCGGCACAGTTGATCTTGATCCCGTCCGCACCCATGTCCATGGCGGTCTGAATCGCACGTTTCATCGCACGCCGGAACCCGATACGGCGCTCCAGCTGCTGGGCGATGTTCTCGGCGATCAGCTGCGCATTGGTTTCCGCGCGACGGATCTCGGAGATCTCGATGAACACTTCCTTGCCGGCGGCCAGTTTGGCGATCTCACTGCGGAGAGAATCAAGTTCCGCACCCTTCTTGCCGATCAGCAGTCCGGGACGGGCCGACGAAATCGTTACACGGACCCGGTTCGCAAAACGCTCAATCTGAATACGGGCGATCGCGGCGGCCGCAAATTTTTCCTTGATGAACTTGCGGATCGCGAGGTCCTCATGGAGCCACTCGCCGAACAGCGCCTTACCGGCGAACCAGCGGGATTCCCAATTTTTGGTCAGGGCCGTTCTCAATCCGATCGGATTAACTTTTTGTCCCACGATGCAATCCCCTTACTTCATATCCGTCAAAATAACTTCCAGATGGCTGGTCCGTTTGCGGATCCGGCCGGCCGAGCCACGGGCTTTCGCGCGAAAACGCTTGATGATCGGACCGGGGCTGACGAGTGCCGCCTTGACGGTCAACTCCTTCCGGTTCACATCGCAATTGTTTTCAGCATTGGCCACGGCAGAGCGCAGCGTAGCTCCCAGCAGCCCGGCGGCTTTCCGCGGACTGAGGTCGACGATCGCAAGCGCTTCAACTGCGGATTTACCCTGGATCAGACGCGACAGATGCCGCGCCTTTTCCGGCGATATCCGCACATTCCTTGTCAAAGCTCTAACTTCCATAATCTGGTCTCGGATTCCTAAAATTAATTGATTTTAGAGTCCTTCACGGTCCTTCCCGACCCGTCGGACTCCTTCGTTTCTCCCGCCACGGCCTCCATACCCGGAGCAAGGTCCGCGATGCTGCCTTCGACAACCACAGCCGCCGCAGCGTGGGGCCGTACGCCGACCACCCTGAGCTGTGTCTGCCGGTCCTTCCCGACACGGTAGATCATTCCGGCGAAAACGCCTTTCGCCGATCCCGCTGACAGCACCGCCATCGACAGCTCCCGATCAACCGCCAGGATTCGACACGTTCGCAGCGGGTCGATTCCTTCTTCGACGCTCTCTTCGGGTTCCGTCAACGCGATAAACCGGCGCGCGTTTCCCACGAGTTCATCCAGCCGGAGCCGGATGGCCGCCTGCCGGACCTTCCCGACCGGCAGTTCACGCAGGAGCGTCTGCACCAGTTCGCAGAACGACACGGCGTTGACGGCGAGATCGCCGCCGCTTTTCGAAAGTTCCGCCAATGCCTGTAACAGCTGTTCTTCCCGCTGACCGGTTTCTCGCACTGTCCCCTCCGCCGGGACGCCGGCCAGCCACAACTGCAGCTGTCGGAAGCTCTCGTTCTGCTTCTGAAATTTTTCTCTGATCTCAATCAACTCCCCGCGCAGGGCAGCGTTTTTCTCGCGCAGGGACTCGTTTTCGAGTTCCAGACGCTTCACCGCCTCCGCCGCCCGTGCCAACTGCTCGCGGTGACGGTTCACTTCCCGCTGTCGATCAGCATCAGTCGACTTGATCGTGACCGTCACCCCCGCGCCGTCCTCACCGGTGGGGGAACTCTCAAGGGCGTGCAAAAACACAGGTGCACACACCATGAGGATAATTAAGATACTCGCAAAACTGTGTTTTAGCAAGCGTGAATCGTCAAAAAAGCCGGTTTTTCTCATTTTTTCCACCGTTTTTTCCATCGGGATCCGCCTTGAAGGCCGTTTATCGCGACGATCTGCCGTTTTTTTCGCGCCGCGCGCCGGTAAATCCGGTCATCCACTTTGTCCGGCGCATCTTCCCTGACCGCCTCACCGGGACCGGCTCTCCTTTCCCCGGTTTCCGTCGGAGGAGCCGCGGAGCGCGCGGTACGACCGGCGAAGAACAGCGCCGCCTCGAACAACAACCAGGTCGGCAACGCCAGAAGCAGCTGGCTGACCACATCCGGCGGCGTCAGCACCGCCGCCAGAATGAAGATGACCACTACGACATATGGCCGCGCCGCCCGGATCGCCGCCGCTTCAACCACACCGCTGCGGACCAGCAGGAACAACACCACCGGAACCTGAAACATCAGGCCGAAACCGATCAGTAGCAGCGTCACCATCCCGACAAATTCGCCGATCCCGATCACAGGCCGCAGTTCGGGCGTTGCCAGGCTCCACGAGAAATGCATCAGAAGCGGCACGATCAGGAAGAGCGCAAAAAGCATCCCCGCCAGAAAAAGCACCATTGCGATCGCCGTGCCCCAGCCGGCGATCCGCCGTTCATGCCGGTAAAGTCCCGGAGCAATGAAGTTGCCCAGCTGATACACGGTCCACGGCAATGCCGCCGCGAACGCGAGCCAGAATCCCAGTTTCATCTGAACGATGAAAGGCTCGAGCGGCGAAAAATAGTTCAGTGTCAGCTCCGGCGGGCAACTGTAACGGACCAGCAGCGTCAAAAGCCGCGGCGCCGCCAGAAATCCGGGCACCAGCAGAAGGGTAATTCCGCAGACGCATCGGAACAGTACCCCGCGCAGCGCCTCGAGATGGCCGAGGAAAGTGGTCGGCTGACCGGGAACAGCCATGATTCACTTCCCCTGGTCGAGGGGCTTCCCGCTCTCTCCGCACTCTTCCCCGGAAGTCTTGACCGTCTCCGCATTTTCCCGTGGTTCCCGGATCAGGTCGTCCACGATACCGTCGCGGGCATTTTTAAACTCCCGCGACGCCCTCCCGAGCGAACGGGCCAGTTCCGGAATCCGCTTCGCCCCGAAAAGCAGCAGCACGACACAGAATATCGTCAAAAGTTCCGTCCAACCGACCATCAGCAAAACTCCTTTCTTTACTGCGGGAATCTCCCGTTTCCCTGCCGATAACTCTGAAATGTTCTCCACAACAGGCCGGCGAACCGATCGCCCGGTTCCGGTCGGGCCCCGTCGCGGAAATGTTCCAGCATCTCTGCAATCCGCACCACCTCGACCTCAAATTCCGCCGGGATCCGCACCGGATTTCCGGGAAATTCCGGGGTGGAGGCCAGTTCAAAGAGGCGCGTGACCAGATCCTCAACGTAAATCAGATTCACTCTGCCCGCCGCGGAAAAAACGGTCGGCTTTTTCCCGTCGGCGACCTGCCGGCAGAATGTTGCCACTACCGAATTGTAGAATGGTTTTCCCCCGGGGCCGAACGTGTTCGGCATCAGCACCCCGACCGATTCCAGAAAGCCGAGTTCTGCGGCCGCCGCGTCGAGCAGGGTGCGCCCGTCACGTTTGGAAGCGTGATATCTGGTCGGTTTTTCCTCATCGGCGGCCGAGCCGAACAGGACTCTGACCGGACTCCCGTTGAAGCGCAGCGCGACGATCAGCTTTTGTATCAGGGCCATGTTGATCCGGTAGAGTTCCGCCTGGTCGGAACTCCGGCTGATCCCGGCGAGGTGCACAACCGCCCCGCATCCGGCCAACATGCCGGCAAGCCGACCGGATTCAAACTCCTCACGGCCGATCCGGACCGCTTCGAAACCGGGGTGTGACTCAATTTCCCGGACCAGATGAGTGCCGATGAAACCGGCGGCTCCGGTGACCGCGATCCGCCGGCTCATTGTTCCGCCTCCGGACGCGGTACAAATTCGATGAAATCGATCTCAACGCGGGTGTCGGATTCTGAGTACTGCGTGTTGGCTCCGACACTGAGAATGAAATAATCGTCAGGTTCGCTCCCGAAAGCCTCGATATAGTCGCCCACCACGTCGCGTTCTTCGGTCACCCAGACATTCTCCGGTGTCTCGCGATTGCGTATACAGAAGAATTTGACCGTCATCATTCCGGCTGCGTAACGCAGGATGCCGGAAGTTCCGACCGGCGTATTGCGCTCCCAGCGGTAGCCGACGCACCGTTGCTTCAACAGGGTGCCGTCGCCGAAATAGATGACCGCCGCCTGATCATCCGGCTCCGTTTTCCCTCTTTGCACTTTGACCGGACGGACCACCCGCCAGCGCCAGCGCAACAGGGGACGCTTTTTCAAATCCACTTTTTTCGGAGCGGTCATCAGCACTCCGGTGGACTTCTTCGCCTCGATCACCATCACCCGTCCGAGAGATGATTCCGGTGCCTCGGCCAGGAAAAAGCGGGTCTTGGGAACCAGAAACTTCGCCCCTTCAAACTGCCACGACTTCTCCAGAAGTTTCGGGTTCGCGAAATCACTGCGCCAGACCGCGTCCGGGGAAGGGGAGTCGGAGTTCCCGAACAGCAGCAGCGGCACTACCGACAAGGCGGTGAAAAGAGATGTTCGCATCATCTGCCAGACTCCTCTTCAAGATATTTCCGATATCGCGTCATGATCCGGCTCACATACCGCCGGGTGCTTCCGATCGTGATCCGGTCGATCACGCTGCCGTTCCGTTCCGGCGGCTTCCAGCGCTCCGCCCGGCTCGCTCCGGCGTTGTACTGGGCGAGCGCCAGTTCGACGCCGTGGCGGTAACCGCTCCAGCGCCGGATGGCGCGCGCCAGAAACCAGCAGCCGATCTCAAGGTTCAGTACCGGATCGGTGAGTTCCGCTGTTCCCGGGCCCTTCCGTCGTTTTACCCGGGCCCAGTCGGCGACCGCCCCCCGCGGCAACACCTGCATCAGACCGACTTCCCCTTTGGAGCCGCGGGCAAACGGATCGAAGCGGCTCTCCTGAAACACCACCGCACGCACGAGCGCCGGATCAAGATCGTACTGCCCCGCCGCCCGCCGGATTTCGGCATCAAACCGGGTGTCATCCACCATCCAGTCGCTGACATCATCGCGCCGCAACACGGCGATCAGCACGACTCCGAGCAGAAGCAGCATTCCCAGCCGCACTCCCCGGAGTACCGCCGGCTGCAACCACTCTGTCGAACGTTTCCTCAACTTGCGTGCAACCTTTCAGCGACGATTCTGCAGGTCGGGCGGAACCGGGTCGGGCGGAATGATCCGGGAACGGATCTCCCCCGCCAGATAACCGCAGGCCTGCTCCACCAGCGCCGCGTCAAGTACCAGCTCCGCTGTGACCCGGTTGCCGTCCGACCCGGTATGCAGCGCGTTCAGCATCTGCTGCCCCAGTTGCGCATCCTGCGCGAAGAGGAACGCGACCCCCATGCCGAAATAACTCGGCAACGTCATTCCGAGCAGGGCGGCGGAGTTTGCATCCCGGCAGGTCCCCGTTGCTTTCAGCACGATGCCGCGTCCGTCGTCACCGGTAAAATTCAGATCCACCAGGGCGCGGCGCAGATTCCCGAAGGCCCCCAGCAGCGGATTGTTCTTTTTTCCATGTCCGGGCAGCATCGAGCGAACATCGAATGATGCCCAGGCGACCGGCGTCCCCTCCGGCCGTTCGAGTTGTACCGGGCGCGATGCCCCGGGGGCTTTCAGGCCGGCCAGGAAGGGACCGAGATATCGGTCTTCCGTCACAAGGGCGACAGTCGGTGCAAGATAGCAGAGGGCAAAGCGCATCTCCGGTTTGAGCAACCCGTTCTCCGGGACCAGATAGTGAATGGTACGCCCTTCGAGCTTTCCTGCGGAATAACGGCCGCCGGCCGCTTTCAGGCTTTTCACCAGAGCCTGTTCGGAAACTGCGACCTCGAGCAGAGTGCCGCGCACCCGTTTTCCGCCGCCGGCCCAGAGGAGGGACCGGCACTCTTTGAGACGGACCTGATATTGCTCTTCAAACTGGGCGATCCACTCCTTGAGTTCCGCATTGTCCTGCAGCATTTTCGCGTAACCGGAAGTGGTACGGAACCGGTCGAGGTCGACCGCAATCACATATTCACTCCCGGACGGCAGAAACTTCAACAGCTCCTCCACTCCGGCTGCGGCGGCGGTGCCGGCCAGAAGGATAACGGCCAGCACCGGAACCAGAAAGCGGAAGGGGAATCTCATCGGTCTCAATTTCCCGTTGTCATTGCTGCGTTGCCGCGGCAGGTTTCTTCGGCAGCTTGATCTCCAGATGGAGTTCGCGCAGCTGTTTGATCGAAACCTCCGCTGGCGCATTCATCATCAGGTCCTGCGCCTGCTGGTTGAACGGGAATGCGATCACTTCCCGGATGTTCGGCTCGTCGGCCAGCAGCATCACCATGCGATCGACCCCCGGAGCGATTCCGCCATGCGGCGGAGCGCCGAGCTTGAAGGCGTTGATCATACCGCCGAATTTCTCGTCGACCACGCTCCGATCGTATCCGGCGATTTCAAACGCCTTGTACATCACCTCGGGGCGATGGTTCCGGATGGCGCCGGAAGAGAGTTCGATTCCGTTACAGACGATATCGTACTGGTAGGCGAGAATATCGAGCGGATTCCGGTTGAGCAGAGCCTCCATGCCTCCCTGGGGCATCGAGAACGGGTTGTGGCTGAAGATCGTCGCCCCGGTCTCCTCGTCCTCTTCGAACATCGGGAAGTCGACGATCCAGCAGAACCGGAACACATTCGGGTCGATCAGCTCGAGCTGACGCCCGAGCTCCGGGATCACCGCTCCGCCGATCTTCTGAACGAGTTTTTCGGCGTCGGCCAGGAAAAACAGCGCATCGCCGTTTTCAATCCGCCCCGCCGCCTTCAACGCGGCCAGAATCTCCGGATTCAGGAATTTGACGATCGGACTCTTCTCTCCCTCTTCGGTCCAGATGATGTAGGCCATCCCCTTCGCACCATTTTCCTGGGCGAACCGGATCATATCGTCGAAGAATTTACGCGGCCTGCCGGCGACCTGAGGCGCCCGGATCGCCCGGACCACGCCACCGGCGGCCACGGTGCCGGCAAATGCCTTGAAGTCGCAGCCGCGGAAACACTCGGAGACGTCGATCATTTCCAGCGGATTGCGCAGGTCCGGTTTGTCCGACCCGAAACGGCGCATCGCTTCCCGGTATGGAATCCGCGGGAACGGCGGCCGGGAGAACTCCTTGCCGGAGAATTTGCTGAAGATATCCGCAATCAATCCCTCGATTACCGCGAAAATTTCATCCTGCCCGACAAAGCTCATTTCGACATCCATCTGGTAGAACTCACCGGGGCTGCGATCCGCACGCGCGTCTTCATCACGGAAACACGGCGCAATCTGGAAATAACGGTCGAACCCGGCCACCATCAGCAACTGCTTGAACTGCTGCGGTGCCTGCGGCAACGCATAGAACTTGCCGGGATGCAGACGGGACGGCACCAGATAGTCACGGGCTCCTTCCGGGCTGCTCGCAGTCAGAATCGGCGTTTGAAACTCATTGAATCCCTGTTCCGTCATGTAACGGCGCATCTCGGCGATCACCCGGCTGCGCAGCATGATGTTATGATGGAGCTTCTCGCGGCGCAGATCGAGGAAACGATATTTGAGACGCATCGCCTCCGGAGCCTGATCATCCTTGGCAATCTGAAACGGGATCACCTCAGCTTCACCGAGAATCTCCATGTCCGTCGCCCTGATCTCGATTTCTCCGGTGGCGAGTTTCGGATTGACCGTCCCCTCCGCACGGGCCACGACCTCGCCGTCGAACCGCACCACGGTTTCGACGCGCCAGCGCTCCAGTGTCTGATAGAACGCACACTCCGGATCGACCACGATCTGGGTGATTCCGTAATGATCGCGCAAGTCGATGAAGATGACCCCGCCGTGGTCGCGGACACTGTGAATCCAGCCGGAAAGCCGGACATGCTGCCCGACCTGCTCCTTGCGGAGCTCCCCGCAGGTATGGGTGCGGTAAATGCTCATGACAAATTCCTTTAAATGCTTGAAAAATACAGCAGAACGCTCTTAATTCGTAAAATATAGCACACTTTGAAAAATTCACAACAACGATTTCTGAAATGTTTCGGCCCCTCGTGAAAAAATGGCGGGACCGGAAGCGTTTTTGCGGTTTCCCGCCGGAGTGAGCTTGCTTTTCCCGCTTTCCGCGTTATGTTTGTAAAATACTTTCAACAATCGGGATCCGCAGCTATGATTCGAGTCAATACCCAACCGCTTTTCGATGCTCTCTGTCCGGAGTGGGTGCGTCCTCCGGAAACCGTCCCGGAACGGCGTGTCCGGGTGCTGGTGGAGCGCCGTGACGGCCTTTATCGGCCCGGCGAGTCGGTCACCTTTTATGCAGGCTTGACCGATCGCGCCGGAAACTGCATTTCCGGAATCGGTTTGAAATGTCTTCTGGAGAGAGATTTTCACGAACCGGTGGAATTTCCGCTTGTGACCCGCGATCATCCGGTCGAAGTAACCACGGAATTGGAGAAACCCGGTTTTATCCGCCTTTCGGCTTCCTGTGACGATCTCTCCGCCGCAGCGGGGGCCGGAGTCGCTCCGCTCGAGATCGAACCGGTTCCCGATATCCCCGGTTTCGATGCCTTCTGGGCGGTTCGCCGGGCGGAGCTTGCCGCGGTTTCTCCGGATGTGCTCTTTTGCGAGGAGCTCGCGCCGGCATTGCCGGAGTATGCCGGGCTGGTCCGCTGTTTCGATGTGCGGGTGGCGTGCGCCGGCGGCAGACCGGTGTCGGGGATCCTCGCGGTGCCGCGCCGCATCCCGGCGGAGGGGTGTCCCGGGTATCTGTTTTTTCACGGTGCCGGGGTTCGCGGGGCGTTTCAGCCGCTGACCTGGGCTGCCCACGGCATGATCGCGTTCAACGTGAATGCTCTCGGGCTGGAAAACAACCGCCCGCCGGAATTTTACCGGACTCTGGCGGAGGGAGAGTTGCGCAATTATGAATGCCGGCCGGTGGCGGCCCCGGAGGAGTCCCCATTCTGCGGAATGTTCCTGCGGGTGTTGCGGGCTCTGGAATTCCTCAAGTCGCGTCCGGAGTGGGACGGCCGTCATCTGGTTGTGCATGGGGGAAGCCAGGGCGGTCTTCAGGCTCTGGCTGCGGCGGGAATGGATCACGATGTCTCGTTGTTGGTTGCCAATGCTCCGGCCATGTGCAATCAGCTTGCCGCGCTGGAGGGGCGTACCCCGAGCTGGCCGTTCCAGATCCGTCCCGATTCTGCGTATCCGGAGGCCGCCCTGACCGCTCCGTTTTTCGATGGCGTCTCCTTTGCCCGCCGGGCTGTTGCCGCGGGATATTTCACCGTCGCATTCTCCGATGTCGCCGCGGTTCCTTCTTCGGTGTATGCCGCGTATAACGCTTACGGTGGCAACAAGGAGATCATGGATTTTGTCGATTGCGGCCACGACGGTCCGGTCTTCTGGTCCGCCGAGGCTGAGATTTTTGAACACGTCAGACAATCTGAAACGGAGGTTGGCGCAAAATGAAAATTAGGAAAAACGACCGTGTGCTCTTCATCGGGGATTCCGTGACCGACGTCGGGCGGGAGCGTCCCGTTGCAGAGGGAACGCTTTTCGACCGTCTCGGCAGGGGATATCCGCAACTGGTTTCCGGCTGGATCAACGCCGTCTACCCCGACTATGGAATCAATGTGATCAACATGGGGGTCTCCGGGGATACCGCCCGCAGGCTGGCGGCACGCTGGCAGACCGACGTCGTAGAGCTGAAGCCGGACTGGCTCTCGGTGATGATCGGCATCAATGACGTCTGGCGGCAGTTCGACAGTCCATGCGAGCCGGAACAGTCCGTTCTTCCCGATGAGTATGAGGCAACGCTCGATGACCTTTTCCAGCGTACCGTTCCGCTGCTTTCCGGCGGGCTGGTGGTGATGCTGCCGGTCTATATGGAGACGTTGCTCGCTGACCGCATGCGTGCCCGTGTGCTCGAATATCAGCAGATCTGCCGCCGCCTTGCGGAGAAGCATGGCGCCGTTCTCGTCGACACGCAGGCTTGTTTTGATCGTGTGCTGGAGAGTCGTCACAGCACGTTCCTCTCCTGGGATCGGGTCCATCCGAATCAGGTCGGGCATACCATTCTCGCCCGCGCTTTCCTGAGGGCGATGGAGTTCGATTTCAACCGGTGATTTGTGTTTTCCGGCGGTGCGGCGTCCTTCCTGATGGGGAGTGACGCTGATCCGCCGTGCTATTTCCTGATTTCCCGGGTGATCGTCGCGGGCAGGTAGAGCCAGTTCTTGGAACTTGTCTGCCCGGCGGCGCTGTGAAAATTGTCGTAATCCCCCATCACGGGCATCGGGAAGTCGAGTAGTTTCAAGGTCTTTTCATCCATCTTCCGCCCGTTTGCGAAGGTGTTCCAGTCATAGCTGCCTTCTGGACGCTGCGAAGAGGTGTGGTCGGCCGGGCATCGGAATACCCCGGTATTGTCCGAGAGATAAGGCTTCAAAACGGTGATTACGGCGGGGCCGGCGGCGGGATTCTGCGAACCGGAACAGTGCGGCAGACAGTAACGGTTGTCAGCTCCGTAAAGCTCGAGTCCCTTGCCGATCTGAGAGAGATTGCCGAGGCAGCCGCTGCGCCATGCAGCGGCCCGTGCCGACTGGAGTGCAGGGAACAGCAATCCGGCCAGAACCGCGATGACCGCTATGGTTACCAGAAGCTCGAGCAGGGTGAAACAGCGTATTCTTCTTCTCATTTCATCTCCACCATATCTTTCCAGATCTGCAGTGTGGGACCGAGCATTTCACGGTCCGTGGGCGACAGAGTATTTAGGATGGTATCGACGGCGCGATCGAAATTTCGACGGCCGCTCTCCTCGCTGCGCAGCAGTTCAATTGCCCGCTGCCGCTTTTCCGGTGGTAATCTGCGGAAAAAGTCGATGGTGCGTTCGGCATCCTGTTGCAATTGCCTGGCCCGTTCCGGTTTTCGTTCCGGAGGGAGGCCGGCGAACTCCGTCAGCGTCCGGTTGACGGCGCCGCTCATTGCTTCGATGATCACCGCCTGGCGTTTTTCGCGCGGAAGATCGCGGACTCCGTCCAGGGTGCGGCGCAGCGAGTTGAGCCGGGCGATGGTCGATTGTTCCGGATCGAACGCGCGGTCGAAATTGCGGACGACCCGTTGCTCCGGCGGAAGTGCGGCGTCGGCACGCTCGGCGGATCCCAGCCGGATTGCATAGAGAAGCACGATTGTGACGAGCAGGAGAATGGCGGCGGCGACAAGCCGGAACTGTTTTTTTCTGAGAAAGGCCATGAATTACCCCGGTTGCTTTGAGAATCGCCGGATCCGCCCGTTCCTGTGGTGGAAATCCGGATTCATTACAAATAGCCGCGAAATTTTCCGATGTCAAGTTCTTCTGGTGTCAAGTTTTTCTGAATGTCGGATCTCTGAAGAGGTGTTTTCCGGAGACGTTGCAAAGTGTTTCGATGCTTCAAAACGGCAAATTACAATTTTTTTTTGCATAACTGCTTGTATTTTACGGAATACAGCGATAAATTAAATGATTTGTGAGACCCGTTCCGGCACGGTGCCGGAGGCGGGTGTGGTTTTTTTAACTTCAACAACTTAACAAAAACAAGAACACAAACAACATGGCAGAAGAAACGAAATTCGCGGACAGCTTCCTCGACCTCACCAACATGCCGAGCTCGATGGAGGAACTGATGAAGTCCGCCCCCGCCGGGAGCTCCAACGCCTTCAACAAGGGCAAAATCGTCGAAGGCACGATTGTCGCCAAGCGCCCTGACGGTGCACTGGTCGATATCGGCTATAAGGCCGAAGGATTTGTTCCGGCCTCTGAGTTTCTGAAGTTCGACGAGGTCAACGTCGGAGACAGGATCGATGTTCTGCTCGAGGAGATCGAGAATCGCAACAACATGCCGGAACTGAGCCTTGAGAAGGCCAATTCGATCAAGGCCTGGAACCGCATCACCACGGAATACGGCGAGGGCCATGTTGTCAAGGGGTTCATGCGTCACCGCGTCAAGGGCGGCATCATGGTCGATGTGGAAGGGTTTCCCGCCTTCCTGCCGGGGTCCCAGCTTGATGTCGGCCCGGTGCGCAATATGGATGACTACATCGGCAAGGAGTTCGATGTCAAGATCATCAAGATCAATCAGGATCGCCGCAATATCGTTGTTTCGCGCCGTGAGCTTCTCGAGGCCACCCTCAAGGATCAGCGCGCCAAGCTGCTGAGTGAAATGAAGGTTGACGAGCTGCGCAAGGGGGTGGTCAAGAACATCACCGATTTCGGTGCGTTCATTGATCTGGGCGGCGTCGACGGGTTGCTCCACATCACCGACATCAGCTGGGGGCGGATTTCGCATCCCTCCGAAGTGCTTCAGGTCGGTCAGGAGATCGAGGTCGTCATCATCGGGATCGACAAGGAGAAAGAGCGTGTTTCGCTCGGTCTCAAGCAGAAGACCCGCAATCCGTGGGACGATGTTGTCGCCAAGTATCCGAAGGGCAGCCGTGTCAAGGGCAAGGTGGTCAACATCATGCCGTATGGCGCCTTTGTCGAGATCGAGACCGGCGTCGAAGGTCTGATCCACGTCTCGGAAATGAGCTGGACCAAGCGCATCAGCAAGGCGAGTGACGTGCTCAGCATCGGTGAAGAGGTCGAAGCTGTGGTTCTCGATATCGATCGCGACAGCCGCAAGATCTCTCTCGGTCTGCGCCAGAAGGAGCGCAATCCGTGGGAAGTGCTGGCTGAGAAGTATCCGGTCGGCCGGCGTATCAAGGGCAAGGTCCGCAACATGACCAGCTACGGCGCCTTCGTCGAAATCGAGAACGATATCGACGGTATGATCCATGTCTCCGACATGAGCTGGACCCGCAAGATCAACAACCCGAATGAGGTGTTGAAGCCGGGCCAGGAGGTCGAGGCGGTCATTCTCGACATCAATCCCGAAAACCAGCGTATCTCTCTCGGGCTCAAGCAGGCCGAGTCGGATCCGTGGGCGGACATCAACAAACTTTACAAGGTCGGCGATGTGGTGAAGGGGAAGGTCACCAAGATCGCGGCGTTCGGTGCTTTCGTTGAGCTCTCGAACAAGATTGACGGCCTGATTCACATCTCCCAGCTCAGCCGCGACCATGTTGACAAGGTCAAGGATGTGCTGAACGTCGGCGACGAGGTCGAAGCACGCGTGATCAAGGTGGACAACGACGAGCGCCGGATCGGTCTTTCGATCAAGGCGGTCGGTGAGAACTTCTCCGCCGAGGATCTGAAGGCGGCCGAGGAAGAGTATACCGCGGCGCTGAAGCCGGGCGAAGACATGGTCGACGTGGGCGAAGTCTTCAGCAGCGAGGCGATGGCCGGGTTGAAGCTCAACTGAGATACGGTAGTCCCGTGTTTTTTCGGGGCGGCGGGTGATAAATTCCCGCCGCCTCCTTTTTTTGCCTTGCAATCGCGGCCCCTCAGAGTTATATTAGCCCGGTAAATTCAGGGATTTGATGATGAGCGGTTATGAATTTTCTCCCGCCTGTATCCCATTCAGTGCTCCCGGGTCCTGGATGGTCTTTTCGATTCTCGGGCCGGAACACGACAAGCGGATCGGGGGTGAGTGGCTCTTTCTGCGGTCGGCCCGCAACGGGGGCGCGGTTTGCAGGTTGCTGCTGGTTCGCGATGGCGTCGAACTTCCCTTTACCGCCACCGGGGAGCCGTCGCGGCTGTGCCTGTCTGCGGGGGACGCGGGCGAGGCGGAAATCGTTTTCGACGGAGACGATACTCTGCGGATCCGTTCCCGCGGTGTTGCCGTAGCATTGACCGGAGTTGAGGGGTTCACCGGCATCTGCCAGGTGAACCCGATGGGGGCTGAATGGTTCCGGGCGATCTATTTCGCCGGATCGACCAATTTGTTTTACCACTTCCGCCTTTTGGAAGGTTGTTGGAAATTCGAGGGAGAGTGGTCGGGAACCGGGCATCGTGTCTTCCGGTTGGCGGGACTCCCCGCCGAGGGCGGTCGAGCGGAGTTCGTCATCCGGGAAAGCCGTCGGGAGGGGCCGTTTCCGGTACCTCTGCGACCTTTCGATGAGGCGGAGGCGGATCGGCGGCACTCCTTTGAGGCGTTTCTGGCCGGTTACACACTGGTTCCCGGATTCGCGGAACGGCAGCGTGACGCCGCTTATCTGAACTGGTCGTTCTTTGTCTCTCCGGCCGGGAACGTGCGCCGACGGGCGATGCTGGTGTCGAAATTATGGATGTGCGGTATCTGGGCGTGGGATCACTGTTTCAACGCGATTGCTCTTGCCGCGGCGCATCCGGAATCTGCCTTCGATCAATTCATGGTGATGTTCGACCTTGCCGACGAGCAGGGGGGCATGCCCGACAAAATCAATGAAGAGGTTTCCATCCGGGTCTACGCGAAGCCGCCGGTCCACGGCTGGACCTATCGTACAATGATGTGCGAAAATCCCGCCTTTTTTGCCGATCCGGAACGCCTGATCGTGGTCTATGAACGGTTGAGGGCCTGGACCGGTTATTGGCTGGAGGCCCGTGATCCCTATCATGTTCTTTTACCGCTCTATTATCATGGAAACGACTCCGGGCTGGACAACAGTACCTGGTTTCTGAATCCGCCGCCCTTCAGTTCCCCCGAATTGATCGCCGATCTGATCATTCAGCTTGATTTGCTTTCCGAGCTGGCCGGGAGACTCGGTCGGTCGGGTGAATCTGCTTCCTGGCGCGAATACGCCGGAAAACTGCTTGAGAAGTTGACGGGGGAGTTCTGGGATGGAGAGGGGTTTCACGCCGTCAGTCCGACCGGGGGGCGGTTGCCGCTCCATGGAGATCCGATCATTCCCTATATGGTTCTGGTGCTTGGGACAAGGTTGCCGGTCGCTGTTCGTGACCGGCTCATTGCGGATCTTCGGGAGCCAGGCCGTTTTCTGACCCCCTGTGGTCTGGCATCGGAGAATCCGCAAAGCGAATTTTACCAGCCTGACGGTTACTGGCGCGGCCCGGTCTGGGCTCCCCCGACCATGTTGATCGCGAGCGGGCTCTGGGAGTGCGGTGAAAACGCGCTGGCCGACGAGATTGCATTGCGTTATTGCCGGTTGTGCGTAAATTCCGGGTTGGCCGAGAATTTCGATGCGCTCGATGGGCGGGGATATCGTGATCGCACATTGTCATGGACCGCCAGCGTCTTTCTGTATCTGGTTGAAAAACTGCGCCGTCGCGGCAGAATCTGACGATGACGGAGAGTGAAACGATACTCCTGGCCGAGGCCGGGAACGTCACAAAGAAAGGATCGATTCGGAACATGGATGAGTGGGAGACGCAACCGGATCTTTTCAGTTACATGGCCGCTGCTGCGCCAGTCCAGCCGCCGGAACCGGCAGAATCCCCGGTTCGACGGCTCTCTCATGGAGATCTGACTCAGCTCGCCCTGGGGTTTCTGTGTTCTCTTCACCCGGAAGCGGTGGCGCTTCAGGTCCCGGCACGGTTGCGCAAATATCAGGTGACCGCTGCCGGATTCTGGCGCGGTGAGGGAAAGGGGGCCCGCAACGTCGAGAAAACGGCGGTGGTGGTGCTCTATGAGAAGTTCGACCACTGCTTTGCCGACTGCGCGGATCGCGACCGTCAACTGGCGGCGATTCACGAGCTCAGGGCGGAAAAGAACAGTCTGGAGGAGTTGATCCGGCGTACGGAACCGGAGCTTGGCTCCCGGGATGATCTGTTTGTCGAGTTTCGCAGCTGGAATTATGCCGGAAGCCGCAACGCGGAGTACCAGAAACTGCGTCGCCGGCTTGAAAAACTGCAGCATACCCTGCATCAGGGGAGCCGGCTTGAGCATATCCGGGCCACCGGTGTCGCCGACTACTGTTACCTCGCCGTGCCGGCCGGTCTGGTTGCATCCGATGAGATCGCCGCCGGATGGGGACTGGTCTACCTCGGGCCGGGGCGGAAATTCGAGCTTGTGCGTGAAGCTGAAGTGCAGGAGATTGTCACTCCGGAAGGACGTCAGATTCTGGCTCAGAACATCGCGGTTGCTGCGGCTGGAGCGGTTCGTTTCGCCGCGGGTGTTGATTGTCCGGCGAATGGAGAAGTTGCCTTCCGCCGTCTGCCGCGTCGGAAGGCACGGCTCCGGCGCGATTAATCCGGCAGGTCCGGTTCCGTTTTCGTTTCGGTCGATCGAAACAGGCCGGTCAGTCTGGTATCGAGAACGCCGCTCTCAATCTTTTCGGCATCAAGCTCCTGTTGAATCGGAGAGAAATAGCAGACGCGGATTCCACGCTCTCTGCAGTAGTTGAAGAGAGTCAACAGATTCTCCCGGTTGATCCCTGCCGAGGCGACCACCACTTTGTCGAAAGGTGTCCGGCGGCTGATCGTGTCAAGATCCCCGACCCCACCGAGCACCTTGAAGCCGTAGAGCAGGAGGCCTTTCAGCGCGGTGTCGTCATCAATGATGCCGATGATCCGGTCGATTTCGTGGCCGCCGTTGACGTTGAAAAGGTTGTAGAGATAGAGCCGGCAGTTCAATCCTCCGCCGTAAATCAGCGTCCGCTCCATCTGGGCAGGGGTCAGACGCTGGATGTAAAGCATCCGGAACCAGAAACTCTCCGCATAGTGCAACAGAAAACGTTCCAGAATGATCAACCCGGTATTGAGCAGCAGGAAGATCAGACTGCCGGCGAGGAAGCTCTGCAATGTGCTTCCATACCTTTCCACCAGAATCGGATACTGCGTGAAATATGCCAGTGCAATCCCGCAGCCGGATCCGAGCAGCAACACCAGAACCAGATGCCAGTAACTCCAGATCCCGGCACGCAGCCAGTAGATGCGGTAGACTCCGGAGACGCAGAGGAGCAGCGCCATCGGTGTGAGCAGCGTCAGGAAAAGATCCAGATGGAACACGCTTCCCATGGTGATGATGCTGGCCACGGCGAAGGAGAAAGTGATTACCGAGAAGTCAAGGAAAGGATGAATCATCGTGATCAGAATCCCCCGGCGCGGCATCCGCAGCCCGTTGCTGATCAAACGTGCGGAATCAACCAGCTCCACCAGAGCCAGTCGCCGGATTACCACCAGAACCGCGAGCAGCAGAATGATGTATGCGATCGCCGGCGCATAGTTACGCATCACAAGAAGAAAGAGCGCGACTCCTGCAAAGGCGCATCCGAGCAGGTACATTGAAAGCGCAGTGGCCGATTGCTTGTGCGTTTCGCGCAGCAGACGATGATGAAGGTGATCCTGGTCTCCTTCCATGATTCCTCCGGCGTTCGGGACCAGCAATTTGCGGGCGCTGCGCCGCCAGACGGCCAGAAACACGTCGAAAACCGGTACGCCGATCGACAACAGCGGCAGCAGCAGCGATGTGAATGTGACCGTCCGGTCGAGGCTGGAAAGCCCGATGATCGCAAAGATCAACCCGAGAAACGTACTCCCCGTGTCACCGAGGAAGATTTTCGCCGGGTGAAAGTTGTAACGGAGAAATCCGAGACAGGAGCCGGCGAGAATCAGCATGCAGATCGCTTCCATCAGATGTCTGCCGCTCAATAGAAACCAGATTGCCATGCAGAATGAGGAGACTATTGCGAGACCGGAAGCCACTCCGTCGAGTCCGTCGATCAGGTTGAAGGCATTGATGATACCGATTACCCAGATCATCGTCAGTCCCATCGAGACGACCCAGGGGAGCTGAACCCCGAAAATGGTATAACTCTGTCCGGTGGTATGCCAGATAATCCCGGCCACAATGATCTGCACTATCAGCTTGGTCCATGATTTCAACTGAATCCGGTCATCGACCAGGCCGAGTGCGGCCAGCACCAGAGAAGGCCAGAGAAGGCGGAAGAACAGGGAAAAATCATTCCCCGCAAGACGGCTGTCCAGAGAGAAACACCCCAGGGAGATGAAGAATGAGGCGATTACCGCCACTCCACCTCCGCGGGGAATCGGTTTCCGGTGAATATGGCGCCCTCCGGGTTTGTCAATATAGCCGAGGCGCGGCAGCAATCGAATACAGAAATAGGTGAAAATCAGCGACAGGAATGTCGCCAGCAGCGGATAGATCAACAGAGCCGCGTATTTCTGAAAAAACACAAGATTCATACCGCCCTCTCAGACTCCACAACAGCAGAGCAGCGGGGCGGTAGACACCACAGGCATGCCATCGCTTTCGGATCTGATTTTATCAACTTGGATATATTATTATATTATAGCAAAATTTTGCGAAAAAGCAAGAGATGTGGCTCCCTTTTCGAGAAATATTTCTATTCTCAATTTGTTTCCGCAATGACGGATTATCTGTTCGTAATTTCGTCGTCAACGGTGATCCTTTGCAGTTGAAATCGTCACCGTTTCGTGCTAGTTTAGATATAAGCCTTGGATGGAGAGAATCCGTTTCACGGCTTCTAGCCACTCCATGTCGGGAGACGGGGGAGGCTGTTCCCACAGTTGTTTCCCGGGGGAACGGAAATATGATTCAATTGAAGAAGGAGCCGACGATGATTGATACGCCGAAGATGAATCCGCCGTCGCAGGAGGAATGCAATATGGCATTGCTCTGCGTGCTGCTTCAAATTCTCGCCCTTTTCTCCGTAATCGGCGGATTGATCGGGCCGATGATTCTCTGGGTTGCGCGGCGCGACGGTTCAAAGTTCATCGATGAAGTCGGAAAGGAGACGATCAATTTCCAGATCACGTTGCTGATTCTGGGAATGATCTGCTTTGCATTGGTTCCGGTGTTCGGGCTCGGGGTGCTGCTGTTGTTTCTTCTCGGAATCTACGCGCTGATTGTGATCATTCTTGCCGCCAGAAGCGCCTCCGAGGGGAGAGTGTTCCGCTATTCGATCTGCCTGCGGTTGTTGAAGTGATCATTACGAACCGAAAACTGCGGCAGGCGGTCGTCCGTCATCGATCGCAACTTACAACCACCGGTTGATGCAGGTTGCCACGACCGCTCCGGCATAGCTCAACAGCGCCAGAATACCGGCCATCGGGAACTCCTGCGCCAGCGCCATTTGAATTGCCGCTCCCCAGACGACCAGGATGACGGCCGCTTCGGCCAATAGAAACCAGCGGAGCTGTCGCGCCATTCGATAGGCCAGATAGACGAAGTTGAGTATCGGAATCAGAATGATAAAAAGCGGGAAATGGCTTCCTGCCTGTCGTTGCCGCCAGCCGTCGCAGATCCCGACCGCCCAGGCGCACATCGCCAGAGAGCCGCCGAAACCGGCCAGTTCGAAAATCCGGCAGTAAATTCCCCAGCCCGCCATTGCCAGGCCGCCCGCTTCGACCAGGGCCACCAGCAGCATCTGCCACCCGGGACGCAGGGCATCCGCGGCAAGTTTACAGGCGAAAATCAGATGGAGGCCTGGAATGCGGCCGGCTGTCCGGAACCATTCCTCATCCATGTTTCGGGGGGAGGGGGAACCGGCGGGAGAGGATGCAGTGCCCAGTCGCGGAAAGAGCCGGTCGAGCTCTTCCTGCACGGTGGCAACTGCTTCCTGAAAAAGTTCAAACTCCTCTGCAGATACCGAAGCTCCGGGCTCGTGTGCTACCCGGTTGCGGAGATTGCCGATGAATGCGAGCAACCGGCCGACTTCGGGAGGAATCCGCTCTCCGAGTGCCTCGCTTTTTTCCCGGAGACCGACTCCCCGGCCGCCGCACTCAGTCAGACGGGCCTCCACCCCTCCGGCCAGAGTGACGATCCGGCCGGTCAATTCGATCTGTTCCGCCGTCGGTGCATTCATGATTGATTACTCGATTCCTCTCTTCGTCTGACGTAATTTACCTGAGTGGTCTCCGGTTGTCAAGTGGATCGACGCAGAATTTGTGCTGCTGACTCGACCGGATTCCTTTCCGGACCGGTTGCCGGGAAGGGAGTGGTTCGACTGGATATTTCAGCAATCCTTCCTTGGAACAAATAATCCGGATAAGTCACTTTTATTTTTGATAATTCATGCTATATTTATTCCCAAACCCCATCGCGGGGCGGTCGGGGAAAATCTGTGAAGGAGGAATTACCATGGCCAGCATTCTGGATCTGAACAACGAAAATTTCGAGCGCGTGACCGGCAGCGGTGTGGTGCTGGTGGATTTCTGGGCCCCCTGGTGCAATCCGTGCCGGATGCTTGGAACCATTCTGGAACAAGTTGCCGGAGAGGCACCCGAGGACATCGTGATCGGCAAGGTCAATATCGATGAGAACAAGGAGCTGGCGGTAAAATTTGAAGTTACGAATATTCCGCGTTTGTTCCTTTACAAGGACGGTAAAATCATTCAGGAATTCAACGGCATTCAGAGCAAGCCGAAACTGCTCGACGCGTTGAGGAACGCCTGATTTCTCATGGAACCGGAAACTCCGCCGGAGTATGGATTCCGGCGGAGTTTTTTTTTGCATTCAAAGCGCCGGTTGTGTATATTATATACCGGAAGAAACGTGCTGCAGGAGGAAATGAATCCATGTTTGAAATAGAGATTGTCCGCACCTTTTCCGCCGCCCACCAGCTCCGCGGTTATCATGGTGATTGCTGCAATTTGCATGGGCACAACTACAAAATCACCGTAACGGTACGTTCGGGCGAGCTTGATGAGATCGGAATTGCATTCGATTTCAAGAAACTGAAGGCGGAAGTGGATGCGTTGCTGGCTGAATATGACCACAAGAATCTTTCCGCGTTGCCCGAATTTCAGACGATCAATCCGACCAGCGAAATTCTGGCCCGGACGATTTACCGCCGTCTGGGAGAAAAGATCAACGGGAATGCGGTCCGGGTTCATCGGGTGCGGGTCGGGGAATCGGATTTTTCGGCGGTCACATACTTTGAGGAGTGACGGTGGTCCGGATCGTCGAAACGTTTCTGAGTCTCCAGGGGGAATCGACGCATGCCGGTCGCCCCTGCTGGTTTATCCGTCTCGCCGGATGCAACCTCAGCTGCTCTTACTGTGATACATTGTATGCACATTCTCCCGCGGCTGGTCGGGAGTGTACCCTGGAGGAGCTGGTTGACGGAGCGCTCGGTTCCGGTGTGAGGCTGGTCGAGATTACCGGCGGAGAGCCGCTGTTGACGTCGGAGACGCCTGAACTCTGCCGCAGATTGCTTTCCGGTGGGTTTGAAGTACTGCTTGAGACGAATGGATCACTGTCGATTGCTTCTGTGCCTGTGGAGGTCCGGAAGATTCTTGACTGTAAACTGCCCGGCTCCGGGATGAGCGGGCACAACCGGTATGATAACTATGCGTTGCTGCAACCTCACGACGAGGTGAAATTCGTTGTCGGGTCGCGGGAGGATTTTGATTTTGCGCAGGCTGTGATCGCGCGATACGGACTTACGACTTTTACGGGCAATTTGCTGTTCAGCCCGGTCTGGGGCCGGGTGACGTTCGACGAACTTGCCGCGTGGCTGATCGAGTCGCATGGTCCCGGGCGGATGCAGCTCCAGCTGCATAAACTCATCTGGGGGGATCGCCCGGGGGTCTGAGTGGAATGCGATGCCGGGCGGGCTGCCTGGGCGGACGGGATACAATTTTGAGGTTGAAGATGAAATCTGAAAAACGCGCGGTGGTTCTGCTGAGCGGTGGTCTGGATTCCGCCACGGTGCTCGCAATCGCGAGATCCGAGGGCTTTGAATGTTATGCGCTCTCCTTTGATTACGGGCAGCGACACCGTTGTGAACTCGAAGCCGCCGGGCGGGTCGCCGCTCAGCTCGGAGCAAAATCACACAATACGACAAAAATCGATCTGCGGTCGTGGGGTGGGTCTGCATTGACCGATGATGGTATCGAGGTTCCGGACGCGGAGGAATCCCGGGGAATCCCGATCACCTATGTGCCTGCACGGAATCTGATTTTCCTCTCCTTTGCAACCGCATGGGCGGAGGTGCTCGGCGCGCGCGATATCTTCATCGGTGTGAACAGCGTCGATTACTCCGGATATCCCGATTGCCGGCCGAAATTCATCGAGGCATTCCGCGAAACCGCCCGGCTCGGCACTCGGGCCGTCGATGAAGGTTGGAGTTACCAGATCAATGCGCCGCTGCAGAATCTTTCCAAGGCGGAGATCATCCGGCGCGGCGTCGCACTGGGCGTCGATTACAGTCTGACCACCAGCTGCTACAACCCTGATGCCTCCGGACGCAGTTGCGGGCGTTGTGCCAGCTGTGCATTGCGGAGCGCCGGTTTCGTTGCGGCGGGGGTTCCTGATCCGACTCGGTATGTGCCGGGGAAGTGATTCAACGCCTGCCGGAAGGCAGATGCGTGAATATCTGTTCAATGTCACCGGCTCCGATCACCCCGATCAACAGCGGTCGTGGATCCTCCGGTTCCGGGTCTGAGAGCGCGGTTGCCGCGACCGTTGTCCAGTCTCCGGCACAGTAACACGCTTTCGGGCCGATCGCGGAGGCGAGTGCGGCTCCGTCGACCGGTCCTGTTTCGCTCCATGCGGCGAAAACCGGCGTCACCACCACGGAATCGGCCTTCCGCAGTTCCTCCGCAAGCCGCGGCAGATACTTGGCCAGACGGGCATAGCGGTGGGGCTGGAAAACCAGCCGCAACCGGTATCCGGGATGATCCGCCCGCAGAGTTGCGATGGAGCACGCCACCTCTTCCGGATGGTGAGCGTAGTCTTCGACAATCATCAACCGCCGGGAAGCGTGACGCAATGTCATCCGCCGGGCAATCCCGCGAAAGGTTGTTGCCGCGGCTTCCGCGGCAGTGCGGGGGACACCGAGTTCCACCGCGGCTTCCACCGCCAGTCGGGCG
This sequence comes from uncultured Victivallis sp., assembly GCA_944389895.1. Classification (GTDB taxonomy): domain Bacteria; phylum Verrucomicrobiota; class Lentisphaeria; order Victivallales; family Victivallaceae; genus Victivallis. The sequence continues at coordinate 21,695 of CALXOA010000109.1, read as the reverse complement.
TTCCAGGCCTGGAAGCCGGAGAACGGGCCGAACGGTGTGGACTCTTTCTCCAGGCGTCGGGCGTTCAGATGACTGGAGAACAGTGAATCGGTCATCGGAGAGGTATAGTAGAGCAACCGGGCCGAACGGGCTGCGAAGCAGCTGAAATTCCGCCGCAGCGCCTTTTCGCCACCGACACTCCAGCTGTGGTCGTCGTCGACGTTGGGAACAACTCCCAGTGCCGGAGTGACGAGCGTATGGGTCCCGTCGGATTCATCGACCTCTGAGATGAACAGATCGCCGTCACCGGCTGCCGATGAAGGTCCGCCGTTGACCGCCGCACCGATCAGATAGCCGGGCGAAAAACCGCATTCAAGCAGGATGTGCACCAGCAGCGCTGTGACGCTGCTCTTGCCGTGGGATCCCGAGATCGCAACCGGTCGGCGATAGGATTTCAGAAGTTCCGCCAGAAAGGCGCCGCGTCGCATTTCCGGGATCCCCAATCCGGCTGCCCTGCGGCGTTCCGGATTGTCGGCGGGAATGGCGGAAGAGTACACCACCAGCGTTGTGTCCGGCGGCAGCAGTTCCGCCGCGTGGCCGATTCCGATCATTGCTCCGGAGCGGCTCAGCGCTGTCGTCTTGGGGTTGGCTTCGCGATCCGACCCGGAAACCCGGCTGCCGCGTGCGAGCAGAATCCCGGCCAGCGGCGCCATACCGGCACCGCCGATGCCGATCATATGGACTCTTTCCAGCGAAACGGTCATGCGGTACTCCGGACGGCGGAATCAGGCGTCAAGCTCGAATTGGGTGTCGTGCAATTTCCGGTAGAGACCGTTGAGGGCCATCAGTTCCTGATGGGTTCCTGCTTCGGCGACCTTACCATGGCGGAGCACGATGATCCGGTCGGCGTGACGGATGGTGCTGAGCCGGTGGGCGATGGCGAATACCGTGCGGTTGGCCATTACCCGGGTCAAAGCCTCCTGCACCAGCTTTTCGGTTACTGTGTCGAGAGCACTGGTCGCTTCATCGAGAATCAGAATCGGCGGATTGCGCAGGATTGCACGAGCGATCGCAATGCGCTGCTTTTCTCCACCCGAAAGCTTGAATCCCTTGTCGCCTACCTCAGCGTCGTAACCCGCCGGGTGGCGGCCCCCGACGATAAATTCATGCGCATTGGCCAGTTTTGCCGCGGTGATGATCTCTTCACGGGTTGCCTCCGGGCACCCGTAGGCGATGTTGTTGGCGATCGTGTCGTTGAAGAGAATGGCATCCTGCGTGACCACACCGATCATCCGGCGCAGCGAAGAGAGCTTGTAATCGCGTACATCGATTCCGTCGATCGTGACCGCGCCGGCGGTCACATCGTAGAAACGGGCGATCAGGTTGGCGATTGTCGTTTTTCCGGAACCTGTCTCCCCGACTACCGCAATCATCTGCCCCTTGCGGATCGTGAAATCAATGCCGTCCAGGATCTTGCGTTCGTCATAACGGAACTCGGCCTTCTCCAGCCGGATTTCGTTTTTAAATTCAGTGAACTCCCTGGCGTCCGGCAATTCCGGCAGCGAGGTGTCGGTATCGATCAGGTTGAAATAGCGGTCCGCTGCGGCCATCGAACGCTGCAGCGAGGCGATGACCTTCGAGAGACTCTTGATCGGCTGATAGGCCATGAAGGCGGGAGCCAGCAACGCCGAGAGTTCCGTGACCGAGACTCCGCGGCTGTAGGAGTAAACCAGGAAGAACAGTGTTGCCACAACCGCGACCACCTCCATCGCCGGGGAAATCAACAGTTGCAGCCGCAGCGCCCGGATCACCTGGCGGAGATAGAGCCGGTTGACCAGCTCGAACCGCTGTATCTCGTAGGCCTCGGTGTTGTACGCCTTGACCACCCGGATTCCGGTGAACACTTCGTGCATCCGCGAGAACACCTCGGCGATTCTGGCGAAACTTTTTTTGTAGACTCTGCGGATCCGCCGCCCGATGACATGGATCGGCAGAATCACGACCGGTACTCCGATGATCAGAATGAATACCAGCGAATAGCTGTCATATTGACGGCACGCCAGCAGCACGGCCGCAAGGCAGGCGAAGATCTGAATGGGGGCACTGGTGAAATCGGCGATGGAATCCGATACGGAGTTTTCAATTGCCGACGTGTCGTTGGTACAGCGGCTGATCAGATGGCCGACATCCATGTTGCCGAAAAAGCGCATCGACTGGTTGACCAGTTTGCGGAAAATTTCTTCCCGCAGATCGGCAACCACCTTCGCCCCGACCCACCGGGTACAGTAATGGTTGATGTAAGTTGCGACATTCTTGAGCAGCCAGGCCAGTACGAAAATCAATACGTAGACGGCGAAAATCTGCCAGGCCAGCTGCCCGTTTGCCCCGACCGCCTCAAAGGAGAAATGGACCGGCCAGGAGACATCGATCCGGCGATCCACCACCCGGAACGGCAGGTTGTACCGCTCCGCGGCGGCGGCGGCCTGGCGTAACATGCTGGTCAACTGCGGATCCTCGTCGACCGGATCCAGAATCTCCTCGATTGCCCGTCGCCGCTCTTCCGGCGTGAGATCCGGGTTCGCTGCCACGGTTGCCAGCGCTTCGACCTCGAGGCGTTCCGGAGCTCCACTCCCGGATCTGCCGGCCGGATCGACCACGCCGACCAGCTGCGGAATCATCAGCAGACTCACGAAAAGTGATCCGCCGACCAGCAGCCCCGCCACGATTCCGATGGTCAGCCGCTTCCAGTACGGCCGCGCGTATTTCAGGAGCCGGAAGTAACTCTGCGCCTTGAACTCGCGCTCATTTTCGCTGACACGTCCCATGCGGAATGGCCTCAGCGGAAGAACGCGGCGATCGTCTCGACCACATAGGCGCGTTGTTCGGAGGTTGACTCCGGATAGATCGGCAGTGCGAGGATCTCTCCGGAGATCCTTTCACTGACCGGACAATCGCCGCTCCGGCCGCCGAGGGCGCTGAAGCAGGGCTGCAGATGCAGCGAAAGCGGATAGTAAACCGCGCAGCCGATTCCCTTTTCCTGAAGCGTGGCGCGCAGGGCGTCGCGCCTGCCGTCGGCGACGAGAATGCTGAACTGGTTGTAGATGTGCCGGACCGGATAGGTTGCCTCTGCGGGGAGGGTGATTTTTTCATCGAGCTTCGCATCGGCAAAGAGCCGCCGGTATTCTGCGGCGTTGCGCTGCCGCGCCTCGGACCACTTGTCGAGATCGCGCAGCTTGATCGACAGAATCGCCGCCTGCAATGCGTCGAGGCGGAAATTGCCGCCGACGAAGTCATGCAGGTAGGTGCCGCTCTGCCCGTGATTGCGGAAGATCTTCAGCCGTTTCGCCTTTTCCGGATCGTTGCAGGTAACCATGCCTCCGTCGCCGAAGCAGCCGAGGTTTTTGCTCGGGAAGAACGAGAAGCAGCCGTAGTCCCCGATCGATCCGACCCGACGGCCGCGGTACTCCGCCCCGATCGCCTGACAGGCGTCTTCGATCACGATCAATTCATGTTTGCGTGCGATCTCCATGATCGGGTCCATGTCGGCGGCCTGCCCGAACAGATGAACCGGGATGATCGCCCGGGTACGGGGGGTGATCTTCTTCTCGATTTCCGCCGGATCGATGTTGAAGGTCTTCGGATCAATGTCGACGAAGACCGGAGTCGCGCCGACCCGGACAATTGCGCCGGCGGTCGCGAAGAAGGTGAAGGGCGTGGTGATGACTTCATCTCCCGCCTTGATTCCTTCCACCATCAGAGAGATGATCAGCGCGTCGGAACCGCTGGTCACTCCTACCGCATAACCGCTGCCGCAATAGGCCGCGACTTCGGATTCGAGCTTCTCCACTTTGGGACCGAGGATGAACCGCTGGGATTCACAAACCTCGGCAATCTCCTTGAGCAACTCCTCCTTGAGGGTGGCGTACTGCGGCTTCAGATCGAGCAACGGAACCTGCATGATTCAATCCTCCATGGTCGGAAACGGAGCCTGCCGCCGGAAAACCGCGACAAGGGCGCCTGATTCAGAAAATTCAACTTGACTGTTTATTCCTTAATATAATTCCTGGAAAACGATCTTTCATCTTTTTTTTGCTATATTTTTCGCATTTTCACGCGGGATACGGTATATTACAGGGAAATCGATCAAAACAGCCGGTACCCACGGAGGATTTATGCAGGTCGGGTCTGAGTTTCAATGCGAAATCGAGAAGACCGTACTCGGCGGCGACGGGCTGGCCCGGGTCGGCGGCGAGGTGGTGTTCCTGCCGCGTACCCTCCCGGGGGAGAAATTGATCGGGCGTGTAACGGTTGCGAAGAAGAATTTTTCCCGCGCCGAAGTTGTCCGGTTCGGTGTGACGAATCCGCATCGGATCGAGGCGGCGTGTCCCTGTTTCGGTCGTTGCCCGGGGTGCCGTTATCTCCATACGGATTATGCCTATGAAACGGAGCTGAAGGGGAAACAGCTCGATGACGCTCTGACTGCCGCCGGTCTGGCTCCGGAGGCCGGGGTGGTGCTGCCCCCCGCCGCTCCGGAACCGTCGGTCGGCTATCGCAACAAGATCGTGCTGCACGTCCATAAGGCCGGCCGGCACGTCCGGCTCGGTTACGTTGCGGCGGACAATACCACCGTGACCGACATCGAACAGTGTCCGCTTGCCCATCCGGCGATCAACGGGGAGCTCGCAAGAGTGCGGAAAGACAACTCCTTTCTGCACTCCCTGCACGAGGGGATGGATGTCACGTTCCGCCATACCGCTTTTGACGGGGTGAAATTCTGGCGCAACCGTCCGCCCGGGAATATGACCTGGTTGCGGGAGGAGACGCCGTTCGGGCAACTTTCGGTACCGTGCGGCAGTTTTTTTCAGGTCAATCCGGCCGGTGCTGCGATTTTGATTGAAGAGTTCCGGAGTCTGCTGGCCGGGTATTCGCCTTCCCGGGTGATCGATCTTTATGCCGGGGCCGGGTTGTTCGGTTGTGCGGCTGCCTCCGCCGGAGTGGGGGAGATTCTGGCGGTCGAATCCGATCCGGAGGCCGCTGCTGCTGCGCACTACAATCTCAGGAGGTTCGGCATCGCGGACCCCCGGGTGATCGCCGGGGATGCTGCGGAGGCCTTCGCAGCGGCGAGTCCCGGTGCGGGGACCATGCTTGTCGTCGATCCGCCGCGCGGCGGGTTGTCGCCGGCTGCAGTCCGGGCGATCGTCGGGAAGGGGCCGGAACTGCTCGTCTACATCTCATGCAATCCCGGCAGCTGGATTCGCGACGCCGTGCGTCTCGGCCGGGGCGGATACCGGTTGCGTCGGCTGCTGCCGGTCAATTTGTTCCCCCGGACGGAGCACTTCGAATTGTTCAGTTTCTGGACGCGGCCGGCGAAGGGGTGAAATACGATGGGACAACCGGCAAATTCCGGCCCGGCGGGCCATCGGCAGCGGCTGCGCGAGCGTTTTCTGCGGGCCGGCCTCAACGGGTTGCAGGACTACGAAGCGTTGGAGTTGCTGCTTACCTTCGCAATCCCCCGGCGCGACGTCAAACCGCTGGCGAAGCAACTGCTCGAACGTTTCGGAACCATTGAAAAAGTACTTGACGCGTCGCCGAACGATCTGCTGGAGTTCGACGGGATCGGTGTGAATGCCGCCGTGCTGGTGCTGCTGCTCAAGCAGCTCTGTGCAAAATATCTGGAGCAGAAAGCGCGTGCCGTCGATGTGCTCGACTCCACGGGAAGAGTTGTCGACTTTCTTCGCATGAAGCTTGGCGGAGGGAAGAAGGAAACCTTCATGGTCCTCTTTCTGAATGCGCAGAACCATCTGATTGCCTACGATACTGTCTCCGGTACCGTGGACCGGGCGCCGGTCTATGCGCGGGAGGTGGCGGAAAAGGCTCTCTTCTCGCATGCCTCGGGGGTGATTGTCGCCCACAACCATCCCTCCGGGGTCTGTGATCCTTCGCCGGAGGACATCCGATTGACCCGGCAGCTGAAATTCGCCCTTGACAGCCTTGGTATTGCCTTGTACGATCACATTGTCGTGACGCCGTCAGCCTACCGCAGTCTGAAAGGGGACGGGGTGTTCTGATGCGGGAACATGATTTCCGGAAGTATCTGCGCCGGAATCCGCCGGTCCCGGTTGAGCCGGAGCTCCTGCCGCCGGTCAGGCGTTTTGTGGTGATTCCCGCCTGTGACGAGGTTGCGTCGCTGCCGGAGGTCCTCTCTTCTCTTGCCGCAGCTTCCTGTATCGGGGATATCGCCGTGATCGTTGTGGCCAATCATCCCGCGGGTGCCGCTCCGGATGTCGCAGCCGCGACGGCGAAGCTGCTCGAATATCTCGGTCGCTGGAATGAGCTGCCCCATCTGCGCTGGATCGCCGCGCCGGAACTTTCCGGCGGAGTCGGAGCCGCCCGAAAACTCGGCATGGATGCGGCCCTTGCCGCACTTGATCCATCTACCATTGACGATTCGGTGTTTTATTCTCTGGATGCCGATTCCCCGGTTGAGCCGGATTACTTTTCCGGGCTGGAGCGCGGATTCCGTGAGAATCCGGCCGCGGGCGCGGTGATTCCGCGTGTGCGGCATCAGCCCGGGACCACCGCGGAGCTTGAGCGTGCAATTCGCCGCTATGAGCGTTACCTCGACCGCTATGTCGAGAAGCTCCGCGCCGCCGGTTCTCCTTACGCCTTCCATACGATCGGGAGCGCTTTTGCCGTGCGGGGAGGCGTCTACCTGCGGGCCGGGGGAATGCGGGTGCGGGAGGCCGGCGAGGATTTTTATTTTCTTCAGGCTGTCGCGAAAGTTGCGCCGGTGGTCGAGCTGGAAGAGATTCTGGTACATCCGTCGGCCCGGCTGTCCCGCCGGGTTCCTTTCGGTACCGGTCCGGCACTCCGCCGGCTGACGGAGGGAGAGGAACTCCGTGAGATTCCCGATCGCGCCTTTGAGCATCTGAACGTTCTGCTCACTGCCGCCCGTGATCCCGGGCTTCTGGCGTTCCCGGAGCGTTTCCTCTCCGCCGTCGAAGCTCCCGCGGCGCTCTTTCTGCGTCGAAACCGTTTTGATGAGGATTGGCGGCAGGTGGTTGCACACGCTCCCGCCGATTCTTCCAGCCTGGTTTCGGCATTTCACCTCTGGTTTGACGGGTTGAAGACGTTGCGTTTTCTCCATTTTGTCACGGCGGGTGATTCCATTTGAAATTTTTTTGGAATATATTGTTTTTTGCCGATTTTTTTACCTTTTTTACATTTTGTCCAAGTTTTCCGGATGTTTTTCACTATAATTAAGATATGATTCCGACAGTTCCGGCAAGATTTCTAATGGTTGGAGGTCGAAACAAATGGGCCAGAGAAGATTTTTCACCCTGATCGAATTGCTCGTCGTCATCGCCATCATCGCCATCCTGGCGGCTATGCTTCTGCCCGCATTGAACCAGGCGCGGAGCCGTGCGCAGAGCATCCAGTGTGTCAGCAACCTGAAGCAGATCGGCACTTACCTCTCCCTCTATTCCGGTGACAATAATGATTTTATATTGCTCGGGGATGACGCCTGGCTGCCGATTCTGTGGCGCGGTTATGTCCGGCCCGGCGATGCGGGTTTGAGCGACACCGAGATCAACGATCAGGCACCCTTCAAGGGAACACCGTTTCAGTGCCCCTCCAACACCTATACTCACTCCACGAGATTTTCGTATGGTCTCAATCGTCAGTTCAACCTTCAGAATCCGGCCGATCCCGCCTCTGCCGTGGTCCAGCGGAAACTTACGTTCTTCCAGAAACCGGGGCAGACCATGTTGATTGCCGACAGTGGTTCTTACAATGCGATCATCAACCGGATCGCCCAGCGCGGCGGCATGGCGGCTTTGCTCAATAATCAGGGCGTCCTCGATTCCAATTCCGGTTTGTTGACCAGCTTCAACAATGTCGACCGGCAGATGCGTCACGGCGGCGGCGGATTCCTGAATGTCTGCTGGCTTGATGGTCATGTGAGTTCCCCGAAAGGCGGCGAACTTGATCTTTCCGGTTACCATCCGCTCATGTGGGCGGGAAAATAATCGGAAAATTCTTCTTCGGTGTGGTCACTGTCTCCCCGGTCCGCCAAAACCTGCAGGTTTTGGCGGACCGGGGAGTTGCTTTTGAGGACTGTTTCTGCCGGAAGTACGTTGTTTTTGTACAGGAGTGTGTGGTCTTTTTGTCCAAAGGGGAGATGGCTCTGGTGGAACGGGGGGTGAGGAGATTGGCGCGGTAACCGGCCGCCGATTCTTTGGACATGGTTTCCTGCTTTTTTCAAAAGTGTTTGGATTATATTGATTTTTCCGCAATTTTTACAGCGGGCGCTTTTCTACCCAAGTTTCCCGGAGTTTTTTCGGTATAATTAAATAAGAATGGAACAATTCCGGTACAATCCGGTTTGGATGAACAGCGGAGGAAAAAGAATGAAAAGAAGAAAATACTTTACCTTGATCGAGTTGCTTGTGGTCATTGCGATCATCGCCATCCTGGCGGCTATGCTTCTGCCCGCATTGAACCAGGCGCGGAGCCGTGCGCAGAGCATTCAGTGTGTCAGCAACCTGAAGCAGATCGGCACCTATCTTTCCCTTTATTCCGGGGACAACGATGATTTCACGTTGCTTGCCGCAGAGACCACGTGGATGCCGATTCTATGGCGCGGTTACGCCCGTCCGGGAGACTCCGGCCTGAGTGATGCTGAGATCAACGATCAGGCACCCTTCAAGGGAACACCGTTCCAGTGTCCCTCCAACACCTACACCCACTCCTCGAGATTTTCGTATGGTCTCAATCGTCAGTTCAATCTTCAGAATCCGGCTGATCCCGCCTCTGCCGTGGTTCAGCGGAAAGTCACCTATTTCCGGAAGGCGGGGCAGACCATGCAGATTGCTGACAACGGCTCCTTCAACGGGACCATCAACCGGATTGCCCAACGCGGTGGCATGGCGGCACTGCTGAACAATCAGGGCGTCCTCGATTCCAATTCCGGTCTGCTGACCAGTTTCAACAACATCGACCGGCAGATGCGTCACGGCGGCGGCGGATTTCTGAATGTCTGCTGGCTTGACGGCCATGCGAGTTCCCCGAAAGGCGGCGAACTTGATCTTTCCGGTTACCATCCGCTCATGTGGGCGGGAAAAGAATAGAAAGGGTATTATGAGCGGAAGAAAACTTTCACTGACGTTGTTCGTCGTTCTGGCTGCCGCCGCTTTGCCGGCGGCGAAGCTTGTGCAGGCGGTCTCGCAACAGGATCTCAAGACGACCTGGGGGGCTGCGGCTTTGTCGACCAATACGGATGGTTCTGTCCGGTTGACCTCCAAAAATGCCGACGGCCCCGCTTCGCTCGCTGCCGTCAATACACTGGTTGCTCCCGGTGCGGCCTGTTCGTTCTCATTTGAAGCACGCGGCAATGTCCGGTTGCAGGTGATGCTCAATTACGTCGGGGACGGGAAGAAAAATCAGCGGGTCGATATCGTGATGCCGACTGCGCTCTCTGATCAGTGGCAGAAGTTCGAACGCAGTTTCACGGTCCCCGATGGCTTCAGCCGGGTAACGCTCGATCTGCTGATCTGGCAGCAGACCGGTTACGCCGATATTCGCAACTTTCAATTCCTGAAACCGCCCCAGCGGAATGAAACCGCGGTTTTTGACGAGTACTTCCGGCAGGGGGAGCTGATCAAGAATGTCTTTTCCACCCGGATCCCGGCCGGCTGGAGCGAGTGGAGCGAAGGTGCCGCCCCGCAGGGGGAGAAGGGTGGGTTGTCGAAAGACTACTCTTATGCCGGCAAGGCGTTTCATTCGCTTCGTGTTCCCGTGCCGGACAAGGGAAAAACCGGCTGGATCAGCCGGCCGACGCCGCTCTACCATCCGCTCCGGCCGATGCGTTTCACGCTGTTCTACCGTGTGACCGACGACTTCTCCGGCGGTATGCCGTTTGTCGAACTTGTTTTTCTCGATGCGAACGGTAAGAGCCTTGCTGGAAAATCGCTCCGTTACGAGCTGCCCGCGGAGAAAGGGAACAAATGGACGGGGCGGGTTTTCCCGATCGCACCGGCCGACATTCCGGAGGGGGCGCGGAGCTTCCGGATGCTTCTCGGGGTACAACGTACTGATGGAAATCAGGCGGGGGCGGTCTATTTCGGACTTGCCCGGATCATGTTGCCGGAAAATGATGGTTCTTTTGCGAAAATCCGCGGCGTGGGTAAATTCAACTGGTATCGTTTCGGGGAGCCGGTACGTTTCCAGGCCGTGGGAACGCTGCCTGAGGGAACGACCGCCGTCACCGGCAGAGTCCGGACCGCCGGCGGAGAGCCGGCCGGTTCCGTCACCGTCTCCGCCGTGGAGATGGAGCAGGGGAAATGGAGTTATCAGCCCCGGGAACCCGGAATGTATTTCGTCGATTTCTTCGCGGTGACGCCTCGGGGGGAAGTTCCGCTGGAGGAAGAGTATCAGGAACGGGCAATGAACAACCAGATCGGCCTTTTCACGCCGGGCGGGCACTCATTTGCTGCCGTCCGCGACCGGGAATCCGGTTCCGCTCCGGCGCTTTTCGGTTACCAGCTCGGCTGTTCCCCCAGCCGAATCAGATCCCTTGGCGACACCGAGGTCCAGATGGCGAAAAGGGCCGGCGGTAGCTTCGCCCGTTTTCACGTGACCTGGATGGAGATCGAGCCGGAAAAGGGAAAGTTCAACTGGGAGGCTCTCGATTACTATGTGGATAAATGTATCGAGGCGGGAATCCGGCCGGTTGTCTGCTTCTACGGGACCCCGCGCTGGGCGTCGAATACTCCGGACGATGAACGGTATGTGGTTCACGTCTGGGCCTACAACGCCTACGCGGCCAAGGATATCAACGACTGGACCAACTTCATCGAGAAGATGGTGACCCGCTACAAGGACAGGGTTTCCACATGGGAGGTCTGGAATGAGCCCCACCTGCGCGGTTATTCCTGTTACTGGCACGATACGCCGGAGAATTTCGTCAAGTTGTTGAAATCGGCCTACGAGACGATCAAGCGCGTCCAGCCGGAATCCACCGTCTGGCTCGGCGGCATCGCCCTGCGCTATTTGCCGTTCTACGACCGGATCATCGAACTCGGTGCGGGAAATTACTTCGATCGTATTGCAATCCATGGGCATGGACAGAGCATCGGGCCGTTCTACGTCCTCGACCGGAAGCACAATTCACCGGTCCACAGATGGGTGAACTCTGAGTGGCACGCGAGCCTGATCCGTTACACCGATCCGGCTTACAAGCTGAATGAGACGCAGCGCACCTTGCGGATGATGGTGGACCTCTTCAGCATGATGCGTCAGGGTGTCGAGGAGGTGGCTTTCTTCGAACCCTTCAATCTGGTCGAGAAGGAGACGTTGAAGCTTCACACCGAAGGCGGTGCCCCGCTGAACCATACCTCCGGCGTTTTCCGTCGCAAGCCCTATTTCCAGCCGATGCTCGGTTCTGTCGTGATGGCGAATTTCAGCCGTCAGTTCGCCGGTCGCATCACGGTCAAGGGATTCTATCGCTTCGCCGATCAGAAAGCGGTGCTTTTCCAGAGCGATGCCGGAACGTTGCTCGCATTCTGGCAGGAGGGAGACGGCCCGGAAAAGATTGTGCCGGAACTGGCGCGGGCGGTTGCGAAATCCACCGTCGAAAGCTGGGAAGGGCGTCCGGTTGCCGATCCGGCCGGTTTTGAATTGCAGCCTTCCGTCATCTATTTTGCGCGGAATCCGGAAGTCTCCTCCGACTGGAAGGAAGATCTGAACATCCTGCGCATGGAGCAGAAGGCGTTGCCGCTGGAGCACAAGATTTCCGGCGTCTACTCCGAAAAACCGCTCTTCTCCGCCGACGGGCAGCTCATCTCCGGGAACATCCACTGGAACAGCGAAGGATTCGCCGTCCATCGCTTTGCCGGTGCGCCGGCGGACTTCCGGAAGCCGACCCGTTTCGCTCTGGCGCTCTTCGACGACAAATTCCAACTGGTCGTCGAGACCCGCGATGAAGTGAACAATCAGCCTGCCGAGGGCGGCAACATGTGGCAGGGCGACGCTGTCGAGTTCGCCTTCGACATCGAAGGCAAGGGGCTCGGGGCCAGCCGGATCGAGTTCCTCGCGGGCAAAACCGGAAAAGGTGATGAGATCTTCAAGTCGGCCAATCCGTCGCTGGTCGGGGATCTTCCGACCGAGTGGACACTGCCCGGCATGACGGTCAGGACGGGCCGAATCGAAGTCCGGCTGCTGCCGGATCGGAAGGAGACGCTCTATCTGATCGAACTTCCTCAGACCGAACTCTATCCGTTTATCCCGAAACAGGGGCAGACAATCCGGTTCTCGCTGATCGTCAATGAAAATGACGGCAGCAACCGTATCGGGATCTCCCACTGGGCCAAAGGCATTTTCGATGCCAAGGATCCGACCGAATACGGCGATCTGAAACCGGTGAAATAAACGGAACGGCCGGGATGTTGTTGATCCCGGCGGCGCGGGAGGAGTTGGAGACTTCTCCCGCGTTTTCATGTCTGCCGCAGTTGTCCCGAGCTCCTCGGATCGTATCATGAAACATCCGGGGGCGGAATCTCTTCTTCCGCGTTGGTGTTCCGGGAGAAATGCTTTCTTATGGAGGCCGGGTAATGGAGTGATCCGATCGATTGATTGTCGATATCTTTGTACCGGGAAGCGGGGGGATGTGTAAAATTTTTCCGATGTTTTCCGGAAACGGTATTGACATTTGCCGGAGAATCGGGTATAATTTATCCTGTTATAGATAACCGGTTATTCTGATGATGACCGGGGGTGTTGATGGGGATTTCAGCCAGGGAAGGCACACGGGGAAGAATGTCCGGGGAAAAACGTCGCAGCCGTGGAAAGCGCGGCTGCAATATTCGCGATCTGGCCGAGTATGTCGGCCTCTCCACCTGTACGGTGTCGAAAGTTCTGAACAACCGTGCCGGGACCAAGATCCCGGAGCGGACGCAGAAGAGGGTTCTCGAGGCGGCGCGTCAGCTGGATTACGTACCTAACGTCAACGCTCAGAGGTTGTTCAGCCGCCGTTCCGGCGTGATCGGGCTGCTGGTGCCGTCGCAGACCGATTCGCGGGACAATGTCTTTTCCGACACCCATTTCGTCGACATCCTTGCCGGGATGGAGGATGAGCTGGCCCGCAACGGTTACCATCTGCTGCTCCTCTTCGGAGGGGAAAATGTCCGCGCCCGGGGGCGCTGCTGGCCGTTGTTCCGCGCCGGTACGATTGATGCGCTGCTGGTCTGGGGGGAGCAGCAGTCGCCGCCCTATCTGGATGAATTGCTCGAAAACGACGCGCCCTGTCTCTTCATCACCTCCCGCCCCGAATGCGCGACCCCGGAGAAGCTCAATTTTGTGACCATCGATTATGAGGCGAATGCGGTAACGTTGACGCGGCTGCTGGCGGAGCGCGGTTGCCGTGATGTCCTGTTCCTGACCGGGCCGGGAAGCGGTTCGGTCGTGTCGGCTTTGAAACGCGGGGTGGAGCGTACGGCGGATGAGGCGGGAATGAGCCTCACTCATATTGCGGCCCCCTACACGCGGCAGGCGGCGTGTGTCGCTGCTCTCGATGCGTTGCGTCGCCATCGTTTCGACGGTGTGGTGGCGGCGTGGAGTTCCGGCGGTGACGGCGTTTGTGACGCTCTGCGCGAACTCGGCGTCGATTCCCGGGAAATGCCGATGGTGGTGCTTGATGCGGATATGCATTGCTCCCTGATGCCGGGGGGCGTCGGGATGGCGATGGTTGATGATCAGAAGCTCGGCGAAGCTGCGGTGGCAGGAGCGATTGCGCTGGCTTCCGGTCGCGAGAGCCGGGTGCAGATCACCTTCGAGACCTCCCTGGTCACGGACGGTTTGCGGCGGAAGGCTCAGTAACTCGGGCGGAAGCCGGTCCGGCGTCGCCGCGGGGATGAGCCCAGGCGCGACTCCCGCCTGCAGGATGTTTCGGCCGGGCAGGGGAGCGCAGTCGGGATCTTCCCTTCCGGGAAGGTTCGATGCGTTTCTTCCGGATTTTGTGATTCGGCGGTCGTGCTTTTTTTCCGTTTCCGGGGCTTGTCCGGAAAATCCGGATTTTTTTTCGGAAAATGTGTTTTCCCTCTTGACTTTCTGCTTCCGATCCGTCATAATATAATATAAACTCTCTGAGAGAGTCAGAGAGTGAGAGAGTCACCGGGAGAGGAAGGTTATGGAAACAGTATCGAAAAGTGAAAGTGTCAGGAATCTGATTGTCGGCCGGATCCGGGCCGGACATTACGGGTGCGGCAGTGCACTTCCTTCCATAGAGACTCTTGCCGGTGAATTTGGCGTCAGCAAGAACACCGTGTCGCTGGCTCTTGCAAGCCTTCGCGAGGCGGGGATTATCACATTGGAACACGGCAAGGCGACCCGGGTTACCGGGAAGCTTTTCCAGCGGCATGTCGAAATCATCGCCTTCGGGCAGCTGCCGTTGAAGAACGACAATTTCTGGGGTGAGTTCAACTGCGGCATCGAAGCGGAACTGGCCGTGTATCCGGAGATCACTTTCCATCACGTGCAGATTCTCGAATCCTGCCTTCACCGCAATGAGCCGGTTCCGGAGCACATCCGGCGCGGTGGCGTGTTGCTGGTGGGAACTGCAAACGAGGATTATCTGCGCAGACTGCGCCGTGAGCACATCCCGTATGCGGTGGTTTACGAATCCGCTGAAGGAATGGAGATCCCGTCGTTCAGCGTCGATTACGGTCCGGTGATGGAGCAGCTGGTTGCGCGGTTCGCTGCTGCCGGGTGTCGCCGCATCGCTTACGTCGGATTGATTCAGAGTGCCGTCATTGCTGGAATCCGGGGAGCAAACTGGCGGAAGTGGAATGCGTTCCGGCAGGCGCTTCTCCGACATGGCCTGGCTGCCTGCCCGGAGCTGGAGATCCAGTGTGAGCACTTCATGTCGCGGGGATATCTTCACACGCAGCAGCTGCTGGCTGATCCTGCCGGGCGGCCGGATGCGATTTTCTACGCATCCGATATTCTCGCGCCCGGGGGCTACAAGGCGATCCGCAAGGCCGGTCTGCGTGTCCCGGACGATATCCAGGTTGCCGGTTGTGACGATCTGGAAATCGGCGATTACATCTTCCCTCCGCTTTCGACGATCACTTTTGACCGGTTTGAAATCGGGCGTGCCGCTGCCGCGGCATTGCTGGGGCGGATGTTCCGGCGTGAGGCGATCCGGCCCCGGGTATTTCCGGCCCGGTTGCGGGAGCGCGATTCCCTTTCGCCGTTGCGGCGGGGGGTGGGATATTCCGCGCGCCTTTCCGAATGTGTTCCGCTTCCATCGAAATAGTTGATCAGATAACTTGACAGGAGACCGGAAGATGAGAAAATATCATTTCACATTGATCGAATTGCTCGTTGTAATTGCGATCATCGCCATTCTTGCCTCGATGCTGTTGCCGGCGCTGAACAAGGCGCGTGACAAGGCCAAGGAGATCAAGTGCGCCAGCAATATGAAGCAACTTGCGTTCGGCTGCATCCAGTACACTTCGGATTACGATGGGTTTTTTCCCAGTGACGGCGGCAGCACGCGTACCAACCCGGCCTATGCGAAGTGGCAGACCCAGATTCTTCCTTACACCCATCCGGCGCTTGTTTCGGCGAGTGACCCGGATGCCTTCCTGCCGATTTCCGAGGATGGAACCCGGGTGCAGCACGGCATCTTCATCTGTCCGAACTCGATCACGACTTCGCAGTCGAAACCTTTCTACATGTGCAACAACTATGGTATCAACCGATACCTCTGTACGATCAGCGCAAGCGGTACCGATCAGAATTATGTCCTCGGCGCCACGATCAAGCGGATCAAATCGCCGAGTCTGCGTTTCATGCTCGCCGACATGAGTCAGCCGCTTGCGACCACCAGCGACAATCCGAGTATCTACACCAAGGGGCAGTTCGGCTTCCGGCATATGGGAAACAACGGCAGTGTGGTCGGTTTCGTCGACGGGCATGTCAAGTCCATGACGCAGAATGAGGTCCCCGCTGCCGGCTGGTACGTCTACTTCTGGGGACAGGCGCTCAGAAACTGAGAAGCCGGGGAGCCATTGTCATGACTGAAAGCGGAATGCGCAAGATCTTCACTGCCGACAACGGCGAAGTTCTGCTGAATCCCGGGATGGGATATATGCTCATCCAGCGCGGACACAACAAACAGCGGTTTGATGAACTCTCCCGCGACGAGTGGTTTCTTGCCCCGCGGCTCTGCGACAAGATCGTCTTCGACGTCCCATGGTCGGTGATCGAGCCCGAGGAGGGAAAATTCGACTGGGAAAATCCCGAATGGGAAGGCGCGATGCAGAGCTGGATCGACGCCGGTTACAAGGTCGGGCTGCAGGTGCGCGGCATGGGCGGTCGCGGCACTCTGGCGAACGACGGTGCGCCGCAATGGCTTTTCGATCGTGGCGCGAAATACATCGATGAACCTCCGGCGGTTCCCGGCGGGAAGCCGATACGTTATCCGGTTTACTGGGATAAACTCTATCTGGAAAAGAGTCGTGAGCTGGCCTTCGCGCTGGGTGAGCGTTACAATCGCCATCCCGCGGTCGAAATGGTGTTTCCGGGGTTTCTCGGCCATTACGGGGAGATGCACATTTCGGAGCATACCCCGATCCGGCCGTGGGTGGAGGCGGGTTTTTCTCTCGAAAACTACACTGCCGCCCTCCATTGGCAGACCGAGAGTTTCAAGGCTGCGTTTCCGGACAAGCCGCTGTTTCAGGAGCTCGGCAATCTGAGCTACAACACTCCGGATCCGGAGTGCGAGATCGGGCCGATCTCCATCGTGCAGGCCCGCGAGCTGGTGCCCTACCTGGTATCGCAGGGGATCAACCTCAAGTACAACGGCCTTGGTGCGAACTGGGACCGCTGGGGAGAGGATCCCTTCATCGAAGGGTGGTATGTCGATTACTGCCGCGCCTATCACGAGCGGGTTAAAGTGATCGTGGAAAACATTTCGACGTTCCATGCGCCCGGGGAGCTTGCGACTCTGCGGCGTTGTCACGCAAGTTACACCAATCGCGGCGGAGAGCGGCAGGGCGTGCCTGAGACGGCGCTTGCGGAAATTCACGATGACTGTTTCCGGCAGATGGAAAATTACGATCCATTGAGCAAGCACTTCTACCTCGAGCACACCCGGGAGCTGCCGGAGGTACGGCGGAACACCCTGCGCGAGGCCGCCCGGATTGTCGGTTATCGGCTGTTGCCCGTGGAACTGTATTATCCGGCCCGGATCGTTCGGAAGCGACCGGCGTTGCTGACCAGCTTCTGGGAAAACCGCGGCGCGGCCCGTCCCGGAGAGGAGTTCGGCATTTTGTTTGCGTTGCTCGACTGCGCGGGAAATTGCGTGTGGGAGCAGCTGATCCCGCCGGTATTGCCGACTACGACCGCGCTCTGGGAGGGCGGTTGCAGGGTCGGAGAGCGCAGTGAACTGCTGGTTCCGGAGAGTGTCCCTGCCGGGAGATATCATCTGGCGATCGGCATGCGGCGGCTTTCGGATCGTTACCCGATCCGGCTGCCGCTTTTCGGCCGCGACGCGATGGGCCGCCATGTGCTTGGTCCGATTGAGATTCTGTAGAAAACCGTATAAGGAGTCATGATCTTGAAACGAATTTTTCTTTTGTTTTCACTGGTTGCGGCCGGTATGCCGCTCCGGTCGGCGACGTTGCCGGAACTGGATGAAGTTCCATCGGCTGTGCGGCTGGAGCGCAATCCGACCGTAACCGTATCGCCTTCCGGCAACTATCTGGTCAACGGGAAGGAACGTTTTCTGCTCGGGGTCCAGGCTGCGTCGAGCAGCAGCGCCGACGATATCGCCCCGACCTCCGGTTATACCCCTGAGTGGAAGTGGTTTTACGAGGAACCGCTCACCTACGAAAACGCTCAGCGGATCGGTTTCGACACACTGGCGATCTTCACCGCCGACCGCTGGATTGCCGACATCGTGCCGGGATACCGCAACAGCGCCTTCGAAGGAGCCAACCGCACGGTTGGGGAGCAGCTGCGCGGCAACGGGCTGCCGACGCTGGTCGACTTCACCTGTTTCCCGTGGACGCACGGTATGCTTGCAGATGCGAAGTATGCCGGCCATATTCCTGCAGAGGCGATCAATACCTTCCGTGGCGGAACCAACAACCATTGGGTGCCGTACAATCTCTTTCATCCCGAGGGGCGGAAACTCTATCAGGCGTTGTGGCGTTCCGGAGTCCGGGAGATGGCGGCGGGCGGCAATCCCCTGATGCTTTTCGAGCTTTTCAACGAGCCCGGTTACGATGATCCGAGCCCTTACAACCGCCGGCTCTTCGTGGATTTTCTCCGGGAACGTTATGGTTCCGTTGAGGCGATGAACCGGCGCTGGAACTCCGATTATGCCGACTTTGAAGCGGCAGCGAACTTTGAGGCGGCCAGCGAGAACCCCGGACTTTACGTCGACTGGTCGAAGTTCATGGAATCTGGATTCAACTCCATCACGAAACTCGGCGTGGAGACGATCCGTGAACTTGTTCCGGATGCACGGCTCTGTTTCCAGAGTCTCGGCGGCAGTTATTACCGTGTGCTGTCGCGTTCCCACGTGAACCTCTACGAAATCAACAGGCAGCTGGATGCGGTCTCAACTCCGACCGGCGGCGGGATTTCACTCGGGGCCGGCGTCGGATACGAGGCGCCCCCGGAACAGGCCGGTGCCGCTCCCGCGATTGTGGGGGGGATCACGGAAGGGCTGCTGCAGCGGCATTTCATCCGGGCCCTGGCCGACGGAAAGCCGATTCACAATCCCGAAGCGTATACCGGCAGCGACGCCCGTTCCACCCGGAACCGGATCTGGCTCGATGTCGCCCGCGGCGTTGACGCGATCTACCTCTTCGAGTGGTCGAAGCGGGCGTGGGACTGGAAACCGGCGGGTTCTCCTGAAGGCGGCCGGTTGATCGCCGAGAAGTTCCCGTGGATGGTGTTGAATCCCTACGCCTATCCGGCAGCGGATTTCGCCTCGATTCAGCAGGCGAAGCAGGAGGTGTTCCGGTTCGGGGAGTTCTTTGTCCCGCGTGATCGTGGTGTTCCCCGTGAGGTTGCCCTGCTGGTTTCATTCCCGACTGAGCGGATGGCGGGCGCGACCGGTAACACGGTCAAGAATGAGATCACCACTTATGCCGGTGCGCTTCAATTCACCTTTTTCCCGGCGGATGCCATTCTGGAGGAACAGCTGCCGGAGAATCGACAGCAGCGTTATCGTGCAATCGTGGCGGCGGGGGTTCGTAACAGTTATGATGCCACCGCTCCGGCGTTACGGCGTTTTGTCGAGGAAGGCGGCGTGTTGATCGTCGGTCGTGATTTCCTGCCGGAAGATGAGTACGGGCGGCCCCGGGATCCGGCCGGGCTTTTTGAGGGAATCTCACTTCAGGTGGATGAGGATGCGGGAACGACCGATGTCACATTCCGGGTTCCGCAGCCCAAGTTGCTTCCGGGGCGGCTTGTCGGCCGTAACACCCGCCGGATCACTTCCGCGTCCGGGTGGGAGGTCCTTGCCGAGAGCGCCGGTGTTCCGGTGTTTCTCTGCCGGAAACTTGGGAAAGGGGCGGTTTATCTGATCACGCCGGAATTGCAGGATTATGCCCTCGGAACCTTGCTCTCCATCGCATTTGCCCGGCACGGGATCGCCCCGGCACTGGAGTTGTCGCGATACGACAAAGGCGATCTTGCCGTCAACGTCGAGGTCCACTCCGCCCGCCGGGATGGCCTGACGTTGCATTATCTCTACAACTGGGACAATTATCCGAAACTGCTTCGTCTGGCCCTTGACGGCGCCGAAGCCGCCGCGGATCTCTCCGGCAACCGTCGGCTGCCGGTTGCCGACGGCGGTGCGCTGCTGCTGCTGGAACCGCAGGAGCGGTTGATTGTCGGTGTTGGTGAGATCGAGGTGCTCGAGAAGAAGTTCGGTGAACTTGCCCCGGTAACCCGGGAGTCGCTGCTGAAGGAGCGTGATGGGATCGAAGCCGAACTCCGGGCCGAAAAGGCGGCACGGGCGGCCGAGGCGTTCCGTTACAAAGTCGATCCGGCACTGACCGCACCGCTGGACATCCGGGAGTTCTGCAACCGCGGTTTCATCGATGCGGTCGCGGGCGACGGCAAGGGAGGGTGGACCGATCAGGGCCGTGAAAATTCACTTGACGGCGTGCCATGGGGGACCCGGGAGTTTCTCGGTGTGCCGTGTGAACTGGTCCGTTTCGACCAGAACGATAACCGTACCTGCATCATGCTGCGCAGCCGTTCGGTCAGAAGCGATCTGCCGACGGAGGTTGACGGAATCGGAGTCAACGCGAAGATCCGTTCGTTGATTTTCTTCCATACGACCGCATGGTTCAAGAGCGGTTGCGAAGTGATGCGTTACCGGATTCATTACGCTTCCGGACGTACTCTCGAGGTTCCGGTGGTCTGCGGCAAGAACATCGGCGACTGGTGGATGGGCAGTACCAATTACGCGGTTAACGATCTGGTTGCCTGGAAGAATCGCGCCAACCGCGGTTTCTACGGCTGGCGCTGGGTGAATCCGACCCCGGATGATGAGATTCGCTCCTTCGATATCGTCGGTTCCGATACCGAAGCGGTTCCGATTGTTCTCGCCGTGACAGCGGAGCGTTATGACGGAAAAGCTGTTGCCGATATGCGCGAAATCACCTTCGCGGCACCGGAGGTGTACGGATTCGGCGGAGCGAAGGCGGATTTTCAGGACGGGATTCTGACAGTCGGCGCCGATGCCAGAACGAATGCGTGGGCCGGCTTCATCATTCGCGAGAAGGATCTGAAACCTCTCGGCGGCGGTGTTCCGCTCGAGGGGGGCGTGCTGAAATTTGAAATCAACGGTGGTGTTGACTCCTTCGGCAATCACAGCGGTGGCCAGGCTCTTCAGTTGACGCTGCTGGCGGCTGCTGCCGATTATCGCAGGAACGTTACCGGGAAGATGTTCCATCTGGAGAAGGGGCTTCCCGAAGGTGGGATCGACGCTGATCCGGAGAGTTTTCAGACGGTTGAGATTCCGTTGGAGAAATTCGCCGGGGCTGGCGGATTGCCGGGAAAGGCCAACGGCATCCAGTTTCAGTTCCGCTATGAGACCCGGTCCGGCGTGGTGTTGCGGAATATCCGCATTGAGGTTCCGGCTGCCGTCGATGCGGAACCGGTTCGCCCGACGCGGGGCGAACCATCCGCTTCTGCGACGAAAACTCAGACCGAACCACCGGGCGTGGTTCATCCGGAGCTGAAGCCGATCCGTTTCCGGCCCGCCGAGCTCTATCCGGTCGGCAAAGTTGCGGTCAGGAGCGCGGATGGCGAGATCGAGGTGAAAACCTCGCCGGAGAGCGGGCCGTGGTCCGGCTTTGTGATTCACGCCGGGAAGTTGCCGATTGCCCCGGATGACTGGGAAAACGGGTCGCTAGAGTTTGATCTTCTTCCGGAGGGGGCCGAATTGCCGCAACTTCAGTTGACGCTGATCAAGGCCTCCGCCGGGCGCACACAGGCCTCCTCGGCACAGCTGCCGCTGGAATCCCATGCCGGGAAGAGCGGCGACGGCGTATGGCACGTGGCGATTCCGCTGGCCGGGTTCCGGACCGCGAAGAGCGGCAGTGAGTTCACTTCCGTGATGGTTCAGTTCCGCGGCAGCCGGTCGGGAATCGGTTCCTTCCGGTTGCGCGGACTTGCCGTCCGGCCGC
>CALXOA010000108.1 GCA_944389895.1 uncultured Victivallis sp. | reverse complement strand
TGAACAGTTTCGATCGTTACGCGCCGTTCATCCGGGACTTCATCTACCGGAACAACTGGGAGTCGTTGCGGGCGATTCAGGTCGCTGCGGCCGACGCGGTATTCAATACCGATCTGAATGTTCTGCTGACGGCTTCCACCGCATCGGGAAAGACGGAGGCGGCTTTCTTCCCCATCCTGACTCTGTTCTCTGAAGAGATGCCGACGTCGGTCGGCGCGATCTACATCGGACCGTTGAAGGCGCTGATCAACGACCAGTTCACACGTCTCAACGAGCTGTGTCATGAGGCGCACATTCCGGTCTGGCACTGGCACGGTGATGTCGCGCAGTCGCATAAGAACCGGATGTTGGAACACCCTTCCGGCATCCTCCAGATCACCCCGGAATCGCTGGAAGCGCTGCTGTTGCATAAACACGCCTGGATTACCCGGCTGTTCGGGGATCTGCGGTTCGTCGTGATCGACGAAATCCACGCGCTGATGCGCGGAGACCGGGGGTGCCAGACCCTCTGTCTGATCGAGCGGCTCTCGCAACTGGCAGGCGTCAACCCGCGGCGAATCGGACTTTCCGCCACCATCGGCGATCCCGAAGCCGCCGGGCGGTTTCTCTCTGCCGGGACCGGCCGCGGTACTGCAATCCCGCGGATAGAGATGAAAGGGACCCGCTGGCGGCTTTCGATGGAACATTTCTACGTTCTCGGTGCTCAGGCGGCGGAGGGAAAGGAGATTTCAGGGGCTCTCCCGGTTCCGGAAACTCCGACCGATGTCGCCCCGACGGGAGCCGATCCGGGAATCGGATATATCTTTGAGCACACGCGGGGGCGGAAATGTCTGGTGTTCGTCAATTCCCGCGAGGAGTGTGAAGCGGTGACCACGACGTTGCGGCAGTATTGCGAAGTGAGGCACGAGCCCGACCGTTTCCTGATTCATCACGGGAATCTTTCTGCCTCCTATCGCGAAACGGCGGAGGCGGTTATGAAAGACGAGGATCAGTTTCAGACAACCGTCACCACCGCCACGCTGGAACTCGGAATCGATATCGGTCGGCTTGAGCGTGCTTTTCAGATCGATGCGCCTTATACCGTTTCCTCATTTCTCCAACGGATGGGGCGTACCGGGCGACGTGGTCAGCCTCCTGAAATGTGGTTTGTGATGCGCGAGGAGCGGACCGAGGCGCGGGCGATGCTGCCTTTCACGATGCCGTGGACGTTGCTTCAGGGGATTGCGCTGGTTCAGCTCTACCGGCAGGAACGCTGGGTGGAACCGCCGAAGCTGGACCGTTTGCCGTTCAGCCTGCTCTACCATCAGACGATGTCCACACTGGCTTCCTGCGGGGAGATGTCGGCGGCGGCATTGGCGTCGCGGGTGCTCTCCCTGAGCTGCTTCCATCGGATTTCCCGCGAGGATTACCGGATTCTGCTCCGGCATCTGATCGCCACGGACCAGATCCAGCGGACGGAGAACGGTGGTCTGATTGTCGGGCTGGCCGGGGAGCGGCAGGTCAACTCCTTCAAATTCTACGCCGTATTCAAGGAGAACGAGGAGTATACCGTGCGCGATGACTCCCGGGAACTGGGAACGATCGTCAGGCCGCCGCCGGTCGGAGAGAAGATCGCCCTCGCGGGACACGTCTGGATCGTCGAGGAGATCGACCATAGACGGCACCTGATCTACTGTTCTCTGGTCAAAGGGCGGGTTCCGGCATATTTCGGCCAGTGTCCCGGGGATATTCATACCCGGATTCTCGAGCGGATACGGGAGGTGCTTCGTGAAGAGTGCGTCTATCCCTATCTGATGGAGAATGCCGCCGCACGGCTTGCTGAAGCCCGCTCTGCGGCACTTCATGCCGGAATGGTTGCGGAACCGTTGATTTCGCTGGGCGGGGAGATGTGGTGCCTTTTCCCATGGCTCGGAACCTATGCGTTTCTGGCGCTGGAGCGGTTCATCAAGCTCAAGTGCGGGGAAAGGCTCGGTCTGTCTGGAGTGGAGTCGTCGAAACCCTATTTCCTCCTGTTCCGGATGAAGGTGACCCGGGAAGAGTTCTTCCGGATTCTCGATGAACAGGCGCGGCAGCCGCTTGATCCGATGGAGCTGGTTTATCCGGGAGAGGTTCCGTTGTTTGAGAAGTACGACGACTTTCTGCCGGAGGAACTGGTTCGCAAGGGGTTTGCTTACGGGATTCTCGGGATTGATGAGATGAAGATGAGAATCCGCGGCTGGCTCGGCGAGGTTCCGCTTCATTGAACTTCTGGGGTCCGGAGGGTGTGCCGGCCGGAATCGTGTTAAAAAAACGGAAGATTGCCGAATTGCAATCTTCCGGCAATCTTCCGGTTATTCCAGTGTGATATGCTGTGATCAGAAACAATGAATTTGTGCCGTCTCTTCTCAAAAATGGTTTGAAGGTGTCGATATGATGAGAATGCTGCTGCTGATCATTTGTGCAATCATTGCCGGGATCGTGGTATTTGCCGCCGATGATGCGGATTCGGCGGGTGAAACGCCGCAGGTTGATTGCCGTTGATGCCGGGAGCAGGTGCGCCGCAACGGAATTTGGCCGAGATTGCCGGAATGTAATCCGGCGGCAATTTTCCGGTCAGCTTGACGATATATGTTAAGCAGTGAAAGAGGAAGATTGGACTTGGACTCCAGGTGCCGGGGCGATGAAAGTCCTGATCTCTGAGAAAGGAGGGTGGCGCCATGAAGAAGTTTCTGTTGATGACGGCTCAGACGATGTTGGCCGCACTCGGCATGTTTGCCGGGTAACGGCCGATCCGGACAGGCCCCATTTCCGGCCGGGACTCTGGAGATTTAATCCCCGTTGGTCGAAAGAGTCCCGGTCTTTTTTTGTCTTTCCGCGATTTCCGGAGGAAGTTGTCATTTTCGAGGGATTACCCTTCCGGTTATTCCATTGTGCCTCGGGGGGCTGTTTCCCGAATGCAAGATTTTTCGGAAGGAACTTGACAAATTTATTTCCATATAGTAATTTATTATATAAAATTAAATGTCTGAAAGAAAAGGGGGGGCGAACAATGCGGAACAGGCAGATTGGATTTCTGATTTCCTTGATCAAGCAGTATGGAGGAAGAATCTTTGAAAAGATGCTGGTCGAGTACGGTATCGAGGAATTTAACGGTCCACAGGGGAGGATTCTGTATATCCTCTGGGAACAGGATGCCATCTCTATTCAGGAGTTGTCTGAAAAAAGCGGACTGGCTAACACGACATTGACCAGCATGCTTGATCGGATGGAGGCAAAAGGACTGGTAACACGGAACCCGGATGCAAAGGACAGGAGAAAATATCTGATCGCCCTGACTGCCGGAGCACGTTCTCTGAAGGACGCATATGAGCAAGTGTCAGCCCGGATGACGGAACTTTATTACCAGGGTTTTTCCGACGCAGAGATCACACGGCTGGAGAAGCAACTGCGCCGGATCTTGAATAATCTGCGAAAGCGCATCGGGGAAAAATGAAAAGAGAGTTATATGGAGGAAAAAAGCCGAATCATGGAACTTTATGAAACCATTCAGAAACGTCACACGGTCCGTGATTTCTTGACAAAAAGTGTTCCGGAGGATATTCTATGGAGAATCCTGGACGCGGGAATGAAAGCGCCGTCTCACGACCATGCGCGCGACTGGCATTTTGTCGTTCTTCATGATCCGGAACGTATTGCAGAAGTACTGAAGCATGTCGGCCACGGAGCCGAGGTTCAGACCGGCATCATCGATCACTGGGATACTGCTACGGAATGCCAGAAGGCAATGTATTATGATGCGCTTCCCAAGCAGGTGAAAATGCTTTCTCAGAGCCGGTGTCTGATTCTGCCTTTTTTCCGTGCCGGAGCCGATCTGCTGATGCCGCGTGATATCAGCACCCTGAATCCGTTTGCTTCAATCTGGTGTCTCATTCAGAATATTCTGCTGGCGGCAACCGCGGAAAACCTTGGGTGTGCGTTGCGTATTCCAATTCTGGATGAAGAAGCATATGTTCTGAAGACGATTCAGGCGCCGGAAGGGTATCGGTTTCCGTGCTACCTTGCCGTCGGCTACCCTGCGCCGGATGCGGGAAACGTTCAGCAGCAGAAGATTTCTCTGCAGGAACGGATCCACCTTGAAACGTGGTAATCAAGGGAATCAGGTATTTCAAAGAGGAAAGAGACATGGCGTGGCTTGTCTGTTGAATTTTGTCATTCCTGAGTATACACGGGGAGTTTCTTCCCACATGAGGCAAAGCAGTGAATCTTATTCTCGGAGATTCGGTATCTATAGAAGTTACGACATCATCTGACGATCTGTCATATTTCCTTTTGGTTTGGAATATTGTCACTATACTGCAGCATTTTCTCTTTTGCAAAAGGCAATGAATCCAGGAATGTCTGCATCGGCGTTTTTC
>CALXOA010000107.1 GCA_944389895.1 uncultured Victivallis sp. | reverse complement strand
CTGATGCTGATTTTTCAGGATACCATCCTCTCGGTGGTCGCCGTATCATTAAAAAAAAAAAACGACATGATCCGGATCGGGGACTGGATCGAGATGCCCAGACAGAATGCCGACGGCGATGTGATCGAGATCGCGCTGCATACCGTCAAAGTGCAGAACTGGGATAAGACAATCACCACATTACCGATCCGGCGATTGATCACCGACTCCTTCAAGAACTGGCGCGGGATGGTCGAATCCGGCGGCAGACGGATCAAGCGCTCGCTCTACCTTGATCAACGCAGTGTGCGTTTTCTCGATGAAGCTGAAATCCGGCGGCTTGAAGAGTTCGTACTGCTGGACGACTACCTGGAGCGCAAACGCGGGGAACTTGCCGCCTGGAACGCCCGGCTGGAGCGCGAGGGCGCCAAACCGATCAACGCCCGCCGGGTCACCAATCTCGGGACTTTCCGCGCCTACGTCGAACATTATCTGCGCAATCATCCCGGAATCCGGCAGGACATGACGCTGCTGGTGCGCCAGCTTCAGCCCGGAGCAACCGGACTGCCGCTGGAGATCTACTGTTTCACCAACGATGTGCGCTGGGTCGTTTACGAAGGGATTCAGGCGGATATCTTCGATCATCTGCTGGCGATTCTGCCCACTTTCGATCTGCGGGTGTTCCAGCAGTGCAGCGACGCGTCGGCAATGGTGTTGCCGATGCCGGCGCTTCTGTCGACTCCTCAGGAACGGTGACATCCGGTGCCTGAATCATGGTAAACGAATGCAAATAATGTGATTATCCGCAACGGGAACTTGACTTTTTCGAA
Organism: uncultured Victivallis sp.; assembly: GCA_944389895.1. Classification (GTDB taxonomy): domain Bacteria; phylum Verrucomicrobiota; class Lentisphaeria; order Victivallales; family Victivallaceae; genus Victivallis. The sequence goes on along the minus strand of CALXOA010000107.1, from coordinate 17,713 downwards.
ATCCGCGGTATATTTCTATCTACACGAAACAGGAAATTGTGCCTCCCTAAACCAAACATAAGGAAATGCCAAAATGATCAAAGTTGGTATCAACGGTTTCGGCCGCATCGGCCGCATGGTCTTCCGCGCGGCGGTCCAGAATTTCAGCAACGATATTCAGATCGTCGGGATCAATGACCTGCTTGATCCGGAGTACCTCGCCTACATGCTGAAGTACGATTCGGTTCACGGCAAGTTCGAAGGCGACATCAAGGTTGAAGGCAACTACATGATCGTCAACGGCAACAAGATCCGTCTGACCGCCGAGAAGGATCCGGCCAACCTGAAGTGGGACGAAGTCGGCGCCGAAATCGTCGTCGAATCGACCGGGTTCTTCCTCACCGAGGAGCTTGCTTCCGCTCACATCAAGGCCGGCGCGAAGAAGGTCATCATGTCCGCTCCGAGCAAGGATGCCACTCCGATGTTCGTCTACGGCGTGAACGACAAGACCTATGCGGGTCAGGCGATCATCTCCAACGCCAGCTGCACCACCAACTGCCTGGCGCCGATCTCCAAGGTTCTGAATGACAAGTTCGGCATCAAGCGCGGTCTGATGACCACGATCCATGCCGCCACCGCCACGCAGAAGACCGTCGACGGCCCCTCCAAGAAGGATTGGCGCGGCGGCCGCGGCATTCTCGAGAACATGATTCCGTCCTCGACCGGCGCGGCCAAGGCGGTCGGCAAGGTTCTGCCGGTTCTGAACGGCAAGCTGACCGGCATGTCGGTCCGCGTGCCCACCTCCGATGTTTCGTTCGTCGACCTGACCTGCGAACTCAACACCGAGTGCACCTATGAGGACATCTGCAAGGCGATGAAGGAAGCCTCCGAGGGCGAACTCAAGGGCGTTCTCGGCTACACCGACGAAGCGGTCGTTTCGACCGACTTCCGTGACGATGCCCGCACCTCCATCTTCGATGCGAAGGCCGGCATCCAGCTTGACAAGACCTTCGTCAAGGTCTGCGCCTGGTATGACAACGAGTGGGGCTATTCCAACAAGGTTCTGGAAATGGCTCGCGTCATCGCCAAGTAATCACGCTCTGGTGATTTCCCTGAAGGGGCGGGTGGTCATATGCCGCCCGCCTCTTTTGTTTTAATTTCTCAAACGAGAATGGAGAGAAGATCATGAATAAGAAAACCCTTCGCGATGTCGATCTCAAAGGCAAGCGTGTCGTGATGCGCGTCGATTTCAACGTTCCGATCAAGGAAGGGGTCATCAAGGACGATACCCGGATCAAGGGTGCCCTGCCGTCGATCAAATATGTGCTCGACAACGGCGGCAGCCTGGTGCTGATGAGCCATCTCGGCCGACCGGCGGAAAAAGGATATGAAGCCGATTTCAGCCTGAAACCGGTCGCGGAGTATCTGGCCAAAATGCTGGGCCGTCCGGTGGTCTTCGCCCCCGATTGCGCCAATGCCGACAAGGAAGTCGCCGCGATGAAGCCCGGCGATGTGGTCATGCTTGAAAATACCCGCTTCTACAAGGAGGAACAGGGCAAGCTCAAGCAGAAGGAGGGGCAGTCCGATGAGGAGTTCAAGGCCAGGAAGGCCGAGCTCAAGGAAAAGCAGCAGCAGCTTGCGAAGAAGCTCGCTTCCTACGGCGACATCTACTGCAACGATGCGTTCGGTTCCGCTCACCGGGCCCACGCCTCAACTGCGGTCATCACCAAATACATCGGCACCAGCGTCGCCGGTTTCCTGATGGAAAAGGAGATTGAGTACCTCGGCAGCGCGGTGGAAAATCCGGTCCGTCCTTTCGTCGCGATCCTCGGCGGCGCCAAGGTTTCCGACAAGCTCGCGGTTGTCAAGAATCTGCTGACCAAGGTCGACACCCTGATCATCGGCGGCGGCATGGCCTACACCTTCCTGAAGGCGGAGGGACATGATGTCGGCAATTCTCTCTGCGAACTTGACCAGCTCGAGTATGCCAGGGAGATGATTGCCAAGGCGAAGGAACTCGGCGTGAAGTTCCTGCTTCCGGTGGACAACGTCGCGGCCGACAAGTTCGACGCGGAGGCCAACACCCAGATCGTCGGCGACGATATTCCGGCCGGCTGGATGGCACTCGACATCGGCCCGAAAACCATCGAACTCTACGCCGACGCGATCAAAGGCGCCAAGACGGTGGTCTGGAACGGCCCGATGGGCTGCTTTGAGATGCCCGCATTTTCGAAGGGAACCTTCGGTGTCTGCGCGGCGGTTGCCGAAGTCAAGGCCAACGGCGGCGTTTCGATCATCGGCGGCGGCGACAGCGTCTCCGCGGTGAACAAATCCGGTTTGGCCGACAAGATGAGCCATATCTCCACCGGCGGCGGTGCCTCCCTTGAGTATCTCGAAGGGAAAGCGCTTCCGGGTGTGGTTGCGCTCTCCGATAAATAACGCCTTCGCTGCGTGACAGAAAAAACACCGTCCGGATCGTTGCTGCATCCGGGCGGTGTTTTTATTGGTGGACTGGTAAAGATTATTTCCCCTGGAGCGGAAGCCTTGCGGCACCGCACGCCGCCTCCTCCCGCGCCTCCGGGAGTATCAGTTCAAGGGGGATCTCCCTCTGAATCGCCATCTGGATCGACTTCACACGCCGCACACCGTTGCCGGAACCGATAATCCGTTTCCGCGCGGCCAGAAGCTCCGGCGGAAACCCCTGTTTCAGATTGCGGACAATTCCGAGAGCCAGCGCCGCCGCCAGTTCATCGAGCGTGAAATTCCCGAGAGAGATTCCGGAAATCTTTCCACGCGCCCCGGGAGCATGGCGTTCCCCGAGGAACCGCGGAGAAACCCGGAGTTCCGGCGGAACATCCATCGACAGACGTGCCGCCCCCATGGCGTCGAGTCGATCGAGCAGTTCCCCGTCGGACGGAACAACGGCCCCGAAGGCGGAGAGCCAGTTCTTCACCACATCGCCAAGCCAGGCGAACGCGCGGCCGCCGCACAGGGGAGCAACCACCGCCAGCAGCTTCCCGCCGACATAGGGCCGCAATTCAAGTTCCGGGCGCCCGGCGAAGGCGGCGGCCTGTTCCGGAGAGATCACCGCCGAAAGCTGGGCACCGGTTCCGAGCGTCAGGAAGAGATCACGCTCCCCGTCGCCGTCGAAACTCAGGATCGAAGCCTGGTTGTCGCCCGTGGCGACGGCGACCGGCGTACCGGCGGGAATCCCGAGAACGGAGGCGACAGAGGGCGGGATGACGCCGGCGGGAGAACCGGAAGGCCGGATTTCCGGCAGCAGCCGTTCCGGAATGCCGAGCCGTTTCGCCGCCCCGAAATCCCATTGCCGGGCGGCAAGATCGAAGATTCCCCAGGAGGCCGCATCAGCAGGATCGGTCAGGGGATGGTCCCCTTCCGTCAACCGGCACACCATGAAGTCGGCAATCGTAGCGGCATGCTCCCACTCTTCAAGCGCACCGGCGGCAGCCAGCCGCGCCAGCGTCGCCGCCCCGAATCCATCGCGCAGCGGATGCCCGGCCCGCCGGGAAAAATCCTCCAGCAGCCCCGCCGCACCGCAACGGCGATCCTGCCAGGTAACCAGCGGGAAGAGACGCTTCCGACCCCAACCGAGGACCGAGTGCATCTGACCGGTCACGCCGATCCCGTCGAGGCGGGCAAGCAACTCCTCCGGCAGAGAGCGAATCAGCCGGAAGGCGGTGTCGAGGAGTTTTTGCGGATCCTGTTCGGCACCGTCGATGCCAACATCGAGCGCGGCGTGATGGGGTTCGGAGGCGGCGGCCAGCAATTTTCCCGATCCCGTATCGAGAAGGACAGCGGCCACTTTGGTGGTTCCGAGGTCGATTCCAAGAGTGATCATGCTCTCTCCTTTCAGGCGAACACCGACGCATCGACTCCGGCGGAACGGAGCAGCGCGGCAAACTCATGCAACGTTTCACGCGATGGAATCGCACCACCGGCGAGACGATAAGGGCGGTCGAGCGCCCGGTATTTCGGTTCTCCGAGATGGTGTTGCCGGAGCAGTTCCACCGTCAGTTTGCCGGTAGGACGCAGTTCGAGCAATGCAGCGCAGAATCGGGTCAGTTCCCGCTGAGCCGCAGGAGTGTCGTTCAAACCGGTGACGACCGGAATGCGGAGCCGTAACTCGGATTGCAGCCGTGCCGCAAGACGCAGATTCCCCGCGACCAGTTCCCCGGAGGCGCCGATCCGGCTTCGGAAGAGCGCCGGATCGAGCGTCTTCAGATCGGCGAAGAGCAGATCAACCGCACCGGGCAACCTCCGGAATCCGGGCGTGGAGGCGTTGCTCTCGACCGCGGTGTGAAATCCGGCATGACGCAGAAGCGTGAGCGTCTCGAGCAACGCATCGATCTGCAGGGTGGGTTCTCCACCGCCGAAGGTGACGCCGGAGAGCAGGTCGCGCGCCTCCTCCGCAAGACGGAGCACCTCGGAGGAGGAGAGTTCGTACCCCGCCCATTCGAAGGCGGGATTGCGCCAGATGGTTGTACAGGCATGGTCGCCGCAACTCCGGCAGCGGCCGCGATCGAGTGCGCCTTCGGGAGAGAGAGCGCCATGGGGGCAACTGCGGCCGGAACGGTCACGGTTGCGCTCGGGTGTGTAGAGCAATTCCGGTTCCGGATGAATGCTCTCCGGCGAGGCGCACCAGTCGCAACGGAAATTACATCCCTTGAGGTAGAAGATCAGCCGGGTTCCCGGTCCGTCGAAGTTTTCGCTCCACCCCTGATGAAAAATCAGCATGGCCGTCTGAGCTCCCCTTTGAGCCGATACTCCCGTGCGTGCCATTTCCGGCCGGCCCTGCGCTGGGAGTTGAGCGCCGCGAAACAGGTTTCGGCCATTTTACGCATCGGCTGGGTGTAACCGGTGATCCCGGCCGCCAGAGCCTCCGGTGTTCCATCGACACTGTAAAAGCGGCAGTTCCCCGGCGCACCGGTCACGGCCGCCAGAGCAACCGAATCGTTGACACAGATCGCCGCGCACGGAGCCGGCGGTCGCCCGGAGAAGAATGCGGTACACTCCGGACGGATGCCGGGATGGCCGATCTCACTCCACGGCAATTCCAGAAAGTCGTGTCGGAAACCGCGCCGAATACACGCTTCGGTGAAATAGTGACAACGCTCGCGGTTGGAGTCGACGTCAAGACCTGCGGTTCCGATGAAGACAAACTCGGAAAATCCATCCGCCACCGCCGCGTTGAGCAGTGTTTCAATCGCGTCGCGGTTGTCCAACCCGACATAATCGGCGAACGGACCGGGCAGAATCCGGTCGAAGAAAACCAGGTTCACCCCGAGAACCCGCAGCCGGGCGAAGAGCCCGGCGTCGAGCTGCCGATCCAGTCCCCATACCACCAGGTCACGTATCCCGTTGGCGGCGAGCCTCAACGCCGCCCGGTTGAGCTCCAGGCCGTTGCGGGCGCCGGGTTCGACCACGGCCATGGCGTCCTGATCGGCGGCCTCCCTGCACAGCGTTTCCAGAAAGTCACGTGAAAACGGGTCGCCGAGAGGCATCAGCGCGGCGACGGTGCGGATCGGCCCGGTCGCAGCGGTATAACTGTCGCTGACGATTGTACCGAATCGCTTGCGGCGGACAATGATGCCGGCCTCCTCAAGGGCCGCGTAGGCACGTCGGACGGTCACCCGGCTGGCATCGAACCGTCCCGCCGTTTCCAGTTCGGTGGGGATCCGTTCCCCGGGTTTGTAGCGCCCCTCGAGAATGTCGTTGAAGAGCTGTTGCCGAATCATCTCGGTCAACTGGGTCATATCGCCTCCGCCTCGAGTTCACTCTCCGGATCAAGCCGGGCGATGATATCCTGCTGAATCGCCGGGGAAAGGTCCAGAAAATTCACGAACGTACCGTGAATGCGCATGATGTAGATTCCGTTCGGCGCATATTTCTTCGGATTCGCCAGCACCCGCCGCAATCCTTCGGCCGAATCGATGTTGAAATAGACGTAGAACGGAGCATTTTCCGTTTCTTCCGGGCTGTTGAAGCGGAACAGGGGTTTGATCACCCGGTCCGTGAGAAGCTTCATCCGGCCGGCCGTGTCGGGTGCGTGACGGAAAAGATCCGGTGAGATGCCGAGATGGGAGGCGTAACCGCCGACGAAATTACGGTAATCGAGTTTGCGCTCCGAGAGCATCCGAGCCTGCCGCCCCGCCGTCGCACTCTCCGGCAGCGGATCGACGCCGTAACCGAGCATCTGCCGTGCCCGCCGTCCATCCGGCGTCGCTCCGACATGGTAACCGTAAAGCAGATGCGTACTCGGCGTCGAGAAGTCCGGCATGAACGGTGCCCCGGCCGGATTGCGCAACCGGCTGATCCGGCGGCAGACCTCGTCGGCGAGACGGGCGGCAATCGCGTCCGGCCCCGGATCGTTGTTGCCGTATTTCGGCTGAGCAGCCAGAAAGGCGTGCAGCTCCTCCGCCCCTTCGAAATCCTGTTTCAGGGCGTCGATCAACTCCTCGGGAGAACCGATTCCGGCAGCCAGATATCTGCCGACTGCAACGATGGAATCGGTGACGACACTCAGGCCGTGAACCAGACAACCGCTGGCGCGATAGGTGACCCCCGGATTCCCGGCGTCACGCAAGTCGCGCCCGGTTTCAAGCCCCTGCATCAATGCCGAGGTGAACGGCACCGGCTTGGTTGCCAGGGTGACGGTACAGCCGTTGGCTGCCCGTTCCATCGCGGGCAACAGGTGGTCCAGTTGGCGCAGGAATGCGGTTTCGAGATTTTCCAGCACCGCACGCAGAGAGCCGAACCCGAGTTCCCGCCAGGAGAGTCCGAGACGGCGGCCGGTGAGCGCCGAGCAACCGTCGTGAAGAGTCAATTCTAGCACTTTGGCCAGATTCAGCCAGCTGTTGGTGGTGTTCCCGCTCTCCCGCCCCATCACCAGCGGTTCCTGACACCCGGCGATCGAATAGTCGGCGAGATCGGCTTCGGCGATTCCCTTGCGCCGCAACACCCGGAACATCATGTCGTCGCTGAAGAGAGACGGCGTCGAGTGTCCCGGCGTGAAGAAGAAACGACCGAGCGCCTCATAAAGTGCTTGCGGCGTATTGCGGTGCAGTTTGACCGAAAGAGCCGGCTGCGGGTTGTTCGATGCGAAGAACGCATCGAGTACTACGGCGGTCATCGGACAGCCGAGATCGTGCCCGGCCGCATCGCGCCCCCCGACCATCACGTTCTGGGAGATCGCCCAGCAACGGTCGCCGACCATCAGAAAAGCGAGAAAATGCCGCACCAGCGCCACCGCTTCGTCATGCGGCGTCTCTCCGCGGTAAGGTTCGAGAATGCGATCCAGATTGCCGATCGAAAAAGCATAGGGATTCGGAGCCTGTTCGAGGCACATCGCCTGCCAGAGCAGCGCCATGTTCTGCAGCGCTTCATGGAGATTCCGGGCCGGAAGCCGCGGACCGCGGCGACAGTTCGCAGCGATCAGCTTCAACCGTTCCACCTCTTCCGGATCGTCGGTACGCTCGAAAATCAACCGTTCCGCAAGATCGGCGTAGCGCTCAGCCAGAACGTCGGCAGCTGCGAGCGAACGGGCAATGCCGGCTGCTTCCGGCACCGATCGCAGTCCTCCGGTCCCGGCGGCGAGAGCGGGGCGCAGATCCGGAATGATGTGCCCGGTGACCGGCTCGACGAAGAAGGCGACCTCTTCGGTCAACGCCCCGGCTTCGTCATAGACCTTCTTCAGACGCTGCACGTAGGTCCCGGCGGCGTAGTAGGAACGGACGGCTTCGATCCGTTCCCGCGGAAACTCCGCATCCGGTTCAATATCGTCGTAGATCGCAACCGGATCACAGTAACCGGCGAAACTTTCAACCCGGAAGGCCGGATTGATCAATGCGTAACTCGGGGAAAAGGCGTCGTCCTGCGTTCCTGCGAGAACGCTTCCGCGCGGAATCGACAACTCAAGCCTGCGGCAGCCGGCGATGAGCAGTTCCGGCTGGGCTTCCGGCGCCTCGGGATCGCCCCCGGCGGCACGCAGTTTCATCTCTTCCTCCATCCGGATTTCCTGCCAGCGGAACCAGCCGGTCAGGCGTTTCTGGCGAAACTTTGCAGCGAGCAGTTTTTCGAGACCATTCAAAAAAAGTTCGGATTTTTTCATGATGACTCCTTGCATATGTCTTTTTTATGTATCATAATATAATACATATGAAAAATCAAGATGATTTTGTAAAAAAAACGGAGAAAATCCCGTGAAAGTGAAACCGTTGAAGTTCGTCCGGAACCGGGTCTGGCGTGCCTACCGGGGAGGTGCGGGGATCGACCGGCTGCACGGCGTCGCCGGGGAAGACGGCCATTTCCCGGAGGATTGGATCGCCTCGTGCGTTGAAGCGAACAATCCCCAGTACGACTGTCCCGGGCAGGGATTGAGCCGGATTTGCGACGGCGGTGCGGAACTCCCGTTCCGCTCCGTGCTGGAAACCGATCCGGAAGGGATGCTGGGGGCGGAACATGTCGCCGGCTTCGGCGCCGTACCGGGTTTTCTGATGAAGATTCTCGACTCCGCCGAACGGTTGCCGATTCAGGTCCATCCATCGGTGCCGGATGCGCGGCGGATTTTTGATTCACGCTGCGGAAAAACCGAATGCTGGGTGGTCATCGCCACCCGGGAGATCGATGGAGAACCGCCATATCTGCTGCTCGGATTCAACGGGCAACTCGACCGGGAGCGCTTTCTCGCGGAAGCGCGGCGTGGTGTGTTCGAACAGGGCGGTGCGATGCTGCACCGGTTCGCAGTCACTCCCGGCGATGTATTTCTGGTTCCCGGCGGGACTCCGCACGCAATCGGCAGCGGAGTCACGGTGATCGAAGTGATGGAACCGTCGGATCTGGTGGTTCAGCCGGAACTCGCCTGCGGGGCTCAGCCGTTGACAACTGCGGAACGGTTCAGCGGTGCGGAACCGGAGCGGGCGCTTGAAGCGTTCCATTTCCACGCCGAAACCGCCGAGGAGCTGCTCCGCCGCTGCCGGCCGGTTCCCGAAACCATCGCAACCGCCCCGGACGGCAGCCGTCTCGACCGGGTGATGCCGCTCTCTGTCGCCCGCCTGTTTGAAGTACAGAAACTGCACGTCAACGGCTGCTGGCACTTCGTCAACCGGGAACGGTGCTGCCGGGCCGGGGTTGTGGTTGCCGGAGAGGCCGTGATCGAGTACGGCGGTGAAACACTTCCGATCGGCTGCGGAGAAAGTTTCTTCCTGCCTTGCGGCGTGGAAACATGCACGATCCGCGGCAACGCCGAAATCGTTTTCGCACTGCCGCCGGATCGACTGGAGGAAAACAGATGAAGAAAGCGTGGAAGCTGCCGCTGGACGGAGCATGGACTCTCCATGGCCGCCGGGAAACGCCGGGAGCCGTGCCGTGCGACCGGTTTGAAGCCGAGGAGTTCGCCCTTCCCGCGACGGTACCCGGAAACATTGAGGACGCACTCTTCTCCGCCGGCCGGATCGGAGATCCTTATTACAGCTTGAATGCGAAAGCCCTGCGCCCCTATGAGTTTTTCGAATGGATCTACGAGCGTGAATTTGAATATGACGGTGCGGAGCGCGAACTGGAACTTCGTTTCGACGGGATCGACTGCTTCGGAACCGTGCTGATCAACGGGACAACGGTCGGCGAAAGCCGGAACGCTCTGATCGGCCATACGTTCCGCCTTGAATGCGGGCTGTTGCGGCGCGGAATCAACCGGATTGCCGTCCATCTGGCGAGCGCGGTCCGGAAACTGGCGGACTACCCGCTGCAGGCGAATGCGCACAGCGCATTCCCCTTCAACTATGAAGTCACCCGGATCCGCAAACCGGCACACGCCTGGGGATGGGACATCACGCCACGTACCGCGCTGGGGGGAGTTTTCCGGAGCGTGACCCTCTCCGAACTGCCGGAGGACCGGCTGGAGGAACTTTTCATCCAGACCATCCGGCTGGAGGACGAATGCGCCGAACTGCGCTGCGGTTTCCGGGTCCTCACTCCGGCGCTCGGGGACGACCGGCTGCGGATCACTCTGGACGGGATCTGCGGAGAGTCGACCTTCCATGCCGAATCCGCGGTCTGGTCCCACCTCGGAGTACTGCCGTTCCGGGTGGAGAATCCGCGTCTCTGGTGGCCGCGCCACTATGGAGCGGCCGACCTCTACGCCGTTACGGTACGGCTGGTTCGCGGCGACGAAGTGCTGGCGGAACGGCTGGTTTCGCTCGGCATCCGTACCGTGGAGCTCCGGGCCCGCCCGGTCTGCACTGCCGCGCCGGAACCGGATTTTCAATTTATCGTCAACGGCATGCCGATCCGTCTCTTCGGTTCCAACCATGTACCGGCCGATGCACTGCACTCCCACGACGCGGAACGGATTCCCGCCATTCTCGACCTCGCCTGCGACCTTGAATGCAACATTCTGCGCATCTGGGGCGGCGGGATTTACGAGTTGCCCGCCTTCTACGACCGTTGCGATCGCGAGGGAATTCTGGTCTGGCAGGATTTCATGATGGGATGCGCGCTCTACCCCAACGATCCGGAGTTCTGCGAAACGATCCGGCGCGAAGCAGAAACCGTGGTCCGGGCACTGCGGCAGCACCCGTCGCTCGCACTCTGGGCGGGCGACAACGAGTGCGACTGGGTCCCGTACTGGGCAGGGCTGAAAATCGACCCCAACGCCAACCCACTGACCCGTGAAATCCTGCCGTCGGTCTGTAGAGAGAACGATCCGACCCGCCCCTATCTGCCCAGTTCCCCCTGGTTTTCGCCGGAGGCGATTGAAGCGGCGCAGGGGAAGGATCCGGCGCCGTTCGCACCGGAACAACATCTCTGGGGACCACGCGACTATTTCAAAAGCGACTTCTACCGTACCACACGGGCCTCGTTTCTGAGCGAAACCGGCTATCACGGCTGTCCAAACGCTTCATCGATCCGGCGTTTCATCCCTCAGGATCATCTGTGGCCCTGCCGTGAAAATCCGGTCTGGTACTACCATGCGAGCAATCCGTTTTTCCCGGACAGTCCCTGCCAGAACTTCCGGGTAGACATCATGGGCGAACAGATTCTCGAGTTTTTCGGGTTCGAGCCGGACAATCTTGAAACCTTCGCCGCAGCCAGCCAGATCTGCCAGGCGGAAGCGATCAAGTATCTGATTGAACTTTTCCGGTCGAATCCGAAGCGTTCCGGGATGATCTGGTGGAATCTGATCGACTGCTGGCCGCAATTCTCCGACTCCGTGGTCGACTACTACGGGGGCCGGAAGTTGGCCGCCCACATCATCCGCCGGGTCCAGCAGCCGGTACTGGTGATGGTGTCGGAAGCGACAGCCTGGGAACGGCGGATCCTGATCGCCAACGACTCCCGGTCCGCCGCCTCAGGCTCCTGGCGTGTCCGGGATGCCGAAAGCGGTGAACTTTTCAGCTCCGGACGATTTTCCGCTGCAGCCGGAACGATCGCCGAAGCATCCCGGCACCGGGTCAGCACGACGCGTCGGCAGTTGCTGTTGATCGACTGGGAACTCGATGACGGGACACATGGGGTAAACCACTTTGTCGCCGGTTATCCCCGGTTTGATTTCAAGCAGTTCCGCGATGTCTGGCTGCCGGCCATCGCCGCCCAGGACGGGAGCTTCGACCCCGCCACGGTCGGGCGGTGAAGAGGAAGAAGGCCGTCCGGAAGAGTTGAAAAAGGATCTGATTGTCATCGATTCCCGGGAACATCTGAAGTAATTTCCCGGAATTACAGGAGAATCTGGTATGGAACAAATCTCATTGCCGTCATGCTCGGTACCCGTTCTTGCCGATGTGGACATCTGCGTGGCCGGCGGCAGCTGCACCGGAGTCTTCGCGGCGGTCACCGCCGCCCGGCGCGGCGCCCGGGTCGCGATCGTCGAGCCGCAGAACCGTTTCGGCGGAGCAGCCAGCGCCTCGCAGGTCTGTTACTGGCACTCCCTGAGTAACCTGGACAACTCGCTGCGGATCATCGAAGGGCTGACATTGGAGGTGCTCGAGCGCCTCGAACGACGGGATGCGGTAGCTTATGCCCCGGTCGCCAATCCGGACTGGTATGCGCTGCTGAACACCGAGGAGCTGGCAATCGACCTCGACGAACTGGTGAAAGAGACCGGTGTGCTGCCGTTTCTCCACGCCCGGGCAGTGGATGTGCTGCGCGACGGCGAGGGGCGGTTGAACGGCGTGGTCACGGCGGGCAAGGGGGGGCTCGGCGTCATCCGGGCGAAGTTCCTGGTGGATGCGACCGGGGACGGCGACCTCTGCGCCGCCGCCGGAGTCGAGATGTGGCGCAACGCCGAACTCCAGCCGCCGACGACCTGCGGGAAATTCAGCCGCTGGCCGAAGATCCGGATGCCGGAAGAACTCGGGCAGATGATCCATGCCGCAGCGAAACGCTACGCATTGCCGGAGGGAGTGGTATGGGGAACCTTCACGCCGCACAGCAGTACCTTCATGCTTGCTGCCACCAAAATTCCGGACTCCGACATCTCCGAGGGCGCCGCGCTGACCGCTGCCGAGATCGAAGGACGCCGCCAACTGCGGGCGATTCAGGATCTGATCGCCGACGCAGGATTTCCACGCCCGGTACTGGAATCGCTGCCGTCGCTGATCGGGGGACGGGAGACAAAGCATATTCGTTCTCTCTATCGACTCAGGACCGACGATCTGCTCAGTGGCCGCAGTTTTCCGGATGTAGCGGCGCGCGGCACCTACCGGGTGGACGTCCACAGCCAGAATCCTCCCGGCACCCGGTTCCTGTACCTTGACGGCACGGAGTATTTCATGAGCCCCTACCTGCCGATGGAAAAGAGGCGTTGGCGGGCCCCCGGGCTTCCGACTCCCGAGTATTATGAAATCCCGTTGCGCAGCCTGATTCCGGCAGGCTTCGACAACCTGATCGCGGCGGGAAGGATGATCGACGCGGAATCAGGGGCATTCGGTGCAGCAAGGGTGATGGTCAACCTGAATCAGACCGGGGAAGCCGCCGGGGAGACAGCGTTCCGGGCACTCGACACGGGCCGGACGATTCCGGAAGTTGCGGCGGCAGACAACGGGAACGACTCAGGCCCCCAATCGGGCCGGATGAAATGCACGGAATGAAATCAGCTGTAAAGCCGGCGTTGGAAACCTTTTCGATGCTCGCGGTTTTCAACAGGGGGAAAACTCTGCCGGCACACAGTCTCCGGAAATCCGGGAGCTCCCGGAGAATAGTATGCCGGGACCGACGAAAAGGGGCGCCGTCATGTCGTCGTTTCCAATCCGCTGGCAATTCCGGTTGTACTGGAACTCGAATTTCCCGGATTTCCGGAGGAATGCGGTTTCCGCCGGCTGGACGCAGACGATTATGCCGCGGTTCTGCCCACGGAATACCGGGACAGTTCCGGCAAACTCGAATTTGATGCGGGAAAAACACTGCTTCCCCCCCCGGTCGATCGTACATCTTTATGAACTCTCCGCATCGGAGAAACAGACTTATTCCGGACAACGAAGGACGTACAGGAACATTCCATAAATTCGGCTCCGGATTGCTTTTTCACCACCTTCGAAGTATGTTAAGGAAAACCCGGCAGAGAAGCGGAGGAATGGATGATGGACGCAATCAGGCTCTGGAGTGAAAACACGTGTGACGCGGAAGGGCGGATGCCCTCGCTGACTCCCTTTCTGATCGATGATGCGGAAATTCACGGTGCGATACTGGTGATTCCGGGCGGCGGTTACGGCTGCGTCTGCGAACAGACCGAGGGGACCCCGATCGCCGGAATGTTCAACCGGCTCGGCTTCCACGCCTTTGTCCTCGACTACCGGGTGGCGCCGCATCGCTATCCGGCTCCGCAACAGGATGGATTCCGGGCAATGAAACTGATTCGCGGCAATGCGGCGCGGTTCCGGGTCGATCCGGAGTGCGTCGCCGCCTGCGGATTCTCGGCCGGAGGCCATCTTGCCGCTTCGCTCGGAGTGCTGGAGAAGGAGGTTGACGCCTCCGCCGGAGATGGATTCGACTCCCTCCCGGCTACGCCGGACTACCTGATTCTCGGCTATCCGGTAATCTCTCTTGAAGCGCGGGGACATGCGGATTCCGGGCGAAATCTTCTCGGCGACCGTTACGATGCGGAGTTCCGCCGCCTTTCCCTGCAGTACCGGGTCACCCGCCATACTCCTCCGGCTTTTCTCTGGCACACCATCCGCGATCAGATTGTTCCCTACCGCAACAGTGTTCTTTTCGCAGAGGCGATGGCCGAGAAAGGGCGTCCCTGCGAACTGCATCTTTTCCCCTGCGGGGACCATGGCATGCTGCTCGGTCTCGGCACGAAAGATGTTTCCGCATGGCCGCGGCTCGCAGTGAATTTCATCGCCGCTCAACGCGCCGCCCGCGCTGCGGAGACAGGCGGACGAGCGGAAACCTACCGACGGCTCTACACCAATGCCGAACAGGCACGACGGGAACGGAAACTCTTCCGGTCCGGAAAGACGAAATGAAGTTCCTGCTCGAAAACTATGCCCGTACCGGCCTGGAACTGGCAGTCTGGAAGCTGTTCACCGAATACATGCTCGAACCGGAACACCAGCACGACTGCATCGAGATGGTGTTCGTCCTGCGCGGCTCGGGACGCTGCGCGGTCAACGGTTGTACCTACCCGATGATCCGGGGAGATCTCTATGTGATCAATCCGGGAGAAACCCACAGTTACCGGATTGACGAAAATCTGCAATGTTACAACATCATGTTCCGCCTCTCGTTTTTTTCCGCAACCGAGGTTGCGCTGCTCGCCCGTTTCCCGGCGTTCCGGCGTTTCTTTTCGCCGGAGTCGACGACGGATCATAAATTCGCATTTCCGGAACCATTCGTCGAGAAGCTTGAAACCCGGCTTGCGGAACTGACCGCGGAACTCAAACGGCCCCGCATGGGATTCGAATTGAAGGCCAAAGCACTGTTCCTCGATATCATGGTGACCTTTCTCCGGGAACTCTCCTCCTCCGGAGAAAAAGGAACGGCCTCGGGATATGCACTGGCCTTCAGCCGGATTTTCAGCCACATCGCCGAGCACTTCTCCGAAAAACTGACCCTGCAGGTTCTGGCCAGAATCGGGCGGATCAACCCCAACTATTTCGGTGAACTTTTCCGCAAAACAACCGGAATGAGCGTCTCGACCTACCTCTCGCGCTTCCGGATCGAACAGAGTAGCCTTCTGCTGGAACAGAACCAGGAGTCCATCGGTGAAATCGCGCTCCACTGCGGATTTTACGATACCAGCCATTTCTCCAGAACCTTCAAAAGTACAGTCGGAATCTCTCCGAAGGAGTATCGGCAACAGTGGATGAACCGTTCTTGATGAAAAAAACCCCGTAAAATACAATTTTTTTAAATCTTTTTCCAATGATTTTCCCCTCCTTTCCGGTATAATATATGACAACAAATTCAATCCGGGGGAAATTCGGAGATAGATCGAGATGAAAAGGCGCTTCACATTGATCGAGTTGCTCATCGTCATTTCCATTATCGCGATCCTTGCCGCCCTGCTGCTGCCGGCACTCAACAAGGCACGCGATAAAGCCACCGAAATCCGCTGCGCGAGCAATCTTCGCCAGATCGGAACCTATCTCAACCTCTACATCGACGGCAACAACGATTTCATCCCGGCCATCAACTGCAACATCTCGCGCACCGCTTATGGAAAGTGGCAGGACATGTTGATGATGTTGTACATGCCGGGCGTCAAAATCAAAGATCTCTGCTATGCCGACGGAAGTTCCGAAGCCCGGCTGCCCAAGGGAATTTTCCGCTGTCCCGCCGCAGGAGCCTACAATGCGGCACGAAATATTTCTCACTACGGGTTGAATGCCGTTTCAAACGGAGGGGTCGACGGATACGCGTCCGGGTACTCCAGTTCCAACATCTATTTGCACCCGATGAAGCGTGGAAGGATCCGCAAATCCTCTGAGCGCGCGGCCGCATTCGACATCGACCGCTGGTCCGACTCCTCAACTCCCGGCGCCGGAGCACAAACCCGGAGCCAGATGGTCAACAGTACGGTCGACGGCATCGGGCGCTGGCGCCATTTGAATGGAAAAGGATGCAATATTCTCTTCGCAGACGGCCATCTGGAAGGACGGCTGATGGCGGAAATCCCCCTGAAATACAGCGTCGACGGCGGCTATTTCTGGGGCAACACAGATCTTTGAACTACCTGAAGCGAAACAGTCGCAGATCAGTTCATTTTTCAGGAGGCGATCATAAATGTTCAAAATCGTATTCGCAGGTACAGTCGCTCTCTGTCTTGGAACCGCAATGCTTCCTGGTGCAGAGGAATCCAGGCCGCAATATCTCGCCCACCGCGGTGCTTCCCTGGAAGCACCGGAAAATACATTGCCGGCTTACCGCCTCGCCATGGAGCAGGGGGCAGACGGCATTGAGTGCGACGTAACCTTCAGCCGGGACAAAGTGATCGTCATGTCACATGACGCTTCGTTGAAACGGGCGGCCGGAGTGGATCGCCCTGTTGAAGAGTTGGAGTTTTCCGAGCTGCGTAAACTGGATTTTTCATGCGGGCGCAAAGGATTCCGCAACACGCCGATTCCAACTTTGGCGGAAACGCTGGAGACAATTCAACCCGGGAAACTGGTGTTCATCGATTTCAAGAAATATGATGAAGAACTGCTGCTGGCGGTTCGCGACCAGCTGGCTGCTTCCGGGATTCCGGCGGAACAGGTCCGGATCATGGCCTTTCAGAAGCGTATTCTGACCAGAAGCCGGGAGTTGATGCCCCAATACAAGATCGTGTGGAACGTGACCGTCAAGGAAAAAGATGGCGCCGGTAAGGTCAACCTGAAAAAAGTCAACACCGGGGTGGAGGGAGTCCGGCAAAAGGTCCTTGAGGAACTCCAGACCTTCCATCCGGATGCAATCAACATCCTGGCCGATCAGAAAATCGTCGACGCCTCCTTTGTCCGGCAACTGAAGGACACCGGACTTTACGTGATGGTCTGGGTTGTCAACAAACCGGAGATCGCGCGCCATTTTGCCGGCCTCGGCGTCGATGCCTTTGTCACCGATTGCCCCGAGGTGTTGCGTAAAGCAGTTGAAACAGCGACCGGCACGGCGAAATGAAAGAGGCCATCACGAAGGGGGAGATTACACCTTCCATGTGGAGCAGCTTCCTGCTCGAGCTGACGCCGGAGGAGATGGTTGAAACCATGCTGCGGTACGGCTACCGGGCCACGGAACTTTCCGATGAGCATGCCAAGGTGTTGCTACAGCGGGGAGATCCGGACGTGCAGGGGGCCGGATTCCGCCGTTTCTGCAACGAACGCGGGTTCTCCGTGCCGCAGGGACATCTGTGGCTGCACTGCGACCTCTCGGTCGGCGGCCCGGCGGAGAAATCATCTCTGGGGAAAACCTTCGATCGGTGGTTCCGACTCTTCAGCGCAGTCGGTCTGGAACAGGCGGTACTCCATCCCGCCTCGCCTTCCCGTAATGCGGCGTATTTCAGCAACCGCGAAGCATGGGAAAACACCGTGGAAAATCTCTCCATGCTTCTGGAACTTTCCGCCGGAATGCCATTTACCCTCTGCCTGGAGAATCTTCCGGCCTCCTTCCGGAACCTGGCGGAGCTGGAGAGGCTGATTTCAGCCATTCCCGGCGGTTCACGTTTCGGAATCTGTCTCGATACCGGTCATCTCGCGTTGAACCACGGCGACTGTGCAGCCTTCATCCGCGCGGCTGGTCCGCGCCT
>CALXOA010000106.1 GCA_944389895.1 uncultured Victivallis sp. | reverse complement strand
AGCCCCCCCCAGTCTCTGCTCAATTGCCGTCTCCGGCGGGCCCGTACCCGGCTCGCCGGAAGCGATGACAACATCAAGACGATTTCTGAGGAGTGCGGCTTCGAGAATCTTGAGAGTTTCTACCGCGCCTTCCGGCGGGCGACCGGTGTTCCTCCGGGCGAATACCGCCGCAGTCAGCAGCCGAATGCCTGAAGCTCCCCATACGCGCTTTCCGATGCGTTCTTTCTGGGCCGATCCGGCTCCTTCGGTGGATTCATCATGGTTCGTCCGGCGCTCTTCCGGAATTGACGGCGCGGCGGAACTGGGCGGCGGCCAGTATGGTGATGGCGGCATCGTCGAGAGCTCCGAACAGCGGGACGGCATCGGGAATCAGATCGATCGGCGAGAGAACCCAGAGCAACGCGAAAAGAGAGAGAAATACCATCCTCGGCCAGATCGCGATTCCGGCCAGGAGGGAGTCGGTTGCCCCCGCGCGCGGGGAGAGGGAAAGCCGGACGCCGTCGTTTCCACTGTGGAGTTCGACCAGCCCGCTTCCAATCAGCAGATGGAGCTGTTCCGAAACCGCGGTATGGAGTTCGTCGGAAGATACTTCCGGAAGCGTGCCGCGGAAGAGTGCCAGCAGGCGGTTTTCCGGAATGACGCCATCGCGTGCGAGCGTGGTGAGCAGAACCAGGGAAGCCCGGAAACGAGCCTCATCGCGAATCGGTTCGATTGCTCTGATGAGATTGCAATAGAGCACAACCTTCCGGTAGGGGCAGAATTGGAGGCCGGCCGCCAGCAGCAGCGCGAGTGCGGCCGGGATGAAACAGCGGTTGTCTCCTTCCGGAGCAGAGAGCGCGGCGGCCGTGGAGAGTATCAGCAGCACTGCGACAATACCGAAGCGGATTGCCGGGCGCCGGAAACAGAAGGCCAGCAGAACCGTGGCAACCGCGAATGCC
Source organism: uncultured Victivallis sp. (assembly GCA_944389895.1). Lineage (GTDB taxonomy): Bacteria > Verrucomicrobiota > Lentisphaeria > Victivallales > Victivallaceae > Victivallis. The sequence goes on along the minus strand of CALXOA010000106.1, from coordinate 2,861 downwards.
GGCCAGGGATTGGTAAAGAGATCCGGCAGAAAACGCGGTACCAGTTCGGTAATTCCAAGTTTGGCGTCGATTGCACCGAATGTTGAACGGATTCCGGCGAAGAGCGAATCTCCGGGCTGTGTTGCGGGGGGACGATCCATCACCCGGACGAGAAAGAGTGTGAACGGGGCGAGGAACGTGCAGTGAAGCAACAGATTGAAGCCCCGCGGGGCGCCGAAAAGAAGTTCCTCCCACGCGAAGGAGGCTACGATGATCAGCGCCAGAAAAGTGAGCGTTATCCCGGCTTCCCCCTCGAAAAAATTCACCCCGAACCACGGATCGCGCAGCAGAAGCACCAGGGCGGCGAATTGCAGCGCCAGCACCGCGAAAAACTTCCAGTCGCGGAATCCGCCGACCCCCCGGCGCAACCGTACCGGCCGATCGAGCAACTCCGTCGTTTTCTTCAGGGGAATCCTCTTCATTTCAGCTCCAGTTGCCCGCTCAGGGAGTCGATTTCCCGCTTCAGTTCCGTGTAATGCATCCGGCGTCCGCCGATGGTTTGATAGTTCCAGGCATACCAGGGAACTTCCCATATTTTCTGCAGAATATCGCGACGCAGTCGGACAAAACGCCGTTCATTCCGGTAGTGCTGCGTCAATTCGAGTGCTTCTTCGCGTTCGGCGAACCCCGGTTCGCCCGGGTCGTCGGCAAAACCGCCGAGTGCCCAGAGGGTCGTATCGGCGAGTGCGAGCATGTAGAGCAGAGCGGCGCGCTGTTCCGGAACCTCAGCGCCGCTGATCCGGTAGGGCAGGAGAAGAGAACGCTGTTCCGCGGCTTCGGCCTCCAGCTTTTGCCGCTCTTCCCCGGACAGGAAGGGAACCTGGGGAATCGGCTCCGCGGGCAGGGTGACTGCGGCCAGAAAATACCGCGCCGCCGGCAGATCCGGAACGAAACGCAATGCCCGTCTGGTTTCCCGCCGGATGGTGGCCCTGTCATCCTGATTCCAGCGCCAGCGGGTTTCTAGCAGTGCCTCGTTGGCCCGCAGCTGCTCCGGATCCCCGTTGCGCAGAAGCTCCCGGGTCGCTTCCAGCAGCAGCGCATTGGCCCGGATCGGTTCTCCCGTTTCCTGAAGGGTACGCGCCTCTTCAAGCACGCTGCGATAGCTCCCGGTGACCGGAAGTGCGGCGAAGGAATCGGTATCGGTCAGCATCCCGCGGAAACGTTCAGCGGGAAAAAACATTACCGCTCCCGCAGCGAACAATACCAGCCCGAACAGAAAACAGAGCACGTTCCGCAAGGTCGGCGGCCGCCGTGCTGCCCGGAGTTCGTCAAGTACGGTATCCGCCAGCTCCGGCGGAAGCGCGGCCCGCACCAGCTCCTCGCGTGCGGCGACGAACGGAACTGGATCATCCCCGTTACGGAGTTTCCACTGGGCGGACTGCATTGCACACATACGTTTTCTCTGGGCTCTCTTTTTTCTGCATCGCATTTACTATATCGGAAAGAACGGATTTTTGCAAATCTCCGGGATGGGTTCCCGGGAAAGTGAAAACCGTCCCGCCGGCGATGTCCGGCGGGACGGTGACGGGATCGGCTCATGCGGGGTTATTCCGCATCGACCACCTCGGGTTCGACCACCTCGGGTTCGAGCGTCGAACTGAAGGTCAGTCCATCCGGGCCCTTGTCGACCAGCAGATGCGAATTGGGTGCGATCTTACCCGCGATGATTTCGCGGGAGACCGGCGTCTCGACCAGTCGGATGATCGCCCGTTTCAGCGGTCTGGCTCCGAAACTCGGGTCGTATCCCTCGTCGGCGATGTACTGCCGGGCAGCATCGGTGACTTCGAGCGAAATCTCCTGATCGCGCAGCCGTTTTTCCAGCCGCCGGAGCTGGATGGAGACGATGTTGAGGATCTGGCTCTTGTCGAGCGCATGGAAGATCAACGTTTCGTCCACCCGGTTCAGAAATTCCGGCCGGAAGTGGCGGCGCAACTCGGTGAAGAGCTGATCCTTGAGCGCATCGGCGTTGCCTTGGTGTGCCAGAATCAGGTCGCTGCCGATGTTGCTGGTCATGATGATGATCGTATTCTTGAAGCTCACCGTGCGCCCCTGTGAATCGGTCACGATGCCGTCTTCGAGGATCTGCAGCAGGATGTTGAACACATCCGGATGCGCCTTTTCGATCTCATCGAAGAGCACCACCGAGTAGGGCCGCCGCCGCACCGCTTCGGTGAGCTGGCCACCCTCCTCGTAGCCGACGTAGCCCGGAGGCGCGCCGACCAGTCGGGAGACGCTGAACTTTTCCATATACTCGGACATGTCGATCCGCACCATCGCACGCTCGTCATCGAAGAGATCCTCCGCCAGGGTCCGCGCCAGTTCGGTTTTGCCGACACCGGTCGGCCCCAGGAAGATGAAGCTCGCGATCGGGCGATTCGGATCCTTCAGGCCGGCACGCGCACGCAAAACCGCATCGGCGACCGCAGTGACCGCCTCATCCTGACCGACCACCCGTTCGTGGAGCCGGGTACCGAGCTGCAGAAGTTTCTCCTTCTCGCTCTGTACCAGTTTCGCGACCGGAATATGGGTCCAGCGGCTGATGATTGCGGCGATGTCCTCTTCGTCGACCTCCTCCTTGAGCAGGCGGGAACCGGAGTCGGCCTTGATTTTCGCCTCCGCCTGGCGGATCTCACGCTCAATGCCGGGAATGGTACCGTGCTGGAGTTTGGCCGCCTCTTCATAATTGTATTCGCGCGTTGCCTTCTCCAGTTTCGCCTTGGCCATATCGAGCGATTCGCGCAGTGTGCGCAGATCGGTGATCGCCTTCTTTTCATTCTCGTAACGTGCGCGCAACTCCTTCCCGAGATCGGAAGAGCACACGT
>CALXOA010000105.1 GCA_944389895.1 uncultured Victivallis sp. | reverse complement strand
CCGAGTTCCATCAGCAATTCGCACGTCGCAGGCAGGGAATCGAGATTATCTCGATATACAACGCTTTCGATTTCAACCGGATAACCTCGCTCCACCAATCGCCGGATCGCATCGATCACGGGACGCTCCACTCCTTCCCGCCCGCGCAGCCAGTCGTGGTGTCCCACGCCATCGAAACTCAGGGAAAACGTGATCCTGCGCCCTTCGAGCTTTTCAAATTCATCAAGCCAGCGGTTCGTCACGAGCAGACCGTTCGTGTAAATCGCCTCAACCGCGATCCGCCGCTCCTTCAATGCCGCATAAAAATCCTGCCAGTCCGCCCGAACCAGCGGCTCGCCGCCGGTCAACATCACGGAGTAAATATTGGCGTCCACCATCTGATCCATGATTCCGGCGCATTCCGGCAGCGGGAGTTCGCCGTAGAGTGCGTCCGGCGCTTCGACGTAACAGTGGCGGCACTTCATGTTGCACCGGCCGGTGATCGACCAGCAGAGGGAGGCCGTACAGTTGCAGGAGGCGGATTTCATCCGCTGTTCCGGGCGCGGCTCGACAAAGCGTTCCGTCAGGGTACCGCAGTGATTCCGGATCAGAGTCTCGAAAACGCGGCGGTAAGTCGGCAGCATGATCGGGGAATCCAGCGGAATGCCGTTCCACGCCAGTTCCAGCGCGTCCGCGGCCGGGCCGGTCAGAGGGATCTGTCTGCCGCTGCGGGAATCGACAAGGGCGTATTTGACGTCTTCCCAGCCGCGCAGCAGAAAATCCGGAAAAAGTTGAAAGTATTGCGTTTTCTGATCCATTTGTTCTCCTGACCAAAAAGAATCCCCGCAACCGCCGGGAGTTGCCCGCTTCCGTCGTTCCGGGGAAAAGCGGCCGGCTTTGCACGCCGGCGCATACTCGTTTTTCAGCTCCGGCTCTCCGCTCCTTCTCCGGAAGGCGATTCCGCCCGCCGGAGAAGGGAGAGCGATTTTCTGCAATCTTAACGGAAGAGCACCGAGCAGGTCCAGGGCGGCCACACGCTGCCGGCGGCATTGATTTTGTCAAGCTCCTCCTTGTTGAGCGACCTGATTTCCGATTCCATCGCCTTGAACTCCTCCGCGGAGAAGGCATAGCCTTTTCCGGCGGCGAGTTTCGCGACCAGTTCCGCGGCACGATCCTCCGTTTCCGGCTTCGCGGCCTTGAGCTGTCTCTTCAGCTCTTCGACCATGGCCTGGTCACTCTTCAACGCCTCGTAAAATTTTTTGACATTATTCATATTCACTCTCCTGTTGTCATGGTGTTCCCGGAACTCTCCGGCGAACGTCTCCCGCCCGCCGGAGAAGGAACCATCGTTCCTGTCGACTCAGAACCAGAGCAATCCCCGGCAGACGCGACCGTGACCTATTCCCTCATCGCCCGCGGCATTGATTTTGTCAAGTTCATCCTTGTCGAGTGACTTGGTTTCGGCCTCCAGCGCCTTGAGATCTTCCACGGTAAAGGCATAGCCCTTTTCGGCGGCGAGTTTCACCATCAGCTTTGCAGCGCATTCCCCCGTTTCCGGCTTTCCGGACTCGAACTGCTTCTTCAGCTCTTCGGCCATGGCCTTGTCGTTCTTCAGCGCTTCATAAAACTTCTTGACGCTTTCCTTGCTCATAACGTGCCTCCTGTTCCTTTTTGTTTTTTTAAAAAACGGACGATGTCCGCGGGCATTCCGCCGTCTCCGGCAGCCTGAAGCTGCTCGAGGGTTTTCAGATCGAGTTCCTCCATGTCCGGCAACTCCGGCATCTCCGGAAGTTCCTCCTGGAAGACCTGGACTACTTTTGGATCGAAGAGCTCCATTGTATTCCTTCCTTCATCCATCACTTTCACCCTGTAAGCGTTTCAGAAAGAAAAAAGTTGCATCGAATTTCAAAAATGTTTCAATTTTCCGGAAAATCTCTCCAATCGGCGAGGGCTTCCATCAATTTTTTCCGAGCACGGAACACTTTGCTTTTGACGTCGCTCTCGGAGATTTCCAATATTTCCGCGGTCTCCCGGATCGACAGCCCGGAGATTTTGGTCAGCCGATATGCCTCGGCCATCTCCTCCGGCAACCGGTTCAACTCTCCGGAAATCCGCCGGCGAAGGAGTGCCCGGTCGAGCTCGCGGTAGTCGTTCCGGTGATCGGGGATCCGCTCCAGCTCGGCGGAGAACGGAATCGAACGGCGGCTCTTCCGGAAACAGTCGAACATCCGGTGCCGTGCGATGGTTAACCAGAGCGGCGCCAGATTTCCCGTATCCTCGATCCGGTCGCGCATCTTCCACATCGTCAGAAACGAATTCTGCAACACATCCTGCGCATCGGCCGTCTGCATCCCCTCCGAAAGCAGATAGCGGAGAATCCCCGGCCCATGCTCCGTGTACGCCTCGGAAAAATCTTCCCGCAGACGCTCCTCCCGCTCTTCCTGCGGATTCGCCCGCCGGTTACGGAACATCATTTCCACTCCCCTTCCTGGATTGCTCCATGTGTTTCCGCTGCAATTCGTACAGTTCGCCGGATTCCCACAACCGGTGAATCACCCGGTTCGCCGCCGCCAGCAGCTCCGGATCGTGACGGGAGACTGCCACCGCAAACTCCTCGTGATTGAGCAGGTCACGCAAAATCTCCAGTTTTCCCGGCTGCTCCATCTGCAGACAACGGGCAACCAGCGGATCGAGGATAACCGCATCATTCTGCTTGTTCAGAAGCGCCTCCACCGCCTCCCGGTTGCCGGAATAGCTGATCAGGCGAAGCGGAATTTCTTTCCCTTTCAGGTACTTTGCGATCAGGGTGTGCCCCGTCGATCCGTTTTCCGCCCCGATGCGGAAACCGGCCTTTTCCCGCATGTCGGTAAGATAACGGATGTTCTCTCCGGAACGGACCAGAAAAGTCTGCCCGGCAAATTCGTAGGGATCGGAAAAGACGGCCATTCCGCGTCGCTCCTCCGTGACCGCCAGCGCGCAGGCCGCCATATCGGCCTTTCCCTCCCCGACCATCCCGACCAGTTCGGAGAACTCGCCGTTTACGACCCGGAGTTTCCGCCCGGCCTCCTTCGCGATCATCTCACCGAGTTCCACATCAATGCCGGTCAATTCCCCCTGGTGGAGATAGGCGTAGGGGGGATAATCGGGCGAAACCGCCATGCGAACGCTCTTCGAGGGCGCCTCCTCCGGCGCGCAACCGGAGAAAACTCCGGCGGAAATTGTCGCGCACACCAGGAGAACGCCGCTCAGACAGTGGTTATTTCTCATCTGAAGTTGTCTCTTTCTCCGGAGGCTTCACCTCACGGATGACCAGTTCAATACGATGCCGGTCGTCGGAAAAATAACCGGTCGAAAGCATTTTGATTTTTTCACCGACCTTCACCGGGTCATATCTCTTCAGCCCGGAAACCGCATCCCGGAACAGCAGACACCCCATGATCCCAAGCTGCTCCTTGATTCCGGGAGAACGATTGAAAAGGGTCGCATAGCGTTCGGCGATCTCCTTCGGAAGAATATTCCCCTCAAAGGTGACATAGTACAACGGGAACCCGCACCCGCGGATGTAGTGCGGCAGAGTGGAAACCGCGAGCAGGTCATTCCCGAACACGGGAAGATTGATTTCAAGCTCCTGCATCACACGGCCGAAAACCTGCAGATTTTCCGGTGTATCCGTGAAAATGATCGCATCGATATCGGTATTCCCGTAAAGTCGCTTCAACGGCTGCAGGAAATAGCTCTCGTTCGCGGGGGGGATGAAATCGATTCGATGAATCTCATGGAAGAAGGCATCCTGCCGCAGTTTTTCAGTCAACAGGTTCGTGAATACCGAACTGTAGGAATCCGTCCCCGCCGAAATGAACAGAAGGTTGTGGCACTTCATCTCCTTGAGGCGCTGAATCAGAGGGGCGAACAGAAGTCGCGTCGGATAGAGCGTTCCGAAAACATCCGGTTCCAGAACCGGCAGTTCCGGAGACAGAGGAGAAAATGGCGCGAGTGCCGGCAGCGCGTAATATTGGCACAAAGTCCGCACCTCCCTCAAGCGGGAGGTCGATACCGGTCCGATCAGATACGCGAGATCCGGTTGTTCACAAAGCTTCTGAGTGGCAAGGCGGGTTGCGTAACTGTCTTCCTGCGGCTCCACGTAAGTAATCTCCACCGGCTTGCCGGAGATCCCCCCGTCGATGTTCAACAGCAGAGCAATCCTTCCGATGCCCTGGGCCACCTCCGAAATGTAGGATTGATCCGTGTAACTCCCGAGCACGGCAATGCGCCAGGCCGGATGACGGTTCACAGCCTCTTCCCGTTGTACGGCATGCGCAAAAAATCTGTCGTCCGGCAAGATTCTCCCGAAGTTGAAAATGCCGAATGAATCCAGAGCCAGAAACACACAGAGAGTTCCCAGCACGAAGATGATGGCCAGATAAATTTTTTTCATGAAAAGTCGTACCTTTCCCTGTCTAAAGCATCTGCCGCGAAGCCAGTGCCCGGAATACACCGTCATGCTTCATCAGCTCCCGGAACGTGCCGGACTCCCGGATCACACCCTGATCCAGAACATAGATCCGGTCCGCGTTGATGACCGTCGAAAGACGATGTGCGATGATGATCCTCGTCACATTCAACTTCTCGATGTTGCGCCGGACCGTCTCTTGAGTTTCGTTGTCAAGTGCACTGGTCGATTCATCCATGATGACGATGACCGGCCTGCCGATAAGTGCGCGGGCGATCAGGATCCGCTGCTGCTGGCCGCCGGAAAGCAGCCCCTCCCCCACGTTCGTGAAAATCCCCATCGGCATGGCGGCGATATCTTTCTCGAGTGCGGCCAGCCGCACAGCCTCCTCGGCTTCGGCGAGAGAACAGCCGGTTCCGGTTGTGATGTTCTCCAGAATGCTCCCGGGCATGATCCGGCTGTTCTGGAGAATCACACCGAGCTGGCGCCGGACGGAGTTGACATCCAGCTCCCGGAGATCCTTCCCGCTGTAGAGAATACTGCCGTTCGCGGGGGTTTCAAATCCGAGAAGCAGGCGGATGAGCGAACTCTTCCCGGCTCCGGACGGCCCGACGATCGCCACAAATTCCCCCGGCCTGACCGAAAAGGAGACATCGTTCAGAACCGGCGGAAGCTCCGGCGCATACCCGAAGGTGACATGGGAAAACTCCAGCGAACCGTCGAGTCTGCCTGCCTGCGGGCGTCCTTCCGGGGATTCCACATCCGACTCCAGGAACACCTTCAACCGCTCGATTTCCGGCTTCCGTGAGGCCAATTGCCAAAGTCCCTCCGCGATGGAAACCACGGCGACCTGGAAACTTGCAAAAGCCGTCAGAAACGCGAGAAAACCGGATAATTCCAGACTTCCCCGCCAGACCTTTCCGATCAGGTAGAAGAACACCAGATTGATCACCGCGGGCATGGCGATTCCGACCACCTCCATCGCGCCCGCTCCGGCGAAAAAGCGGTCGCACGCCTGTTTCTCCCGGATGAACTCCTCGAGGAAACGCGCCTCGACCCGCGCTTCGGCTCCCGCCCCCCGGATCTTGGCGATTCCTTCAAACACCTGTTTCAGGAATCCGGCCTCCCAACCGACCTTCTCAGCCGTCGTCCGCAGCGGCTCGCGCAATTTCAGATACAGGAGAAACAGCAGAAGCACATAAGCGAGAACCAGCGGTATTGCGACCAGAGTCAACCTCCAGCTGTAATAGAAGAGCACGGCAATGCTGCAGAGTGCGAAAATCGAACTCAGGAACTGCTGGGAAATCACCTGAAACATCAGCTCCTGGATCCTGAGTACCGAGAACAGCCGCATACAGAGATCCCCGGCATTGTACTTCTGGAAAAAAAACGATCGGCAACCGGAAGATCCGATCGAAAAGGGCCGCCATCAGCCGCTCCAGTGCCGAGGATCCGAAGAGCAGAAGGCACAACTGCGGAACGACGTTCAGGATGACCGTTCCCAGCGTCAGCGCCAGCAGCAGAATCAACAGCTGCCAGAGCTCCCCGATGTTCGCAGTGGGAATGATCTTCCCGGTCACATAAGCGGTCGCAACCGGGGTCACCAGACCGAAGAGACCGACCAGAATCCCCACGGCAAGTATGCAGAGAAAGAACTTCCGGCACCCCTTGAAGAGAAAACATGCCAGGTCGCGCAACTCCAGCGGACGCAGGGGGAAATTCTCGTAGAAACAGTAGGCGACATCCTGGAGTTCCATCTCCCGTTCCGGTGTCAGGGGATACATTTCACCTTCCCCGGGGAAATACCAGACGCTGTCGTCGCCGTTGAGTTCCACCAGACAGGGACGCGCCTCCTCTCCGTGAAAACCGATCAGAACGCCATGGTGCAGCCTGGAATAGCCGGATTCAAGCTGAATCCGCCGGATACGCCACTGGTTGATCCGGCAGAGTTCAATGAGGCGGCTTTCCGGGTCAGTGTTTTCCCCGTCCGGCGGCACGAAATGCAGCGGCAGATGGTATCTCCCGGCAACAATCCGGATCGCAGCCAGAAGCGGATCGACACTCCCGGATCGCCCCGGCCGCGGGGGACGGATGATCCTCTGAAGCGCCTCGAACTTCTCGCGCAACTGCTTCTCCTGCCGGAGCCGTTCTGAAGCGGCATTCTTCTCTTCGTCCCGTTCCCGCTGCTCAATCGTCTGCCGGGTTTTCCGGATGATCTCCTGCAGCGTCTCCGGCAGAGTCATCGAGTCCACGCAGCAACTCGCCTCGGCATCGAGACCTCCGAACGCGGAACTCAAGGTCGCGACAAGCCGGTTGAAAAGAGCGGCTCCTTCCACCGGATGTTCTCCGAGAGAGGCGGAGAACTCCTCGGCGGAAACGGTTCGACAGGTCGCTGGAGTCTGCGGGACAAGCAGATAACCGTATTCACAACCGGGCGCACCGGGCAGTTCCCTGAAGGGACATGCCGGAAAACACGCTCCGGGGTGCAGCGTTGCAACGAAATGGCGCCTCCCGTATTCCCCCCGCTCCCGGGCGGTCAGAAATACATGGATCTCACCGTGCACGAGAAGGAGCCAGCCGGGGATCTCAGAGGCGACGACGGGGACATTCGACGGGAAAACGACCTCCGGAGAATGCGCGAAGATTTTTTCAGGATTCCACATCGCCACCCTCCCGCACTTGTTGTTCGGCGTTCATCAGGGAAGCGTAAGCTCCCCCGCGACGCATGAGTTCCTCGTGTGTTCCTCGCTCGACAATCCTGCCGGCGTCCATCATGATGATTTCGTCACAATCCCGAATCGTGCTGAGCCTGTGGGCGATGATCAGGCAGGAACTGCCACGGCGGCGGAGCGCCTGGTCGATCCGCACCTCCGTTACCGGGTCGAGGGCACTTGTCGCCTCGTCCAGAATCAGAATCGGAGCATTCCGTGCCAGCGCCCGGGCGATCTCAAGCCGCTGCCGCTGACCGCCGGAGAAGTTGCTGCCGTTCTCCGCAACTTCAATCGAAAGCGGCTGGCCGCGCGTGGCCAGTTCCGGCTCAATCGCTGCGTCACGCAGCGCATTCAGCAGATTCTCGGCGTCACTGTCGTGCCGAAACAGGGTGAGATTCTCCCCGATACTGCCGGAAAAGAGAACAATATTCTGATCCACGGTCGCGATGGCCCGGTTGAACTCCTCCCGGGAATACTCGCTCAAGGGAACATCGTCAAGCAGAATCTCCCCGCTCCATGGAGCGTAAAGTCCGCAGGCGATCCGTGCGACGGTACTTTTCCCGGAGCCGGAGGCTCCCACCAGGGCGACCCGGGTCCCGGGGCGGAGCGTGAGCGAAAAGTCCCGGATGAAAGGCGCCTCCAGACGGCTGTAGCCGAACGAAATGTCACGCAGTTCAAGCTTGCCGCGGAGTACCTTCCTGCCCCCTTCCGACGCGAACCGCGACTCACCTGCATAGTGCATGACATCTTCGATGCGATCCTGCGTTCCCTTCAATTCCTGAATCTGGGATCCGGCGGAGACAAGCATGGTCACCGGCTGGATGAAGCTGTTCATCAGCGCTTGAAAAGCCATCATTCCGCCCAGCGTCAGATCGCCCCGGATCACCAGATAAGCTCCGAAACAGAGAATCAGAATGTTATTGAAGGCAAAGAGCAAAGCGGGCAGCATGGAAAAATAAGTGCCTGACTTCTGCATCAACAGACGTGTGTTCGTGTATTCGGCGAGATGATTCGCCCACTTTCCGAAAAAATCCTGATCGTGCCCCCCGCCCGCAGCGACTCCATCAGCGTGATGCCGGTCATGGATTGGTTGAGCAACTTGATTTCGGCCGCGGAAAGGGCCTGGTTGATCGCCTGCCTTCCCTTGTTCACGGCGGAAAGGAGTACGAAATTCAACACGGCGGTCATCAGGGCAATCCCCGCCAGAAAACCGCTGAACTGGTACATCAGAAAGAGGAAAAAGGTGGCGGTGAAAAGCTTCACCACGTTATCCGCGATCAAACCGAAAAAGCCGTCGGCAATCCGGGTGTTCATCTGAACACGCGACTGGAGATCCGCCGGATTGCGTTGGGAGAAAAATTCGATCGGCAGCGTCAACAGATGCCGCAGCATCCGGACACTGCTGTTCACAGCCAGCTGAATCTGCCCGCGGCGCAGAATGAACTGCGTCAACCAGGAGAGGACGGCGCCGACAAGAATCGTCAACGCATACGAAATCAGCAACGGATACAGCCACAGTTCCCTGGTGGTCATCACCTCGTCGATGAAGATCTGCAACATGGCCGGCAGCAGAATCCCGGGGACGATCAGAAGAATACCGCTCCAGAAGAGAACCAGCGTGACCGCCTTCACCTTCAATAGGAGCGGAAACAACGTCCGGAATACCCCGCGCCGGGTCCCCCGTGGCCTGAAATCAGCGGTGGGCCTGAAGGTCAGGGCGACATTGGAGAACGCCTTTTCAAACGATTCGGCGGAATACCGGCACCTCCCCCTCGCCGGATCGTTGATGTAGAAACGGTTGCCGCGCCGCCCCTCGAAAACGACATAATGATTCGCGTTCCAGAAGATGATCGAGGGATACGGCAGAGAAGTGAGTTTGTCCATCGTCACCCGGTAGCCATGCCCCTCGAGGTGATACTGCTCTTCCGCCGCCTTCAGAATCAGAGATGCCTTGCTCCCGTTTCTCGACACCCCGCAGGCGATGCGCAACTTCTCCAGGGATTCATAACAATGGTAATAGGCCAGAATCATGCCGAGGCTCGCGGCTCCGCATTCCGTCGCCTCCATCTGAAAGATCGTGGGCACTTTGTGAACGGCCGTTCCGCGGAACATCATTGCCTTTCCTGCTCCTTCCCGATTCCGAAGAGGTGTTCCCGCAGATACGGCAGAATATAGGAGATCGGACGCCGGTACTCCGTATTAATGAACAGCGAACCGACCATGCCGGTTTCGACGGTTGCGCCCCTTCCGTTCCGGCTGGTCCACTGCAGGCCGCTTCCGGTCTGATCGCTCGTCAGGAAATCGACCTCAACACGCATCACGGTCCCGTTCCGCGTCAGCGTATCGGCGAAATCGCGGTTTTTCAGCTCTGCGCTGATCGACTCGCAACTGACGGGAAATAAACTGACGGAAGCGACAACGCCCCTGATATAACCGTAGTCCGCCGCACGCAGAGCCGACGGAGAAAAGAAAACACTCATCCCCGGACGCACCTTCTTACCGTCTGTCGCGGGAACATAGGCAATCAATCGTATGTTCTTCACATGGTCGCCCCCCGCGCTGACGATCGCGATGGTCTCTCCGCTCGTCACCGGACCCCGGCATGCTTCAGCAGTTCCAGAACCATCCCCCTGTGATCGGAACGGAGCCAGGCCAGTTCCTGATTGCTTTTCAGAGCCAGTTCAACCTCCTGCTGCTTGGCAAACAGTTCCCCCTGCAGTTTGATGTGATTTTCCTCCTGCCGCCAGATCAACTCCTGCTGTTCGTACAGATCCTGAAGTTGCGTAATCAAAGTGTTGGCAACGGCATTTTCATTGCTGACGTTCTGGCTCAGAATGTTATAGTAGTCCACCTTGCTGGAAATCCCTTTGTCACGCAGCAGTTTCTGCATGTCGATCAACTCATGGAGGCGGCGACGGTTCTCCTCCATCAACCCGGCGAGTTTTTCGATCAACTGATTTTTCTTCAGATCGGTCTCCCTGCGTTCCTTGAACAGGGAGTCCGTTCCCGCCTGAATCTTCTCGGTCCGCTCCTGAAGTTCTCTCTGCTCGACCTGAAGCTTGTGGATGTTGAAAAACACCTCGGGATTGTAAATCCTTCCAAGAATCTGATTCGGAACAATGATGGAACCGGGTTTGATATCCAGATATTCGATGGATCCGGAACTTTTCGCGGTGATCGAAGTAATGCCTTGAGCACGAACAACAACACCCGTTCCGGAGACGCTGTCGACCAGCGTCCCGCAGAATCCCCAGTAGATCACAGCCACGAGGCAGACAGTGAACCCCAGCAGCAAAACCCACATCCAGGGAGAAGTCACATTGGAAATGACGTCCAGCTCCCTGCCTTCATTCTTTTTCAAAATGGAAAGTTCGGAAAACAGTTTCATATGGATATTTTCCCTCAGCCCTCCCCACACCTGCCGCCATCAACGGATGCCGACCGATCAAAAAGAAAGGTGTTTGTTCCCCGATACAAACGCCAGAACCATTCGTAATATAACATAATTACCTGGCAAAAACAAGTTGGAACAATTCATTATTCGCATTCGGGATTTCTTGAACGACGGAACACCATATCCGCCGGTTGCGCCATCCTGATCTCTTCTCAGAAAGCGTCTCCGGAGAGATCCTGACCTGGAACTCCCGCCCCTGCCCTGACAAAGCGGCGGCACGAGGTCACAAACTCCTCGCAGAACCGGAGCGCCCCATCCGGCAGATAGATGAAATTCATCGCCCGCCGGAGCATACCCTCGCGGAAACGAAGCGCGGCAAGCGTTCCGGCCGCCAGTTCATCGCGGATCGCCAGCTCGGAAATCACCGTAACCCCGAACCCGGTGCGTATCATCCCCTTGATCGCTTCAGGGCTGTTCAATTCCAGGATCCCCCCTGCGGCCTCTCCGGGAACGACACCGTATCTGCGGGCGAAAGCATCGAAATGAAACCGGGTACCGGATCCCTTCTCCCGCAACAGCAGCGGCAAACCGCTCCGAACCAGTTCGGCACAGCCGACCGGTTCCCCGCGCCGGAAGATCGGCAACTCCGGACTGCCGGCTACAAGCAGTTCATCGGAAAGCAGCTGTTCCGCCAGAAAGAAACGCTCGTCAAAGGGACCTTCCACCAGTGCCAGATCAAGAAAATGTTTCTTCAGCCGGTCGGCGATCTCCTCGGTATTCGCGACCGTCAACTCCAGCCGCACATTCCGATATCTTCTCATATAATCGACGGCCAGATGCGGAAGCACATACCCCCCGGCGGTCAAAGTCGCCCCCAGCCGCAACAGACGGCTTTCCGAAGCGGCGTTGCGTACCATCCGTACCGTGTTTTCCGACAATTCCAGCAGTGCGTCGGCTGATTTCAACAACACCTCCCCCGCATGACTCAGGGAGAGCGTTCTGCCGTCGCGCACAAAAAGCTCAACACCGAGCTCCTCCTCCAACCGCCGGATCTGCCCGGTTACATTCGGCTGGCTCATCCCGAGCGCGGCTGCCGCACGGGTGAAATTGCGGTGCAGCGCCGCCATCTGAAAAATCTTCAATCTGGTATCCAGCATGATCTGCAAACTCCTTCCGACCGGTCATCCCGGTATCGGGAACCTCTGTCAATGAGGCCCAGTCAGCCTCGACTTATCCACGATTTTCCGCACCATCCGGATTGGGAAAAGCAATATACATCGATAATCATCAATTATCAATCTATAACAATCAATCATTTTTATTTTTACTCCGACAAGATTATGTTAAGCGGAGATACTCAAACCAACAGGAGCTGTATCACACAATGACCAGAAATATCGCCTACATCGTATTGGCCGTGATTTTCTTCGCGGGGACCTGGATTTTTCCGGAATTTTCCAACTACGCCTCCGGCGCTGCAGTGATCGCGGGAGCGGCGTTCGCCTTTTTCCTCGGGAATCCG
>CALXOA010000104.1 GCA_944389895.1 uncultured Victivallis sp. | reverse complement strand
GGCCCGGGCCTGTTTCAATGCGGATTCCACCGTGTAACTTCGCGTCAGCAGATGACCGGTTCCCAGCCCTACCATCAGACAAACGATCGGCACCACACTTCGCCATGGGAATATCTGCAGTTTCATGACAGTTACTTCTTCCCCGCCTTGTTGATTTCCTCCATAATGCTGGAGCCGATCGAACTCAGCAGATCCCCCCAGAATGAGCCGCCTCCGCCTTTCCTTGAGCCGGAACGCGATCGCGGTCTGTTGCTGTACAGCATAGTTTCCGGATCCGGCAGATTGAAATCTTCTGTTTCCGCTTCCCAGGAGCAAAAGGAACATTCCCAATGCTCATCGTCGCGGGTCAGCAGTTCTCCTTCCTCACAGTTGGGACATTTCGGATTGAACTCCAACAGGCATCTGTTGCACACCAGGTTATGATTGAACACCCGAATTTCACTGGAATGGCATTGGGGACAGATGACTCTCATTTTTCATTTTCCTTTCACGTTTGTTTTTTTTCATTTCGCCATCCGATGATGGTTGTGGAAAATCAAATCAGGTTCTTTGCTGTTGTCGCCTGGATTCCACGGCACGTTACGTTGCAGCTGTTTCACGTTTTCGCTGTAGGCGGCAATCACGCTTTCGCTGATCCACGGCGCCGCCAGATGGAAGTCCATCCAGTACGGACAGTATTCCTCCAGTTCCGGACGAGACAGCAGCAACAGCGCCCATGCCGATTCATTCAACACCTGCCAATTCAGGACATACTGCGCAAGCTGCGGCTGTTTTTTGAGAATCCGCACCAGTTCCACCGCTGAAAAATTTCTCCAGCAATCGCATTCCGCTGCGAGCTCCGGGCGAACCCGCAATAGTTCCGCCCAGCTTTCCGGGAGCAACTTGATCGAGTTGCGGCATATTTCATACAGTTCCGGGCGGTGAGCAAGAATCACCCCCAGCGCATGTGGTCCGACCCGGCGCCACTCCCGTGCCGTCAGTCGGGAGAAATCACACTTGCGCAGATACTCCTCCAGCGACTGTAACTGCTGCACGGCTCCCACGTCCCCGCCGATCTCACGCTCTTCTTCCATATCGCACCCTCACTTATTCTCATTCGAAATCAAACTTCTGCTGCTCCGGAGTCTGCCGCGCCTCTTCCTCCGTCTCGCGGCGTTTACGCTCCATGAAAGCGACTTGATCCGGGCGCAATTTCGACTTCTTGACAATCAGAGCGGGATGGTCATACGCAGTAGAATGCCATCTGCCCGAATGAAAGCGGACATAGTAAAATCCCTTGCCGCCATTGCCGTAACAAGCCTGATCGAACCAGACGAAAATATCTCCGGCGGGCACCGGCGGCATCACATTACGATCGTGTTTCCCACTGCGGTATTTCGCAACGGCATCCTGTTCCCGTTTGATCAGTTCATCGACCTGCTTCCGGGCAATAGCCGCCGGTATCAGCCTCGCAGTAAGCGTTTCCGGCACAAGCATCACTGTACACATCAATTTTCCTCCTTGCAATCCATCTTCACAGTACGAAAATCCGTTTTCGCCTCAAAAAGCGCGCTTCTCACGATGCGGCGACGATACGGCCTGCCGCGGCCTGTTTTCTCCTCAATTGAAGCGTCCGGTCGAGGTAGGCCTGGTAAAATTCAATCTCATCCCATTCCGGTTTCGTCCCGGGATACGAGCACAGCATGTTCAACCCATCCTTCAGCCGGAGCCGCTGCCGGAAGATGAGGTTGATGGACCGGGCGAACAGACTGTTCTCCTGAAAGGTCATCGATTTATCGTCAAATCCAACCCGGAGCATGCGGTCGTAGAACGCCTTGTCATGGTTCGCCTCCCGCCCGTGCTGGAAATCCCAGATGTGGCTCATTTCGTGCAGCATCACCCCGAGAAAACAGCCGGTGGAGAGCTCCGCGCAGGGAAACAGCTTGATCTCGATGAAACAGAACGGTTTCCGCCGCCACGGAATCCGGAACAGATTGGCGGAGGCGAGCACCCGCTCTTCGTTCCGGTCGAAGTTCAGTCGCAACGGTACCCGCTCCAGTTCCCCCAGCAGGCAGAGCTGGTTGAGTACATCGTAAATATAGTAGAGTTTGAAATAGGTTTGCTCACACTCCCGCCGTAACTCTCCGGAAAGTGCCGCCGTTCCACCGATACGATTCATACCCCCTCCCGCAGGTTGAGAATTGCAATGCTCCGGTCGTCAGCACCGCGGGGGTCGCGTGTCCAGCGGACTCCGGTCAGGTAATCAAGCAGATCCTGGCGCGTTAATTTCCCGGAGGCGAGATCGTCAAACATGGTGTTGAACACCGGTCCCGGGGTCATCGAACACAGTTCAAACATCAGATGTTCCGGACCGTCGCTGGTGAGTGCGATCCCATTGATCCCGGATGCGTCGAGCAACCGTTCCCGGAAGCGGTCACGTTTTTCATCGCCGGGTCTGAGAAAAGAGGTCATATTGTCGAATTCTCCCTTGTCCGGCCGGAACACTGTTCGACACATCCCGTTTCCCCGCACGGTGATCGCACCGTCTCCAAGCTGGAAAACGCCATGTCTGTAACGGCCGCAGACGGCAAACACCACCGTGAAATCAAACTCTTTTTCGGGCAGCTCGTATTGTTCGGCAAGCTCAAGCTTCGGTTGTACGAGTGTGCGGATCATCAATCGACAGAAATGACGCCAGATGCC
Source organism: uncultured Victivallis sp. (assembly GCA_944389895.1). GTDB lineage: Bacteria > Verrucomicrobiota > Lentisphaeria > Victivallales > Victivallaceae > Victivallis. Next base: position 730 of record CALXOA010000104.1, on the reverse strand, counting down.
GTGTCGGCGGCGCCTGGCGTCCAGGCATTGCGCAAGCATTCCATCCAGTACGGCACACTGGCTTCGGAACGCCCGAACCGCAGCCTGTGCTCCGAGCTGCGAGAGCCGGGCACTGCCGCGCCCGTCGCACACAATGGCGACCGGACGCGGCGCGAACCATACCCCGGAGGCATCTTGACAGGGGAGCTCCCTGCGGATGTGTCCGTTGCCGGGAACTGATACGGCAAACCCGTTGGCCATTACGGTTCCTCCGTCCCCGCGAGATCCGCCCAGCTGTTGACGGTACCGAGCGTGATGTTGTCCTGTTCGGCGACGCTGCTGGCGGAAACGCTCTTGAGCGAATCGGTGAGCCAGCGGAAGAACTCCTTGAAGCAGAGCCCCTTCAGCTTCACCGGACCGGGCTGCGCCGGAAGGATCTCGCGCAGCGTATTGAAGTCGGCTTGTTCGCCGATGCCGATGCCGATGTAGGTGATCTTGCGCTGTTCGCCCAGGGCCTTCATCGCCTCAGCCGCCTTCCGCCAATCGTCGTTCGGCATGCCGTCGGTCATCAGGATTACCCAAGGCTTATAGGAGGCGATTCCCTGATTTTTATAGAGACGGCGGCGGGCGGAGAGTTCTTTCGATGCCAGCCGGAGCGCTTCTCCCATCGGCGTACAGCCGTTGCTTTCCAGCGTCGGCACGACCGCTTCGTGAATCGGCGAAAACGGCACTGCGATCTTCACCTCACCGC
>CALXOA010000103.1 GCA_944389895.1 uncultured Victivallis sp. | reverse complement strand
ATCCCGCGCCGGAATCCGTTCCCCGGGAACACTCTCCAATGCCTCGGAAAAGTTCACGCCTCATGCCTCCCCGTTTCCCGTTAACGGATGCAGGTGCCGCAGGCGACAGAACCGTAACCATTCAGGCCATTGAAGATTTTACAGGATTCATCGAGCTGCAGGTCGAGCTCCTCGATCCGCGCTACCGTCCCTTCGAGATATTCCCGGATCCGCAGCGCGGTCTCCTCGAGCCGTGCCGCCTGCCCGGCATTGCGGATCTGGATCGACTCAAGTCCGAACGGCTTCGCACAATCCAGCCACTGCCGCCGGAACGACGCGTCGAACTCCCACACCGCGGCAATCACAGCCGGGATCACCGAAACGGCGATCTGCCGCAAGGCAATCCGGTCGTCCTGCTCATAAGCCGCCAGCAGAGCACCGCGGAACTCCAGTTTCTTGATCAGCAGATCGAGCAGATTGAGCAGATGCTCGAAGTCGCCCGCCGCCCGATCCTCCTGACAGGGCAGAAGTTTGCGCACCAGTTCATCGTAATGGTCGATCAACTTGAGATCAAATTCCGGATCGCGGCGGCGACAATCCGAGTAGTAGACGCCCAGCAGTGGATCGTCCCAGAGCACCATTGACGGTTTCACGGTGAATTCTTCCGCTCCGTTCTTCAGAGTCCATTCGATCTTCGAAGCGATGATGTTGGCTTCGAAACTGCTGCCGCAGATCGCAGCGTACCGGTGTGAAATCCGTTTCGTGTCGTCGGGCGACACCCCGTAAGCAAGATCAGCGGCATAGACGATTCCGGCCAGAGAGGAGTCGTAGTTGCAATAGGCGCCATCATCTCCCCACATGGTGAAAAAGAGTTCCGACACCTTCATTTTACGGCACGCCTCGATACACGGAACCACGGTCCGGACCGTCTGCGCATGGTCGTACCAGACCCGCGACCAGGTCCAGATGCCGGATCCCATCACGGGCTCGTAGCCGAGGTCGCGATGACGCCGGATCATCCCTTCATAGAAGGCGGCGTCAGTATGGTAATAATCCCAGTAGATCAAACTGACGTTTTTCGGAATCTGCCTGCGGACCTCATCCGGAATCGGACTTTTCAGATCGTAATAGTTCTGCTCCGGATTGCTGAAGCGGAAGTACATATCCGACCAGATCATCGGAGAGAGACCGTATTTCCCGCAGATCTCATTGACTCTGCCGAGGTGGCGGTTGAACAATTCAAAACCGCTCCGGTAACCGTGACGATCCAGATACCGCCCGCGGCCGAGATCGTGCGTTTCATCCATTCCGAGATGAATCCTGCGACTGCTGAGGGCCTCGCTCCAGAATTTCACCATCTTCTCGACCAGCGCATAGGTTTCGGCTTCGTCGACCAGCAGTACACTGCGCGTGTCGGTTACCTTGCCGTAGGCGCCGTTCCACTTGAGGATCTGCTCAAGGTGACCGAGAGTCTGGATGCAGCCGATCAATTCGATGCCGAGACGTTTCGCATAGAAGTCCAGCTCACGGATTTCGTCGATGGAATAACCACCGCGCATATAACCGAAAAACGGTTCGCCGGGCAGTTCATAGGTATCTTCCGTGTAGAGCATCACCATATTGCAGCCGCTGAGCGCAAGACGGCGGAACCACATCTTGAGATGTTCGACCGACATCACCATATTGCGTGATACGTCGAGCATGATCCCGAGCGTCTTGAAAGGCGTGGTCTCTTCTCCGTCGAGCTTCGCCAGTGCCGAACCGATGCCGCGGGCGGCAGCTGCAATCGAATTGTATTCAATCCGAACCGCTCCCGGGGTGCGCACAACCCGGGATAAAGTGCCCTCCGCCTCGACGCGTCGGAACTGGAGTTTCAACCCGCGACCGAAATCCGAGACAGGATATTCCTCCCCGAGTGTCGCCAGCAATTCGCCCAACTCTTCCGGCACGTCACTCGCGCGCCACACCAGTCTTGAAACCTGAGCCATATTGTTCAGCTCTCCCCTGTAAATTGCGATGAAACAGAAAAAATCCGCATCGCTGAGAATGCGGAATCAGAGAACAAATATAACAACCCGATTTCAAAAGTCAAGCAGCAACGCAGGCAAGGCGGAATAAAAAAGAGTCCCTCTCCCGCCGTGGGAAGAGGAACTCCATTGAATCCCGTGCTTCAGCAGCTTACTTTTTCTGGAAAAGGCTGCGGATGCGGGCGCCGACGATTTCGGCAGTGTGCTCGCCGAGAGCAGCACGCTTCGCCTTCAGGGTCGGAGCACCGTTGCGGGCCTCGGCGATCCACTTCTTCGCGAACTCGCCGGATTCGATACGCCGCAGGGACTCCTTCATGCGCTCCTTGACCTCGGGATTGATGATCCACGGGCCGTTGTCATACTCGCCCCACTCGGCGGTATTGGAGATGACCGCATTCATCTTCTGGATGCCGCCTTCGTAGATCAGATCCATGATCAACTTCGCCTCATGAATGCACTCGAAATAAGCCATTTCCGGGGGATATCCCGCCTCGGTCAGCGTCTCAAAGCCATACTTCATCAGGTCGACCATACCGCCGCAGAGTACGTTCTGCTCACCGAACAGGTCTTCGTAGGTCTCCTGTTCGAAGGTGCACTCGAGCACCCCCGCCCGGGTCAATCCCTCGGCCTTGGCGATCGCAAGCGCAACCTGTTTTGCGTTGCCGGAAGGATTCTGCCTGACGGCGATCAGGCCGGGGACACCGAATCCCTCGACGAAGCGCTTGCGCTCCTCGGTTCCAGGGCTCTTCGGAGCAATCATGATCACATCGACATCCTTCGGCGGCTTGATCTCGCCGAAAACGATGCTGAAGCCGTGGGAGAACGAGAGGGTCTTGCCGGCGGTGACGACCGGAGCGATCTCGGCGTTGTAGATCGGGCCATGCAACTCATCGGGCAGCAGGATGTGGATGATGTCGGCACGTTTTGCGGCCTCGGTGACCGTAAGCGTTTCAAAACCGTCCTGATCGGCAGCGTCCTTGGATTTGCCGGGGCGGATGCCGATGACAACATTCAGACCGGAATCGCGCATGCAAAGCGCTTGAGCACGCCCCTGGGCGCCGTAGCCGATCACGGCGATGGTCTTGCCGTTCAGCACGCTGAGATCGGCATCGCTGTCATGCAGAATCTGCATTTTTTCCATCTTAACAACTCCTGTTATGATTTGGCTGAATTGACAGCCGGTTGAAGAGAAACCAATCCTCATTATCCGTTTAATATAACCGTTCTTCCCGCGGATTGCAAATACCGCGGAACTTTTCTTTGGCGGAAGTGTCCCCCGAGGCCTCCCCTCTTCGCATTTCTCCTTCCGCAACAACGATGATTTTTCTTTTTCTCCGCAGAGTGCTATATTATCCACCATGAATCAATTCGACACACATTCCGACCTTCCGGTGCGCGCGGTACTGCCCGTTCTGCTCGATGCTCTTCGGACTACCGGGAGAGCGGTACTGGCGGCAAGTCCGGGTGCGGGAAAGACCACACTGGTGCCTCCGGCGTTACTGGCAGACCTGCCGGAGGGGAAGATCATCCTGCTGGAACCCCGCCGGGTCGCGGCACGTGCCGCCGCACGGAGAATCGCCGCTCTGCTGGGAGAAGAGGTCGGGGCGCGGGTCGGGTATATCGTCCGTGGTGAAAGTTGCCGTTCGCCGCGGACAAGGCTCCTGGTCGTCACCGGCGGGGTTCTGCTGCGGATGCTGCAGGATGATCCGGAACTCGCTGGAGTCAATACCGTGATCTTCGACGAATTTCACGAACGCAGTCTGGAAAATGATCTCGATCTTGCGCTGACTCTTGATATCCGCAGGAATCTCCGTCCTGAACTTCGGCTGCTGGTGATGTCCGCCACGCTCGAAATCGAAGCGGTCAGCCGGCTTCTCGACAACGCGCCGGTAATTGATGCGCCGGGCCGTTGTTTCCCGGTCGAGCTGAGATGGAGCAACGATTCCGTCGATCGTTTTCATCCCGCGCCGGCCGTGGCGCGCGCCGTGCTCGGGCTCTATCGTGAAACCGCCGGTGACCTGCTGGCGTTTCTGCCCGGAATGAAGGAGATTCAGGAGACGGCCGGGTTGTTGCGTCCCGTCCTGCCGGCCGATGCGCTGTTGCTGCCGCTTCATGGTGCGCTGACGGTGCGGGAACAGGATGCCGCTCTCGCCCCGCCGCCCGCCGGAAAGCGGAAGATCGTATTGAGTACCAATGTCGCCGAAAGCAGTCTGACCATCGACGGGATCACAGCGGTCGTCGATTCAGGGCTTGAAAAACGATTGCGTTACTCTCCGTCCGCCGGCATCTCTTTTCTGGAGACCTGCCGCATTTCGAAGGCTTCCGCGTCACAACGCAGCGGACGGGCCGGACGAACATGCCCCGGAATCGCGCTTCGCCTCTGGAGCGAACTTGATCATCGGGCATTGCCGGAGCGTACGACTCCGGAAATTCTCGACTGCGATCTTGCCGGTTTCGCGCTTGAACTGGCCGCCTGGGGGACCGCTCCGGAAATGCTGGCCTGGATCGATGCCCCTCCGGCGGCCGGACTCGCCGCCGCACGCCGGATGCTGGTGGAACTCGGGGCACTGGACTCCGATTTCCGCCTCACGCCGCACGGACGCCGTCTTGCAGAACTGCCGCTCCATCCCCGGCTCGGGATGATGCTGCTCTGCGCCGCGGAACTTGATCTGGCCCCACTGGCCGCAGAACTGGCGGCGCTTCTCGAGGAACGTGATCCATTCCGCAACTTCACCTCTGCCGATCTTGCGGAGCGCCTCCGGGCGATGCGCCGCCGGAGTGCTGACTATCGGGTTCAACGGGCGATTCGCGATCAGTTGCTTGCGATACTCGGCATCCGTTATCGGGAACAGGATCCGGAGCACGCCGGGATTCCGATCGCCTTCGCCTATCCGGAGTGGATCGGTCGTGCCCGCGGTCGCCACAGCCGCAATTACCTGCTCGCCGGAGGAACCGGAGCGGCGCTTGCAGAGCATGATGACCTTGCCGACAGCGAATTTCTCGCCGTTGCCCGGCTTGACGGAGGTCAGGGGCGCGAACCGGCGATCCGGCTGGCGGCCCGGATCGACGCTGCGGAATTGGAAGCCGCATTCGGCGACCGGATCGAAACGCGCCTCCGCGTCGGGTACGATGCGGACCGGGACCGGGCATATGCGCGGAAAGAGCGACGGTTCGGCGCCATTCTTCTCGGCAGCACGCCTGCCGAACCGCCTGCCGGAACAATTCCCGCCGCCCTGCTCGAGGCCGCAGTCGCCCGGGGGATCGAATTGCCTCCGGCGGAAGCCGTAAATGCCCGTGCCCTGATCGACAAAGTCCGGTTCGCGGCCCGGATCGACGGAGAAGATTATCCGGACTGGAGTTCAGAAAATCTTGTCCGCATTCTGCCCGGGCTGGTTCTGCCGTTTCTGGAAGAGGCGAGAAGCCTGAATGATCTGAAACGTCTGGAGTGGTTGAGGATATTCGAACATGCGCTCGGACCCGAAAAACTCCGGCGGCTCCGGAGTCTCTACCCGGATTCGTTCGTCACACCGGCCGGGATTTCCCACAGAATCGATTACTCCGGGGAGACACCGTCGCTCGCGGCTCCGGTACAGGAATTTTACGGTGTCAAGACACACCCGACGGTGGGGCGTGCCCGGTTACCGCTGAAGCTCGAATTGCTCTCTCCCGCCCGGCGGCCGGTTCAGATCACCACCGACCTGCCCGGCTTCTGGCGAGGAAGCTGGGAATTGGTGAAAAAAGAGATGAAGGGACGCTATCCAAAACATTTCTGGCCGGACAATCCGGCGGAAGCTCTTCCCACGACCCGGACTCGTATGAAAATGGAATTGCCGGGCCAATTGCGGAATACGGGGAAAAACGTTTCTCCGGAGAAGAAAAAACCGGGAACCCGATAGCCGGATTCCCGGGGAGATGTCTTTCCAGAAGGACCTTCAATGCGCCGCAGCGGCAGAGTCCGCTTTTTTCTGCCTTTCCAGCTCCGCTTTTGCCGCGGCGTCGCCCTGTGCGGCAGCACGTTCGATCCATTTCGCTCCCTCGGCAGGGTCCTTCAACACGCAATATCCGTGCTTGTAGCAGAGTCCCAGCTTGAACTGGGCTGCCGCATCGCCCTGTTGCTCGGCGGCATAGCGGCAGGCCGCCGCGGCGTGACCTTGTTCTGCCGCGCGCCGATACCACAACTCAGCCTCGGCGAAATTCTGCGGCAGACTGTATCCGTTGGCATAACAGACTGCCAGATAATACTGGGCCGCGGCATCGCCGCGCTCAGCCTGTCGCTGATACCATTTTGCAGCTTCGACCGGATTACTCAAACCATCTTGTGTGGATTTTGAGCAGATCCGATCCCACTGAGCTGCGGCTTCCGTGAACCACTTCGCAGCCTCATCCGGATTTACTTTGCCTTCATCCCCGCGCAGGCAGGCGAATCCGAGCTGCCACATTGCGGCGGCGTGTCCCTGCTCCGCCGCACGCCGGTACCAGCGAACCGCTTCGACCGGATTTTTCTCGACACCTTCGCCGGTCTCACAGTACAACCCAAGTCTCCACTGTGCCCCGGAATGGCCCTGATCCGCAGCTTTACGATACCATCTGACCGCCTCAACCGGATTGCGTTCGATACCGTCACCGACTTCATAAGCCATTCCCAGCTTGCCCTGTGCAAAGGCGTTTCCGCTGGCGGCGGCAAGTTTGTACCACTTCAAAGCGTTGATCGGGTCTTTCGCCACCCCTTTCCCGGATTCATAGAAATAACCGAGATTGCATTGTGCGATCACATGCCCCTGTTCCGCCGCCTTGATATAATATTTCAACGCTTCGGCCGGGTTGCGGTCGACTCCGACCCCGTTGAAGTAGCATCCGCCAAGAGCGAACTGCGCATCGACATGCCCCTGATCCGCGGCTTTGCGATACCATTCGGCGGCAGCTTTCGGATCGGCCTCTCCGCCGGTACCGAGGGAATCGAATTTTCCCATCCGATACTGCGCTTCCGCATTGCCCTGTTCCGCCGCCCGCCGGTACCAGTTGCGCGCTTCGAGCAGGTCGAGGTCAGCTCCCCGGCCGGACTCATAAACACTGCCCAGTTTGAGTTGCGCCTCGGCATTCCCCTGCCGTGCGGCATGGCGATACCAGCCGGCCGCTTCCGCGGGGCTGGGGGTCACGCCGCTGCCGTTCATGCAGCAATCGCCGAATTTGAGTTGCGCTTCGGCATCCCCCTGCTCCGCGGCCAGACGGTAGTCAGCGGCGGCTTTTTCCAGCGCCTGAGCCGTATTGTACCATTTTTCAGCGAGAGCCGCATCCTTGGCCACGCCATATCCCTTGTCGTAACAGATCCAGAGCTTGAACTGAGCTTCGGTAAACCCCTGTTCCGCCGCTCTCTGATACCAGCGGACCGCCGCAGCCAGGTCCTTGTCGGTCTCCCTGCCGGCATAGAAAAGTTCGGCGAGCTGGAATTGCGCAGCAGCGTCTCCGGTATCGGCCGCCCGGCGCAATGCGGCGATCCGATGCCCCTGCCCTGCCGCCTTGTCGAACCAGGAAGCAGCCTGCGCAAGATCGACCGGAACGCCGATTCCCTCAGAGCAGCAGACCCCGAACAGATATTGGGCCTCGACATGCCCCTGTTCCGCCGCCCGACGCAGGAACACAGCCGCGTCCGATGCGGATGCGGTGACACCATCTCCTTCGCGTGAGAGGATTCCCATCCGGAACAGCGCCTCCGAATTACCCTGCTCCGCCGCCTGACGGAAATATTTGATCGCTTCGGCCGGATTCCGCTCAACGCCCCTCCCTTCCTGATAGCAGATTCCCAGCTTGAATTGAGCTTCGGCATCCCCATGTTCCGCCGCAAGCCGGTAGTATCCGGCAGCCTCCTCAAGATTCTTCTCGACGCCGGCTCCCGTGGCATAACAATCACCGAGGCTCCGTTCCGCCGCCGGATGCTGCGAACGTGCCGCCATCGTATACCACCGCATCGCATCACCGACATAGCTCTCGGTACCGATCCCGTCGCGGCAGCAGTTTCCTATCCGATACTGCGCTTCCGCGTTCCCCTGCTCCGCCGCTTTCTCAAACCACTTCACCGCGAGAGCGGGGTTTTTCCCGACTCCCTCTCCGTTGAAATAACACTCGCCGAGTGCAAGCTGAGCTCCGGCATGTTCCTGTTCCGCCGCCTTCTCAAACCATTTCGCCGCGTCAACCGGGTTTTTCTCCGCACCGGAGCCGGAGAGAAGGTTCCGCCCGAACAGATATTGTGCCTCGGCATTGCCGCGTTCCGCCGCCTTGCGGTAGAACGCCATCGCCTCCTTGAGATCTTTCTCTACACCGCGCCCTGCGGCGTAACAGTTTCCAAGCGCAAGCTCGGCGGCGGAATTGCCCAGTTCCGCCGCGGCACGGTAATACTTGACTGCCTCATGATAATCCCGATCGACACCGTACCCGTTTTCATAACAGACTCCGAGACAGAGACCGGCAGTGGCGTTTCCCTCTCTGGCCGCCCGAGCATACCATTTCACCGCTTCCCGATAATTTTTCTGTGCCGAACAGAGATTGCCGCGCTCCAGAAACTCATCCGCCGGAGCAGCGGAAAGAGAATACGCGGCAGTCGCAGAAATTGAAAACAACAGCATCATCGAACGAAAATGCATGAGGCCATCCTTCTTCCGATTTTTTTTGATGAATTACACATGTCCGGAACATCCGCACCACAGACACCGGCCACTTGTCGACTCTTTACGATAACGTACCGCCAATCGATGAAATAGCAAATCGATCACCGATTTTTAAAAGGAATTTCAGACAAAAAATTATTTTATTGCTCCCACAGTTTAATACTTGTAGTTCAGCTGGCGTATTTGACAGACTCCTTGTGAAAAAGAGCTTTGATCTTCTCCGGTTGTTTTTGAATGCTTCGCATATGGGATTTTGCATGTTC
>CALXOA010000102.1 GCA_944389895.1 uncultured Victivallis sp. | reverse complement strand
GAACATGCAAAATCCCATATGCGAAGCATTCAAAAACAACCGGAGAAGATCAAAGCTCTTTTTCACAAGGAGTCTGTCAAATACGCCAGCTGAACTACAAGTATTAAACTGTGGGAGCAATACAATCTCTACGCAGATCAAATAATCGCCAACAACGGCCGGTGGCAGAAGCACAAAATCAAATTCACCGCGCCGGTGGATACCAATGTACCTTACATCGGAATCAGCGCCGTCACGGGAACCACTGAAATCAGGGAGTTTGACCTGTTGCCGGTGACGGTCGTCAAAACCGATTCGCCATTTGAATTGAAAGGACACAATGCGGAACGGAATTTTGCCGGTTTGCGACTCCGCCCGGGGCAGAAATACAAATTGAGTTTCTTCTGCCGTACCTCTGCGACCGGCCAGAACGGTGCGGGCAATCAGGAGTTCAACGTCACGGTCAGAGGGAAAAACTTCCGATGGTCGAGAATCATTGACACCTGGAGCCTGAGCACTCAGCGCAAGGAACTCCAATTCACCGCTCCCGTCGAAGGCGTCGACGCGGCCGATCTGGTGTTCCAGATGCTCGGCGACGGGACAGTAACTCTGGACAAACTGGAATTGTCCGACAGCCCGGATTCTGTTCCCGGGATAGAACTTTCAAGCCCCAACTATCGCAACACTTACATTCTCAAAGACTCGGGGAAAGCGATCGTCGGTTCCATCCCAGAAATCGCAGACAATGTCAAACTTGAGGTGAAACTGGTCGATGGAGAAGACATCCTGAAAAAAACCGACCGATATGAACTGCGGGACGGCAGAATGATCTTCACACTTGACGGTACCAATCTCTCTCCGGGAACCTATCCCCTCGTTTTCACGGTCTCATCCCGGGATGGTCGGCAGCTGGCCGCCGGGGAAACGGAACTCCGTGTTTCGGAAGATTTCCCGCCGGTGGCCGTCGATCGGGAACTCAATCTCAGAGTCAACGGGCAGAAATTCTTTCCGGTATCAGCCTGGATCCCATGGTCTCTCGTCATGGCCACACAACCCAACGCGCTTGCCGATGACCTGGAGTCAAACCTGTATTTTCTGGCGCGGAACGGCGTCAATACCGTCATTGCCCTGCTGGAGCAACCGAAATTGAAAGAGGTTATGGATCTGGCGGAAAAATATCGGATGAAAGTGGTTCTTGAACTCAGAATGCCGCGTGAATCCAAACCGGAAGCCGTTGCAAAGTGGAAAGAACATATTCAATCGGCTTTGAATGATGAACTTCGCAACCATCCGGCTTTGCTGGCGTACATCATGATCGATGAACCGGCCTGGGGTGGAACTCCCGCGCTGCAGGTGAAGGATGGATATGACTTTCTGAGGAAAATTGACGATCGTCACCCGATCTGGATCAATGAGGCTCCGCGAAACCAGATTTCCGATCTGACCGCGTATGCGCCTGCATGCGACCTCTACGGCTGCGACATCTATCCTGTTCCGGAAAATTGCCGCCATTCCGACATGGAGGATCAGACAGTCAGCAGTGTCGGCAAACATACCGTCAAGAGCGCGATGATCGTCGACGGCCGGAAACCGGTCTGGATGGTGCTTCAGGCCTTTGCCTGGGGATCGATGAACGGAACCCCGCGCGTCTTTCCCAGTACGGAGGAATTGCGGTTCATGGTCCTGGACGCCCTGTCGAACGGAGCCGGTTCCATCAGTTTCTGGGGGCTGGATACGGTGGATGAGCCCGCTTTTCTCCCCTCTTTCTTTGAAGTCTGCCGCGAACTCAACTCGCTGTCCGAAGTATTGACCATGCCTCGCGACTATGCGGTCAGTTCCGATAACAAACTTGTGAAGATCGTCCGGTTCCGCGAAAACGGGCAATCTTATATTCTCGTTGTCAATCCGACCCGGCAGCAGCAGAAATGCGTGTTGCAACCCGATGGGGAAAAGACCCTGTTTTCTCTGAACGGGGATCGACAGGTCGTCACTGACGGGCGTTTGTCCCTCGAGTTACCACCGTTTTCCGGACAGTGGCTGACGTCGGCCCCGCTCCCGCCGCCGGCATGGAAGATTCCGGACGCCAATGAACTGGAAGGGAAACAATATGTCAGAGAACGCCTGGCCGCAGCAGCCAATGTCCGTTATTCCGGGGAACGCTATCACGGCAAGGGAACCTGGATCTGGCATCCCGGAGAACAGAACTCCTTTTCCCGCTGCAGCGTGAAACGTGATTTTGAATTGCCGTCGCAGTTCGAGAAGGCGATTCTGCGAATCACCGCGGATGATGAATTCAAGCTCAAGGTCAATGGCGCGGCGGTGCCGGTTGCCTATCAGGGCTGGTCCTGCGGCAACAAAATCGATCTCACCGGGATTCTGCGCCCGGGTACCAACACGATTGAAGTCGACGCAGCCAGCATGGAAGCTCCGGCCGGAGTGCTCGCCTGCCTTGAAGTCACTGTTCCCTGCAGGGACAACATCGAAATCTACAGCGACGCAAACTGGCTTTCGAAAACGTCCGAAAAGGAGAACTGGGTTAACGCCGAAGCGGTTGCCGAATACGGCCAGGGAGCCTGGGGCGATGGCGTTTATTTCATTGAGAACAAGAAATGAGCATCATCGACTGGATCATTGTCGCCGTTCCACTGGCTCTGGTCATGTATACCGCGCAGAGAGCAGGTAAACAGATTCACGGCGTCGTGGATTTCTTATCCGCAGGCCGGGTTTGCGGCAGGTATGTCATCAGCGTGGCCGACGCCGCAACCGGACTCGGGGTGATCACTCTGGTCGCCACAGTCGAGATCAATTACAGAACCGGCTTCGCCATGACATTCTGGAATGGAGTGCTGCCGCCTTTGCTGATCTTCTTATCGCTGACGGGATTCTGCTTTTACCGCTTCCGGGAGACCCGCTCCATGTCGATCGGCCAGTTCATCGAATTACGCTACAACCGCAAATTGCGTATCTTCGCGGCCTCTCTCCGGTCGATCTCGGAAATGCTCGCCAATATGATCTGCCCGGCTGTCGCCGCGCGTTTTTTCATCTACTATCTGGGGTTGCCCCACACGGTGAGTATTCTCGGATTTTCCGTGCCGACCTTCATACTGGTGGTTCTGATCCTGCTGACTCTCTCCATCAGCATCATCTGTTTCGGGGGAACGCTCTCGTTGATCATCACCGATACGCTGCAGGGGTTGATATGCTATCCGATTCTGGTGATATTTGTGATCTACGTTCTGAATGCGTTTTCCTGGAGCGGAGAAATCGTTCCGGTGTTGATGGATCGGGTTCCCGGAGAGAGTTTCATCAACCCGTACGATATCGAGAATCTGCGTGACTTCAACATTGCGCTGCTGGTCGTCGTATGTTTCAATGGAATCTACAATTACGCCAGCTGGATCGGCGCCGGAAACACATCAGCGGGGAAGTCCCCCCATGAACAGAAAATGGCGGGGGTCCTTGGAGCATGGAGAACCGGATTCTCCTCCGTATTCTGCGTATTGATGGCTCTCATGCTGATTACGCTCTTCACCCACCCCGATTACGCTCCCCAGGCAAAAGAGCTGCGTGACCAGATATCGCGGCAGGTCACGATGGAACTCGTCTCTGACGTGGAAAAGAGAAACGCGACCATCGCAAAGCTGGAATCGATTCCGGAACAGAAGCATGAGATCAACCTCGACGCCCCGCTGTCGCAGGAACGGAATCTGGATACCGTTTATCTGGAGACATTTCATGACTCGGTTGGCCACACCCCGGAAGGGAATTACCAGTTTCAGCAGTTTCGCACCCTCTATCATCAGATGATGTTGCCCATGACGTTGCGCCACACCCTGCCGGTCGGACTGATCGGGTTGTTCGGCCTGCTGATGGTAATGATGATGATATCGACCGACGATTCAAGAATCTTCAGTTCCGCCCTGACCATAACGCAGGACGTGATCATGCCGCTGCGCTCAAAACCGTTTGACCCGCGTACCCATATACGGGTTCTGCGGCTGGTTTCGATCGGGGTCGGGATATTCTTCTTTCTGGGGTCGTTCTTCATGGCTCAGCTGGATTACATCAATTTGTTCATCATGATGATGTGTTCCGTATGGCTGGGAGGCGCCGGGGCTGTCATGATCTTCGGGTTGTACAGCCGGTTCGGAACGACTGCCGGAGCATTCACCGCGCTGATCGGCAGTACGGTTCTGGCACTCGGGGGAATCCTGTTGCAGCGCAACTGGGCGGATTATGTTTATCCCTTTCTGGATCAACAGGGTTGGGTTGACAATGTAGGCTGGATGCTGGAAACTTTATCCGCTCCACTCAATCCTTATGTTGTATGGACGATCAATCCGGTGAAATTCCCGATCAATTCCGTTGAATACTCCATGATCGTCATGGTCTCCTGCATCATCCTTTATTGCGTGGTTTCCCTTCTGACCTGCCGAAAACCATTTCCTCTGGAACGGATGCTGCACAGAGAGAAGAGCGACGGTACCGCCCCGGAAATCCGTAAAGCGAAATGGACTCCGCGGCGCATTCTCTCCGCCCTGATCGGAATCACACCCGAATACACCACGGGAGACAAGGTCATAGCGCTCAGCGTATTTCTGTATTCCCTGGTGTGGATGTTCCTGTTTGCCTTTGTCGGAGTGATCCTCTGGAACATCTTTTCTCCGCGCAGCAAAGAGTGGTGGGGCGATTATTTTCTCGTGGTCACTCTGATCGTTCCCGGAATTGCGGCGGCACTCTCCACGGTATGGTTCACCATCGGCGGTTACGTTGATCTGCGACGCCTGTTCCACGATCTGGCCGCCCGTAAGGTCGACACTCGTGATGACGGGTGGGTGGAGAACAATCAATCCATTTCGGACAGCGGAGAAAATCCATCCTGATCCTTCCGGGCTGTTCTCTCCACTATGGGATCGGCCATTCCCGGGGCCCCCGGGAATGCTGTTTTCACATCATTCCGCAATTTGATCTTTTCCGCTTCGGGCAGGAAACAGGCCTCAACGCCATTGAGCGCCAGTTGTAATACCTCCGCCGGGGTCAAGTCAAGGGCACGCTGAACAGCCTCCCAATTGTCACTGGCATATCCAAGAAAATACGCTGGATCATCGGAATTGATCGTAACACATATTCCCCGGGACAACATCCGTTTCAGGGGATGTTCTCCGAGATCTCTGATGAGATTCAAACGGAGATTGGAAATAGGACACATCGTCAACGGGATCTGTTTTTCCGCCAGAATCTTCATCAGAGCGGGATCATGAACAGCTGCATTTCCATGGTCGATTCGATCAACACCGAGTTCGACAGCCTCACGTACATATTCAGCAGGCCCTTCTTCGCCGGCATGAACGCAAATGCGGAATCCCCGCTCACGGCAAGCCTCGAAATAACGTTTAAAACGGGATGGTGGATTCCCGTTTTCAGCGCCTCCCATACCGAAAGCGGCAATCCGGTCATACCATGGAGCAAGTTCATTTAACGTCCGCAACGCTTCTTCTACAGGGCGAGTGCGCATTACCGTTCCCATGTAGAGGCATGAAATGCGCTCCCGCATGTCATGAACGGCACTGAAAACGCCGCGCATGATCCCCTCCAGAGAAATCTTATTTCCGCAAAAAACTTGTGGATTGAAGAAAAACTCCGTATGCACCACCCCATCAGAAGCCGCCCGCTCAAGATAGGCTCGTGTCAGGTCATAAAAATCCTGTTCCGTGACAAGGACCTCGCATCCTTTGTAATAGATGGCAAGAAAACCGGAAAGATCGCGGAACTTGCAGGCTTCATGGAGCATTTCAGGATTTTTCCACGGCAGGGAAATATGATTGCGCCCGGCCAGTCGAAAAAGCATTTCCGGTTCAAGTGTTCCTTCCAGGTGGACATGCAGATCAGTTTTCGGCAATTTTACAAAGTCGTGCTGTTGACGCGGTTTTCCTGCGGACAAAACCATGAGAAATATCTTCCTTTCAACTGGACGGAAGTTTTTTAAATCCATCCGTCCCTGATTTCTATTCATATTGAGTGCGATGAGAACTTTACGACGGGAAACGTTCCATCACTTCAGCGGAGACGCCAGAAAAACCGAAATAATGTCTTGCCAAGGGTGAAAACAGTATGTGAGCGCTTGCGGAATGGCTGCTGAATATCACCATTCCGTGCCATTATCCAGTCGGATACTGCTCACTCGATTTCTGATTCACGCATGAAGTCTGGTAAAGCGGGCACGCAAGAAAATGACGTGCCCTTGAAAACGCCCTCAGGCTCGAAAGAACCGGGCTACCATCATCAATGCCGGTACAGGAATGGTGTCGCTTCAAAGTTCCAGAACCATCCCGTCCCAGGCGACCTCCATGCCATGCGGCGCAAAATAAGCGACCAGATCCTCGTGATTCGCCCGGCCGTTGTGCGAAAAATGGTTGGCCACCGCCGGAGCGTCCGCAGCAAGGCACCCCATCTCGACCAGACGCCGGCGAAATGCGACGACACTCTCGACGCCCTGATGCAAATGGGAACATTTCTGAAAACCGCAGGTGCTGTCAATCACAGCCGCATCCAGCTTGACCCCTTCGAGTTTCCGCCAGGACTCCTCCGGCAGATATCCGGTGTCATTGGCGATCAATATCCGGCGTCCGCCGCGGCCGATCACATAGATCAGAGGCTCCAGACCGGGAGCGTGGTCGGCGGCCAGAGGGAGAAGTTCCATATCACCGTCGGTCATCGGCACACCGGCCTGTGCTTCCAGAGGCCGAATCCGGAGATCTTCAATCTTGTATACCGTCCCCTCGGAAGTGATTTGATTCAGCAGCCGGGCGAAGATGGTCCTGGCGCCGATCACAGCAAGATCATGAGAAACCTGGCTGAACCACGGCGCACGCCGCCAGAGAAATTCAAGCGGATTCAGATGGTCGCCGTGCGGATGGGTGAAGATAACCCGCTTGAGGTTCACCAGATCAATTTGAAACGCCACGCTCTGCCAGAAGGCGTCCGGCCCGAAATCGACCATGGTATCATCGTCGATCAGATAAGAGCAACGCCGCCGCAACTCCTTGCCGCCAAGTTTCTTCGCCTTGGCACAGACCGGGCACTCGCACCACAGGGCGGGAATGGCTTCCGCCGCCGCCGTCCCCAGAAATGTAATCTTCATCCTGAAAATCCTCCCTAAAACCGGACAGACGCTTTCCGTCATACATCTCCGCATGACGATGGATCCGTATCCGGTTAATATACCCCGCATTCCGGCAGCCGCCATTCCCGGCAGAAAAAAAAACAACTTTTTCGCGTTACCGATACCGGCGTCCTCCCAGCTGCGACTGGCGGGGAGAACTCCTCCTTTCAAAAAGCCTGAAAAAGAGGTTGTCTTTTCTCATTGCGATTGTATATTATGAGAAATGTGGATTGCGGAAGCGGTGAATCATGGTGTAATTCCGTGGCTGTCGCGCAACCGTATAGTCGGATCCCGGCCGTAATCCGGAATTTGTTTCGGGAACGCAGAGCGAAGCGTCCCGTCGGCTCTCTTGTGCGCGTAACACAAAAAGGACCTCTTCATCATGCAGAAACGTTTCCGCAGTCCGTTCCCGGGCAACCTTGTTTCAGGCAAATCATCCTCCGGGATCCTGCAACGCCGGGGGCGACGGATTCCCAATTATTTCACCCTCATAGAGTTGCTGGTCGTCATTGCGATCATCGCCATCCTGGCCGGAATGCTGCTGCCCGCCCTCAATCAGGCGCGGGAAAAGGGACGGGCGATCCGATGCCTGAACAACCTCCATCAGCTCGGGGCCGCCAACCAGAGCTACTCCGCGGATCAGGGGGGATACTATGCACCTTACGCCGCACAGAGCAGCCGCGGTTCCTCGGGGAGTTATCCGCGCTGGTGGGGAGAAAAAACGGGCAGCAGGACAAAATTCAATGAAGGGGGGTATCTCTCCGCCTACACCGGCAACAGTGTCCGTCTGCTGATCTGTGATACACTTTCCACCGCAGTCAAGATCGACTCGGATCAGGAAAGCGAGGACGGCGGCAGTTACGGTTACAACGCCAACGGCATCGGCGGCCGCGGTTATCTGCTGTGGGCGGGTTCCAGCAAAACCGGTCCGAGTACCACGCCCACCGATCAGTACGGCATACCGGTGAAAAACACCCAGGTCAGAAAACCGTCTCAATGTCTGATGTTTGCCGATTCGGTCAACGTCGGCGGAATGGGAACCGTCACCGAACCGACCGCAATTGACCGTATTTACGCTCCGGATTCCTACACCTACATGCACTTCCGTCATACCGGGAAAGCCAATCTGGTCTGGAGCGACGGACACGCCTCGGCAGAGAACTGCTCCGTACCGGAAACCGGCAACGGCAGATTCGATTACGACCTTACACTTCTGGGAAACGTCGACATCGGCGTGTTGAAGCCGGCGGGCAGCACACGGGCCACCGACCATACCTTTTATGACACGCTGGGCAGACCGGCCGGCGGTGATGCGGAGGACGAATAAAGAATGAAGAAATCTTTGCTGCTTCTGCTCATCCTCTCCGCAGCGGCGCTCTTCGTCCTGACCGCGAACTGCCGGCAACAGGAGCTTCCCAGCCGTCAACGGGAGACGCTCGATCCCGCGGACTACCGGCGCGAGGCGCAGTTCGTCAGGGAAGCACTGGAGCTCCATGAACGAACGCCGCAGAACTTCAGCCGGCTCTGGGCAAACACCGGTCCGGCCTTTCACGAAGCGGTTGAATTTCTGAAGGAGAACCATCCGGAACTCGATCAGCCCGTCGAAGTTCACCGCTTCCGAGGCAATCCCAATGAATTGATGCTTCTCTACCGCCTTCCGGATCGTCCGGCCGTTGTGGTCTGCGTCTGGAACGGCGGGGAAAAACTCAAATTGACCGGACTCTTCCCGGCCCGGGAGGATTCCAAGTGAAACACCGCTTCACGACACGGGATCATCACCCCGGAAAGCTCGCCGGCATCCGGAGAGTGTTGAAAAAATTTCTGCTGCTCTCCTTCCTGCTTTCCAGCCCGCTTCCGGCGGATGAGATCGTCTCCGAAACCGATCAACTGATCCTCTACCGGGAACGGAGCGGGCACCTGGCCCCGGTGCACAGGAATCCACGCCGGGTGATCGCCTCAATCGGATCCCTGGCCGACATCTGGTATGCCGCCGGGGGAAAACTGATCGCACTGCCCGACGTCAAAAGCAAGGAGACACTGCCGGAAGGGGCACGCAATCTGCCGAGCATCGGCGGCTTCAGCACACCGAATCTCGAAAGGATTCTGGTACTGAAGCCGGATCTGGTGCTGCTCAGCGAAAAACTTCAAACCCACCACGCCATCCGGCCGCTGCTGGAAAACGCTGGCGTGGAAACCCTGCTCCTCTGCTATAACGATTACCGGGATTTTCAGGTTCTGCTCGATCTTTTCTGCCGCCTCAACGGTTCAGAAGCGGCGACATCGTCGGCTCCGAAACGAATCGCAGCAGAGATCAACGGTATCACCGGCCACGCCGCCCGGCTTTCCTCCCCATCGCTGGCCATTCTCTTTGTCTACGGCAAAGGTTTTTCCATCGAAGGGCCTGGAACCAACACCGGCCGGATGGCGGCGATGCTCGGAGCCAGAAATATCCGCAAGGAAGAGATTCCGCCGCGCATCCGGTTCAGTTTCGAGCAGTTGCTGCTCGACGACCCCGATGTCCTGCTGCTCAATACGATGGGAGACGCCGACAAGTTGCAGGAAAAGCTCGCAAGGGAACTCACCAGCCAGCCGGCATGGAAGCAGCTCAAGGCCGTCCGGAACAACCGGGTCCATTTTCTGCCGCCGGAACTTTTTCTCTATGTGCCGGGAAGCCGTTTCCCGGAAGCATTCCGGCATCTGGCGGAGCTGCTCTATCCGGGGGAGAAATTTCCATGAAATCGTTGAGGGAACTCCGACATCTCCATACCTTCCGGCTGGCGGTACTGGCAGTGCTGGCGGGCCTTCTGGTTCTGGTCATCCTTCTCGGGCTGCGGTTCGGCTCGCTGCGCCTCTCCTTCTCTGAAATCATCCTGACGCTCTGGAATGCGCCGGAGAGTGTGGAATACCGTATTCTGCAGGACATCCGGCTGCCGCGGGTTCTGCTCGGGGTGCTGGTCGGCGCCTCACTGGCGGTCTCCGGCGCAATCCTGCAGGGCATCATGCGCAATCCCCTCGCCTCGCCTGGAATCATAGGGGTTTCCGCCGGCGGCGGCCTCGGCGGCGTTCTGGTGCTGCTGGCACTGCCGGAATTGAGCCATCTGCTGGTACCGGCGGCCTTCTGCGGCGCCCTGGCAACCGCGCTGTGCGTCTACCTGCTGGCCTGGAGAGGGGGAATTGATCCGGTTCGGCTGATCCTCTCCGGTGTGGCAATCGCCGCCATGCTCGGCGCAATCAGCAGTACGATTCTGATTTTCCATGCGGAAAAGGTCGCCGGGATGCTCGATTTCGCGATCGGCAGCCTCTCCGGCCGTTCCTGGCCGCAACTGGAACAAGTTGGCCTCTATATGGTTGCAGGCATTCTCGTTGCGGAACTCGGCGCATCACGCCTCAACCTGCTCGCACTCGGAGACGATGTTGCAACGGGCCTCGGGTTACGGGTCGAGCGGACGAGGCTGTTGCTGCTCGCCGCCGCCGCGCTGCTCGCCGCCGCCGCGGTGAGCGTCGTCGGTTTGCTCGGTTTCGTCGGGCTGATCGCGCCGCACATCGTGCGACTGCTGATCGGAGCTGATTTCCGCTATCTGATCCCGGGCTCCCTTCTCTTCGGCGGCGCAATGGTGGCGGGGTGTGATACGATCGGCCGGATGGCGCTCGATCCCTCGGAACTTCCGGTCGGCGTAATCATGTCGTTGCTGGGACCTCCTTTCTTTCTCTATCTGCTCCGGAGGCGTGACCATGAAGCTTGAAATCCGGAATCTCTCCGCCGGGTACGGTCGGAAAACCGTGCTCGAAGAGATCAACTTTGAAATTCCCGAAGGAAAAATCACCACGCTGCTCGGCCCCAACGGTTGTGGAAAGTCCACCCTGCTCAAGACGATCGGTCGGCTGCTGAGGCCGCAACGGGGAGCGGTCTATCTTGACGGGAAAGCGATCCATACACTCGACACGGCAAAACTCGCACGCGACCTCGCGTTGCTGCCGCAACTCCATCATGCACCGGGAGAACTGACGGTCGGGCAACTGGTCGCCTTCGGCCGATTTCCGCACCGGCGCGCTTTCACTCCGGCCTCGAAACACGATCAGGAGGTGGTCGATCAGGCTCTGGAGATGACCCGGCTCGGAGTACTGCGGGATCGTCTGCTCACGACGCTCTCCGGCGGGGAACGCCAGCGGGCGTGGATTGCGATGACGCTGGCCCAGGAACCGGAAATTCTGCTGCTCGACGAACCGACCACGTTCCTCGACGTCTGTTGCCAATATGAAGTGACGGAGCTGGTCCGCAATCTGAACCGCACTTCCGGTCTCACCGTGGTGATGGTGTTGCACGACCTCAACCTCGCGGCACGCTGCTCCGACCGACTGGCAGCGATTCGTGATGGAAAAATCCGTTACAGCGGAACCGTTTCCGAGCTCATGAAGCCGGAAATTCTGCGCGAGATCTTCGAGATCGAAACAGAGATCGCAGTCGGAACCGACGGGATTCCTTTCTGTATTCCGACCGGTTCCTGCCGCAGCACCGGGGAGAAAAATCATGGCTGAATCCCGCGGTAAACTCAACACTCCGGCCACGGAAGGCAGCGCTGCCGCAACCGCCGGGATTTTCCGGGAGGCGACTCTCCGCTTATGACGAAGCCCCGGAACATCCGTCTGAAGCGTCTGCTGCTTCTCTGCTCAGTGGCTGCCAGCGGTACGGCATGCCTCGTTCTCGGATCCGCGGCTCTGCCGTCGGCGCTGCTGATGCTCGGGCGGATTCTGCTTCAGGTCGCAACGATCAGTTTCGTGACCGCACTGCTTGAATTTCGCGGTCTCCTTGCAAAACTCGGCCGCTTTCTCGCACCGTTGACGCGGTTCGCGAGGCTTCCCGCAGACGCGGCGGCAGGCTTGACCGCCGCCCTCGCGTCGACCGCAGCCACCGGCCTTCTGCTCGCGCGGGCGCGCGAAGAAGGACGGATCACCCGCCGGGAAATGATTCTCGCTGCCGTCGGAGGTGCTCCGGTCACGCTGCTCGTGGTCAATTTGACCAACGCCTTTCCGATCATCGCGCTGATCGGAAAGGCCGGTCTGATTTACTATCTGATTTCGTGGACGGTTCTCTTCGTAATGCTTTTCCTGGTACTTGGTTATGCACGTCTTACCGCTCCGGCGACCGCACGCGGAGCCGAAGCTCCGGCTCCGGTGCCGGAACCGAAACGCTGGCCGATCGCAATCCGGCAGGCGGGATTTCGTACCGGTCAGTTTCTGGGGCGGACTCTGTTTCTGACCGTTCCCTTCTTTCTCTGGACGTCGGTCGCGGTACGATACGGCGTTTTCGACTTCGCAGAACATCTGCCGGAACCGGTACAGCGGACTCTGCCCCCTGAGGCGTGGAGCGTTTTCGCTGCCCGGTTCGGCGGTATGCTGAGCGCGGCGGGGGTGGCGGTCGAACTTCTGCGCAAGGAGCTTCTGACGACTTCGCAACTTGTTCTGGTGCTGCTGCTCGGCAATGTGGTCAACGGCTTCGTGCGGATCATCCGCAGGGGTATGCCGGTTTCGCTCGGAATTTATCCCGGGCGTGACGGTGCAATCATCAGTGCAACTTCGATGCTGCTGCGCGCCACACTGACGCTGGCGGCAATCGTGATTTTCTGGGGGTGTACCCGATGAATGAAACCATATCACACGGTGGAAATCTTCACCGTCTCGCAGAACTGGCCGGGCGCCGGCCCGAAGAACTGCTCGACTTCAGTGTGAACCTGAATCCGGCCGGACCGCCGCCTGAAGCCTTCGAGGCGTATTACGCCGCCTTCGATGCGCTCGACCACTACCCCGACCCGGCAGGCGAAACAATCGCCGGGCGGATCGCGGACCGGATCGGTTGTCCGGCCGAATGCGTTCAACCGGGAAACGGTTCGAGTGAACTGCTCGCCCTGCTGCCGCGGGCGATCCCTGCTCGACGCGCAGTACTTCCCGTCCCCGGATATCTGGAGTATGAAGCGGCCTGCCGGAACGCCGGAATGGAAATCATCCGATTCGAACTGAAAGCGGACAACGATTTCCGAATCGCCCCGGAAGAGTTCTCCGCCGCCCTCAGGCCGGGAGATCTGGCGGTATTCGGCAATCCGGCAAATCCGACCGGAACGGCGCTTCCGGCGGCAACGCTCCGGCTTCTGGCGGAGAATCATCCCGGCGTCCATTTCATCATCGATGAGGCGTTCATCGACTTTCTGCCTCCGGAATACCGGCTTGCTTTTCCGCTGCCGCCCAACCTGACGGTGGTGCGTTCGCTGACGAAGTTCCATGCACTGCCCGGATTGCGCATGGGTTACGCCGCCGGCGCCCCGGAAACGATTGCGCGCCTCCGGGAACTGCTGCCCTGCTGGAGTCTGGGGAGTGTTGCGGAAAAAGTGATGGAACTGATTTTTTCGGAGCGTCTTGACCGTTACCGCGCAGAGAGCCTCGAATTGCCCGCAAACCTCCGGGAGAAGCTGGCAGGAGAACTGGCGAAGCGGCCGGGGATCCGGGTATTCCCGTCTCTGGCGAATTATCTGCTGCTCCATTCCAACCGGCCCGATCTCGGCACCCGCCTGCTCCGGGAATCCGGAATCGCGCTCCGGGACGCCTCGAACTATCCGGGGCTCGGGGCGGGTTACTTCCGTGTCGCGGTTCGCAACGCCGACGACAATGCGCGTCTGCTCGCAGGCCTCGACCGGCTGCTCTGTCCTCCCGGCCCCTTTCTCTCCGAACGGCGTCCGACACCGGCATTGATGCTCCAGGGGACCTGTTCCAACGCGGGAAAAAGCGTCCTCGCCGCCGCGTTCTGCCGGATCATGCTGCAGGATGGTATCGCAGTAGCGCCCTTCAAAGCGCAGAACATGGCGCTCAACTCCTTTGTGACCGCCGACGGCGGCGAAATCGGGCGGGCTCAGGCGGTTCAGGCCGAAGCGTGCCGGCTGGAGCCGGATGTCCGGATGAATCCGCTCCCGCTGAAACCGCAGAGTGATCTGGGCAGTCAGGTGATTCTCCACGGCAGACCGATCGGCTCCATGCGGGTGCGGGAGTATTTCGCCCGCAAGGCCGAATTGTGGGACGAGGTCAGGAAAAGTTACCGGAGCCTCGCTTCCGACTTCGAAGCGGTGGTGCTGGAAGGCGCCGGAAGTCCCGGGGAAATCAACCTCAAGAGCTCCGATATCGTCAACATGCGCATGGCCGACTACGCCAAAGCGCAGGTGCTGCTCGTCGGAGACATCGACCGGGGCGGCGTCTACGCCTCCTTTCTCGGCACTTATGCGACGTTCGACCGCCGGGAACGGAAGTTGCTGGCGGGCTTTCTGGTAAACAAGTTCCGCGGAGATCCATCCCTTCTCGGCGACGCCCATGAGAGCATCCGACGCTTCACCGGGAAACCGGTGCTCGGCGTAATCGATTATTTCGGCGACCTCGGGCTGCCGGAGGAGGATTCCGTCAACTTTTCCTTCATCCGCCCGGCACCGAAATTCGACCGGACGCTTGACCTCGCCCTGCTCCGTCTCGGTCATGTTGCAAACTTCACCGACTTCGTTCCCTTCGAACTGGAACCGGATGTGACGGTACGCAAAATCGCATCCGCCGAAGATTTTGGAAATCCTGACATCGTGATTCTGCCCGGCAGCCGCAGTGTGGGAGCCGACCTCGCACTTCTCGAACAGGCGGGGCTCACCGGAAAAATCCGCGAAGCGGCGCGGCGCGGCGCGACGATCGTCGGAATCTGCGGCGGACTCCAGCTGCTCGGCGATCGGCTACTCGACCCGGATAGGCTGGAATCCGAAACCGTCGAAATCCGCTGCCTCGGACTGCTGCCGCTGAACACAACGCTGAAACGTGAAAAAATTCTGCGCCGGACTGTGGGAAGCCGGGCCGACGGCAGCCGGGTAAGCGGGTATGAAATCCACCACGGCGTAACCGAATGCACCGCTCAGGAAACAATCCGGAGGATGCGGGCGGATTCCGGGGAGGAGATCGGTTACGAATGCGACAACATTTTCACCAGCTATCTGCACGGAATCTTCGACGACGATGTGTTCCGCCGCAGGTGGCTGGATGAAGTCAGGAAGCGACACGGTCTCGCTCCACTCGGGGGCATAACCGCACATTACGGAACGGAAGAGGCGCTGAACCGGCTCGCGGACCACGTCCGCTCCCGGGTCGATATTCCAGCACTCTACAAACGAATCGGATTGAGGTGAATCATGCTTCAGCAAGAGAACCGGGAAACCGGATTGCTGCTCAACCTGACCGGAGACGGCAAAGGGAAAAGTTCAAGCGCCTTCGGCATGGCGCTCCGCGCACTCGGATGGGGTTGGAAGATTGCGATCCTGCAGTTCATGAAAGGCGACCGCGACACCGGGGAAAAATTGTTCTTCCGGCGTTATTTCCCGGATACGCTCTTCGAGTGCCACGGGCTCGGGCTCTCCACCCGGCCGGGCGACCACGCCGGGGCGGCCCGGGCGGGGTGGAAGCGTGCAGAGGAGCTGTTGCGGGATTTCGACGGGGAACTCCTGGTGCTCGATGAGCTCAATGTTGCCCTGGCACACGGGTATCTCGACGCGGGAAAGGTCGTTTCGGCGCTTGCAACGCGGCGGAGCGGACTCAATGTGATCGTCACCGGGCGCCATTCTCCGCCGGAACTGACGGAGCTGGCGGATCTCGTCTCCGAAATCACCGCCGTCAAGCATCAATACACCCGGGGGATCCCGGCACGGAAAGGATTGGATTACTGAGATATGAAAGAGTGGTTCGACACACTCCTCCTGGAGCTGCCCGGCAGCGCAATCGAGCAGGAGAGTTTCAGACGGATCGACGCGGAAGTCTCCCCTGAACTGCGGAACCGTTTCAACGAAGCCGAATGGCATGTCGCCCGCAGGCTCGTCCATACGACGGCCGACTTCACCCTGCTGGAGGCGCTTGAGTTCACTCCGGGAGCGATCGAGGCCGGACTCGCCGCGCTGCATCGGGGCGCCCGGATCTACACCGATTCAAACATGATCAAGTCGGGCCTTTCGATCGCGAAGTTGCGGAAGTTCCATCCCGGTTACGCCCGCGACGCCATCCTCTGTCCGGTCGCGGATCCCGAAACAGCGGAACTTGCGGCACGCAGGGGGATTACCCGCGCTCTCGCGGCGGTTGAACTCCATCAGAAGGAACTTGACGGAGCAATCTTCCTCTGCGGAAACGCACCGCTCGCGCTGGCCGGCGTGGTGAAACTGGTCCACGAGCAACGCATTGCACCGGCACTGATCATCGCGATGCCGGTTGGATTTGTCAATGTGGTCGAGTCCAAGGAGCTTTCCCGCCGGATTCCGACTCCCTGCATCCGGATTGCGGGCCGTCGCGGCGGCAGTCCGCTGGCGGTCGCCACGCTGCACGGTATCATGGAGAATGAACTTTGCTGAATACGACCAGAAAACTGCGTGACGGTTACACCACCGGCAGCTGCCTGGCGGCGGCGACGCTTGCCGCCAGGGAGACGCTCGTATCCGGAAAGAGCCTCCCCGCAGTTACGCTCCGACTGGCGGACGGAACCGGGCTCACCATTCCGATCCATGAAGTCCGTCCCGGGTACGCCGCAGTCATCAAAGACGGCGGCGACGATCCGGACGCCACCCATGGAGCCGAAATCCGGGTCACGGTGTCGATGACGCCGGAAGTGCCGGGAGAACATGACTACCTTGAGTCCTGCGGCTCCGGAACGCTCCTTCTCACCGGCGGGCCGGGAGTCGGTCTGGCGACCCGCCCCGGCCTCGCGGTGGAACCGGGGAAATGGGCGATCAATCCCGGACCGCGCCGATTGCTGCGCAGCAACCTCGAGCTGGCCGGGTTCGGGCGGAAAAAGAGCGATTTCCTGAAGGTTGCCGTATCGGTTCCGCACGGACGCGAAATTGCGAAACAGACATTGAATCCCGAGCTCGGCATCGTCGACGGGATCTCGATTCTCGGGGTCTCCGGAATCGTCAAACCATACTCCAACGCGGCCTATGTCGCAACGATCGCGCTTCAGCTGAAAATGATTCACGCTGCCGGCGGCGACACTGCGGCGCTGGCGACCGGCGGCCGGACCGCCGCTGCACTTCAGCGCGATTTCCCCGAACTCGATCCGTCGGCCGTCATCCGGATCGCCGACTTCATCCGCCCGGCGGTGACTGCGGCGCAGAGCGCCGGCATACGCCGCCTGATCATCGGCTGCATGCCGGGAAAACTTTTCAAATACGCCTGCGGCGAAGAGAACACCCATGCGCACAACGTCAAACTGACGCCGCAGCGACTCGTCGACTTCGGTCTGGCACCGTCCGGGGTGGACCTGAGTCGGATCAACACGATGGGGGAACTCGCCGCAGCAGTTCCCGCGGAAACATTTCAGAAAATTCTGCGCGGGCTCCATCCTGCGGCATACCGCGTCCTCTCCGCCTGGGGACCGCGACTCGATCTTACGCTTGCACTCTACAACGAATCGGGAGAACGCATCATATGAATCCGATCGACATCATCGGCTGCAACGGCCCCGACCGGTCAGAAACAGTACAACGGCTTCTCGCCGGGGCCGATCTCATTGCCGGCAGCCGGAGGTTGCTTGCGGAACTGCCGCCGGAGATCGGTGCGGAACGTCGGGAACTTGACGGAACACTTGCCGGAGCAATTCCCGATCTCGTCCATGCCGCCGAATGCCGGCATGTCGTAATCCTGGCCTCGGGAGATCCGCTCTGCTGCGGGATCGGCGGAACTCTGCGACGGCTGGCGCCGAAAGCGCCCCTGCGTTTTCATCCGGCTCCGACCGCGTTTCAGACACTTGCGGCGAAGCTCGGTCTGCCGTGGGAGAAACTGCAGTTCTTTCCGCTCCACGGCCGTCCGTCGGCTCTTCCATGGCGCCGGATTCTCCGTGCTTCCGGTGCGATTCTCTACGGGGACGCACACCGCAGTGCGCCCCGTATCGCCGCACAGCTGGTGGAAAAGTTTCCCGCGGCGGCAGACCGATTCGGAGCGATCGGTTGCGACCTCAATCTCGAGGGAGAAAAGATTGTAACCGGCCGACTGGCGGAACTCGCAGCCGCCCCGGAGCTGGACCGTTCGCTGTCGATCCTCATATTGTTTCCGGAAGAGGCACTCTCCGCGCCGGAACTCCCGCTTGGCTTGAATGATGACAACTACCTGCATCACAAGAACATGATTACCCATCCGGAAGTGCGCGCCATCGTGTTATCCAAACTCCGGCTCCGCCCCGGTGTTCTCTGGGACCTCGGCGCCGGTTCCGGTTCGGTCGGAATCGAGGCGGCGGGACTCTGCGGCGGCCTGGCGGTTCATCTGGTTGACAGGAACCCGGAGCGGCTTGCTGAAGCAATCGCCAACATCGGGAAGGAGGGGCTCGACACCGTGACACCGCACACCGGTGACGCACTCGAATTGCTGGAACAACTCCCCTCCCCCGACCGTATTTTCGTCGGGGGCGGAGGAAAGTCACTCAAATCACTGCTGAACAAGGCATTCAAACAACTGAAACCAGGCGGAATCATGGTCGCCGGCGCAGTTCTGGTCGAAAGTGTCGCCACTTTGAGTACCGAGCTGGCCGATCACCGCATCGAACTGCTCTCCATCAATATCAGCCGGTCGGAACCTCTCGGGGTTGCGAACTGCTGGAAAGCGGAGAACCCGATCGTCATCGCCGTCTACCGGAAACCCGAGGAGTCCACCCCATGACAGGAAAAATCACTTTTGTCGGCGCCGGTCCCGGAGCACCGGATCTGATCACGCTGCGCGGAGCCGCACGGCTTGCTTCGGCCGATCTCGTAATCTACGCCGGCTCTCTGGTCAATGAGAAACTGCTGGAACTCGCTCCGCACGCCCGCTGCGTCAACAGCGCAAAAATCGCGCTTCATGAAGTGATTGCGTTGATGCGGGAGAATTTCGAGGCAGGTCGTCAGGTCGTCCGTCTCCACACCGGCGACCCGGCGATCTACGGGGCGGTCGCCGAGCAGTATCGCGAACTTGACGCCCTCGGCATCCCCTACGAAGTGGTTCCCGGAGTCAGCAGCGCGTTCGCCGCGGCCGCCGAACTCAAAGTGGAACTGACCATGCCCGGATTGTCGCAGAGTGTGATCCTGACCCGTGAGGCAGGACGCACCCCGGTGCCGCCCGGCGAGGAGCTTGAAAAGCTCGCATCACACGGAACGACACTGTGTATCTTCCTGAGCGTCAGTGGTATTCCGGACCTTTGCCGGAAACTTGTCGCGGCGGGACGGCCCCCGGAAACCCCGGCGGCGGTCGTCTACCGGGCAAGCTGGCCCAATCAGACGATCATACGCGGCACCCTCGCCGATCTCGCGGCCAAAGTCGAGGCCGCCGGAATCCATCGGCAGTCGATGATCGTCGTCGGCGATATTCTGAATCGCAGCGGAGAACTTTCGTGCCTCTACGACCGGAACTTCAGCCACGGATATCGCAGCAGCGACCGCAGCAGATCGTTTCAGGGAAAGACGGCGATCTTCGCCCTGACCGCCCGCGCCGCGTGTAAAGCTGCCGAGATCGCAGCGGGACTTGACGACGCGGTGATTGTACTGCCTGAAAAACATGCTGAACTCGTGCCGGCGATGCGACTTCGGAGTTATCCGGATGGCGGGTTCGGCAACGCCTTCAGACGTTGCTGGAATGAGTTTGACGGATTGGTCATGGTGATGGCCGCCGGCATCGTGATCCGACACGTAACCGAGTTGTGTGAAAGCAAGCTGCATGATCCCGCCGTCGTCGTCTGCGATGAACGGGGAACTCATGCGATCAGCCTTTTGTCCGGCCATCTCGGTGGCGCCAACCGGCTCGCCTCCGACGTCGCCCGGATTACCGGCGGAGAAGCGGTCATCACCACGGCAAGCGACCTCCGCCGCCTTGCCGCATTTGATGAAGTGGCAGCCCGTTACCACTACAAGCCGATCGATCCGGCTGTTCTGACCGGATTTGCGGCGGCCCTGCTGGAGGATGGGGAAGAGTTCGACCTTGAAATGCCGCCAGAACTTTTTCAGCAATGCTATTCGGCCAACTCCCGTTTCCACTTTTCCGGACCGGGAGACGGAAACAGTTTCCGGATACGCCGCAGAAAGGACGGAAAGGAACTCGTATTCCGAAAACGCCGGATCGCTCTCGGAATCGGCTGCCGACGCAACGTTGCCGCCGCCGAACTGCGTGTCGCGGCACAGGAGATTCTGGAAAAGCACGGGTTCCGGCTCTCCGAAATTTCCTGTGTCGCCTCGGCGGATGTCAAAAAGGAGGAAACAGGTCTCCGGGAATTTGCAGAGAAATTGCAGAAGCGACTTGAGTTCTTCTCTGCGAATGAGTTGAATGCAGTCGAAGTTCCCGATCCTTCCCCGGCTGCCGAAGAACATCTCGGAATCCGTTCGGTGTCGGAGGCGGCCGCACTGCTCGCCGCCGGCCCCGGGGCCCGGCTTGTGATTCCCAAAACCTCTCGAGAAAACCTCACAGTCGCCCTGGCGATGGAAGGAGATGAAAATGATTGAAGTCTATGCCGTTGGAATCGGACCGGGTTCCACCGATTACCTGACGCCGCAGGCGGCGGCCGTACTGCGGAAGTGTACCGTGATCGCCGGATACAAACTTTATCTGGAACAGATCCCGGAATTTACACGCGGCAAGCGCCTGATTCCGGGAACGATGCGGCAGGAGGTAATGCGCTGCCGCGAGGCCCTCGACGCCGCGCTCGCAGGCGAAACCGTTGCAGTAATATCGTCTGGAGACGCGGGAGTTTACGGCATGGCGGGACTGCTGCTTGAACTGACCGAATTTGAGCGTTACCGGGAGATCCGGATCACGGTGATTCCCGGCCTGACTGCCGCGCTCGCAGCCGCCGCGCTCGTCGGCGCCCCCCTGATGAGCGATTTCGCCGTCCTCAGCCTCTCCGATCTGATGACGCCGAAGGATCTGATCGAAAAGCGACTGCGTCTTCTTGCCGAGACCGATTTCGTGGTCGCACTCTACAACCCGGCCAGTTC
Organism: uncultured Victivallis sp.; assembly: GCA_944389895.1. GTDB lineage: Bacteria > Verrucomicrobiota > Lentisphaeria > Victivallales > Victivallaceae > Victivallis. The sequence goes on along the minus strand of CALXOA010000102.1, from coordinate 14,849 downwards.
GAAACGACGTGAACTCCTCGACTATGCCATCCGGGTGTTCCGGGCCGCCGGCGGTCCGCTGCCCTGCGCGCTCTGCCGCAACGTCGGTCGGGAGGCGGAGCAATTCGAACTCTTCACACTGGATACACTGCCGCGCGAACAGGTCCAGATGACCTCGCTGGTAATCATCGGCAATTCCAGAACCGTCATCAGAAACAACCGTCTCTACTGCCCTCGCGGGTATCGGGAGAAATATGAACTCGAAGGGTGAATTTTCCGGCTTCCTGCTGGGAGGCGTCAACTCGGGCAGCGGGAAAACCACACTGGCGCTCGCCCTGATGCGGGCGTTCGCGCGGCGTGGTCTCGCCGTCGCGCCGTTCAAATGCGGTCCCGATTACATCGATCCCTCCTTCCACCGGCAGGCCGCAGGGCGTCCGTCGGCCAACCTCGACACCTTCTTTCTCGATGACCGGCAGCTGGAGGAACTTTTCCGCCGCCGGGCCACAGATTGTGACATGGCGATCGTCGAGGGAGTGATGGGACTCTTTGACGGCACCGGAAGCGATTTCCGGCAGGGCAGTTCCGCGGAAATCGCCCTGAAGCTGGAACTTCCGGTGATTCTCGTGGTCAACGCCCGCGGATTGTCCGGCTCGATCGCACCACTGGTCAAAGGCTTTGCCGACTGGAACCCGCAGCTGCGGATCGCAGGGGTGATCGCCGACTTCACCGGAAGTGCCGCTCATGCGGAAATCCTTGCCCGAACGCTGGAAACGGCGCAGTTGCCGCCGCTGCTGGGGTACCTGCAGCGCAATGACTGCTGGCGCCTCCCGGAACGCCACCTCGGACTCTCCACCGGGCCCCTGGATTCCGGCTGGCTCGATGCGCTCGCGGAGGAGGCTGAACGAACCATCGATCTGGATCAACTCCTCGCGCTCACCCGGCGGCCGCAGCCGGAACCTCCTCCGGTGGAGTTATTGCCCCCGGTCCAGACCCGTCTCGGGGTTGCCCGTGATGCGGCATTCCAGTTCCATTACGAGGAAAATTTCGAACTGCTGCGGAAATTCGGGGTCGCAACGGTCGATTTTTCGCCGCTTGCCGACTCAGAACTGCCGCCGGAACTCGACGGTCTCTGGTTCGGGGGCGGTTATCCGGAACTGTATGCGGAACAACTCGCATCCAATACATCGCTTCTTGAGGCCATTCGGGATTTCGCCGGGCGGAACCGCCCCATCTACGGCGAGTGCGGCGGTTACCTCTATCTGGCGGAAACCCTGACCGATTTGGAAGGCCGCTCCCACCGGATGACCGCGCTGCTTCCCGGCCACGCAACCATGAACCGCCGCCTCGCAGCGCTCGGTTACCGGGAACTCGTCACCACCGTACCGGGAATTTTCGGTCCGCCCGGAACTCCGCTCAGAGGACACGAGTTTCACTATTCGACCATGGAACTGCCGGCCGGAGGAACCGCGCTTTTCGATGCAACCGATCCGCGCGGCCGCGGCTTCCGGGCCGGAACAGTCTCCGGGAGGGTTTCCGGCAGCTACATCCACCTTGCTCTCGCCTCCAACCCGACGGCGGCACGACACTTCGCGGGAGAGCTCGCAAAATGAATTGGTTTCTGTACGTTCTCGTCATCGCCCTCGCCATGGATGCACTCTTCGGCGACCCGCACAGTTCGATCCATCCGGTCGCATTGTTCGGTCGTGCGGCAGGCGCGGTCGAAAGCGTCAGCCGCAGAATCTTCGGGAGCTCCGTCACTGCCGGAGTCATCGGCTGGCTGTTTCTGATCATCCCCGCCGGAATAGTCGCATGGGGCACAACCCGGTTCGCACAATGTGCGGGTCCCCTTCCCGCCGTTCTCGTCGCGGCATTCTGGCTTTACGTGACCATTGCATTGCGCAGTCTGATCGATCATGCGGAAGCGATCCGCCGACCGCTGGCGGCAGGTGACCTGATCACGGCACGGCGGATGCTCAGCAGAATCGTCAGTCGCGACACGACGGAACTTCCGGAATCGGAAGTCGTTCGCGGCGCGGTGGAAAGCCTCGGAGAAAATCTGGTTGACGCTGTCACCAGCGCCCTGTTCTGGGCGGCGTTGGGCTTCCTCGCGGGCGGCCTGCCCGGACTCGCCGCCGGAGCCGTAGTGCTGCGGGCAGTCAATACCCTCGATGCCTGCTGGGGCTATCGGAACGACCGCTATCTCCGCTTCGGCCGGGTCGCCGCCCGGAGCGACGACTTTGCGCACTGGCTGCCCGCCCGGCTGACCGTCGTCGCGATCGCGCTGGCGGCACAATTTTCCGGAGGCGGCTTCCGCCGAACCCTTGCCGCGGGCATCCGCCATCGTCACGATCACCCGAGTCCCAATTCCGCCTGGAGCATGGCCGCCTTCGCCGGAGCGCTGAAAATCCGCCTCGGGGGACCGACCGTTTACGATGGAGAGGTCGAACCCTATCCTCCCCTCGGGAATGGTCGCGCGGAACTTGCGGCCGATGATCTCTTCCGGGCTGAACTTCTGACCGTCTCCTCCGCATTATTTTTTGTGCTGTTCATTGTCGCCGGAGTGTGTTTATGCTGGAAAAACTGCTTCTGATCCGTCACGGCGAGTTGCCGGATGAGTTCGGCGGCCGTCTCGTCGGCCGGACCGATCCTCCGCTCTCGGAAAAGGGATGCGCTTCCTGCCGGGAGCTGGTCGCCCGGCTCGCCTCCGCAGGAGTGGAACGGTGGTACGTCAGCCCGCTCCGGAGGTGTGTCGAGACATTTGAAATAATTTCTGGAAAAGGAGTTGAAGCGTTTTTTGACAACCGCATCCGTGAAATCGACTTCGGTCGCTGGGAAAATCTTACTTTTGCGGAAATTCAAAAAATCGCCACACAGGAACAGTTGAATAACTGGCTTCAGAAGCCGGAACAGATGTGCTTCCCCGGCGGGGAAAGTTCCATCGGCTTCCGCGCCCGCGTGGATGAGTTCTTCGATGAATTGCTCGCCGGTACAAACCGGGTCGTCGCGGTCATCACCCACGGCGGCGTCCTGATGCATTTTCTGTCACGCCTGCACGGCGTAACATCCTTCCGACAGATACCGCCCCCGCCGCGCGGCAGTCTGACTGAGTTGAACTTTAAAAACGGGAAACTTCTGCCATGAAAAACCGCCTGATCCTGGTCACCGGAGGCGCCCGCAGCGGCAAAAGCGCCTTTGCCGAGCGTCTTCTGTGTGACGTCACCGCCCGCCGGGCCTACATCGCGACCTGCCCCGTCCTCGACGACGAAATGCGCGAGCGGGTCCGCCGTCACCGCGAAAACCGCGCTGCCGCGAACTGGCTGACGATAGAAGAGCAATTCGATCCCGGTGCCGCGCTCCGGCGTGCGGAGGAACAGGGGTGCGACGGCGCCCTGATCGACTGTCTGACGCTCTGGCTCAGCAACCTCTTCTTCCGGGCGGAACAACGGAACGAACCCTTCGGAGAAGCGGAAGCGGCTGTTGAATGTGAAAAACTTCTGCCGCAACTGCGGGCGTTTCCCGGCACAGTCGTCGCAGTACTCAACGAAGTGGGCTCCGGAGTGGTTCCGGAGTCGTCGCTCGGCCGCCGTTTCCGCGACGCCTCAGGGCGCTGCGGCCAGCTGATTGCGGCCTCCGCCGATGAACTTTTCCTTGCCGTATGCGGCATAGCCATGAGGATCAAATAACCATGAAACTGCTCTCTGAAACCATCGCCGCCATCGAACCCGCAAGCGAAGAACACCGCGAAGCCGCCCGCCGCAGGATCGAACAGTTGACCATGCCGAACTGGGCACTCGGCAGATTGCTCGATCTCGCAGTCGACCTTGCCGGCATGACCCGCGATCTCACTCTGCCGGTCGCACGCAAGGAGATCGTGTTGATGGCCGCCGATCACGGCATCGTCTCCGAGGGGGTCTGTCCGCAGCCCTCGAGCGTCACCACCCAGATGATTCACAACTTCGTTGCCGGCGGCGGCGGCATCCACGGCCTCGCCGGAGTCGCCGGGGCGCACGTGACGGTCGCTGATTTCGGCGTGGCCTCCGACCTCTCGGAACTCACGGCCACCGGTGCCGTTCTCGATTACAAAATCGCTCCCGGAACCGCCGACTTTGCCCGGGGACCGGCAATGAGCCGAGAACAGGCCGTAGCCTGTCTCGAAGCAGGTATCTCCATCGCCCGCGACCTCGCGCCGGCCACCGATGTGTTCGGTTCCGGAGAGATGGGGATCGGAAACACCTCCCCGAGTTCCGCCATCGTCACCGTGTTGAAAGGCGCGTCCGATCCGCGTCCCTTCGTCGGGCGCGGCGCCGGACTGGATCCGGCCCGGCTCGATCACAAAGCCGCCGTGATCCGGCGCGGCATCGAATGTAATCGACCCGACCCGGCCGACGGTGTCGATATTCTCGCCAAAGTCGGCGGATTCGAAATCGGCGGAATTGCCGGCCTGATCCTCGGTGCGGCCATGCTCCATCGGCCGGTTGTCGTCGACGGGTTCATATCGAGTGCGGGAGCCCTGATCGCCGCAACCATCGCCCCTGTCTCACGCGACTACATGATTCTCGCACACGGCAGTGCCGAACCGGGACACCGTGCCATGGCGGAACTGCTCGGGAAACAGCCGCTGCTCGAACTTGGAATGCGGCTGGGAGAAGGTACCGGCGCGGCCATGGCCATGCCGCTCCTCGATGCCGCGTCGGCAATCATCAACCGGATGGCGACGTTCGAATCGGCCTCCGTAACCACAGAGGGGCTTAAAGAATGAGAACACTGCTGGCCGCATTTTCGGTTTTGAGTGTACTGCCGCTCGGGAAATTCGTTCCGACGGAAAAAGAGTTGATCCGTTCCCAGAATCTCTTTCCCGTCGTCGGCCTCTGCTTCGGAGTTCTCGGATTCGCAATCGCCGTTCCCATCACCCGGGGAGTACCGCCACTTCCGGCGGCCATGCTGCTCGCGCTGCTCCCGGAAGTGTTGACCAAGGGCTTCCATCTCGACGGGCTGGCCGATACCGCGGACGGCTTTCTCTCCAGCCGGATCAGGGAACGGAAACTCGAAATCATGCGTGACAGTCATATCGGTACGATGGGGGTCACCGCCATCTTCGCCCTGCTCGGACTCAAATTCACACTTCTGGCGTCACTTCCGCTTCACGTGGTCCCCGCTGCATTCGGTCTGGCACTGTTGAACGGCCGCTGCGGCATCCTCTGGCACATTCTCACGAGCCGTTATGCCAGACCGGATGGACTCGGCGCGATCTGGTTCCGGCGCAAACCGATTCCCGGAGCTCTGCCGGCGCTGCTGCTGCCGGCAGCGGCGGGGGGATTTTTTTTCGGACCATCCGGCGTATTGTTCCTGTTGATAAGCTGTCTGGCGGCACCGATATGGAGCCTCATCACACGTGCCGAAATCGGTGGAGCCACGGGAGACACCATCGGCTGTTTTGAAGAACTCTGTGAACTTCTGACCCTGCTCGGAGTCGCGGTACTACTTCCCCTTTCAGCAGCCTGAGGTAACGGCGCTCTTCCGGGGAGAGTGCCGGCAGTTCCGCCTGAGGCCCGATTCAGGAAGAGAGATTGATCACTCGGGTTCCGTATCCTGAAATGCTTTGCCGGTATTACCTCCCCGACTGCGAAACTCTCCGGGAGTGATTCCATATTCCCGCCGGAAACAACAGGAGAAATAATTACTGTCTGAAAACCCGCACAATTGTGCAATCTCACCGATCTTCATGGTCCCGCCGTGTAATTTCAGAAAAATTTCCGCTTCCCGCATCCTGCGCTCGAGCAACATTCTCCGAAAATTCCTGCCTCCATGTTTACGGATGATCTCTCCCAAATAATTCGGATTCACCCGTAACAGCTCCGCCAATTCCCCCAGAGTGGGATTGCGGTTGTAATGTCGATCGATAAACGCCCGGCATTGTTTCAGGTAATAATCCTCGCTGTGTTTCTTTTTCCGATTCGCAGAAACAGCTGACCAGCGTGCCAATTCCAGCTGGACATAATCCCGAAGCCAGCAGGCCCAATGACGAATTTCCTCTTTGTCAATCAGCGGAGCATCTCTTTTCACCGCCCCGAAATAGAGGACCGCAGCCAACGAACCTTCGAAGATCACCGGACAGGCCAGTTCTTCGACTCCATAAGGGCAGACCCCCCGGAACATCCGCCCCCTGCGTGCAATAAAAACACTCCGTGCCTTGTTCGCGCAACAGACGGGGAACGTTTTGGGATTCAGCTTTTTCGCCCGGCAGTCGTCGGAATGATGCCAGTATTCATCCGGAGACAACCGCAATTCCGGATCATCGGGAAATGCCGCATGCAGGGTTTCCATGCTGATCTTGACGGTCAACTTTTCTTCCAGCTGCCGGATCACCGCGGACAAATTCATAACACCTCCATTTCTGTAAAAATTTAAGTTATTCTACAGAAATTTTCAAGGTTTTATCCATAAAAACTGTTATTTTATCAGAAGTTTCCATTCCATCACACAAAAGGGAGTTGATCATGGAAATCATACGACAGGAAAAGATTGAAGTCAAAGGCGAGTACGACGTCATCGTTGTCGGCGGAGGTCCCGCCGGTGTCTCCGCGGCATTGAGCGCAGCACGCCTGAACGCCAGAACACTGCTAGTGGAACAATTCAATTGTCTGGGCGGAGTGGCAACTGCGGGCGGTCATGCCCACTATTCCATTTTCACCTCATGGGAAACCCGGGAACGCATCGTCGGCGGAATTACCTGGGAAACCGTCAACCGGGTCCACGAGGCCGGCTTCGCCGACCGGCCCGCCAGCCATCTCGACTTTGATATTGAAGGCATGAAACTTGTCCTGGACACAATGATCCGGGAAAACGGAATCTCCGTCCTTTATTACACTTTCTTCTCCGACGTCCTGCTGGAAGACAACCGGGTCTGTGGAGTGATCCTGCAGAATAAGAGCGGCCGGAGCGCTTACCGCGCCGCCCGCGTGATCGACTGTACCGGCGATGGAGACGTGGCAGCCAGGGCGGGTTGTCCATTTCAGCAGGGGAACGCAGACGGCCAATGCCAGCCGATGACGTTGATGTTCACCATCGGCGGAGTGAATTACGATCGGCTCGCCGCCTTCTGGGGAGATCCGAAACACTCTTCCTGGGCATTGGCAGACGTCTGGGAAGAGGCCCAGAAGGCCGGAGACATGCGTCCGTTTCAGAAAACCCTGATGGGCTGGTGGCACAACTCGAAATTACCCAACTACATCAGCGTCAACTTCACCCATGTCAATTTTGTCGACGCCTGCAAAGCGGAAGATCTGACCACGGCAACCATGGAAGCCCGGCGGCAGGCCTACGAATCCATTGAGGTCTTCCGCAAATACATCCCGGGAATGGAGAACTGTTACATGATCTTCACCCCCAGTACAATCGGAGCGAGGGAAAGCCGTCGGATCTGCGGAGAATATACCTTGACAGTCCCGGAAATGCTCGCTCAGGAGCAATATCCGGATTCCATCGGCTACGGCAGCTTTTTCATAGACATACACAATTGTTCCGGTGCGGGCATGGATTCCCGGGTCATCCACCCACCGACAGGATGGCACTATCAGATTCCATACCGGATTCTGGTACCGCTGAAGGTTGAAAATCTTCTGGTTGCCGGACGGTGCGTCAGTGCAACTCATCAGGCGCTGGGGAGCTTACGGATCATGGCGCAATGCAGTCTCATGGGGGAAGCGGCCGGTGCAGCGGCGGCGCTCTCCTGGCAGAACGGCGTCACGCCGCGAAATGTTTCCATCCCCAAACTGACTTCCATCCTGAGAGAGCGAGGAGGTATTCTGACGGAAGACGATATCCGATATCAGAACCAACAAAACTCATCTTGCTTCGCGATGAAACCGTAAGGAGAATCAAATCCACCGGCTTAGACGGTGGTATACATTACACCTTTAAGTTGATATTACTTTGGAGGAGTTGTTCTCACGTGGACTTGGTCATCTGCAAGTCCCCACATCAAACAAAACCGTTTCACCATCCTTAGTCTCCGTCCAAAGAACCTGAACTTCTTTGGACCGTGTGTGCTGACCGTTTTTACAACGAACAAACTACGGAAGAAATGAGTGAAAATCCAAGCGAAAATGTATTTTGGCAACAACTTTCCTACTACGGAGTTTTCTCGTCCATAATACGGATAACAATCAATTGGATCGTTATCGGATAGACCACATGAATCGTGCCTTGATAATGTGCTACATTGCCGTCCCTGTATTTTGGATTCGGTTTATTGTATTCAAATAACCAACAATTTCCCTAAACGATTTCTCTACTATTCCTGTATCTCAATCCCGGTTGGTGGAGACAGCCATTCCAGCTTGGTAGTGTGTGCCCACAGATTTTATTCAGATACCTGCGGTGTTTTTATAAAGCATCCCAAAGATCATTCAAGGCTGATAACGTTGATCAATTGATGGCTGAAATCAATATAGATAATGGTTCGTTGGGCTGAATGTCTGAGATTGTTTGATACTTCCAAATACATTGGCATTTTCGAAGCATTCACTTACAAATTTACGATGGCGCTGTTATTTTGTTTTTTTAACGCTTTATAACGTATCTTTATCTTTTGTTCCTCAAAACATTAGTTACATCGTGATCCATCTCCAACTCTTCACTTCTCTATTGGATGGCTGTGCAGAAAGATGGCTCATCTGGCTCCCTGTGCCCCCATGCGGAGGGGGATGCGGCTACTTCCATCCAGGGAAATCCGGACAGAGATTCTTCACCTGCGGAATAGAAGCAGTATGATTGATGTCGGCCTCAAAATAGCCGTAAAGTAACGCTTGGAGAACCCCACCGGCTCCAGCGAGAAAGAAAATATTCCGATTGTCTGAGCTGCGACATTCGCAAATCAATCGATGTGGACCACGCAGGAAGGGTTCAGATTGTTCTTTCAAGATGTTCAGTCCTTCCATTTTCTTCCCCTCCCGCATTAGAAGTAAAGCAGATATTGCTGTACTCATCATCGGGCCGTAAGTCAAAAAACGTTCTGAATAATAGTGGACATTCCTGCAAACAGTATCAGCAGACGCGGGATACTCCAACGGATAAAATATGAGAATCAAGTCAGCTTGCTTGATTCCTTCTCCGCAATAATTCGAATGTTCCGGAATTACCCCAGTTGTCGAAGGTTCGAGCAGGAAAATTTTTTCATATACCTCCAACCACTCAGAGGGAACCGGTTCATTGCTCCTGTCAGCGCAGGAGATCGCCAATTCCAATACCTTACGTACGCCGTAATTGGTCAGCATATTGTCATCAACCAGTGTATGCTGAAGCTCTTCGACTGCCTCGTTTGGCCCAACCACCTGCCGGATGTGAAACAGTCCATCTTTTTCTTTCGTTGCCCGTGAGCAAAAAAACTCCGCAATTCCAGATAGAATTGGCCAGGTCACCTGGTGAAGGAAAGTATCTGCCCCGTTCTGCCGGAAGGCAGCCCATGCTGCCAATGCCACCCAGATGTTGAGGTGAACCTCCTTGATATAACCGGAAGGAGTACAACAACGTCCTTTGCCGTCAGCCTGCCAAGGGAACCAAATACCACGATAACCCGATCCGGCGGCATTTTTTCTTGCCGGAATTATAGTTTGTCCCCTCCATTCCGGAATACTCCTCGCCAAATCAGGCCACAGTAGCAACGTAGCGCGGAAGAGCCAAAAATCAGCGTCCCAAAATTGCCGCCCTCCCCATGCAGCCCCCCAGACGCCAAGTGCGCCGGTGACGCAGGGAAATTCACTCAGGTTACCCAGCAGAAAATACTGCCAAATGACTAGGTCCCGCATGAATCCCGGGCCTCCGTCAGCAAAAAGTAAGGCATCCGCCCACAATTTACGCCATCGCCCGGCATTTTCCGTCAGGGTTTTATCTTCTGGTTGGGTAAGCAAAGCTTGCGCAATATCTGCGGCTCTACACCTATCCGGATAAGTACTGTCAGGAAACGACAACGCGTGAACCAGCTGTAATTCAGTTTCCGGTTCGGAACTTTCTGCATCAATCTGGTTCAAAGAAATAGCGACAGTGGTTTCTCCACCCGAAAATTGCCAGGCAAGAGCCTGCTCAATCGGAGTGCCTTCTTTATTTCCACGATAATCTCCAGCTATACAGTTTTTTCCACAATTTATGAAATTCATGCGGAGAAACAGCCGGGCACTTTCGACACGCAACCCGAATTTGAAGTGGATGAGTTCCTTATCAAAATTGTGGATATGTAACGACAATCGGGCTGCCATCGGCTGCTGCCGGGGCAGAAAGAGGCGAATTTCAAGGTGCAGTTTTTTACCGGGAATGTATTCCCAGCAGTCGGAGAGCGTGGCAACCCCGGTCCGTAGATCCAGAATCTGAGTTACGTCGTGAACACCGTTTTCCCATGCGTAAACAATACCTCCGACTGTGAGATCCACATGATTCCATGCGGGGAGGAGAACAATCTGTCCGCCATCATATCCGAGCCGGGAATAGGTTGGAAGTACCGGCTGAGTCCAGTCAGCTATGATCAAACGGTCGATAGCAGTACCAACCAGCCCGTTACCGAGCACGATTCGGTAATACTCGGAGAGCTCTTCATTTGTCAATTTCAATTGCCAGAAAGAGTCATCATTCCAGTGGATCGTTGTCATTTTTTCTTACCATTCGGTTTCGCCGGTTTCAACTCCAGCACCACCGGTGTGTCACAGAACTTGACACCTTTGATACGGCTTACACCATCACCACTATCCACGTAAACTCTAACCGGATCTGAAGAGTACCAAGCGAGATCGGAACCAAGGAAGAGATCGTACACGCTGACCGGCCCCGGTTCGAGTTCCAGTGGGAGTTCCATGTCAGCGACAGGTAGATCAATCAAGCGATCGCCAGCTTTACCGCCATTCCAGAGTACAAGATAAAGATTACCATCGGCTTTACCGAAGAGATAGGTGTGGGGATCGAAACCACCATAAAGTTTGTTTAATAATTTGAGGTCTTGGTCGTTCACGAAGGTTTTGACCTCTGTGTCGAGAACGCTGAACTCGCTGCCCGGCGGAAACAATCGATTCAAGTGCTGAAGCGCGAAGTATCCGGACCGCGGCAGATAGTTCGGCCCGTAAGTAAGGCCGAAGAATGTGCTGTCTACGGCACGGTAGATGTAGTAGTTGTCAACGCCGAGTGCAAGATTCTGAATTATTGAACGGAGCAGATACTTCGCCTGAACATCATGGGAGATGGAAGTCTTCGGATTGAGTGACGACTGCGCGTCAAACGTCCAATAACCGAATTCTGTGATCCAGATCGGAATACGTTTTCCTCTCGGTGAATGACGATCCACTATTTCACGCATTTTCAGCAATTCTTCACCGTAATTGGCAGCTTCTCCGTTGAAACGGCGATCGCTCTGATAGGGGAATTCCGGCGGAACTTCTTCACGATAGGGATGGAGAGCTACGGCATCAACAAACTCCCCCGCTCCAAGTTCAAAGCATCGCTCCAGAAAAACGTGATCCATACGGGAAATTCCACCGAAGACAATTTTCGCTTCTGGATCGACTTCCCGAATGTTCCGGTAAGCAGAACGCAGGACGGCGACATACTCTTCCGGTTTGGCACCGTTTTCCTCGTTCCAGATTTCCCACTCTTTGACCTGTCCACTACCGCGTGAACCGAATGTCTCGGCCATGTAGCGAGCATAACAACCAAATCCTTCGTAAAAAGCTGAATTTTGTCCTTTGAGTTCATCAAAACCATTTGGGGTTCCGGGAGCGTTGTAATGTTTGTTACCGTAGGCGAGAATCATCAGTACCTGCAACCCGTACTCATCAATCGCCTTCATAAAGTCGAATGCGCTCCGCGGTAATTTGAATGTTCCCTTTTCTGGTTCTGCCTCATTCCAAGTGAAATGAAAGCGGATTCGCTTGACTCCGCTTGCAGCCACCGTAGGGAGTTCCCGAGGAGAATTGCGGGTGTGAACGCACACGCCGAAGGTTGGTTTTACCTTGCACGCTTTCGGGCGGATAAACGTTTTGTATGTCGTCGGCTCCGTTATAATTTTCCGATCAGAAATCATGATCGAAGAGATTTTGAACGAAAAAGCCGCCTTACCGTCGGAAAACGCGCCCAACGTCAAAAGATTGCCCCATTTTTTCGGCAATGTCGGTTGTTTCTTCACAAAAACGGAGTCCCCGTCAAGCTGGATCGTAAGCTGATCGGCAGACCAGTTGATCATGAAATCATTCAACTCTCCGACCTTAAGTTTGGCGGCGGGCATAGTCCACCAAAAGCAGTTTTCCCACCCTTCGCGGAAGTCACAGGCGAAGTTCCCATCGCGAGTAATCCAAAGACGCATACCATTCCCGTTCTGCATCGCATCCAGGAGACAGTACTCTTTACCTTTCATCGGCACGGAAACCGGACAGAACCGGATTCGCAACATTCCGAGCGCCGGAAGATCGGTGGGTAACCGAAACTGCACCGGCCCTTCCCCCGTGGTCAGAACGCCGTCTTTGATCATGGCAGAACGGAGAGGAGGCAATTCACCATTACCAGAACGACCATTGACCGAACGCGAGAACTCCCAACTGTATTCAGTACCACTACCAGGCAGGGTGTAACAAAGAAGAAGTAGTAGTAGCAATAAACGCATTTTTTTTATCATGTTATCAGGCCTCCTCAATCCCACGGCCAACCAAAACGGGGTTTCATGTAAAGAGGCCAAGCATATGATTCCTCTGGAAATTCTATAGGAAAGCTTTGGACGTGAGTAACGGTAGCGGCGTGTCCGTCGGCATAGAGAATATTCCATCTGGCGGGATGTCCGGAGAGAGATTCTTTCGTATCGAGGTCAAAAAAACCGTAGCCGGGATTCATGTCATTAATCCAGCCGCCGTGAAGCGAGCCGTCAGTCGCAGTTGTTTTCTGGGGAGCACCATCCGCAAAAACCAATACCCGCGAGCGCAAACGGGGATCAATAATACTGTCTTTCATGTTCGTCTTCAAACGAAAGTAGTTGTTATAGCCGTAGGAAACTTCCCCGTCTTTCTTGTCCGATGGACACTTGAATACCTTCTTTCCGCAATATGGCACCAGTTTGTTCGGCCAGCGGTCGATGGTGTTCGCAGCACCAAGTGGAAACCAAACTTCACGGTTATCTTGGAGGTAGAGGTTGGCAGCAAGTCCGAGTTGTTTGAGATTGTTAAGGCAGCTGACGATATGTGCCTGTTCCCGCGCTCGATTCAATGCCGGCAGTAACATAGCGGCAAGAATAACAATAATGGCAATTACAATGAGAAGTTCTATTAGAGTAAAAAAATACTGTTTCATATTACTTGTTCTCCTTATTGTTGGCTGTAATATCGACAAGAGAATCTCGTTCGATCAGAGTTCCAGAAAAAAACAGAGAATTAAGCGGCACAGTAATTCCCCTTTTTTTAGCATCGATCCGCGAGATCAGTTCCATGGCCGCACTTTTTCCAATGTCCTCCACCGGATTTAGAATACTGGAGAGCGCGGGATTCAAGCTGACGCAAATCGAAATCTGATTGTCGAATCCAAGAACACTCAACTCTTCCGGAATCCGGATGCCTCGCTTAATACAAGCGCGGTAGAGGCCGACACACCCCCAGTCGTTAGCAACGATCACTGCAGTTACTTTCTTCGGGAAGGCCAAGATTTTTTCCAGCGTATTCTCAAGCAGCGGCGGAATTGGATCCGGATCCGGCGCCTGAATTGTCGCAAGTTTACGATCGAAGAATAACTCCGGCTCCCAACAGTTACGCTGTTGCATAACTTCGCGAAATCCTTCACTGCGCCCCCGTAACATTGCATTTTCCGGATTCGGATTGATGAAAGCGACAGTATGATGCCCCCGACGAAACACCTCCTCTGCCGCCAACGCCCCTGCCGAATGGTTGTCCAGAAAAACCTGCGGATAGCGGCAGGCGGACAGATCAGTACCAAATCCGACAACAGGAATGGTTTCCGCTAACAAATTGATTTGCTCAATCCTTTTATCACCAGGTAGAAACACATGTTTGATCAGAATCCCGTCGAATTTTGAAAGTCTTTTGAAAAAAACTTCGTCGCAGAAATCTTGAAGCGTGAAAAATTCTGTCCGAACTCGATAAGCGGTGCAAACATCGCTGATACCGTGCGCATAGGAACGAGCGAAATAAGAATCATTCCACTCCGAAAAGATATCGCAGAACAGTACAGCGATTCGTCCGCCCTCTGTCAAATTTCGTCGTGAATTCCGGCGTGGACGGCGCAATGGAACATAATTGCTATCTCGGATCACCGCGAGCGTATGTTCTTTGAGTTTCGGAGCGATGTTCGCGGCGTTGTTCAGCACCCGACTCACCGTACCGAGCGACACCCCCGCCTGAGCCGCGATATCACGAACAGTCACTGGTTTATTCATTGTACTTTCCTGTTGCTTTTACTGTAAATTATAGCACAAACAAAAAGGAGAAACAAGAAAGCCACCAGCAAATCATGAAAAAAGCATCTAATTTCAACTACTATATCATGAACTAACAGTGATCATTTGCCATTTTAGAATAACGCAACTCTCCACAACATGCGGCTCATCTTGTGACAATGCTCTAAGATTCTTTGCAAGGTTAGGTTTGCAAAACAAAAGACACCCCGTAAAATGGATGTTTCCTTTGGCGTAAACACAGTTATAGTTGATTCCCTCCTGCAGCCAGTTCACCATCGCCTCAAAACGTCGTAGGTTGTGAAAGTTCATTAGGTTATAGATAGGCAACAAAAATACTTGTAGAATCTATTCAAACGTACTATATTACCAGTATGGAACTTCGAGATGCAAGAAAAATCAATTCAAAAGAATTGTATGATCGTCGAAAGCAAGCGGTTTT
>CALXOA010000101.1 GCA_944389895.1 uncultured Victivallis sp. | reverse complement strand
CGCCTGCCGGAGTCCGGGTGGAAAACACCCGGGTCAGGGATCGGAGAATCCGCTTCTATTATCCCGGAACCGAACCGGGAAAGACGATCGTGTTGTATCTGCACGGCGGCGGGTGGACGCTCGGAGGCTTGGAGGGGAGCGCCCGTTTCTGCGGCGATCTGGCGAACGTTTCCGGGCTCGACGTGGCGACGCTCGACTATCGCCTTGCACCGGAGCATCGCGCTCCGGCGGCGCTGGAGGATGTGCTTGCGGCAGTCCGGATGCTTCGGGAGCGCGACTACCGGCGAATTTATCTTGCCGGCGACAGCGCGGGCGGCAATCTCGCAGCCTCCGTCGCCGGAAAGGAGCGTTCCGGAATTGCGGGCGTGATCCTCTATTATCCGGTCGTGCTTGCGAAGAACGACCGTTCGGAATCGTGGAGAAAATACGGAACCGGGTTCGGGCTGGACGGAATCCTGATGGAGGCGTTCAACGAATCGTATGCGCCGGGCGCTCTCGCGGATGATCCGGCGGTCTCTCTCCTGCTGATGAAAGAGTTCGCACACTATCCGGAGACGCTGATCGTCGCGGCGGAGTGCGATGTCCTGTACGATCAGGGCAAGGCGTTTGCGGAACTTCTGAAAAAGAACGGCGTTCCGGTGACACACCGGACGCTTCCCGGAACGATTCACGCGTTCATGACCTATCCGGGGATGGAAAACGCGTATCAGGAAGGCGTCCGTCTCGCAACGGGATTCCTGACCGGAAAGGAAACTCAAATGAAAAGCCACATTACGCCGGAGAGCATCGTGCGAATCTCGCGGATCGAAGTCGATCCCGCACAACTTCCGGAATATCTGGCGCTGGTGACCGAATGCGGGCGCGAATCCATGGCGAAGGAACCCGGAGTCTATATGATGTATTCGATGCAGGAGAAGGCGCATCCGGAACGGATCACGATTCTGGAGATCTACGCGGACCGCGCCGCCTACGAGCATCATATTCAAACGCCGCATTTTCAGAAGTACAAGCAAAAGACGCTGAAAATGGTCAAGCAGCTGGATTTGCTCAATCAGAATCCGCTCGTCCCGGAAATGAGGATGAAGTGACGCCATGAACAGACGCGAATTCCTGAAAACATCATTGACGGCAACGGCGGTTCTCGCCGGAAGCGCCATTCTCGGCGGAACTCTGGTACATGCCGCGGCAAATCCGAAAGGTGGAAAAATGAAAATTCTGGTGATCACGGGAAGTCCCCGGAAAAACGGAAATTCCAACACACTCGCCGAACACTTCATCCGCGGCGCTGAGGAGGCCGGACACGAAATCGTCCGTTTCGATGCCGCGTTCAAGGAGGTTCATCCCTGTATTGGTTGCAACCAATGCGGCATGAACGGAGCATGTGTGTTCAAAGACGATTTTGAATTTGTCCGAAAACATATCGTTGACGCGGGAATGGTTGTGTTCGCCACACCGATGTACTATTTCGGGATTTCCGCGCAGATCAAGGCAGTGATCGACCGTTTCTATGCGATCAACGGTTCGATCCATGTACCGAAAAAAGCCGCGCTGCTGATGACCTACGCCGATAACGACAAACGCAAGGAAAAAGCGATTGTTGATCATTACGGGGTCCTGCTGGATTATCTCGGTTGGAGTGATGCCGGACAGGTGATTGCTCCCGGTGTCTGGCCGGTCGGCGCGGTCAATCATACAAAATTTCCGGAACAGGCGTATCGGCTTGGAAAGAGTGTGTAACCATGAATCGACGCGGTTTTCTCAAGTCGGCGGCTCAGGTCACGGCCGCAGGAGCCGTGTTCGGTAAAAGATCGGTTTTAAAGGCGACGGAGACTCCCGCCGTGAAACCGACAGAGCCGGTTTTGAACTTCGATTCACAGATGCGGTACCGTCCGATGGGACGGATGGGAGAAAAAGTTCCCGCGCTTTGCGGACGGCTTCTTCCTGATGGGCGGTTTTCAAGCTGATGCATTTGCGTTCGCCGTTGATCTGATAACGGAAATAGTAGTTGCCGCCCTTACTGGTCTGATAGACGGTCCCGGTTTCCAGTTTGATGCGGTGAAGTTCGGAATCCATTTTGCGCCTTCCCATAATCTGCTCCCGAATGACAGATTTGATTTCAAATAAGTGGTCTGTCGGGAATTGGAAGCGTATATGGTAAAAAACGGCAACGATTGTTGCCGTTTTGAGCGTAAAAATGGTGGGGCATTTTGAGGCTTTTCAGAAATCTTCTCTCCACCTCAAAACGGCGAATTTTTCAAGTCTCAAAAGGGCGCAATTTCATCTTCTCGAAAAATTCTCCGCGAAAATCTTTCAAATTCAGGTAGAGTTTCTCATCTTGGGAATACGGCTGGCCGCATTCCCAAATTGAAATGTGCGAATTTTTCCGGACGTTATCTCCGGGGTTATATTTCCACAGAGCTTGAAGTCGCGGCATATACTCTCTTCCTAGTAAAACTACAGTTCTGCTCACATGGAGTTTACCAAAAACTTGAAAGAATTGTTGCTACATCTCTTGTTCTTTGAAATTCTCAACTTGGCCCATGATCTGCTGAAATACGACAGGGCTGTATTGAGGAGGATAACCGTTTTTAATCAGGCAGATTTTTATGTCCTGCTTCAACCTGTCACGGACACGCTGATTGTTAAGCCAGTCAGAAAATGCGGAGTTGGTGTCAATGATCTTCTTTATTTTTTTTGCAAGGGATTTGCATTTATCATTGCCATATTTTCCATCTGTACCATATTCAAAGTTGTGTTCATCACGCAGGTGGATCAATATATCATAAAAAGCTTTTTCTTCAAAGGTCAATCCCATCTGCCGGAAACTTTCCCTGTCGGCATTCAGTCCGTTGAGAATGTCCAGCGCCTGTTTTGTCGCGTCTTGAATAATCTGATCCGAGGCTTCTTCCTGGGCCGCACCCGCTTCCTCCAGAGGTAAATGCTTACGACGCTCATGATATTGAGCAATTGTTTTTTCCAAAAGTTCCTGATATTTCTGGGCCGCCAGGGCATTGGTTCTGGAATATTCCGCAATGCGTTTACGGAGCATTTTGATCAGAAGTTCCAGCTTTGTCGCGGGCATTGGAATATCCTCAAGGATTTCTTCAAACTTGGGATCGAAGATATCCTCTTCATCGCCGACATCCAGAATGCTTTCAACTTGGCTGTATTTCAGCGCTTCTTCCACCATTTTGGCAACAGTGCGGTTCATGCTTTCTGTATCAAGTTCTACTGTTCCGCCCATCTTACGGACAAAGCCAGCTATGGACATGAAGCACTGAGCTAATGAAAACTCTTCTGCGGCAAGTACATTGGATGGCTGGCAAATATCATAGGCGATACGGAGACGCTTGACGATATTCAGAAAATAAGTTTTGAAGTTGACCTGACGTGACTTTTTCCCATTATCCATATTCAGAATTTCTGTATTATGAAAAATAAATTCGGCAGCAAGAGAAAGCTGCTTGTAACGCTCCACAGGATCAGCATCTTCTTTCAGAAAACAGGCTAAGTCAAAGCCGGTAAATAGTTGCCTCAAAACAGCCAGATGCTCTCTGAAAACATCATATGCCTGCGCTACATCATCTTCTGTTGGAGCAAGGCTTTCTTCTCCTCCGCCATAAGTTTTCAGGGCTTCAAGCATATTGTCCCGGATACCGATATAGTCAATAATCAGACCAAAATCTTTGCCTTGCGCCTTGCGGTTGACCCGGCTGATCGTCTGGATAAGAGTATGCTTCTGCAAAGGCTTATCATTGTAAAGATAAGTCAGACAGGGAACATCAAATCCGGTAATCCACATATCCACCACGATTACGATGCGGAAATTGGAGTTATCCTGCTTGAAACTGCTGTCCAGGGAGTCATTGCGTTCGCTGTTGGCAACACCGCCCAGATAATTGTACATTTCTTCCGGATCATTTTTGCCGTTGGTCGCAACCATGGCGATCGTGGGCATGACCTTAAGTGTATCCAACTCCTCCTTCGGCAGGGTATCTTCCCAGGGACTTTTTCTTTCTACGAACCATTGCGGAAACTGTTCTTTAAACTGCATTAAAAGATCATAGGCGATTTTGCGATTGGAACAAACGATCATTGCTTTTTGTTTGCGGTCGGGATCCGCATCAAGCAATCCTGTAAAATGGTGGTAAATGTCCGCGGCCAGTTGCTTCAGTCTCTCGGGTTCCCCAAGGATGATTTCCATACTGCTCATCGCTTTTTTGCTGGCGCGGATGTTTTCTTCGGAGGCTCCTTCGTCAGCACACTTTTTATAATAGGCTTCAATGAGTTTGACTTTCTTCTCATCCAGCAGAACTTTGGCGATGCGGGGATGATACTTGATCGGAACGGTGATGCCGTCCGCTACGGCCTGATCCATCGTGTAGCGGTCAATCTCCTCTCCGAAGGTTTGATAGGTTTCGGCAATGGGGGTTCCGGTAAAGCCGACAAAGGTCGCATGGGGGAATGCTTCGTGCAGAACTTTAGCGTAAGGTTTGGACACCAGCGCCCGCATGTTTTCATCGGCATCCTTATCAAATTTTATCTGCTTGCTGCGTTCGATCTGGGTACGATGTGCTTCGTCGGAAAAACAGATAATGTTGCTTCGAGTGTTGATGAGACCTACTTTGTCATCATTGCGGTCGCAGAACTTTTGAATCGTGCAGATATAAAATCCACCGGAAGGTCTGGCGCCCAATTCCTGCCGCAGATCTTTTCGGGATTCGATTTGCCTTACTTCGCCCAAGCCAAGGAATTCTGTGGATTTGGTGAAGAGTTTGGCTCCCTGCTTCTGAAGATCCTCCCGGTCAACGATCATTACAATGGTGGGAGATCCAAGTTCATTGGCGCAACGCAGAGAAAGCTGTCGGGCAAGAAATGCCATGGCATAGGTTTTCCCGCAACCGGTTGCGCCGAAATAGGTACCGCCTTTTCCGCTGTGACGGGCAACGGAACGTAAAATGCTTTCCCGAAGCAGACGGGCGGCAAAAAACTGCGGATAACGACAGACGATCTCCCGTTCTTCATGGTCAAACTCCCGATCTTGAAAATACACATAATCCCGGAAAATTTCCAGAAAACGGGCAGGAGCAAACACTCCTTTGACCATTGTTTCAGTCTCGGCAAATCCGTTTTTAGCAATTTTATCTTCGTTTTCAACCCGACGCCAGGCATAGAAGTGTTCGTATGGAGTCAACACCGTTCCCAGCCTGGTTTTCACGCCATCCGAGATTATTGCCAGAGGACAGTAATGGAGCAAATGGGGAATATCCCGCCAGTAGCGAATGTTGATCTGTTCATAGGCATCAAAAATGGTGGCATTGGCTTTTGTGGGACTTTTGAGTTCAATCACGCACAGGGGTATTCCATTGACATAAAGCAGAATGTCCGGGCGGCGATTTTTACGCTGGCTGTTGTTGACATAATCCACAGTAAACTGATTGACAACCCGGAAGGTGTTGTTGGCATGATTTCCGTAATCAATGAAGTGAATGATGTGAGGCGATCCGTCAGCCGTGGTGAACTGAATGCCGTTTACCAGCATGGTATAAATCTTGTGCATTGTGGCAAACTGAGTGTCGTCGCCGGCAAGAGATATCCGGTTGACTATCTCGCTGACTTCATCTGTTGTCAGGAAGTTGTACTGTTTTTCAAGGAAGGAACGGATATCATCGGAGATCAGCACTTCTGTTCCGCTGGAGTGTTCAATGTTGTCTCCAAAGAGATACTCCCAGCCGTTATCAACAAACATTTGGATCAGAGCATTTTCAAAGTCCTGTTCGCAGAATCTGCCGTTGTAATTTGTCAATGCCATATCTTTCCCTCTTTGCTTATGCCGAATGCGCCGCTTTCTGTACCAGTGCCGGACACAGATTTTTCATCAGTTCCTGCATTTCCTGAATAATGCGTTTGGATTCCTGCAAACAGTTGAATACTTTTGCAATTGAATGCTGATGTTCTATCGGAGGCAATGGGATTTCTATTTCACAAAATCGATCCCAGTCTAAATTTGAACGAATACTCCCGTCGCTTAAAAAAGCACCATATCTATCCATTTCAAAACGGCAAAAAGTCAAAAATAGATACTCGGGTAGTAACGTTGCGGTCTCATTTATGACAAAGGTTGTATAAGCTGGAGAAATGAGAACAGGTGTTTTCTCATTATACAATGCTAAACGAATACAAATATCTCTACCGGTCTGCATTCCACTAAATACAAACATATCTTTACTTACTACTTTATATTTTGTATTGTCAAGTTCATTTGTATCAGCGACTGTAGGCATGAAAGTCTTATCTCTGTTAACACCTGCAAATGGAAAATGTTTACCCTCCGAGTTTCTTTTTTCGTGAATTCTTATCCTCTCGCTGAGTTTGACTTTGGGATACTTTGCTTTGCAATCGACGATGAAGGCGTGGCAGACGGATTCCAGCTCCCGGATCAATGCCTCATTTTCTGCAATGGTCTGTTGCAGACCATGGTAAATCGCAACCAAAGCCTTCTGCGTTTCAATAGACGGCAACGGGATTTGAATATCGCAAAATCTGTCCCAATCCAAATTTGAGCGAATGCTACTGTCACTTAAAAAGGCTCCCAAACGATCTATTTCATATCGGCAAAAAAATAGAAAAAGAAACTCTGGAACAAGTTTACTCTTATTTTTTACAACAAAAGTCGTATATGCCGGAGAAATGAGAATAGGCGTGTTTTTACTATACAACGCCAACCGAATACAAGTATCTCTGCCTGTCTGCATTCCGCTAAACACAAACATATCCTTGCTTACGACTTTATATTTGGTGTTATCAAGTTCAAGAGTGTCAGCAACAGTGGGCATAAATGTTTTATCTTTATTTACCCCCATAAAAGGATAATTATGTCCATCTCGATTTCTTATCTCAAAAATCTCAATATAATCTCCTAGCCTGATTGTCGGTACATTATTTGCCATTTTGAGCTTCCGTTTTTTCTTCTTCTGCCAGAATAGGGGCAAAATGTTTTCTTACGTCATCCCAAGACATTCCTTGATGCAATCTGTTCGGGAAATCCAACCATTCACATTCCATAAGACAAGCAAACAAATCTTCTGTAGTTCTTCGTGGCGATTGCGCAATTAATGAATCATAGAAATTTCTATGGATTCGATAATGATGAGAATAGATAAAACGTTTCCATTTTTCCTGCAATATTTTTTCTTCAGCGATATCTATAATTTCAATTTCTTCTAATTTCCGTTTTTCTCCACCACCCCATGCCTCCAGTAACAGATTTACAGCTTCTATATCTGTGGCTGGAGCACTATATCCAAAAATCGTTACGATATAGGCGTAACTCAAATAATATTTAAGGCGATCCCATTGATTTTTGATATATGGATCTGCATTGTAATTTTTTGTTGAACAGGATACAAAAGTCGACATGGTGAGAGTTGATTCTGACATTGTCTACAGTACCCTTGATACAACTGAAAAAAAATCCTTTTTTCTTCAAGACATAGTTGAACAGCAACATTCCCATGCAAAAAAAGAAGTTGTGGAAGTTTTAGAGTTATTTCTCTACAGCGTAAATATGCTAATACAAGCAAAGGATCCCAATTAAATGTAGCAACAATATCTTTTTCTTTTAACGACAACAAAAGCAAATCATAAATAGTTGGTTCTTCTGGAAGATAATATTGTGAGAAGTAATCTCTTATGCTATTTTCAAGTTTTTCTCTGATTTCATCATATTCCTGATGCTTCGATAATTCACTGTAAATATCTTCCAGGTTCTCTGATTTGAAGTTGATCCCTGCTAAAATATCCCTCATGCCGAGGTTATCAATAAAGCCATCCATTACTGAAATTTTACGCCCGTATTTATCTCCGCAAGGGATTGCTGCCACACTTGCTCCTGCACCAAGTATGACAACATGTGGCCTGTTACGCAATGTCCGAAAAGCGTCAATATTACTTGCCATTACAGCCTCCGTCAACAATATCACAACCCAACGCAGAAAAAGCTTTTCTCAGAGCCGTAACATTTGCCTGCTGCCGGGCAAGAAGATCTGATACTTTGGCTGCAGCTTCGGACATTACTTTTTCATAGTCAATCCCCTGATCCCGGTCAACAAACTCAATATAACGGCTCGGGACAAGAGAGAAATTGTTTCTTTGGATCTCATCAAAAGTGACAGATCGATAAAGCTCCGGTAATGCATAAGTCGCACCATTCGTGCCTTCTGCCTGCCAGGTGTGGTAAATGTCTGCAGCACGCTGAATTTGATCCGACTTCAGCAGAACTTTTTTGAACTGTTCTCCCTTGACCTGGTTTTCGGTCCATTGGCGCAAATCCATGAACAGAATCTCTTTTTCCCGGTTACGCAGCTTCCTGCCATGATATGTGCCGCCTTTTTTATTCATGTTCAGAATCCACATGGTGACACTGATATCGGTCGTAATAAACAATTCTCTCGGCAATACAATAATCGCTTCCACACGATCTCTTTCAATGAGTTTTTTACGAATAATGGGAGCGTTTCCATCGTTATCCCCCAATGCGCCATTCGCCAGCAGGAAGCCCGCAACCCCATTCGGTTCTTTCAGATGTGAAAGCATGTGCAAAATCCAGGCATAGTTTGCATTGCTTGCAGGGGGCAGGGCAAAATCTGCCCAGCGGGGATCGTTCTGCAAATTGTCATTATACCAGCCTTTCAAATTGAAAGGCGGATTTGCCATGATATAATCAAAGTGGCGTCCCTTGTGCAAATCATTCCCGAAAGCCGTATCAGCTTCGCCGCCCAGATTATGACTGAGTCCGCGCAACGCCAGATTCATCTTTGCCAGACGGTAAGTGGCAGGTTCTTTTTCCTGGCCATAAATGCTGACTCGACTGATATCGCCCTGCCTGGCTTTAATCAGATCGGTACTCTGAATAAACATGCCGCCGGAACCGCAGCAGGGATCGTACAACGTTCCGTCAAAAGGTTCGATCATCGTGGCGATCAGCTGCACAACATCGTGCGGAGTGTAAAATTCGCCTTCCTCTTTGGTTGCATTGACAGCAAACTCTTTCAGGAAATATTCATAAACGTAGCCGATCAAATCCCGGTGTTCGCCAAACTGTTTGTGAGAGATCTTGTTGACTTCATCAACAATTTTCTTAATATCGTTGGCGGCGAGATTCCGAGTTGTAAACGTGCCTTCCACAAAACACCCCCGCAACGCTTCAACATCCGTGGAGATCTGTCTCAAGGCCCTATCAAGATTCACATTCAATTCATTGGAGGGCGAATTGATGATAGTTGCCCAACGGGCTTCAGGAGGCAAAGGAAACGTTCCATCGGCAAAGGACGCATCTTCAAAAAAAGCAGCAAAAATAGCAGGATCATCCGGATCCAGGCCTTCGGAAATGAGTTTATTCCTCAGAACCTGAACCCCGTCTTCATATTTTTCCCCGATAAAGCGCAGAAAAATCAGAGTCAGCATTAAATCCCGCTTCTCAAAAAAAGACCCAGAGTTTTTCGCCTGCCGGAGAATATCTCGACACTTAAGAAGAATATCATCAAGGTTCAACGGTTTTTCTGCTTTTGTTTTTTTTGCCATATTCGTTTTGCCTTTATCGGTGGTAATGTTTCTGTTTTTACAGTAATATATCAATCGGGAAAGAACATTTCACGTCCTTTTAATTGAATATGGAGGATTTTTTCTACTTTTTCTAAAACCATAATTGGAAAACCATGCTTCAACTTTCCTCTTTTTTGAATGATCAATTTCCCATTTTTCATAGACGGCATATCGTAGTTGGTGATTCAGCGTGGGAATCGTACCATATCTGTCCCTAGGTAAGCGCAGATTTCCTTGAAAGTCTGCGATCATCCATGAATACCTCTTGTCGTTACTTTTTTATTTCTAGAAATAAAAAACGTGGAGGCCGATGTCGTCAAATATATTGATTACTACAATGCGCGCCGAATACATCAGAAACTCGGCCAGTGGACTCCCGTTGAGGTAGAAGAAGATTTTTTGCTTCGAAATGAAATGAACTCCTGTCCCAATACCGTGAATTAACTTTGGTTGGTTGGATTGAGCGGAAACAAAACGAAAAAGAAAAACGGTATATTGACCTGTCTCAATAAGACTGTCCAATATACCGTCAGCATATCAAATGGTGGAGCTGGTGGGAGTCGAACCCATGACCTATACGATGCGAACGTATCGCTCTAGCCAACTGAGCTACAGCCCCATTCTTTGCCTGCAACCGGACCATTTCCCGGTTTGACACCGCTTAAAATAGCGATTTTTTGAAAAAATGCAAGAGACGGTTTGAAAAAAAACAAAGAAAAGTTACTTTTAGAAGGGAAGATTCTTTTTTGGGAGCTATCTTATAAGAAATAAGAAAGGCGGTCTCCTGAGCTTCGGCATCCTGTACCGGGCTCCGGTTCATCGTCCGGCTCCGGAGTTATGTGACCGTATGAAGAAAAAAAAGACAGGTACCGGTTCTTCCGAAAACGTCCCGGACGTTTTGAAGGATATGGCTGACATCGCCATTCCGCTGGAAGCCTCGGGAAGCGATTTTGCCGATTCTCTCGCCAGTTATCTTCAGCAGATCGGTAAACTGCCGCCTTTACCGCCGGAGCAGCAGGAACAGCTCGGCGATGAGATCGATCTGGTTACACGCAAACTCCGGCACCAGATTCACGCCTTCGGCTTTGTCACTCTCGAACATCTCCGGCTGCTTGATGAATGCATCAGTTCCAATTCCGATCCCGCGGATTATTTCCTGCCGTCCTCTCTGCGCAAGGAGGAGGTTTCCCCGGGGGAACTTCTCCGGCAGCTGGCCGCCTGGCGGGGGGAACTCAAGCGTCGGCATACTGCCCTCTCTGAGGCGTTCAAGGCGCGCCGGATGTATCGTGAACGTCGCAGTGAACTGATGGAGACTCTCAGTCAGTTCGACATCTCCGGCGACCAGCTCAGTGAATATTTTCAGATTGTGATCGATTATGCCCGGTTGATCCAGCCTGGCATCGGTTACAGCCAGAAGTTCCATTTTGATCCCGGACCGGTTGACCGGCAGCGACGCCAGCTTCTCGAAGATCGTTTCCTGATGACTTACGAGGAACTTACCGGTGAAATTCACAACCTGCTCGAAATCCACGAGGAACTCCAGCAGCTCCGGCAGAAGATGATTGAGGCCAACCTCAGACTGGTGATCAGTATCGCGCAGAAGTATCGCAATCGGGGATTGCCGTTCAACGACCTGATTCAGGAGGGAAATCTCGGCTTGCTGCGGGCGTTGGAGAAATTCGATTTCCGTCTCGGCAATAAATTCTCAACCTATGCGAGCTGGTGGATCAAGCACAATATTTCACGTTCGATTGCCGAGCAGTCGCGGGTGATCCGGATCCCGGCGCACATGGTTCATGCGATCAATTCGATGACCTGGGCGGAACAGAGGTTCATTCAGGCGCACGGGCGCGAGCCGGAGATCGAGGAGCTTGCTGCTCTGCTCGAGATGCCGGTCGCCCGGGTCAGCGCAATCCGTAAAATGGCCTGTCAGACCGTATCGTTGCAGGCGCCGGTTTCCAGCAGCGACGACGGAGCGATGCTTGAAGACTTGATTGCCGACGACAGTACCGGCAATCCGGTTCGGGATTTTGCACGCCGGATTCTCTATGAAAAACTCTATGAGATGCTCCGGACATTGCCGGAGCGCGATCAGCAGATCATCATCATGCGGTTCGGGCTCTTCGGGCAGCCCTGCCTCCCTCTCGTGGATATCAGTCGCCGTTTCAACCTGACCCGGGAGCGAATCCGGCAGCTTGAGGCGAAAATCATCGAGAATCTGCGTTCTCCGGCCAAGCTCAAATATCTTGACGGTTGTGCACAGGGAACGGAGTAATCGTTTCCCTGGACCGCAATTTCGTGTACGCCTGCCATATCGGAGAGCATTTCCCGATAACTGATGCCGTCCTCTCAACCAATGCTTCCGCACAGGAATACCGGCTGATCTTGGCAATAGGAGTTTTGTCCTGCCGGGTGTGACGAGGAGATCGGCCGTCGTCTCTCATTTTTGCTGTCCGGGAAAACGACTCTCTTCGCAACGGAATCTCCGTATGCGCGGAAGCTGGACTGCCGGACCGTTTCCCGGTTCTTCTTCGATTCCGTTTTCAGCAGATCCTCATGCTACTTGCCGGGAAATGAGAAATTAATTAGAAAACTGTTTGCGTTATCGAATAAAAAATTATTTTTATTTTTGTTAAAAACTTTGATTTGTGCTTGACATTTTGTCTGAAATGATTCATAATAGAGATAGGAAACAGTTTGCTAAACATGCGATAAACAGGAATGCGACGATGACGTTGAAGGAAATTGCGGCGGAGATAGGGGTATCTCCCTCGACGGTCAGCCGGGTGATAAGTGGTTGCCACAAGAATTTTACCGTGAAGCCGGAACTGCGGAAACGGATTCTGGATCGGGTTGCTGAACGTGATTACAAACCGAACCCGATGTATCAGGCCATGCGCAAGAAAACCAACCGGCAGGTGGCGATCTTTCTACCCAACTATCTGGAGATCGCATTCGAGGCGGAGATCAACTCCGGTGTCGATGCGGTCAACAACCTTCTGTTCGAACGTGGCTACAGCTGCCATTACCTGGTTCGCCCCCTCGAACAGAGGGCTACCTACGGCCTGCCGCAATGGAAAGTCGCCGGGGCAGTTGCGGTGGATGTCCGTAAAAGCGAGCTGATCGGGGAACTCGATGAGAGTGGTCTGCCTTATGTGGTGCTGAACGGTGTCGCCGGAGCCAACGGCTGCGTGGTACAGGCGGACGACATCGGTAATATGAAGTGTGCGATGGCGTACCTTTATGAACTGGGACATCGCAAGATCGGTTATATGAATCCCTATCGTGACCCGAAACTGATTCCGATCAGTTTTGCCGAGCAACATTACAGCGTGATCCGCCGTACCGCTGCTTATTTTGATTTCTGCCTGGCGCAGGGATTGCCGGTTCTGGAGAGCGCGAAGGATTGTTCCGTAACGGTGGAGAAGGCGGTGGAGGAGGGAATTGCCCGGGGATTTACCGCTTATATCGCTTATTCCTTCGGCATGTACATGGAGCTCTGTCATCATCTTCATCTCCGGAATCTGCGTATCCCGGAGGATGTGAGTGTTGTCACGTTCAACAATCCGCCGCTCGCCCGTTATTCCGCGCCGCCCGCCACCTGTGTGGAGATCCCGACCCGGGCGATGGGATGTGAGGCGGGAGAACTACTCCTGAAGCGACTTGAACAATCCGGAGCGGGGCAGGGGGAAGTGAGGATGCTTCCCGGGAAACTGGTGATCCGCGATTCCGCCGCGCCTGTTGTTTCGAATCGGAAATAAATGGTCATATTTTTTTGAAAATACGAAGTAAGGGCAAACCGGACATGGGGAAAAAAGCTTTTCTATCAGTGCAGTTATTCGGGATTCTCGGATCTTTGACGATATTGGCAATGGGGGATGTCCCTGATGTGGATGCTGCGGGGAAATTCCGATTCGGTGATCTTGTCTTCACTCCGACGGCAATTTTTCGTCCCGGCTGGAATGTGGCGCGCATTCAGCCGGCTGCGGCTGCGCCCGGGAAGGATGGCAGCATTTCCGCACGGCATGAGGTTATTGTCGCCGGCAGGGCGGGAGGAAGTTTCAGCTGGTCGTTGCAGAAGGAAAGAGCCGATGTCCTGACCGGCAGCTGGGAGTTCGTCTTCTCCGCGCCGAACGTCGACCACCGTTATGTGGATATGGAGATCCCGGCGAAATATGCTGCAAAGTTTCTTTTCACCGGAGTGGACGGCAAGAAGGAAACGGTTCCATTCACGGAGAAACTGTGGAAGAAAACCGGAAATGTCCGGCAGGTGGAACTGCCGCTTTCCAATGGTGTCACATATCGGTTTGAAATAAATGGCGACGTCTATTTGACGATTCAGGACAACCGGAGCTGGAATCCGGATGCCGGTTTCTCCATCCGGTTTGAACTGGCGAAGGGGAACCGTTTCGGCTTGCGGATGAAACGTGAGAAACCTGAGGTATACCCGATTGATCTCAGCAAAGCGACCAACCGCACCTTCGCGGATGAAAAGGCCGGCGACGGGAAAGGCGGCTGGACCGATCAGGGGCCGGGCAACGATATGAGGGTATTTGACGCCCGGGAAGTCGTGTATCAGGGGATTCCGTTCAAAATCGTCGATGAGAAACGGAGTGGAAAACCCGGTGCGATCGTGGTGGCAGGGACCGTGCGGAACATGGCTCCACACGAAGTTACGTTGCCGCTTCCGGCCGGATTGAGGGTGCGCGGCCTCTCGCTGCTCCATGCATCCGGATGGGTCGAAACCAACCGGATCGGGGAGGTGATCGTGCGTTACGCCGATACCGGTACGCAGACCATTCCGATCACCGGCGGCGTCGATGTCGGTAACTGGTGGGTGGCCGGGGATTTCAGCAACGGCAAGGTCGCGTGGTCCTCCCGCAATCCGATGCGGACGGTGGGGTTGTATGCGTCGAGTTTTGAACTGGGGGGAGCGGAGCCGGTGTCGTTGACTTTCCGGATTGTACACCCCGAGGCGATCTGGATGATCGCGGGGGTCACGCTGACCGAACGCCCGATTCTGTTGCCGAAACATGTCGTTCGGCCGGTGGTCGGCAGGGCGGATAAGGATTGGCAGCCGATCAAATTTGAACGGCGGGTTACTCCGGGCAGTGCTCTGGATTTCACCGGAATTGCGATTTCGCACCGTCCGGCCGGAAAATTCGGTTATCCGATGATCGACAAGAACGGACAGGTCTGTTTTGAGAAGGCTCCCGACCGGCGTCTGCGGCTTTCCGGCGTGAACCTCTGTGAGAGCGCTCTTTTCCTTTCCCGGGAAGAGGCGGAGAAGCTGGCGGTGTTTCTTGCGGCCCAGGGGATCAACGCGGTGCGTTACCACCATCACGACAACTGGCTGGTCGATCCGAAGGCCCCGGACTCAACGACGCTCAATATGGCGAACCTCGACAAGCTTGAATACCTGACGGCAAAATTGAAGGAGCAGGGGATCTATCTGACGTTTGACGTGTACACCTCGCGCCGCCTCAAACCGGGCGACAATCTGGAGGTTTTCAAACGGTATCCCGGCTACATTGAAAAGACCGGGCATACCGGAGCGAAAAATGCGTTTCTGTTCTGCGACGATGCGTTCGAGAACTGGAAGCGTTTCGCCCGTAACTGGTTGACGCACAGGAATCCTTACACCGGTCTGACGCTTGCGGAAGATCCTGCGGTGATCTTTGTGAATCTCAGCAACGAGGATACCATCGGCAACAGCTGGAACCATACTCCGGGCAGTATTCTGCAGCGGTTCCTCGCCGACGAGTATCTGGAATACTGCCGGCGGAATCCCGGAAAAAATCCGGAACCGTCCACCGGAAACCGCGACTTCATGCAGTTCATCTATACGCAGGCCCGCGACCGGTCGCGGCAGATGATGGAGTTTCTCCGCAATGAACTCGGTGCCCGTTTCCTGATGACCGGAGCAAACAACGGCGGCAATCTCGCGAGCACATGGCAGCGCGATGTTTTTGATGTCGTTGACGATCACATCTATCAGGATCACCCGATGTTTCCGGAGAAATCGTGGGGATTGCCGATGGCGTTCAGCCAGAGCTGCGTGATCGCCGGTCATGGCTGGGTCCCGCTGAATCTGCTGCCCGGGCGCATCTACGGCAAACCGTTTTACATGACGGAAGTGGATTTCTGTTCCCCGAACATCCACCGGGCCGAAGAGGGACCGCTGATGGGCGCATATTGTGCGCTGCAGGACATTGACGGCTATTTCCGGTTCAATTTTTCCGGTTCCGACTGGCGGTTGATGGGGCGCCAGAAACGGATTGTGGTATTCGAGTCCTGTTGTGATCCGGTCAAACAGCTCAGCGACCGGATTTCGGCGGCGTTGTTTCTGCGTGGTGACGTGACGCCGTCTCCGGTCCGGGTCGGTCATACGATCCCGCGCAATCTCTTTGCAGAACGGGATGACTACGGGTTTCCCGCCCTGAACACCTCCGGGCTGATCAATCAGGTGGGGGCGGTTTTCGACGACCGCCCGGTTCCGGGGGTGCAGGATCACAACCACGTTGCAGACGGAACTGCGGCGGAAAATTTCAAACGTTACAAAGAGAGCAAGATTGCCGACAGTGTAACCGGCCAGTTACGGTTGATGCCGGAAAAGAAAACATTGCTGATTTCGACACCGCGTTCGGCAGTGGTGACTCTGCCGGCCGGTGGCAACGCCGATGGCGCGTTGAAGGTGAAACACTCCGACACATTTCAGACCTTTGCCGCAATCAGTCTGGACGGCAGGGAGTTGCGCGCCAGTGATTCCGTTGTGGTGTTGCATTCGACCGATGTGCGGACTCTCGGCATCCGGTTCGCCGATCAGGATCTCCGCCGGGTTGAGGCAACCGGGGAGGGCGGATTGTTGTTGCGCCACGGGACGGCGGAGTTGATGCTTCCCACGGATGGACCGAGGAAAGTGACTGCGGTCGATTTCCAGGGGGATGAACTGGGAGAACTGGCTGCGGAATGGAAAGACGGCATGCTCGCATTCAAGGCGGATAACTTCCGTTTCCCCGGCGGTATTGCCGGCTACCACATCACCCGGGAGGAGGTTGAACGGCAATGAAATGGGGAGTGGGGCTTCTGGCTTTGCTGTTCATATCGGGAGCGGTACCGGGAGAGGAAAACGGAATGAAAGAAATGACGGACATGAAACAATTTCCAGCAGCGGTGACCTGCCTGCGTGTGGCGGATGATTTTCTGGAGAACTCCCTGCCGCCGGAAAACGGTCAGACACTCTCATTCGACAAGGCGGCGCATTTTACTGCACTGGGGAATTGGCTGGGGCCGGAAGATTTCTCGGTCCGCTTCACTTTCGGCTGGAATGACGACGGCCTCTGCTTCTTCTTCGATGTGAAAGATTCCGATGTGGTCAATGAAAAGGAGAAGGCGTATGACCTCTGGATGCAGGACAGCGTAGAGTTGTTTCTCGCCGCGCCGGAGGGTCGGAAATTCGGCAACGATACCCTTTCATTCGAGCGTGTCCAATTGATTTTGACTCCGCCCGATCAGGAGGGCCGGATCCGCAGTTTCACGCTTTACGACAGTGCCTTCGGACCGGATATCGCGTACCGTGCCGTTGGAGAACGGACCGCTGACGGCTACCGGTTGCGGCTGTTGATTCCCTACGCCGCGTTCGGCAATTACGATCTCCGGCACGAGGGGTTGTTCCGGATGCAGATCAGTTGCAACGACTATGATCGGCGTGACGGAGAGCTGTTGCCGCCGCGCAAGGCGACGATCGCCCGTGCGTTTCAACCCAGCGCTTCCGCAGTGGACTACCCGTTGTTCCGGCTCTGCCGCGAGGAAGCAGAGAATCCGAATCGTTCCCTTGCCACAGTCTGGGTCCCCGGGGTGCCGCGTTTGACCGAAGGGCGGAAGTTGACGATGGAACCGAAGTTACCGGATTTTCTGGAGTATGCCGTGCTTTCCATCCGGGATCTTTCCGGTCGGGAACTCCTGCAGAGAAAAATTCTTCCCGGAATGGATTCTCTGGTTCTGGGCGATCCCTCGGAACTCGGGTCCGTCGGGTTGTGTTTTCTCTTCACCGGCTATGTCGATGGAAAACCTTACGGGAGTGTGGAGCGCAATGGCGCCCGGATTACCGGACTCCTTCGGAAGATCGGTCAAGTTCGATGGGCGCAGTTGTCCCCATGGCGTGCCGCGGGATATCTGGGGCTTCTTTCAGGAATCGAGTTTCTCCGGCTCGCCGCCACCCCCGGCAGTATGAACAGCAGCCGTCTGCCCGACGCAATCGCCGAGTGTGAAGCACGTCTGGCCATTCTGGAGGAGCAGCCTTTCCCGGAAGCTCTCCCCGCAAAGTACCGTTATCTTGAACTTCTGCGTGGGTTCCAGACCCAGCTCAATGTGGCATACAGTCGCGGGGGAAGGCCGAATGAACGGATTTTCGCCACCGTGTCGCTGGCATGGGGCAACATCCCCTGCGTCAATGCTGAACTTTACTGTTGCGACAGTGCCGATGAGGCGGAAAAACTGTTTACGGAAATGACCGCCTATTGCGTGCCGATCGTGGCTCCTGAGATTTCCGGCGCTGAAACCGTTTATGCCGGTCGCGGCCACCTGCTCGGAGATGGATTGCGAAGCGACATGGAACCCCGGCGGCTGTTGTCGCTCTATGCCTCAAGCCGTCCGCGGCATGTGTTCCGGATGATTCCTGAGGACGCGTTCCAATACCCCGTTGACGCGGTGATCGTGATGCCGGATGCTCCGGAGGAGATGAGGAAAAAATTGCTCGATTTCGCTTCTGCGCGCCGGTTGCCGGTGATCTCCTTTGCCGAAAAGGAGCGTTTCGGCCACTGCCTGATTGCGGGAACGCCGGAGTATCCTGAGATCGCATGGTTCTGGCACAGTCGCAACGGCCTTCCCACCGACTTCCTGATTGTGCGCCGGGGGAGGGATGTGATCCGCTGCGGCTGCGGGAACCGGGAACTCGGCAGGGCCTTCGTTGAATTTATTCTCGCCGGAAAACCGTTAACCCGGGAGACGGCGGAAAAGTTTGTCCGGTTGCGGGCGGGAGCCTCTTCCGCTCTGCGTCCGGAGGATTTTTCTGCCGCCCGGAATTTGAGGAGCGGAGACGTGCATACGCACACGATCTTTTCCGACGGGCAGTCCACGCCGGCAGGGTTACTGGCTGAAGTTCCGGCAAACGGATTCGACTTTCTGGTGATCAGCGACCATGATGAGGTCGAAGGGGCTCTGCGGTTGCAGGAGAATATGCGGCGGAACCGCTGCGGGTTGACGTTGTTTGCCGGGCAGGAGATTACGATGACGCCGCGTTATCATATCAATGTCTATCCGATTCCACGGCGGATCGACGATCGTTTCTCATGGCGGTCGATCCGCAAACAGGTCGATATACTCGGTGCGGTGGCGCAGCTCAACCACCCGATGACCTATGGCACCGCGTTCTCCGAATTGTGGTATGGCGATATCTCCGCTGCCGGACTGGATGCGGTAGAGCGCCGGGTCGAGTATCTCGAACGGTGGCGCGACTCTGCAGCGGGGCGGGGGCCGGCGATCACCGGCAGCACGGATACGCACCAGGGAATTTTCGGTTATTCCAGTTCCACAGTGGTTCTTGTTCCGGAACTTTCGGCGCGGACTCTTGCCGGGGCGATCCGGGAGGGGCGTTCCGCGATGATCGACCCGATGATGCCGGATCCAGCTTACGGGGATCCGGCCGTGTGCCGTGCGGTACGTGCGGCGCTGCTGGATCCGGAGACGCCGGAGCGGTTCGGGAAACGGCTCACGGAGGCTCTGACCGATTTTGACGCGGTCGGATTGGTCCGGAACTCGGAAACCGCACCCGCCCCGTGGCCCCCGGCGCCGCCACGTCCCCCCGAGAGTTTTGAACCGGAACCGGCGCAAGAATTGAAAACGGAGAACCGGTTTTAAGACAGTTTTACATATCTGGATGACGCAGAACGTATAAGGAAAGGAGAAGCAGATGCGGAAAAAACGGCAAATCCGGAGTACCTAATGCAACAACCCCGTCGACCGGATGGGGCGGCCGGCGGACTATTGGGACGGATCAGAACAGGTTCAATCAATCATCGGAAGAAAAGAGATCGACAATTGGATTTACGGAGGTGAAAATGTGTCGCATGTGGAATACGAGCGGAATGGATGGCCACAGAGAGTCGGGTTACGGGAGGCTGCTGATTGCGCATTGTCGGAAGTTCACGCTCATTGAATTGCTTATCGTGATCGCGATCATCGCGATTCTGGCTTCCATGCTGTTGCCGGCGTTGAACCAGGCACGGGAGAAGGCCAAGGCGACTTCGTGCATCAACAATCTGAAACAGTGCAGCATGGCGATTACATTTTATGCCGATGCGTTTGACGACTATATTCCGTCGGCGAGTACCGCATCGTGGGGCAGCTGGGCGCACAGTTACCTGGTAGAGGGGGGAATCCTGCCCGGTAAATATGCTGACTACCGCAATTATCGCTGTCCCTCCGGGCCCTGGGAAGAGAGCATTTCCGGTTTTGCGGAATGGCAACTTTATGCCTGTCAGATCTATGGGATGAACCCCTATCTCGCCGGTTACTGGGATTCCACAAATCCCTGTAAGCGAAGCCGGATCGGAATCAAGGAGGCGACCTGGATGGGACCGCGCGGCGCGGTGAGTAATACGATTCTGATTGCCGACAGCGGCTACAGCACCGGTCGCCAGTACAACATTCTCGGCACCGCCTCCTGCAGTGTGTTTTTGCGGCACACCAACCGGGGCAATGCGGCGTTCTGCGACGGATCGGTCAGAAGTCAGGGCGGCGGAGAATTTATCCAGAAGTCGAAGTGCGAATGGGTTTTCGGCTCGAACGGCGTCAGAATCCAGTAAGTACCAGGGCGGCGGCGGATTCCGAAATCCGCTGCCGCGGTGATTTCCATATCCTGGTGTTCAAAAAACGCCGCGGCGCACCGATCCGTGACTTGCCTGTTTTTTTCTTCTCCGGGACCGCGAATCATTTGCTTTCCTGAAAGGTATCGTTATTGTAATACGCGGAGGGAACTTCCGACGTTCCTCCGGCGGGGCCGGTCGCCTGAAAGCAGGCAAAAATGCGACATGCAACAACACCTGTCCCGCTTTCCCTGCGGGGATGGCGGATTCAAGAGGGGGAATGTTATGTTGAAAGAAACGGTTCTGGAACTGATACCGCAAGCGGGCAATCCGCGTAACTCCGAAGGCGCTTTCCTGCGTCTCGCCGACGGCAGAATTCTCTTTGCTTACAGCCGCTATTCCGGAGAGAGTGCGGAGTGGGAGGATGACTCTCCCTGCGACATTGCCGCGCGTTATTCCAGCGACGGCGGCGCGACGTGGAGCAGCCGGGACCGCATCCTCATCCCGCGTGGAGACGCGATGAACGTCATGAGCGTCTCGCTGCTGCGTATCGCGCCGGAACGCATCATGATGCTCTACCTGCGCAAATCGCGCGACCCGCAAAAGCGTGTTGAATGCTATCCCTTTGTGACCTTTTCCGACGACGAGGGGGAAAGCTGGGAGACGCCCCGTTCGCTCACGAGCGTCGGCGGCTACCTCGTCGTCAACAACGACCGGCTGCTGCTGCTTGAACAGGGGAGGATTGTCGTACCCTGCGCCTGGCATCGTCCGACGGAGAACGGCCACGACTCGCGTGCGATCGGCCTCTTCCTGCTCTCGGACGACGGCGGACGCACTTTCCGCGAGGCGGCGGACTGGGTTCTGCCGCCGCAGTCGAGCGCCTCGGGAGTGCAGGAGCCCGGCGTCGTCGAACTCGAACCCGGCAAACTGCTCGCATTCTTCCGCACGGACCAGGGATGCCAGATGACCGCCGTGAGCGATGATGCGGGCGAACACTGGAGTTCCGTCAAGCCATCGAAGTTCAGCTCTCCGCTCTCGCCGATGACGATGAAGCGCGACCCCTTCGGCGGAAAGCTCTGGGCCGTCTGGAACGACAGTTCCGGCCGGTGGAATCTGCCGAAGCCGGAAGACTCCTCCTGGCAACGGACGCCGTTGGTGCTCGGAATCGGAGAGGAACCGACCCCGGAATCGATGGAACTCTCTCTGATCGAAAGCGATCCTCGCTGTGGCTACTGTTATGTCGCACTGCATTTCGAACCGGAATACGTCCTGCTGGCCTGCTGCTGCGGCGGAAACGGCACGATCGTGCTGCAGCCGATCCGGATGATCCGGCTCAAGCGATAACAACGGAACTCCTCTTTCTTTCCTTCGGGAGGAACGTTTTCCGATATTGCCGGCATTCCTTCGGGATTTGCCGACACCATGTTTGAGCTCCTCTGCCAGAGAGAGTTGGAGTACTCCCCGAGACGATGTGCGCTCTCTTTGAGGCTCAAGCCGGGGAGTCTGCGGAAAATAGATGGAACGCTCGTTGCGTCTCGATCCCCGGAACCGGAAGCGCCAGGCGGCAGGATTCGGTCAGGAAACAATGCCGCAGCAACGCTTCTTCACAGACGCTGCTGCGGCGATTTCTGATTCCCGATTACAGCTTTACCGGTTCAGCGGGGCCGCTGGTATTCGCAGGGAACCGCGGTTTGACAGAGCGCGCAGCCGAGGGCCCGGTTGAGCCAGCCGTACCGTTGTGCACGATCCGGCGAAAGTTTTTCCACGCAGTAGCGGGCGCATCCGGGCTTGTCCCGATCGGAAAATTCCTCCCCGATGGCGTGGCCCGGACAACGGCGACGGCAGGCGCCGCAACGGGTGCACCAGGCGAAAGGATCATCGCCATAGGGACGGGTATTGGGTTCCAGTTCGAGTGTGGTCACCACACTGCCGAGGCGAATGGCCACTCCGTGCTCGGTGATCAGTCCCGCCGAAAGACCGAAGGTTCCGGCGCCGGCGACGAAGGCGACATGGCGCTCTGACCAGCTGGAGGTGAAATTCTTGACATCCCATCCCGGAGCGGGATAGACTTCCCGCTGATCGAGGTGGGGTGCGGTGGTCGGGAAGCCGGCTTCGGTGAGCAATGCCGCCATCTGACTGCGCATCTCTTCATTCATAATTTCGCCGAAACTGCGGACCGCCGCCCATTCGATCGACGGGCGTTCGGTTTCGGTCCGGTTGGTTTCCCGCGCCCTGCGACAGACGGGGAGAACCCAGGAGATCACCGATTTCGCGACCGCACCGGGGAATTTGCGTTCAAGTGCCTCCTGCGGCGTCCAGTGCCGGGGGCCGATCACGGTCTTGAAACGGCCGAACAGCGGATCATCCGCCGCGGCGATTTTGACATCCGGCTGTTCGAAGAACGCCGCGGCGCCGGTTGCCGTGTAGAGGCGTTCCACCATTTTTACGATGTCGGTTCGATTCATGATGTTCCCCCCTTGAACAATACGCTGAAAAGCGGAGGCGAACCGGTTCGCCTCCGCTCAATGGAGCCATTCCGCTTGTCAGCAGCCGATCTTCTCTTCGAGATAGTCGCGGAGCCGGGTCACGTTGACGCGATCCTGTTTCATCGTATCGCGGTCACGGACCGTCACCGCATTGTCGTTGATCGAATCGAAGTCGAAAGTGATGCAATACGGAGTTCCGATTTCATCCTGGCGACGATAACGTTTGCCGATGCTGCCGGTTTCGTCATATTCCGCCCGGAAGTGGCGGTCGATATCCTTGTAGAGGTTGTAGGCCTGTTCCTTGAGCTTTTTGGATTGCGGCAGCACCGCGACCTGGATCGGAGCAACCAGCGGCGGCAGATGGAGCACGACCCGGATGTCCTCGTCCATGCCCTCTTTGGCGGTGGCGGCCTTCTCCTCGTCGTAGGCGCGGCTGAGCAACGCGAGCATGGTACGGTCCAGCCCGACGCTGGTTTCGATCACCGTCGGCATCAGCTTGCGACCGTTGTCGTGGTCCATGTACTGCAGATCCTGCCCGGAAAATTCGCTGTGGCGCGACAGATCCCAGGTGCCGCGGTGGTGCACTCCTTCCAGTTCGCCCCAGCCGAACGGGAACTTCACCTCAATATCGATCGCCGCCTTGGCATAATGGGCGAGTTTCTCATGCACGTAGATCCGGAAGAAATCATCGGTGAAACCGAGTTTGTTCCGATAGTAGTTGATCCGCTGCTCCTTCCAGTATTCGAACCACTGCATTCCCTCTTCGCCGTCGCAGAAGAACTCCATCTCCATCTGGGTAAATTCACGGCTGCGGAAGGTGAAGTTACGCGGATTGATCTCGTTGCGGAACGCCTTCCCGATCTGGGCGATGCCGAAGGGCAGTTTCTGGCGTGTCGCAATCCGCACGCTGTGGAAATCGACGAAGATCGGCTGGCAGGTCTCGGCGCGAAGCCACGCGGTGTGCTCCTCGTCGAACACCGGACCGACGAAGGTTTTCATCATCAGGTTGAACTCACGCGGTTCGGTCATGTCTCTGGCACCGCAGTTCGGGCAGACGGTCGGATCCTCCATCTGATCGACCCGGTAGCGCGATTTGCACTTCCGGCAATCGGTCATCAGATCGCTGAATTGATCGAGGTGGCCGGAGGCCTTCCAGACCTGCGGGTGGCAGATGATCGTCGAATCGAGGCCTTCAACGTTGTCGCGGGTCTCGACCATTTCATGCCACCAGAGATTTTCGATGGCACGCTTCATCCGGGAGCCGTAGGGGCCGTAATCCCAGAATCCGTTGATTCCACCGTAGATTTCCGAACTCGGGAAAATGAATCCGCGCCGCTTGCACAAGCTGACGATCTTATCCATCAGTTCCTGATTCTTGACTTCTTCTTCCGCCATGGTTGCCGGTTCCTTGCCTGTAACGCGGGGGAGACGCTCTGCGGATCCCCCGTCTGTTGCCGTTTCACTGTCTGAAATCATAATGTACCATGCTTTCCGGCAATTTGCCAATATCCGGCGGATATTTTGCGCTATACTGTGGACGGGGGGACTCCGAACACCTTCCGGAATACCCGCGAAAAGTAGAAGGCACTGGAGAATCCGAGCCGATCGGCGGCCTCCTTGACGCTGAGTTGTTCATCATGGAGCAGGGCATATCCGCGTTCGGCCAGCTCCCTGTGGACATATTCTCCGGGCGACATGCCGAGTTCCTTTTTGAAGAGGGCGTTGATCCGTTGCGGTGTCAGGTGAAATTTGCCGGCGAGGTCGAGCCGGGTCGGATGTTCCGTCAGATGAGAATCGAGAAATTCAAGCATCGCATCGAAGCGGTCATCGGCGTGAAGATCGCGCGGCGGCTCGAAAAGATAGAGCCAGATCAATTTGCCGATACAGGAGAGCAGCGCATCGGTCCGGCGGCCGGGGTGGTGAAAGAGCCGGTCGGCCCGGCGGAAGAGTTCCGGGATGGCGTGTTCCTGGGTGAAGGTTGCGAGCCGCGGCGGCATGACGGGCCGGTAGTCGCCGGCCAGGCAGCTGCCCGAAGCGCCCGGTTCCAGATGGATGCAACTGAAAAACGCACCGCCCGGATCACTGTCGAGCCGGTAGATGTGCGGTTCCCCCGGCCGGATCGTCAAGACCTCTCCGGGATGCTGACGAACCCTTTCTCCGGTATCGCAGTTGATGAACTCAAATTCGCCGCGCAGCGACAGGATCAGTTCGAAATCGGAAAGCTGCCGCGGTCCCCATACCGGTCTGCCGATTCCGCCGAGGGGACGGTAGTTGACGAAATGGATCCTGGGGGCGGCCGCATCCGGGGGGAGTTCCTTGTCTGAAACATTACGATTGTGCATCTCGATAACACTTTCAGCCATTACAGATGACGTATTTCTGGAGTATAATAATACATATTGACATTAATTCAAGAATGAAGGATGGAAAAATGGCAATCAAGCCCCTGCTGCCGCCATGGCCCGGAACGATGAGCGGACGGGAACGGTTCCGCCGCCAGATGCATTTTCAGAGTGTGGACCGCTGTTTCAATATGGAATTCGGGTATTGGGAGGAGAATTTCTCCGAGTGGCCGCTCTTCGTCGAAAACGGCATTCACA
Source organism: uncultured Victivallis sp. (assembly GCA_944389895.1). GTDB lineage: Bacteria > Verrucomicrobiota > Lentisphaeria > Victivallales > Victivallaceae > Victivallis. The sequence continues at coordinate 9,803 of CALXOA010000101.1, read as the reverse complement.
ACAATGACGAGGCGGACATTTTCTTCAATTTCGATCGGATCGTCACGCTCTGGGGCAACGTCTGGATGTCTCCCCCCTTCGAACACCGGGTGATCGAACGACGGGGCAACATGAACATCATCATCAATAACGACGGGCTGCTGGCCGAGGTTCCCGCCGACGGGCATGATACGATCCCGCACTATCTCAAATCCAGCATTGTGACTCCCGACGATTGGAAACGTTGCAAGGAGGAGCGGTTCCGGCGCGACGCCCCGGACCGGCTGCCGGACATCGAGGCGCTTCAGGCGGCCCACCCCGCCGACCGCGATTATCCGCTCGGCGTCTGGTGCGGTTCGATGATCGGGCGGATCCGCGACATGCTGACGTTTGAAGGTCTCGCCTATGCGGCCTACGATTATCCCGACATGGTCGAGGACATGGTCGAAACCGCCTGTGTACTGGTCGAGGACTTCCTCGACCGGGTTCTTCCGCACTTCGATTTCGATTTCGCGGCGGGATGGGAGGATATCTGTTTCAAGAACGGGCCGATCGTCACGGTTGATTTCTTCCGCGACGTGGTGATGCCGCGTTACAAACGGATCCGGCGCAAGCTCGACGCCTACGGTATCGATCTCTGGTACACCGACTGTGACGGAGACGTGCGGCCGCTGCTGCCGTACTTTCTCGAGGGGGGGATCAACTGCCTGTTCCCCTTTGAGGTGATGGGTTGTTCCCATCCCGGTGAACTTCTCGACCGTTATCCGGGGGTTCTGCGGATCATGGGCGGGGTGGACAAGATTCAGCTCGGCGCCGGGCGGGAGGCGATCCGCCGTTATCTGGAGACGCTTGTTCCTTACGTTGAACGCGGCGGTTACATTCCGTTCTGCGATCATCGCTGCCCGCCCAACGTGAATCCTGACGACTATCTTTACTATCTGGATCTGAAACGGCGGATGTTCGGGTTGAAATGAGTTTCCCGTGTACTATATTGGGGTGTGCGCGGAAGTCTGATATGAAAAATTCCCAGTGATGTCGGAGGTGGGAGGCGCGCATTTCCGGCCGGAAACAGAGGAAAAGTGAGGTGAGGATGAATACCCGGGAACGCTTTCAGAGGATTCTGGATTTCGAGCGCCCCGACCGGTTGCCCGTGATTGAATGGGCCACCTGGTGGTCGGAGACGCTCGAGCGCTGGCGGAGCGAAGGATTGCCCGCCGGGCTCGACGGTGTCGAGCTTATGGAGTATTTCGACCTTGACGTGATGGTGCAGTGCTGGTTTTCGCCCCGGGCGCCCGGATTTCCGGCTCCGTCTCACCACGGGGCGGGAATTGTTGCCGACGCCGGGGAGTATGAAGGATTGCGCCGGGCCGGTCTGCTGCACAATCTCGATGCCGTCAACTGGAGTGCTTTCGACCGGTATCGGCGGAAGCATGAGGAGGGGGGGGCCGCCTTCTGGTTTACGATCGAGGGGTTTTTCTGGTTTCCCCGTACCTTGTTCGGCATCGAGAATCATCTGTTCAGTTTCTACGACTTCCCGGAGTTGATGAAGCGGATGAATCAGGATCAGGTGGATTTTTCATTGCGGATCCTCGAGCGGTTGCTGAAGGAGCATCCGATTGAGTTCATGACTTTCGCCGAGGATATGAGTTACAATCACGGCTCAATGATCTCTGAGGAGCTGTTCAATGAATTCATGCTGCCGTACTACCGGCAGATCATTCCGTTGCTGAAGGAACATGGTGTCAAGGTGTTCATCGACTCCGACGGCGATGTTTCCGAATGCATCGGCTGGTTCCGGCGGGCCGGCATAGAAGGGATTCTGCCGTTGGAGCGGCAGGCCGGAGTCGATGTCGCCGCGCTGCGGGAACGGTATCCGGGATTCCTTCTGATGGGGGGATATGACAAGATGGTGATGTCTCGCGGCGAAGCCGCGGTGCGCGGAGAGTTCGAACGGCTGCTGCCGACAGCGCGGCAGGGGGGATTCTTCATCGGCTGCGATCACCAGACTCCGCCCGGGGTTTCCCTGCGGGAGTACCGGCTCTATCTGGATTGTTTCCGGGAGTATGCCCGGCGGGCTGCCGAAGCGTGAAATTTCTGCTCCAGCGATTTGCAAGTTGGCCGGTCGGGGGGTAAAGTATCGCAAATCTGTTTTCTGTTGCGAAAGGTTTGCGAAAATGGCGGAAGTGGTTCGAGTCGGCCTCGGTGAACGGGCCTATGACATTGTAATCGGTTCCGGTGTCCGGGAACGGGCGGCGGAACTCGGGGCGGGTTTGTTTCTGGTGACCGATTCCCGGGTGGAGGAACTTTACGGGGCATGGGCGAAACAGGCATTCGGTGCCGTGGAAACTTTTGTTTTCCCCGCGGGAGAGTGCTCGAAGGAACCCGCAACCGTGGTTGATATCTGTCGGCGGGCCGCTGCGGCGCGATTCGACCGCAGAGCGTGTTTCATCGCCCTCGGTGGCGGAGTGACCGGCGATATGACCGGTTTTGCCGCCGCAATCTATATGCGTGGCGTAGCCTTCGTACAGATTCCGACCACATTGCTGGCGATGGTCGATTCGAGTGTAGGTGGCAAGACCGGCGTCGATATTCCGGAGGGGAAGAATCTGATCGGCGTCTTCCATCAGCCGAAGATGGTACTGATCGATACCGATTTCCTGAAGACGCTGCCAGTGCGCGAGATCCGCTGCGGACTTGCCGAGATCGTCAAGACCGGGGTGATTCTCGATGCCGGGCTTTTCAGGGAACTGGAGCAGGACCCGGCGGCGCTGGTGGAGCGGATTGATTTGAATCGTTACGAAAAGATCATCCGGCGCTGCTGTGAACTCAAGGCGGGAGTTGTGGTTGCCGACGAGAGGGAGGCCGGGCTGCGGGCGATTCTGAATTACGGCCACACATTCGGCCATGCGGTTGAATTGTTGAGCAATTTTTCGATCAGCCACGGTGAAGCAGTGGCGATCGGCATGTGTGCCGCCGCCGAACTGGCGGTGAAGCTCGGTTCGATCTCCCATGAGGATGCGGCGCGGCAGAAGGCACTGCTGACCGCACTGGGGTTGCCTGCTGTGCTCGACCGGCGTTATTCCGTCGATGCGGTACTTGATGCGATGGGGCGCGACAAGAAAAATTCCGGCGGGCGGATCAAGGTTGTGCTGCCCGATGGCATCGGCCGGGCGAAGGTCTGCCAGCCGCCTGTCGAGGCGATCCGGGCGGCGGTCGAGGCGATCTATGCTTGACCGGGAAGCGTGCATCGTTCTGAACCTGATTCCGGGGATCGGTTTCGTCAAATACACGGCTCTCTCCGAAACATTCGGTTCCCCGGCGGGAGTCTGCGGAAGAAGCGCGGAGGAGCTGCGGCGGGTGCCGGGGATCGGTGCGCTGCTGGCCGACAAGGTCGCGAATTTCGACTGGCAGGGGGAGCTCGAACGCGAATGTGAACTTGCCGAAAAGGCGGGAGTTCGGATCATCACGCTTTTCGACGAGGCTTATCCGGATATTCTGCGCCATCTCTATGATCCACCGCTCTGTCTCTATGTCCGCGGCCGGCTGCCGGTGTTGCCGGATACCGCCGTGGCGGTGGTCGGATCGCGGCGGATGTCGCGGTATGGGGAACGGATGACGCAGGCGATTACCCGGGAGGCGGTGGAGGCCGGTTTTTCGGTCATTTCCGGCCTGGCTTTCGGAGTCGATACGGTCGCTCATTCAACCACAGTTGAAGCGGGAGGTACGACGGTGGCGGTGCTCGGCGGCGGCCTGATGCGGCTGCATCCGCAGGAGAATGTGCCCCTGGCCCGGCGGATCGTGGAGACCGGGGGTGCGATCGTGAGTGAGTTCCCGCTGCGTTTTCCGGTCAGCCGCACTTCGTTTCCGCGTCGCAACCGGATTGTGGCGGGTATGGCCCGCGCCACGATTGTGACGGAAGCCGGCGTCGATTCCGGGGCGTTGATCACTGCGCGGCTCGCGCTTGAGAATGGGCGCGATGTCTTTGCGGTGCCGGGGCACGCCGATAATCCGCAGGCGCAGGGATGCCATCTGCTGATCAAGGAGTGCGGCGCCGGTTTGATCGAGAACTTCAGCGATGTTCTCAACGGCATCGGTATCGGTTTTCTGCCCGGACTTGCACCCGGGGAAAGTGCGGGGGAGGGGCAGGTCGCCTACAATCCGGCGTCGGACAGCGATCTGCCTCCGGACGCGGCGAAGGTTTATGGGATTCTCGACCGGGAAGGCGCGGGTTTTGATGATCTTGTCGAGGCGACTGGTTATGACGCCGGGACGCTGCTGTCGATCCTGATGCGTCTGGAGATGAAGATGCTGGTGGAACACGGCGCCGATCAGGTCTACCGCCGGGTGCGTTGATGCGGAAAAAGCAGCTTTCGGCAGGAATGGCGGTGGAAAAAGAGCCGGAAAGCCGATCCGGCTTTCCGGCTGCAAAACGTTCTGGAAACGGGAACCTTACTTCACTTCGTAAAGTTTCAGATTGCTGATCGTGATGACGGTGCCCTCCGGGGCATTCCCCAGGAAAAAGCAGGGAGTCCGGTAAGTGCCGGAAATATCCTGAGCCGGAGTAAATTCAATTGAAACATTGGTGGGCTGATCGGCCTTGATCGAAAAATACTTCACGGCATCTTTGGTGGCCCTGGCATATTTTCCACCGTTCTGAATTACATTCAGCTCGCCCTGCAGATTGGTGGTGGAGACGATCGTCGCTTCGACGCGATATTTGACATTGGCTTTGAAACCAGCCTGGTAGGCGGTCCAGAACTGGATGTTTGCAGGACTCGCCGGAGCGGTTATCGACGTGACGGTGATTTTGATCGCGCCATCGGCGACCGTCTTGGAGCACTGGGATTTCGTGTTCCACAGCATGTATTCCGAAGAGCTGGTGAGATCCCAGCTCTTGAGGAGCGCATCTTCCGCAGTCAGCGTTACGACGGCGGCCGCCATCATCAGAACAGTCAGCAGTTTTTTCATAATCAGCTCTCCTTTTTGGGTTATGATGTTATCCTGACATGATTCAGGAACGAATATTAAAAAAATATATGGATTTTCCTTTTTTGTCAAGTTTTTTCGGTATTCCGAATTAAAAAAAACGCTGTTTCCGGTCGGGAAGTGGTTCCGGACCGGAAACGGTGTGGAAAAGAGAATGGAATCAACCGTGTAAACCGGTATTCAGATGCCGGTGGTACTCCTGGAGGCTGCACACCTCGAACCGGCCGAAGTCGAGCTTGTCGGCAAGTCCTTCGATGGCCGCGGTCATGCCGGCCAGTGTGGTCGTCACCGGGATTCCGGCACTGATCGCGCTGGAACGCATCTGGATCTCGTCAACCATTGCCTCCGCTCCATTCTCGGTGGTATTGATGATCCACTGGACCTCTTTCTCATGCAGCAGGTCGAGCAGGTTGGGGCGGCCGCGGGAGATACGGAAGACCGCCTCGGTTTTGATCCCGGCGTCCCACAGCATTGTCGAAGTTCCGCGTGTCGCATAGATGTGGAAGCCGAGTTTCACCAGCTTTTTCGCCAGTTCCACGGCGGCCGGCTTGTCTTCATCGCGAACCGAGAGGAAGATGTTTCCGGCCGTCGGCAGCTTGCTTCCGGCGGCAAGCTGGCTCTTGAGGTAGGCCAGTCCCCGGTCCGGATCGATGCTCATCACCTCTCCGGTGGATTTCATTTCCGGGGAGAGTACGATGTCCACGCCGGGAAACTTGACGAATGGGAACACCGCCTCCTTGACTGCGGTGTAGGGCAGTTTCACCTCCCGGGTGAAGCCGGTGGATTCCAGCGTCTCACCGATCATGCAGCGGGCGGCCAGTCCGGCCAGCGGCACTCCGATCGTTTTGCTGACGAAGGGAATGGTCCGTGAGGCGCGTGGATTGACTTCGATGATGTAGATTTCGCCATCTTTGACTGCGAGCTGCATATTCATCAACCCGCAGACATGGAGTTCTTCGGCGAACCGGCGTGCATAGGTGCGGACCTTCTCCTGCAGATCCTGTGACAGCGTCATCGGGGGAATCACGCTGGCCGAGTCGCCGGAGTGGATGCCGGCCGGTTCGACGTGTTCCATGATCGCACCGATGACCGCGGTATGCCCGTCGCTGATGCAGTCCACGTCGAGTTCGACCGCATCCTCTAGGAAACGGTCGATCAGAATCGGTTTCCCCTCGGCGACCGCCGCCGCCGCTTCGACGTATTTGCGCAGGTAGGCCTCCTTGTAGACGATCACCATCCCCCGGCCTCCGAGTACGAATGAGGGGCGCACGAGCAGCGGATAACCGATTCTTCCGGCGATCTCGAGAGCCTCCGCAACATTGTGGGCAATGCCGCTCGGGGGCTGGAGAATGCCGATTTTCTCTGCGAGCTGTTTGAAGAAATCACGGTCTTCCGCGGCATCGATGTCGTCCGGGCTGGTCCCGATTACGCTGGCTCCTGCCGCCTTCAGTTTCTGCGCAAGGTTCAGCGGGGTCTGTCCCCCGAACTGGACGATTACTCCATCGCACTGTTCCCGCTCATAGACGTTCATTACGTCCTCGAGGGTCAACGGTTCGAAGTAGAGTTTGTCGCTCGAATCGTAGTCGGTTGAGACGGTTTCCGGATTGCTGTTGACCATCACCACCTCGCACCCGGCCTTCCGCAGCGCAAAGGCGGCATGGACGCAGCAGTAGTCAAATTCGATTCCCTGACCGATCCGGTTGGGGCCGCCCCCGAGGATCATGATCGTCTGCTTTCCCCGGTGCGGACGAACCGGTTCGTCCGCATCGCCGTAGGTCGAGTAGTAGTAGGGGGTTTTCGCTTCAAACTCTCCGGCGCAGGTATCGACGGTGCCGAAGACCGCGGCAAGTCCGATTTCGCGCCGGGCCGAACGTACTTCCGTTTCGGTTGCTCCGAGCAGAAAAGCGATCTGCACGTCGGAATAACCGAGTTCCTTCGCCTGCCGGAACAATGCGGGATCGGCTTTGAGTCCGGACAGGGTGCCGGCATTGCGGATCTCTTCCTCGAATGCCGCCAGTTCGGCAAGGTGTCGCAGAAAATAGCGGTCGATCTTCGTGAGTTCGTAGAGGCGGTCTTCGCTCCAGTTGCGCTTGAGAGCCGCATGCAGTACGTAGAGACGTTCGGCATTCGGTCGGCGCAGTTCGGCTTCGAGGGTGGCGTCATCCATCGACTCGCATTTGCCGTCCCGGCCGTCGGCGCCGAAACCGGCCCGTCCGGTTTCGAGAGACCGCAACGCCTTCTGCAGCGACTGCTTGAGGGTGCGTCCGATCGCCATCGCTTCTCCGACGGATTTCATCTGGGTGCCCAGCGTCGAATCCGCGGCCGAAAATTTTTCAAAGGTGAACCGGGGCACTTTGGTGACCACGTAGTCGAGGGAAGGTTCGAAACAGCTCGGCGTCTCGCCCGTGATGTCGTTGCGGATCTCGTCGAGAGTGTAGCCGACTGCCAGCAGTGCAGCAATTTTTGCGATCGGGAAACCGGTTGCCTTGCTGGCGAGTGCGCTTGAGCGCGAGACACGCGGATTCATTTCGATGATGATCCGCCGCCCGGAGTCCGGATCGACCGCCCACTGAACGTTGGAACCGCCGGTTTCGACGCCGATCGCCTCCATGACTTTCAGACTGTCGTCGCGCATCTGCTGATATTCGCGGTCGGAGAGGGTCTGGATCGGGGCGATGGTGATCGAGTCGCCGGTGTGCACCCCCATCGGGTCGAGATTTTCGATGGAACAGACGATTACCGAATTGCCTTTCCGGTCGCGCATCACCTCCATTTCGAACTCCTTCCAGCCGAGCAGCGACTCCTCGATCAGCACTTCCGAGTTGAGGCTGGCGGTCAGCCCTCTGGAGACGATCGTGTCGAACTCTTCCGGTGAGCGGGCAATACCGCCACCGGTTCCGCCGAGGGTGAAGCCGGGACGGATGATCAACGGCCAGCTGCCGATGGTGTCGGCAACCGCGAGCGCTTCCGCCATGGAGTGGGCGCTGCCGGAACGCGGCAGGTCGAGGCCGATGGAGAGCATGGTCTGTTTGAAGAGCTGGCGGTCCTCGGCGCGTTTGATGGTGTCGGCATTGGCGCCGATGAGTTCCACCCGGTACCGTTCGAGGATGCCACGCTCGTGAAGTTCCATTGCGAGGTTCAGCGCGGTCTGCCCGCCGAGGGTCGGCAGCAGGGCGTCCGGCCGTTCGCGGCGGATGATTTCGTGCAGAATTTCGGCGTTGAGAGGTTCAATGTAGGTGCGGTCGGCGAATTCGGGGTCGGTCATGATCGTCGCCGGATTGCTGTTGACCAGAACGACTTCGAAGCCCTCACGGCGGAGCACCTTGCAGGCCTGAACCCCGGAATAGTCAAATTCACATCCCTGGCCGATGACGATCGGGCCGGAACCGATCAGCATGATTTTTCTGATATCGTTGCGTCTGGGCATGATCAGCATCCTCCTTGCCGTTGCAGTGCCGCGGCGACCAGCCCGTTGAAGAGCGGGTGAGCCTGCCGGGGCCGTGATTGAAATTCGGGGTGGAACTGGCAGCCGATGAAAAACGGGTGGTCCGCTGCCAGTTCGACCACTTCGACCAACCGGTCATCGGGGCTGGTTCCGGCGATCCGCAGTCCGGCCGATTCCAGTTCGGCCCGGAATTGCGGATTGAACTCATAACGGTGGCGGTGTCGTTCCGCGACCTGGTCGGTCCCGTAGAGTCGGGCGCTGCGGGTATCGGGCCTGAATCTGCAGAGGTAGCTGCCGAGTCGCATTGTTCCGCCCTTGTCCGTGATGTTGCGTTGATCCGGCATCAGGTCGATCACCGGGTGCGTGGTTTCCGGGGCAAATTCGGTGCTGTCGGCATCGTTCCAGCCGAGTACGTTACGGGCGAACTCGATCACCGCGCACTGCATGCCGAGACAGATTCCGAGGAACGGAATGCGGTTGACGCGGGCATATTCGACCGCCCGGATCTTGCCCGGCACCCCGCGGCCGCCGAAGCCGCCGGGTACCAGAATGCCATCGGCTCCGGCCAGCAGTGTGGCCGGATCACCGTGTTCGAGTTCCTCGGCCTCGACTTTCTGGAATTTCACTTTCACATGATTGGCGATTCCGGCATGACTGAGCGCTTCGTAAATGCTCTTGTAGGCATCCTGGTGGCGGATGTATTTTCCGACCACGGCGATGGTGCACTCTCCGGCGGGATGGAGTACGCCTTCGAGCCATTGGAGGTAGTCTCCGAGATCGAGGGTACGGCGGTCGAGGTGAAGCAGGTCCAGCGTTTTGAGATCGAGTTCCTGACGGGCGAGTTCGAGCGGCACCTCATAGATCGAGTTCTGCACATCGAGTTCCTCGATCACGCAATCGACCGGGACGTTGCAGAAAAGCGACAGTTTCCGGAAGTGCTCCTCCTCCATCGGGATTTCCGTCCGGCAGACCAGGATGTCGGGGGCGATGCCGATGTTGCGCAACGTCGCGACCGAATGCTGCGACGGCTTGGTCTTGAGTTCTTTGGCCGCCCGGATGTAGGGTACCAGAGTCAGGTGGATGAAGATCGCGTTGTCACGCCCGACCTCGAGCCGGAACTGACGCGCCGCTTCGAGGAAGGGCAGGGACTCGATGTCGCCGGCGGTGCCGCCGATCTCGGTGATCGCGATGTCCACCTCCGGCGAGTGCAGCGACTGCATCGCACGTTTGATCTCATCGGTGATGTGGGGGATCACCTGTACCGTTGCCCCGAGGTAGCCGCCGGCCCGTTCGCGGGCGATTACATTGCCGTAGATGCGGCCGCTGGTGAAGTTGCTCGCCCGGGAGCAGGTGACGCCGGCAAGTCTTTCATAATGACCGAGGTCGAGGTCGG
>CALXOA010000100.1 GCA_944389895.1 uncultured Victivallis sp. | reverse complement strand
CTTCAGCAGCGAATATTACGACGACGAAACCGGCCTTGTCTACTACAACTACCGCTACTACAGCCCCCAACTCGGCAGGTGGACCAAGCGCGACCCCATCGAGGAAGATGGGGGGAGTAATCTCTATAGATATCTTCATAACAACTCTATTGATTTTAGAGATCTCTTGGGATTAATGAAACCTACAACTTTTTTCGAAGATTATGATGATACTGATAGGAAAAAATTTGTTAATAATTTTAATGGAAGTTTTGCTTCTTATATCGATGCTGCTGCTAAAAAATATTGTGTCCCACGTATTCTACTTTGGTATATCATATTAAACGAGTGGATTGACTATAGTTCCTTGGAGGCTTGGGGAGAACGTAGTGGAATAGGGAATAGCTTAGGTCCCGCACAGATTCATATAAATACTGCCGATAGGTATAATTTATATGATAAGACAGCAAGTGATTTTTCTGGACAATATATTGGCCCTGGGCGTGGTTATGTTTCAGGAAAACAACAATACTCCCAATATAAGCGTGATTATTTGAATAATTATCAAACCAATATTGATGCTGCCGCTAAATTAATGCAGATTTATTGGAAAGAACTTTGTAAGGCTTTAGCTGGTGGCACTATATCAAATAGCTTTTATGTTTTGGTCAGTAACAAGAAGAATTGTAATTATAATGATTTTTGTTGTTTAAAGACATGTAAGGAAAAGTATGAATGGAATCCTCCAAGCTGCGTAGTTTCTGGATTTGCAGGAATTTGGAATAACAGTATCAAAGTTCTTCATATTACTGACAAACAATTCTTCGAATCAACTAATTTATTAATACATTCAACGAACGCAAACTACCTCACACAAACAGTAAAAAATCATATACCATCAAATTGGAAATAATTAATGTTATGTTTATTAATTTCAAAAAAAAATATTTATTGTATATTGGATGTATTGGATTTATCGTCACATTATTTATAATCATTTCACCCAATATTGTAGCAATGATAGAGAATAATATTGCGTGTAGACGATATATGGCAGAATTAACGCAGCTAAAACCTAAAGATACATTTGTATATAAAACCTATTCAAAGATAGGAATACTTGTCGGTAATGGAAATCACTGCGATTTTTTTAATTTAGCTATTTTTTGCTCCCAATTAGATCCCCAAGAGGTAAAACATTACTATAAAAATGCAGGTTATAATAATGAAATATATTTTCTTAATAATGACACAAAGAAAATACTAGAATTTTTGTCAGATTATTATATTGGAAACACGGCAGAGCAAATAAAAAATGAAATATCGAAAATTATTTCAGATCACAAGACATATTACATATTATATTCTTTTTTTTCACACCAATATAATGGAGATTGGCGCTGTATTTAATGATAGAGCCTGATAATATCCAGAAAACTACGTATGTTAAGAAAGAAGATATTGGAAAAACGGTCAGCCTATTCATATTTTTGAGTGGAAACATTTAGTGAGTGGTGGACTTGCATACACCTATGACACAGCGGGGAGACGAACGGCGATGAGCGCGGGGAATGGAACAGCGACCTTCGCGGATGCTGCGTATACCTGTGATTCGATGGGGCGGCGTTGATCCGTTCGGTCATCCTTGCTGAAGCGCAATGAGACGCCGTGGTTTTACGCATCGTCGCAGTGAAGACCAATTGCGCCCGGGAGATTGATGATGGGGCAGGGACCTGTTGCATCCACCGCTGCCGCCATGCGGCGTATTATCCGGTTTTTACAGGATTGTCCTCCCTCTCTTCCAGAAAACAGAAGCTCTTTCTGAAAACAAAGAGATTGAAATCAAACAGCCGGAGAAAGAGTCGTTCCCTTCGAAAAGGCAAATGCCGGGCATTTCCCTGCGAAGTGCTTTTCTGGAGAGTCCATCCCATAAAAAAATGATTTATGGCTTGAATTTCTACGGGAACGGAGGTAAGTTAAAAGATGAGGAAATCGTTGTATTTTCCCCAAAACTTTCAACCCAAGGAGTCTTTCAAATGGCTACCAGCTACAAAGATCTCGGCCTGGTGAACACCAGAGAACTGTTCGCCAAGGCGGTCAAGGGCGGTTACGCGATTCCGGCGTACAACTTCAACAACATGGAGCAGCTGCAGGCGATCATTCAGGCGTGCGTCGAGACGGAGTCCCCGGTGATTCTCCAGGTTTCGAAGGGCGCTCGTGAGTATGCCAATCAGACGCTGCTGCGTTATATGGCGCAGGGTGCGGTCGAGTATGCCAAGGAGATTTCCGGCGGCAAGGGGATTCCGATTGTGCTTCACCTTGACCACGGTCCGGATTTCGAGACCTGCAAGAGCTGCATCGACAATGGTTTCTCGTCGGTCATGATCGACGGCTCCCACCTGCCTTATGAAGAGAACATCGCCGAGACCAAGAAAGTGGTCGAGTATGCCCACAAGTTCGATGTCACCGTCGAAGGTGAACTCGGCGTGCTGGCCGGTGTCGAAGATGACGTCAAGGCGGAATCCCATACCTACACCCAGCCGAACGAGGTGGAGGATTTCGTGAAGCGCACCGGCGTCGATTCGCTGGCGATTGCGATCGGTACCAGCCATGGTGCTTACAAGTTCAAGCCGGGCGAGAATCCGAAGATCCGTCTCGACATCCTTGCCGAGATCGAAAAGCGCATTCCCGGTTTCCCGATCGTGCTGCATGGTTCCTCGAGCGTTCCGCAGGATCTGGTCAAGATCATCAACGAACACGGCGGCAAGCTCAAGGATGCGATCGGCATCGGAGAGGATCAGCTTCGCGCTGCCGCCAAGTCCGCGGTCTGCAAGATCAACATCGATTCCGACGGTCGTCTGGCGATGACCGCCGCGATCCGCAAGGTGTTCGATGAGAAACCGGCAGAGTTCGATCCGCGCAAGTACCTCGGCCCGGCCCGTACCGCGCTGAAGGAGCTCTATAAGCGTAAGAACATCGAGGTTCTCGGTTCCGCCGGTCACGCTTACGACAAATAAGTTGTTTCCGGATCGCTTTTGCGGCTCCCCTGTTGTATTGCGGGGGAGCCTTTTTTCTTGTTTTTTATCTGACAGGAAGAAGCCGGAACCTTTCGCGGGCCGGATGTGAAACGATTGGAAACGGGGGGATTCCGCGTATTTGTGTTGCAGGGGAAGGGAGTTCCTCCCGGAGTCCACAAGTCGCCGGGGGCGGAGTTGTCACTGCCTCCGGCGACCTGTTTTTCTCAGGAGCCGGCGGTCGGAGAGTGTGGAGCGGAGTGTACGTTTTCACAACCGGTTGATGTCAAGAACGAATACGGCGGAACCCGGTGTATGCTTGTGCAGAATGATCCGATTTTCCGAAATCGAAAGTTTCGCCGGTTCCAGATTATGGTTCTGGTCGAGGATTTTGGCTTGGAAAGCATAATTGCCGGTATTCGGAAATGCCAGTACGACTTCCGTTTCCGTCGCGCGATAACTTGCGATCAGAAGCTGTGCACTTCGCCCGTCATCGCTGATTCCCCCGAGAAGATGGACATTCACTCCCGGTTGAGTATGCAGGCGTTTCCGGTATGTCTTCATCAGATTGCCGATGAGGACCATGGAGTAGTAGTTTTTGTTCAGTTCGCGGTATTCATTGTAATATCCCCAGATGTTGAATGGATTGCAACCATAGTAGAACGCCATGTCCAGTGGCGTATCATGCAACAGCGCGATTGTGGCCACATTGAACGTTGCCGAGTCTATCCCGAACAATCCGGCAGGGGAGGATAAGGCGTTCCTGTACGCGTCTCCGGTTCCGCGGGCTGCGTTCCAGTCAACAATGTAGTGCCATTCGTTCAGAATGGTTTCGCAATCGGAAAATCCATATTCCTGAAGAAGTTTTTCTGTTTTCTGAACAATTTCCGGCATGAGCTTCAATTTTGCGGTATAACGGTGAAACGAGAGAAAGTCCGGCTGGATTCCCGCATTCCTGCATTCGTCGAGCAGAAGTCGGAAATTCTTTTCATCAAATCCCGAGAACGCCGGGCCGCCGATTTTCAGTTCGGGAAATTCTGATTTCAGACGTTTCAGCACGATGACGAAAAATTCTGCGAAACTCTTCATACCCCCCGTCCAGCATTGCTTCTGACGCAGGTCGGGTTCGTTCCAGATTTCCCAGTATTTGATGGGGTGATGAAAACCATTCGCCCAACCGCGGGTGTAGTGGCGGATGATTCCGGCAAGGACTTCGGCATAGTGCTCGAAGTCTTCGGGCGGATTGGCGTTGAAATGCACATTCCCGGTATGTTCGATGCTTGTACCGAGCCGGAAGAAAACTTCTGTCCCCATGGCCAGGGTCCGGTTGATGATTTGATCGGTGGGGGCAAAATAGTAGTTCTGCGGATCATGCGGCGACAGGTGCGGCAGGGGAAAAATGAAATGTGTGTCGATGATGCGTTGTCCGGGGTTCACCAGAGCCCAGTCGTGTGTTCTCGCCGAAGTGAAATTCATGCTTTTGAGCATGGCGGTGTAGTCGCGGTGCCCTATGTCGGAGAAGGGGGGAGGGGTCCCGCAGCAATGCAGATGTCGTCGCAACATGCCGAAATTCAAATCGTTCATATCCACGAGAGAGTTCAGCAGGATCGGCTGTGTCGGACCGCCCAGTACGAAACGACTCCCTTCCGCACCGGCAATTACTTTTACGGCAAGCAGGTTGCGCCCCTTTTTCACCTGCATGCGCAACGGAAACTCATCCGGCGTGTAACTTGGGCTCACGTTACCGGTGGCCAGGGTGTCGAGAACGCATTTCCCATTCAGAACAATTTTCATCCACCAGTCGGCGGCGGCTCCCGCGACACATTCAAAATCTTCGTCCGATTCAAATTCATAAAACAAGTATGAAATCTGCTTCTCCTGGAATTTCCACAATGAGGTTAAATCGATTCCGGAGTCTTTCAGAACAAATGGCTTCGCCCTGACGCCCTGTACCGCGTCCGGAATTTTCTGAAACGTGTCCAACGGCGGCAGATCGGTTCCCGGGGGGAACCCGAATCCATACCATGTGCCGCCCAGATCAGGTACTTTCATAGCGCTGCTTCCTTTCTCCTGGTTTAAAATGGTTCCGGTGCCCGATACCGCTGTGAGCAATGCCGCAAGAACTGCGAACATTCGTTTCATCTGAGAGCCTCCTGGGGGTAGTTGTGATTCTCCTGTGAGAGCGATGGGATGTCATTATGGACTGCCGTTTCGGGGAATGGCCGGGATGGTATTTCAAAGGGATTCCGGTTTTCAAGGTGGGTATGGTCCTGTGCTGAGATTACAGTTCTTCCAG
Source organism: uncultured Victivallis sp. (assembly GCA_944389895.1). Classification (GTDB taxonomy): domain Bacteria; phylum Verrucomicrobiota; class Lentisphaeria; order Victivallales; family Victivallaceae; genus Victivallis. The sequence goes on along the minus strand of CALXOA010000100.1, from coordinate 13,985 downwards.
TCGCCGGGGTTGAATCATGGTGACTGTGGCACCCGGAGAGTTCAACAGTCGAAAGCCGCTTTCCAGTACCTCGCGGGCGGAATAAGCGAAATAATCAATCGTCTGGATTTTCGGGATGGTACTCGGAACGTTGCAGTGAGACGCAATCTTCACGTCGCTTCCCGGTTTGAGGCCAAGTTCAGGCAATACCTCCTCCAGAAGCGGGAGAAAGTTTTCATTGAGAACCGCCAGCCCATCCGGATGGTCCGGCGCATGGAACAGCAATTTCAGGAGATTTTTGTTCAGCAGGGGACGCGTCTGCTGATGATTCATTCCGATCATCCGTTCCGGATGATTCTTTCCGATAAGTTGTTGAATCTGAATCAGTTTTTCATTGGAAACCATATCCGGAACCAGTGCCGCGATCCGTTTGCACCCCTTCCGTTGCAACTCCTCCCGACAGCATCGAAACAGCTTCACCAGATCAAATTCCAGCGTCGGATAAGGATGGCAGGTATCGGAGCTCAGACGGGAAATCACCACGCAGGGAAGAGAACGCAATTTCTGCTGCAGAGGACGGGATGGAGCGAAATTGACAAAGAAAATTCCGGCCAGCAGATGTTTTTGGGCAGCATCCTGCAGCTCCTGAAGCTCGGAAATTTCAGGCTTCTCAGGATTTTCCGCATGGTAGAAACGGAATTTTACTCCGGAGTGCTCTTGAGCAAACTCCTCCGCAGTCTGTCGAAGCGCCGGGAAGAAAGAGTCGGTTTCCGCCGGGATCGGAGGTGCTGACGGAAAGATCAGCCCATAATGAAACAGATGCGGCGGATGGCAGCAGACCACCGTACCCTTTGCTCCGCGTGATTCCAGAAAACCTTCGCGCAGCAACTGGTTGATGCACTTCTGGAAGGTCGCTACGCTGCTCCCGTATTCCTCCAGCAGCTTCCGGCGCAACGGCAGAGCTGTTCCCGGAGGAAATTCTCCGGTCGTGATTCGTTTCCGCAAGGTCTTGACGATTTCTCCCGGGCGCATGTTCTTCCTCCTTTTTTATTTAAAATAACTATAATTTTTTAAAAAACAATATAAAAAATTAAAAAAATAGTTTTTTTTTTAAATCATTTCTCTTTCAAGGGAGGTACCGTGGGGAGGGCTACGACCCCGCAAGGGGATTCTGTACGATGCGGGAAGTTTTGATGAAATCGACTGGTCGTCAGGGTGTTGATGTGACTCGATCAGGCCGCTTCAACGGGTACTTTGATTTTTTCGGGAATACGGTGTATATTATATACAAACGGGGTATACGTTTCACTTTAAAAAAAGCGGAAGGTAGATTATGAAAAAGTATTTTACTTTGATTGAATTGCTGGTTGTGATTGCGATCATCGCGATTCTGGCGGCGATGTTGCTTCCGGCGCTGAACAAGGCGCGCGATACCGCCAAAAAAGTCAAGTGTACCGGGATTTTGAAGCAGTACTCGACTGCGGCGGCGCTCTATGCGCAGCAGTACAACGACTTCTGGGTGCCGCCGGCCAATCCGGTCTGGTCCGGACGGGTTGCGTTTCGGGAGTTGATCGGTGTGAACACTCCCGCGAAGTCCGGAACTCTTGAGACGACTGACGGTCGCTTGCCGGTTCATCTGCTCTGTCCCAATTCGGCTGCGGTGATGTCGGGGGATCGCAATCCGATGTACTCCTACGGGGTGACCTACTCCGGGCTGGAGGCGAATGACTGGGAAAAGTATGCGTTCAAACTGAGTCGGATCGTGTCGCCCACGATTTCGGCGACCTGGATGGATGCTCTCGACTGGATCGTTTACGGAACTGATCTCTACACGGGTGAAGGTGGTACCAAAGGCGGTGGGCGCCGGGCCTACCGGCATGGTCACAACGATTTGAACGTCGCTTTCTTCGATGGGCACGTCGAATCGAAATCCAAGGCAGCCTGCGATGCCGTGTGGGATGTGGCATCGGAGCGTTTCAACAAGAACTTCTATTGATTCCACACTTAGAATGCAAACGGAGGGGGGCACTTCCTTGCGCCGCCCCCCTCCGTTTTTTCTCTCGGATTCCGAGGAAGTCCTCATTATTTCGTTTCTTTCACCGCATGGCCTTCAAAAACGGTTCTGAGGCAGGATTTTCCGATCCCCTGTGCGGGGGAAAGCCCATTGGGGGCCGAGGTCCCCGCGGAGAAATTGTTGCGGATGACCGCATGGTCGAGTTCGTCCGCCCAGATGTCGCGCACGAACTTGTGGTTGCCCATGTTGTTTTCCGACAGAAAGTTGTTTTCAATCACGAGGTTGGTGACCTTGCGGGCGGGGCACCCGGAAACATAGATGCCGTCGCGATTCATCCGCTTGATGAAATTGTCGGTGATCAGCAGATTGTCGGAACCGGCGTATTCCGGAATCTTCGCATAGTTGGCGTAGATCTGCTTCATCAGCTCGTCTGGAATCTTCCTCTCTGCAGTGGCGTAATGCGGAGGACTGTCAATCTGGATGCCGCGGGAACAGTCGGAGAGCTGGTTCCCGGTGATGGTTACGTCAACCGCGGCAGCGAGCATGATGGCGGAACCGCCGTTCTGTGCGCCGGAGATGATGTTGTCGGCGATCAGAAGATTGCTGTTGGTCTGCACATGAATGCCGGACCGGGTACCGCGCGAATAATCGTAGGAATCGTAACCATATTTCAGGGCTGTGCCGACGTTGGAGATCCGGTTGGAAGTGATCTGGGTCTTTTCCGAAATCCAGCCCTCGCGGGAACAGATGATTCCGGCCTTTCCGGTATTGAAGATCTGATTCCCGGTGATGGTCAGGCCGCCGCCGGAGGCGCAGATGCCGCGTGCGGGGGTGTTGGAGATGATGTTGCCGATGATCAGTACATTTTCATTGCGGGGCAACTGGTTCCACGGCGCGTTGTCGTGATAGCTGACCACCCCGATGCCGTCATCCCCGTTGAAGTCGATCGTGTTGTTGGCGATGATGACTCCGCGTGAATAACGGGAGATGTGAATGCCGTCTGCCCATTGATGATGGATGAAACAGTTGGTGATCCGGATGTTGGAGACGTCTTTCGTCCAGACTGCGACCGAAGGGGAGCGCGAAATGTCACAACGGTCGATCAGGATGTCCTCGGTTTTCTCACAGGAGATCAGCCCGTGAACTGCGCTGCGGCTGGTTGCGTTGGAGGTGATTGCGAGATCACGAATGGTGACGGATTTGCCGGTAACGTTGATTTTGTTCATGGCCGGAGCCTTTGGATTCGGTTTGTGGTCGAAGAACAGCGTGCCTCCTCCATCGACGGTAATCCGGTCAGTAGCGAGCTGAACATTGCCGGTGAGAAAGTAGGTTCCCGAGGGAAAACGCAAGGTATCGCCCGGTTTCAGCGACTCCACTGCCCTGGTGACGGCGGCAAGGTCATCGGTTTTTCCATCCCCCCTGGCGCCGAAAGCGGTCACATCGACGACGGCGGCAAAGAGGGAGGGGGCGAGAATCGTGCCGAGAACGGCCAACGGGAGTTTCATGGATAACCTCTCTTTCTTCAGAAACCAACACTTGTGAGCCATTTGTTGACGTTGTGACGGAGCGGAGCGTCCGGCGTCGACAGCGCGTGACCGTCGACGAAAGCCACGTTGGTCATCCCGCCGTGACGGATGATCCAGCGGTTACTGTTGTAAAGGTAGCTGGGGGGATTGGCCGGGTAGAGGTTGCCTTCGGCACTGGAGCCGTCGCTAGCCGACGGCGTATCGCCGCAGGAGATGGTTTCACTCGGTTTGCGTACCTGGGAGGTTTTTGCGGACTTTCCGTAAGCCGCCACGGGCGAAGCGGGGCCGATCCCCGGGAAGAAGGTGATCTTCGTGACTGCGGGACATACGAGGATACCGGCCTTTGCGCAACCCGCATTCTTGTCGCGCCATGCCGGGACGGTGATCAGCTGCGATTTTTCAAGCAGATTGGCCCACCAGAGTCCGTTGGGCACGTTGCCGATCAGATTGTAAGGGGGGAAATATCCCTTGTTATCCTCGGTATAGCAGAGAAGGGCGAAGCCGACTTCGCGTACCTGGCTGAGGCACCGGAGAGTCTTTGCCTTATTGCGTGCCTGGTTCAGGGCGGGAAGCAGAATGGCGGCCAGGATGGCGATGATCGCCACAACGATCAGCAACTCGATCAATGTGAAGCGTCTCTTCATTTTTTTCCTCCGGTTTCCTGTTGAAGTTGAAGGCGAATCTGTTCCAGAATTTCCTTTGCCGTTTCCCTGCCGACACGTCCGGCTCCGCCGCAGCTCTCGCGGATGACGATCGGCTGCCAGACGGGAATATGCTGCTGGGCCGATCTCCCGGAACTCAGCGCCAGTGCGCAGTCGATCATCGACCCGGTCACATATTCGTATGGAAACACCACTGAAGTGAGCCCCGGATTGGTCGCTGCGGCGAGTGAAGTGTCTCCGAGACCGATCAGTGCGACGTCGTCCGGTACGTGCCAGTTGCGGCGGCGGGCTGAGTCGATCAGCCGTGCTGCGATTTCGTCGTCGTAACAGATGACCGCCAGATCGCCGCGAAGTTCCGCCATTCCGGCGAGAAAGCGGTCGAGCGCGTCCGGCAGCCGTTCGGCGAGCGAGAGGCGCATCGGAACTCCGGCTTCGGCGCAGCGGTGCATATAGGGCGTGATCAAACTTGAAACCGTCCGGACTGCTTCGTCAGCGGGCAGAAGCAGCACGATGTTGTTGAATCCGAGCGCTCTGAAGTAGAGAAATTCCGCTTCCACCGCCCGGCTGGTTGAGAGCCCGAAAATTTCCGGAGACTCGTAGCAGTACGCCTCCAGTCCGGGAAAGGGGGTGCCGACCACGAAGGGCATCGGATAACGGCCGATGCAGCCGGCGATCTCATCGATGTTGTCGTCGGAACGCAACAGCGGCAGCAGTACCGCGAGACAGCCGCGCACGGCGATCCGGTCGAAGATCCGGTCCGGGCGACTGAAACTGCTGACGGTATGAAGTTCGAGATTGAGATGACGCTTTTCCGCCTGTTCATGGAGGCTGGCAATGAATTGTGAGTCGTTCGGCAGCATCGGCGGGTGGCAGATGACCGCCAGAACGGTTTCCGCGCCCGGAGGTACCGTGACGGCGAGTGTCCGGCTGCCGGCGCGCACGAATACACCGGAGCCGGTCCGACTTTCGAGCAGCGAATCGTTGATCAGCGATTCAAGCCCCTTGCGGACGGTGTGGTAGTTACAGCCGAACCGGACCGCAAGTTCCCGGATCGGCGGCAACCGGTCGCCCACTGTAAGTTCGCCGTGCGTCAGCATCGTTTCGATGGCGGTGCGCACACGCTGGTAGGCGAATTTGCCGGGTTCCGTATAGTGGTTCATGTTTCAGATCCTCTGTTGATTTTCTATATAAATTATGGGGGATGGAAGTGAAATAGACAACATTTTCGGCACTTATTTCTATAAAAAAACGATATTTTTCCCATCTTGATCGGGAATTGATCTATTATTGATCTGTTTTTGCGGTCCAGGAGCGGCAGAAGAGGGCTGCGGAATCCGGAGATCTGAAATCGTGTTCCCGGAAAATTCCTCTTTTTTTTTATAACTTTGCTTGACAAACGGGGAAAATGGTGAAATTTTATTTAAAATACAAAATTATTTTTTTCAGGTGTCGTTTTGAATTTGCGTATTCAGAGTGTGATCAAAGGTTGGCGATGGCAGTGGCGAAAGCCCTCCATGGCCGGGTTTGTCACGCTTTGAACGACGTTCTGATTCTTTCGGGAACCGGCGTCCAGAGCGGTTCCGAATAAAAAAATCATTCCGGCTGTGGCGGGTCTGTTTCAACAGGAAACCAGACCCGCTTTTTTTGTGCGAAATTTTGGGTGGAATCATAATTTGTAAAGGAGCTTAAAATGTTTAGTTTCAAAGAGTTTGAGCAATTTTCGTCCGGAGCCGATCTGGTGCCGGTCTGTCATCGGGTGATCGCCGATCTTGAAACCCCTGTTTCCGTGCTCGCACGCCTGGTTGACGACGAAAATGTATTCCTGCTTGAAAGCGTGGAGGCCGGCGAGAAGTTCGGGCGTTATTCCTTTATCGGGCTCAATCCCCGCGGCGTGTTCACCGTGGAGGGAGGGCGCGCGTTCTACACCGATGGTGAGGGACGGCGCGAGTTGCCGGCCCCCCGCGGCGCTTTCATGGCGTTACGGGAGCTGTTGAAGGATGTCCGGCCGGCGACGGTGCCGGACCTGCCTCCGCTTTTCGGCGGGGCGATCGGCTACATCGGTTATGAGACGGTTGCCCAGTTTGAGAAACTGCCGCCGGCGAAATCCGGTCTTTCCGGTCCTGAAAGTGCATTTCTGATTACTGATGAGATGATTATCTTCGACAACGTCCGGCATACGATGACTTTGTCGGTTTCGGTCCGCCCGGCAGAATACCCGACGTTGAAGGCCGCTTACGACGCGGCGGCGGCACGAATCGCGGCTCTTCAGGAGAAATTGGCGGTGAAGCCGGAAATTCCCGCCCCGATTCCCCGTCCGGCGCCGGTCCTGAAGCCGAATATGAGCCGTGAGGAGTACATGGCAATGGTTGAGAAGGCCCGGAAGTACATCTATGAGGGAGAGGTGATCCAGGTGGTTCTTTCGCAGAAGTTCACTGCAGAGATCGATCTCCCGCCGTTGCAGCTCTATCGGGCGTTGCGGCTGGTGAATCCATCTCCCTACACGTTCTACCTGAAGATCGGCGGCCGGGTATTGGTCGGCTCTTCCCCGGAAACCCTGGTGAAACTTGACCACGGAACCGCGGTGGTCCGGCCGATCGCCGGAACCAGGCCGCGCGGTGCGACTCCTGCGCGGGATCGCGAACTTGCCGACGAGTTGCTCCGGGATGAGAAGGAACGCGCGGAGCACCTGATGCTGGTCGATCTCGGGCGAAATGATCTCGGTCGTGTCGCCTTGTCCGGCAGTGTTCAGGTCAAGGAGTTCATGACGGTTGAACGCTACTCTCACGTGATGCATCTGGTAACTACTGTGGAGGCGCTGCCGGCGGCTGGAATGGATGCGTTTGAACTTGTCCGTTCGACGTTTCCAGCCGGGACCCTCTCCGGCGCACCGAAGATCCGGGCGATGGAGATCATCCATGAATTGGAACCGGAACCGCGCGGCACTTACGGAGGTGCGGTCGGTTATTTCAGCTCCACCGGAAACATGGACCTTGCGATCACGATCCGCACGTTGCAGATCGAGAACGGCCGGATCTCGGTGCAGGCCGGAGCCGGTATCGTCTACGACTCCGATCCCGCCACGGAGTATGAGGAGACCTGCAACAAGGCCGCCGCTCTGCTGAAATCGTTGAAACTGGCCGCCGCCGGACTCGAACTTTAAAGAACAGGAGAATATTCCATCATGATTTTCATGCTTGACAATTTTGATTCATTTACCTATAATCTGGTTCAATATTTTCAACAGCTCGGGTGTGAGGTGGAAGTCGCCCGCAATGATTCGGTGACCGTCGACGAGGTGATCGCATTGCGTCCCGAGGCACTCGTACTGTCGCCCGGCCCCGGACGGCCTGAAAATGCCGGGATCATGCCGGCACTGATCCGCGCTGTCGCCGGAAGGATTCCGATGCTCGGGGTCTGTCTCGGTCATCAGGCGATCGGCCAGGCTTTCGGAATGCAGCTGATTCACGCCGGAAAAATCATGCACGGCAAGATCTCCAGCGTCGATCATGACGGTCGGGGGTTGTTTGCCGGCCTGAGCTCCCCCTTCAAGGCGGTGCGCTATCACTCGCTCGCTCTCGATGAAACGACTTTGCCGCCGGAACTCGAGGTCACCGCACACAGTGAGGACGGCGAGGTGATGGGGGTGCGCCACCGGCAGTTCACGATCGAAGGGATTCAATATCATCCTGAATCGATCCTGACTTCGACCGGCAAACGGCAGCTGGCGAATTTTCTGGAGCTGGTCCATGCCGACCGTATGAACCGGAGGTGACTCAAATGTTGCGTGCATATCTGGACAAGGTTCTCGACCGGCATGATCTCTCGCCGCGCGAGATGGAGGAGGCATTCCGGATCATTACCGGCGGCGAAGTCCCTCACTCCCAGATCGGAGCTTTCCTTGCCGCGCTGCAGATGAAGGGGATCGCCGCGGCGGAACTGGTCGGTGCCGCCCGCATGTTGCGGCGGGCCGCAACCTTCATCGATTGCGGACAGCGCGAGGTTGTTGATGTGGTCGGCACCGGCGGTGACGGCTCCAACAGCTTCAATATCTCGACGACCAGCGCTTTTGTCGCCGCCGGTGCGGGGGTGACTGTCGCCAAACACGGCAACCGGGCGGCCAGCAGTCGATGCGGCGCGGCGGATGTCCTTGCCGAACTCGGTTACAACCTCGAGGCGTCCCCGGCGGTGATTGAATACGCGATTGCCGAGCACGGCATCGGTTTTCTCTTCGCCCCGAAGCTTCATCCCGCGCTGGCGGGAGTCGCGGTGATCCGCCGCGAACTCCGGATCCGGACGATCTTCAACATGCTCGGTCCTTTGTGCAATCCCGCCGGTGCGCGTGCGATCGTGCTCGGCGTCTATGCTCCAGAGCTGACGGAACTTTTTGCCGGTGCGCTGATGGAACTCGGTGTCCGGAAGGCGCTGGTGGTACATGGCCTGGAGGGAATCGACGAAATCAGTTGTTCCGGTCCGACACGGGTTTCGGAATTGCGCGACGGAGAGATCCGCACCCGCGAGCTGCTTCCGGAGATGTTGCTCGGCTGCTCTTACGATCCGGCCGGCATCGTCGGCGGTGATCCTGCACGCAATGCCGCGATTCTGCGGTCGGTTCTCGACGGTTCCGACCGGGGAGCGGCGCGCGCCGCGGTACTGCTGAATGCGGGCGCGGCGATTTATGTCGCCGACGGGGCGAAGTCGATCGCCGACGGAATCGAACGGGCGGAGGAGTCGATCGATTCCGGTGCCGCGCTCGGGAAACTCAACGCATTGATCGAGGTGAGCCATGGAACGCGTGCTTGAGAAGATTGTGGCGAAGAGCCGGGAGGAACTGGCGGAGCGGAAAATCCGTGTTCCGGTTTCGCAGCTTGAGAAGCGTCTTGCCGATGCGCCTCGAGTCCGCGACTTCCGCTCGGCTTTGAAAGGGAAAGGCATCCGGGTGATTGCCGAACTCAAGGCGGCATCGCCGTCGAAGGGGGTGATCCGATTGCCGTTGCCGGTGACGGAGCTTGCCGCCGAACTGGAGCAGGCCGGCGCGGCGGCGCTGTCGATCCTGACGGAGCGCAACTATTTTCTGGGGGGGCTCGAAAATCTTTCCGCCGCCCGCGGGCAGGTGGAGATTCCTCTGCTGCGCAAGGATTTTCTCTATGAGGAGTACCAGATTCTGGAAGCGCGGATCGCCGGGGCTGATGCCGTCCTGCTGATCGCGGCGATGCTGAGTGCTCCGGAATATGACCGTTTACGGAGATTTGCCGCGTCGCTGGGGCTGGCGGTTCTCTCCGAAGCGCATACTGCCGCCGAACTCGAGATGCTGCTTGAAAACGGTGCTGACATCATCGGGATCAATGCCCGCAATCTCTCCACTTTCTCAACCAGTCTCGATGCGGTGATCCGGTTGATCGGAAGGATCCCGGAAGGGGTGGTCCGGGTTGCGGAAAGCGCAATTCATTCCCGGGCCGATCTTGAGGTTCTGCGAAGTGCCGGGGCAGAGGCCTTTCTGGTCGGTGAGGCGTTGATGCGTGCGGAACACCCGGGGAAGAAATTATGCGAACTTGTTGCGAAATAAAGATCTGCGGCCTGACCCGGCGGCGCGATGTCGAACTGGCGGTTGAGCTCGGTGCCGCCGCGGTTGGTTTTGTGCTCGTGCCCGCCTCTCCGCGGTTTGTTCCGCCGGAACGTCTGGCGGAACTGGTGTGTCATCTTCCCCCCGGAGTAAAGCGCGTCGGAGTCTTTGCCGACGCCCCGGCTGCGGAGATCCGGCGGCTTGTCCCGGAACTGCTTGACGTGGCGCAACTTCATGGAGCGGAGCCGGCTGCTTTTGCCGCCGGGCTCGGAGTCCCGGTCTGGAAGGCGTTCCACCTGTGCCGGAGCGCTGATCTGGTCCTGCCGGAGGGGTATCCGGCCGAACGCCTGCTGCTTGACGCCGCATCCGGCGGCAGCGGCCGGACCTGTGACTGGAGCCTTGCCGCCGCCGCCGCGAAGCGATGGCGTGTGATGCTGGCAGGCGGCCTGTGCCGGGAAAATATCCGCAGGGCGATTGAAACGGTACATCCCTTCGGAGTCGATCTCTCCAGTGCTCTGGAAGAGTCGCCCGGAATGAAATCGGAACGGAAAATGAGGGAATTTTTCAAGGAGATTGCAGAATGAATACACATTTCGGAATTTACGGCGGTCAATATATCGCCGAGACATTGATGCCGACTCTGATCGAGCTGGAACAGGTGTACCTGACGGCGAAGGAGGATCCGGAATTTCAACGCGAACTGCACGAACTTCTGGTCGATTACGTCGGGCGTGAAACTCCGCTTTATCACGCGAAACGGCTCAGCGCCGCGGCCGGCGGGGCGAAGATCTTTCTGAAACGCGAAGATCTGAATCACACCGGTGCTCACAAAATCAACAACACCATCGGACAGGCTCTGCTGGCCCGCCGGATGGGCAAGAAGCGGCTGATCGCCGAAACCGGCGCCGGAATGCACGGAGTCGGTACTGCGACCGTTGCGGCGCTCTTCGGCATGGAGTGCGATGTGTTCATGGGGGCGGTCGACGTCGAGCGTCAGGCGCCGAATGTCGAACGTATGCGGGCGCTCGGGGCGCGGGTCATCGCGGTGACCTCCGGTTCCGCGACACTCAAGGATGCGATGAACGAGGCGATCCGCAACTGGGTTGCAACTGCCGAAGACACCTTTTATGTGATCGGTACGGTGGCCGGGCCGCACCCATATCCGACGATGGTGCGTGACTTTCAATCGGTGATCGGTACCGAGAGCCGCCGCCAGATTCTCGCACGGACCGGGAATCTGCCTGCCGAGGTGATTGCCTGCGTCGGCGGCGGCAGCAACGCGATGGGGATCTTTTCCGGATTCCTCGACGATCCGATGGTGAAGTTGACCGGTGTCGAGGCCGGAGGCGATGGGCTGGAGACCGGCCGTCACGCCGCCAGCATCAATGGGGGCCGGGTCGGTGTGCTGCACGGCTGCAAGACCTATCTGCTGCAGACCGACGACGGACAGATCCGCGAGGCCTATTCCGTCTCTGCCGGCCTGGATTATCCGGGGGTCGGACCGGAACACAGTTTCCTCGCCGACTCCGGGCGGGTCCGTTACACGGCGATCAATGATGACGAGGCGGTTGCCGCTTTTGATCTGCTGACCCGTTGCGAAGGGATTATTCCCGCTCTCGAATCGAGTCATGCGGTTGCAGAGGCACTGAAAGCGGCCGCAGGTTACACTCCGGAAGAGTCGATCATCGTCTGTCTTTCCGGCAGGGGCGACAAAGACATGGATAATATCCGCAAATACAAAGAGAATCGGGGGAGAAAATAATCATGAGCGTGCGAATCGATCGGATTTTTGAACGTTGCCGGGCGGAAGGACGCCCGGCACTGATCGTCTACGTGACGGTGGGCTGTCCCGCCCCCGCGGAGAGTCCGGAGTTGATAGACCGGCTGATTGCGGCGGGGGCCGACATCATCGAACTGGGAGTTCCCTTTTCGGACCCGATGGCTGACGGCCCGGTGATTCAGCAGGCCGGACAGACGGCGCTGAATGCGGGAACTGAATTTTCAGAGGTACTCAAGATCGCCGCCGGAGTCCGGCAGCGCCACCCGGAAACCGGACTGGTACTCTTCAGTTACTACAACGTGCTGTTTTCTCACGGGCTTGAGCGTCTCGGCGGGGAACTCCGCGATATCGGGGTGGACGGTATCCTGGCGGTCGACCTGCCGCTCGAGGAACGGGATGAGTTTTTCCCGGTCTGTGAACGGTTCGGTCTCGACCTGATTCCGCTGGTCTCTCCCGCGACGTCGCCGGAACGGGCGAAACGGATTACCGCCGGTTGCCGCGGTTTTGTCTACTATATCACGGTTCGGGGTGTTACCGGGGTGCGTACCTCGCTGCCGCCGGAACTGGCCGGAGAACTTGAGGAGATGCGGCGGATCCTGCCGTTGCCCGTCGCGGCCGGTTTCGGAATTTCCACGCCGGAGATGGCCCGGAGCGCAGGAGTTCATGCCGACGCCGTAGTTGTCGGCAGCGCGGTGATGAAGCGGGTGCTCGAAAGAGATTCCAACGGGGCCGTCGAGTTGATCGCCCGGATTGCGGAAGCGCTGCGCTGAGCGAAGTTGATCCGGAATACAGAAAATGCCGCTGAGACTGCCTGTCACAGCGGCATTTCCGTTTTCCCCCCTGGAAAAGGGGGAAATCCGGAGCATCAACGGATTGAGAATTTCAGGCGCGCCTGAATATCGAGCGAGGATTTTCCAATGCGCAGCTCGAACTCTCCCGGTTCCACCACCCGTTCTCCCTTCGCGTTGACGATCGAACAGGCGGCCGCGGGAATCTCCAGCTCGATTTCCCGGCTCTCTCCGGCCGGAATTTCGACACGGGCATATTCCTTGAGTTCCTGATCCACCCAGGTCGCCGAGGTCACAAGGTCGCTGACGTAGGCCTGGACGATTTCAATTCCGTCGCGGTTGCCGGTGTTGCGGAGTGTGACACGGCATTTCAGAGTGTCCCGGATCCCGCAGGTGTCATCGGCGAGTTTCGCATCGACATATTCGATCGTGGTGTAGCTGAGTCCGTAACCGAACTCCCAGCAGGGACGCTGCGTCATGTCGGCGTATTTGTCGCCATGCTGACCGCGGACCTGCAGATAGTGAATCGGCTGCTGACCGACATGGTAAGGAATCGAAACGGTCAAACGCCCGGAGGGGTTCAGTTCGCCGGTCAGTGCTTCGGCCAGCGCTTGTCCGCCGAGCATTCCCGGGGAGAACTGCTGGATGATCGCAGCCGATTTTTCGCGGACCATCTCCGGCAGCAGCAGAGGCTTGCTCGAGATCATGACCGTTACGAAGGGTTTCTCCCCTTCCGCCAGTTTGAGCAGCAACTCGTTCTGCCCGTCCTGCAGCTCGAGCGTGGCGGTGGACTTCCATTCTCCCCAGAAATCGGGCCGGTCACCGACCACGGCGACGATGAGTTCCGCTTCCGACGGATCGACGACCTCGAATTTCTGTCGAAAAGCATCCAGCGGAGTTACGGTACAGCTTCGCGGATGCTGCGCCTTCTGGTTGGCCTGGCCGGTTCCGAGACTCCAGTCGCCGCACTGATTGACCGGGTTGTCCGCATTGGGACCGATGACGGCGATTTTCCGGACACCGTTCAACGGCAATATGCCGTTGTTTTTCAACAATACCAGTCCTTCGCGGGCGGCCCGGAGAGCCCAGGCGCGATGTTCCGGTGTGCCGGCGCGACGGTTCGCCTTCTCCGGATCCGGGTAGCGGTCATCCTCGAAAAGTCCGAGCTTGAATTTAACCCGCAGGATCCGGCGGACCGCGTCATCGATCAGCTTTTCATCGAGCATTCCTTCATGAACCGCGTCGAGGCACCCCTGATAGAACTCCGGAGTCGACATGATCAGATCATTGCCGGCCTCCACCGCGGTTTTCGCCGCGTGCTTGAAATCCGGACAGATCTTCTGCCCGCGCACGAGCTGTCCGACCGTGTTCCAGTCGGTGACCAGCAATCCTTCAAACCCCCATTCGTCCTTGAGCACCTCGCGCAACAGTTTCCGGTTGGCGGTCATGGGAACTCCTTCCATCGACTGGTAGCCGGTCATGAAGGAGCCGCCGCCGTTCCGGGCAGCCTGTTCGAACGGCGGAAGGAAATAACTGCGCAGCTTCCGCATCGAGATATCCGCTTCGGAGGCGTCCCGGCCTCCCTGGGTTTCGGAGTATCCGGTGTAGTGTTTCGCACACGCGAGCACGTGGTCCGGATCACTCATATCGGTTCCCTGGCGCCCGCGGATCAGCGC
>CALXOA010000099.1 GCA_944389895.1 uncultured Victivallis sp. | reverse complement strand
TGAACCCCCAAGGATTACTCCATATGGACCTCAACCATACGCGTCTGCCAATTCCGCCACCCGAGCGCATTCGCTTGTCGAACCACGCTTTTATTGCGAGAACAAAGACATAATATATTCCGCACCGCCTGTTTTGCAAACGCGGAAATTCATTTTTTTCAGAAAAAACCTCTTTTAACCATCGGAAAGAACCGCTGAACGCCGGGGAAAACCGGAAAAAACGGAAATCCCCCCGGAACTATTCACGGGCCGTTTTCCCATTATCGACCGTCGCATTGCGCCGCTTGAACGTCGGGATATCGAGGTCCTCGTTCTCCCAGAATACCGGGGCCGTCTTCTCCATGATTCCTTTCGACACCGTCTCGAGAAACGGCAACGTCAACTGGGAAGCATCCTCCCCGGCTCCTCCCGACCGCGACCGGCGCGGAGTCCGCTCCGCCGCCTTCTGCATCACCTGTGCAACTTCATTCTCCGCATCGAAACGAACCGTCACCGCCGTCAGCTGCATCATGCCGGCCCACTCTTCTCCGGTCGAAGCTCCGACCACCATCTGTGTTTCTCCGCGCATGTGACTGCTGGCCAGCTCTAGCGCCGCCTTGGCGTCACCGATCGACAACTCCGGTCCCCCGAGCAGCGAGAAGATCACAGCATCAGCGGCACCGAGTTTATCCGCTCCCCCCAGAAGCGGAGAAGCGAGCAGACGGTCCATCGCCTTTTCCACCCAGGCGACCCCATCCTCCTCCCGTTTCGCGACACCGACGCCGATGCTGCAGAAACTCTTCTTCCGGCGCAACAGCGCGGCGAAGCTTCCGAACTCGGGGGCCAGCAGATTTCCGTATCCCAGCACCGCGGTCAGGGCCAGCAATGCGCGCGACACCTGTTCATCGGCCAACCGGAACGCCTCGGCCAGCGGAGTCGTCGGCGCCAGGACCGAGAACAGCAGATCATTCGGCAGGCAGAGCACCGCATCGGCCAGTTCGAGCAATTCCTCGCGGACGGTTTCCTCGGCGATCTTGCGCTTGCTGTGCCCCTCCAGAGAAAACGGCAGCGTCATCAGAAACATCGTGGCAATGCCGAGTTTCCGGGCGACGCTGAGCACCACCGGGGCGCCGCCGGAAGCAGTACCGCCGCCGAGCCCCCCGACAACCACGAGAAACTCACTGCCCGAAAGCATTTTTTCGAGCCGGGAACGCTCATGCGCCACCGCCCGCTGCCCGTCGATCGTATTTCCGCCGCAGCCGCGACCTGCCCGCCAGCGGGCAGCAGCCAGCAACGTGTTCTCTCCGGGCAACGCCAATGCTTCCAGTGCAGAGGCATCGGTATCAACCGCCAGCAACCGGAGCCGATCGGCGGCGGAGGATTCCGCCACCCTGCGCAGAATCCGGCATCCGGCTCCACCGATCGCGAGCAAAGTCATCAACTCCTTTTTCGGCATCTCGTCCATCGTCACACCCGGATCGCCCCTTTCAGGTTCCGGAACAGTCGACACCCCTGGTCGATCATCCGGTCGAACATATTGATCACTCCGCCGACCCCCCGGTCGTCATCACACAAACTGTTGTAATAAGCCGCAACCTTCAAAGCTCCCCATACGGTGCTGTAACGGGCATTTTCGACCCCGGTGACCGCGCCTCCCGCATCGAGCGGCTGGCCGACTCTGCACCCGAGATCGAACACCTCGCGGAATACCGCAGGCGTCCGCTCGAACAACGCGCCACCGCCGGTGAGCACACCGCCGGCATCGAGGTTGTTCAACGCCCCCTTTGCGGCGAGACTCTTGCGGACGATCTCAAAAATTTCGCGCAACCGCAGATCAATGATCGTTTCAAACGAAGCCAGCGGAATCCGACGCGAACGCCCGGTCGAGCTGGAGAACTCCATGTATTCCCGCCGTTCGCGCATCGCCCGCGCAAGCGACCCGTCCTCCATCATTTTCCGACATGCGTCGATGTGCAGGTCAAGTCCGATCGACAGATCGTTGCAGACATGATCAAAGCCGACCTGAAGCACCCCTGACGCCAGGATGCCGGAGTTGAACTCGACATCATAAGAGGTCGTACCCGCCCCGAGATCGATCATCACCACACCGTTCTCACGTTCCTCCTCAGAGAGAATCCCGAAATCCGACGCGAGCGGAGCAAAGGCGATGTTGAATGTCGAATCCTCAAAACCGGCTTCGCGCATGATCGACCGGAAATTCTCAACCCGTGCCGCAATACCGCAGACAATATGCACCTGGGCGTCGAGCTTGCGTGCGCTCAAATTCAGAGGATGGCGGACCCGCCGGTCGTCGACCAGATAATAGGCTCCGGAAGTATTGAGAATCTCATGATCCGGAGCGAGGCGGATGATCTTGGCATTCTCATAGGCATCCTCCATCTCCTTCTCCGTGACCTTGTGCTGCTCATTCTTCACGAACACCGTGCCGAGCCCCTGCCGGGACTCGATGCCGCACCCGGTCACCACCACCACCACCTGACGACTGTTGGCGAGTTCGCGCCCGGAACTGCGGTCGGCGTCGTCGATCGCCACCGAGAGCTGTTCGAACGCTTTCTCCATGTTGCAGATTTCACCCTTCACAACAGAACCGGCGCTCGGAACCATCCCGCGACCGATGATGCTGACCCTGCCGTCAGGAAGCGCCTCACCGACCAGCACGCAGATTTTCGAGGTTCCGATCTCGACTGCTGTCAGAATCTCTCTGGAGTTGAACATAAAACCATCCCGTAATCCGTAAACGGCAATCTCTCTTTTCCGGCTGAATATACCGTTCTTTCCCCAAAAATACCAGCGAAAAACCGCAAAAACACGCAGTTTTGCGGCCGTTCACACAGCGACCACACGACACCGGAGTCAGGCAATTCTCAGTGACGTGCCAGATAGTCGGCGGCAAAGACGAAGGTTCCGGCCGTCCACCCCATCATCGCCGGCATGGTATACTCGTCCTTGACCTCAATCGTACCGGTGACGACATTGTACTTCTCCCACAGGTCTCCGGTGGAACGAAAGTTCGCAGTGACGGTATCGACATATTTCCGGGCGATCCGTACGGCCGCCTCTGTGAAACCGTAATGGTCGAGCGCCTCGATCGCGATGAAATGCAACGGCGGCCAGCCGTTCGGCCAATCCCACTGATAGGTACGGCCGGACTCATTCTTCTCACAGACGGCAAGCCCGTGCTCGCACTCGAGGTATCGTTCGACGGCTTCAAGCGTCGAAGCGGCCTGTTCCGGCGTCGCGATCCTCGCCCACAACGGGAAGAGCGACGCGCAAGAGAGCACCGGCGAGTGACGCTTCTCCGCAAAATTGTAGTCGAGAAAAACGCCACGCTCCTCACACCAGCAATATCGGTTCATCAGAATCTTGCGGATCTCCGCCCGGTGAGCCCACTCCATCGACCGGTCAAGATCCCCGAGATCACGGTACAGCAGGGAGAGTTCACTGCAGGAGACATGGAGCAATGAATTGAGGTCGATCGCAGCATAATCCCGACAGCGCCGGCAGAAACGCGGATTGAAATCCCATCCGGATTCCGCCTCGGCAAGAGATTCCATCGACGCCTCGCGGCGCTCCGGTTCCGGCAGAGACGGCTCATACCCGATCCGACGGACGCAACAGCCGTCGAAAAACTCCCGGATCGTCTTCTCGTCAGCATCGCTGCCGTAGTGGTTCAGCCCGCACTCGCTGCGGCGGGAATGGTTCCAGAAAGACATCTCCTTCTCCAACGCTGCGGCAGCGCTGCGCAGCCAGGCGCGATCCGGAGCCGAGGAGCGGATGACCAGTTCGATCAGAGAACCGAAAAACGGCGGCTGAGAACGATTCAGGTAAAACGTCCGGTTCCCGTTTGGAATGAAACCGAACTTCTCAACTTCGAAGATGAAATCATCGCAGTTGTTGCGAACCTGTTCCACAAACCCCTGCAGCGCCAGACCGCGGCATGCGAAGTAGGTATCCCAGTAATAGAGTTCCTGAAAAGCATCCCGTGCACAGGGAACCGTATAAGGACGCGGCAGTCCCAGAAGGGTACCGTCATCGGCGGTGTTGGTACGTGTCGTCTCAGGCCAGCGTTTCCGGATATATTCAAGAATTTCGTCCGTCATAACAGATCCCCATTGTTTTACAAGCACGAAAATCGATACTTTTTTCAATATATCTTCCGGCAAACTGGATTGCAAGCAGAAATTCCGCTTCTTCCGCGGCAACGGATCCTCCCCGGCGGGGCAACCTCCCCGGGCAATGCACCGGCTGCAGGATGATCCCCACCGACCTTCTTCATTCCGGTCTGACTTTCCACAAACAATCCGGATTCCGCCCCTTCCCATACACAAAAAAACGGCCGGAGTCTCCATGCAGGGACCCCGGCCGCGATCAGCCGTGACGGCAGAATTACTTGAGGCGCGCTTCGAGCTCCTCAAGCTGCTGTGCAAGTTCGGCGGGCAGATGACCGGCGAACTTCTTATAGTGTTCCTTGATCATCGCCAGTTCATTCTTCCAGCCTTCGACATCGACTTTGAGCAGTTCGGCAAGATCGGCCTTGCTGACTTCGTCCTCAATACCGGCGAGGTCGATGGCGTTCTCGGTCGGCATGACGCCGATCGGGGTATCCTTGTACTCGCCGGCGTTGTTGCAGCGGTCGAAGACCCAGGCGAGGACACGGCTGTTGTCACCGAAGCCCGGCCACATGAATTTGCCCTCGGCATTCTTGCGGAACCAGTTCACACAGAAAATCTTCGGGAGATTTCCCTTGGCGGCGCCCTTCTTGCCGATCTCAAGCCAGTGCTTGAAATAGTCACCCATGTTGTAACCGCAGAACGGCAGCATCGCAAACGGGTCGCGGCGGACGGTACCGGCTTTGACGTCGAGCGCGGCAGCGGTCACTTCGGAACCGACCGTCGAACCGATGAAGACACCGTGCTCCCAGCTCTTGGCCTGGTAGATCAGCGGCAGGGTCGAAGGACGGCGTCCGCCGAAGAGGAACGCGGCAATCGGCACACCGGCAGGATCTTCCCACTCGGGAGCGATCGCCGGGCAGTTGCAGGCACGGGCGGTGAAACGGGCGTTCGGGTGCGCCGCCTTGACGGGCTTGCCCTCGGCGTCGACCTGACCGGGTTTCCAGTCGTTGCCCTTCCAGTCGATCAGATGCTCCGGCGCATCATAGCCGATGCCTTCCCACCAGACATCTCCGTCATCGGTGAGAGCGACGTTGGTGAAGATGGTGTCCTTCGCGCAGGAAAGCATGGCGTTCTTGTTGGACTTCATGCTGGTTCCGGGCGCAACGCCGAAGAAGCCGGCTTCCGGGTTGATCGCGCGGAGGTTACCCTCGTCATCGAACTTCATCCAGGCGATATCGTCGCCGACGGTTTCGACCTTCCAGCCCGGAATGGTCGGGATCAGCATGGCCAGGTTGGTCTTGCCGCAGGCCGACGGGAAGGCGCCGGTAACATACTTGACTTCGCCCTTCGGATTGGTCAGCTTGAGGATGAGCATATGTTCGGCCATCCAGCCCTCGTCGCGGGCCTGAACGGTCGCGATACGCAGCGCAAGGCACTTCTTGCCGAGCAGGGCGTTGCCGCCGTAACCGGAACCGAAGGACCAGATTTCGCGGGTCTCGGGGAAGTGGGCAATGTACTTCTTGTCCATCGGGGCGCACGGCCAGATGCCGTGGTCGCTCTCGCCCTCGGCCAGCGGCTTGCCGACCGAGTGGACGCACGGAACGAACTCACCGTTTTCACCGAGCACTTCAAGGACCCTGGTGCCGACGCGGGTCATCACTTCCATATTGATCACGACGTAAGCGGAATCGGTGATCTCGACGCCGATCTTGGCGATGTTGGAGCCCACCGGCCCCATCGAGAACGGGATCACATACATCGTACGACCCTTCATGCAACCGTCATAAAGGCCGAGCATGGTCTTCTTGAGTTCGACAGGGTCGATCCAGTTGTTGGTCGGGCCCGCGTCCTCCTGCTTTTCAGAGGCGATGAAGGTGCGCGCCTCGACACGGGCGACGTCCGACGGATCGGAGCGGAACAACAGACTGTTCGGACGCTTGGCGGGATTCAGGCGGATCGCCAGCCCGGAGTCGACCAGCTCATTGCAGAGGCGGTCGTACTCGGCCCGGGAGCCGTCGCACCAGTAAATCGCATCGGGTTTGCAGATATCAACCCATCCCTGGACCCATTTGACCAATTTTTCATTCTTGGTCGGGATCGCGTTAAGCTGCTTTGTCATGATCTTGTAAATCCTCCAGATTGTTGGTTTCGGGGTTTTTCCATCTTGATAATCATTAAAATATACACCTGAACGACAATCATTTCAAGCCGTTTTTCCTCAGAGGATTCACGATTCGGCGGAAAAATCCCTGCGCGCTTGAAAAACAGCCGCTTCCCGTTTATATTAGATGGATTACCGGCTTACCATAAACAAACGTACAGGGATTTGGGAATGAAATATCTCGAATTGACGGTGGGGGCGGTACTGGTCTACAATTTCGTGCTGTCGCGTTTTCTGGGGATCTGCCCGTTTCTGGGGGTCTCGAAACGCCTGAGCACGGCGATGGGGATGTCCGGTGCCGTAATCTTCGTGATGACGATCGCCTCGTTCATCACATCGCTGGTCTACCGCTATCTGCTCCGCTTCGACATCGACGGAAGAACGGTTGACCTTGGTTTCCTTCAGGTGCTGCTTTTCATCCTGATCATCGCCGGTCTGGTGCAGCTGATCGAAATCATGCTTCAGAAACTCAGTCCCATGCTCTATCAGGCACTCGGCATTTACCTGCCGCTGATCACCACCAACTGCGCGGTGCTCGGAGCTGCGACCATCAACGCAAATAATAATTACACGGTGCTTGAGGCGACAATTTTCGGTTTCTGTTCAGGAATCGGCTTTGCGCTGGCGCTGTTGCTTTTCTCGAGTCTGCGCGAGCGGCTCGAACTTGCAGCGCCGCCGCAGGCATTCCAGGGCACACCGATCGCTCTTGTGACGGCCGGCATCCTCGCGATGGCCTTCGTCGGTTTCTCCGGACTGTGTTGAGGCAAGGAGCATCTGATGGAAACGATCCTGTTTGCAATTCTTCTGATGGCCGTGATCGGCCTTGTCCTCGGGCTGGTGATCGGCTGGTTCGCCAAGATTTTCCAGATTGAAAGCGATTCCCGCGTCGAGCTGGTGACCGAGCTTCTTCCGGGCGCAAACTGCGGCGGGTGCGGCAAAGCCGGCTGTTCCGATTTCGCAAAGTCGGTGGTCTCCGGGGAAAACCCGCCTTCCAAATGTCCCGTTTCAAGTAAGGAACAGGTCACTGCGATCGCGTTGGCGCTCGGTATCGATGCCGGAGAGTCTTTTCAACAGCGTGCGGTGGTCTGCTGCGGCGGCGACCGGGAACAGACCAAACGGCTGCTGAACTACAACGGCGTGGTCGATTGCGTATCGGCATCGCTGGTCGCGGGCGGGCCGAAAGGATGCAGCTACGGCTGCCTCGGCATGGGCACTTGTGCCCGCAAATGTCCGTTCGGCGCAATTGAGATCATCAATAATCTCGCCGTGGTTCACCGCGAACTCTGTGTCGGGTGCGGCACCTGCGTCGCGGCCTGTCCGCGCGGGGTGATCAAGCTGGTTCCCGCTGACGCAGAAGTGCATGTCTACTGCAACTCTCCGGCCAAGGGACCGGCCAAGCGCCAGGTCTGCAACGTGCCCTGCCTCGGCTGCCGTAAATGCGCGCGCGCTTTCCCTAACAAGTTCAAGGTGGACGGCTTCAAGGCTCAAGTCAATTACGAAGCGAAACCGTTGCCGACTGCCGACGATGTGCAGGCGGTCGGCTGTCCGACCGGTTGCCTCCTGACCGCAGACGAACACTTGAAGATCGAACAGAACGAGCCGGAATGGAGTCCTGAAAAATGAGCAAGAGTTCACGTGAGGTTTTAAGTTTCCAGGGCGGAATCCACCCCTCCGGTGACGGGAAACAGCTGTCGAGCGGTAACCCGATTCAGATTGCACCTCTGCTTGACAGATACCGGGTCATGATTTCGCAGAACGTCGGGAAACCGCCGAAGCCGGTGGTGAAGCCGGGCGATACGGTAAAAAAATATCAGCTCCTCGCCGAAGCGGATGGTTTCGTATCGGCCAATCTGCACAGCCCGACCAGCGGTAAAATCATCGGAATCGTCGATGTCCCCGGTCCGATGGGAACCCTGGTTCCGGCAATCGAAATCGAAGCCGACGGTCTCGACGAAGCGGCGGAAACGTGGCCGCCGATCGCATGGCGCGACGCGGATCCGGCCGACCTTCTGAAACGGGTCGGCGACGCCGGGCTGGTCGGCATGGGTGGCGCGGCCTTTCCGACACGGGTCAAATTTTCGCCGCCGCCGGAAAAGAAGATCGATACGTTGATCCTCAACGGTGCGGAATGCGAACCCTACCTGACCGCCGACCACCGGCTGATGCTTGAGCATCCGGAAAAGGTGCTCGAAGGAGCCGCGATCTCCGGCCGCATGCTCGGAGTGAGCAACATCTACATCGGCGTTGAGGTCAACAAGGAGGATGCGATTCAGGCACTCGGCCGGCGGGCCAGCGAATACGGGGTCAAGATCGCAACGCTGAAGGTCCAGTATCCACAGGGATCCGAAAAGCAACTCATCATGGCGATTACCGGCCGGGCGGTTCCGGCGGGAGGACTGCCGATGGACGCGGGGTGCGTGGTTCAGAACGTCGGTACCGCCGCAGCCGTGACCGACGCGGTCGTCTCCGGCATTCCCCTGGTTGAACGGGTCACGACGGTTACCGGTGAAGTGGTTAAAAATCCCGGGAACTGGATGTTGAAAATCGGAACTCCGGTGATCAAGGCAATCGAATTTGCCGGCGGCGTGACTGCGGAACCGGGGAAACTGATCCTCGGCGGACCGATGATGGGATTCGCCCAGAAATCATTTGATGTGCCGGTATCGAAAAATACATCCGGCATTCTGCTGTTGCCGGTTTCCGAAGCACTGACCTACGGTTCCGTCGGCTGCATCCGCTGCGGGCGCTGTCTGGAAGCATGCCCGATGAACCTGATGCCCTGTCTGCTCGGGAATGCTGTGGAAGGTGAGAAGTTCGATATCGCCGCCCAGAATCATGTAATGGATTGCATCGAATGCGGCTCCTGCGCCTACGTCTGCCCGGCCCACCGGCCGCTCGTGCAGCATATGCGGCGTGCTAAAGCCGAAATCCGCAAGCGCAAAAAATAATCATCCATGAAAGAAGTGAACTGTTATCATGAGTGAAAATGAAAATAAGAGCGAAGTGAGGCTTCCCTCCGGTTCGGAGCTGGTGCTGAGCGTCTCCCCCCACCTGACCGGTTCCGACAGCGTCCGCCGGATCATGTACAAGGTGCTGCTCTCCCTGGTTCCGGCGGCGGTCGCCGGGGTGTTTTTCTTCGGATTCTACGCATTGGTCGTGATGCTTGCGACCATGCTCTTCTGCATCGGCGCCGAAGCGCTCTGGTGTAAACTGGCCGGGAAACCGGTGATGGGTACGATTGCCGACGGTAGTGCCGCATTGACCGGACTCCTGCTTGCGATGAACCTGCCGCCCGGGGTGCCGCTCTGGGTCTGTCTGGTCGGCGCATTCATTGCGATCTGGCTCGGCAAGCAGGTATTCGGCGGGCTGGGTCACAATCCTTTCAATCCCGCGCTGGTGGCGCGCGTCGGTCTGCTGATCGCACTGCCGGCGATCATGACCACCTGGCCGGCGCCGCGCAGTCTCGGGGAACCCGAAGCGGCAATGATCGAGCGTAATGTGACCGGGGCGACCACGGATGCGACTTCCGGCGCAACGCCGCTCGGGGAGGTCAGTACAACTCCGAAGATTCTTGATCGAACGCCCCAGGCCGAGATGAATTTCTCCTCGGTGGATTCCGATCGCTATTACTGGCGCTATTTCCTCGGGGAAAAAGGCGGCTGCATCGGCGAAACCAGCGTACTGGCGCTGCTGATCGGCGGCATCATGCTGATCTGCTTCAACTTGATCAACTGGCGGGTGCCGATCTGCTACATCGGTACGGTGGCGGTATTCACCGGACTGGTCAACTTCTTCTTTCCGGGCGTCACGCCGACGCCGCTCTTCCACCTGTTGACCGGCGGATTGATGCTCGGGGCGTTCTTCATGGCGACCGACATGGTCACCAGCCCGATCACCGGAACGGGCTGCATCATCTTCGCAATCGGTTGCGGGATCATCACCAGCGTGATCCGCATCTGGGGGAATTACCCGGAGGGGGTCAGTTTTTCGATTCTTTTCATGAATGCGCTGGTACCGCTGATTGACCGCTGGTGCGTCCGGCAGCCTTTCGGCTACGTTGCGAAACGGGAGGTGGCGAAATGAATTTGAAGAATACCGAAAATCTCTGGGTGCTCGGTCTCTTCCTGGGAATCACCGGCCTGGTTTCGGCGCTGGTGCTCGCGGTCGTCTCGCAACTGGCGGCCGGTCCGATCAAGGCGGCGGAATTGCGCAGTACCAACCAGGCGCTGCGCCAGATTCTCCCGGCTTTCGACAATCAGCCCTCCGACCAGAGGGTTGAGGTGGAAAGTCCGACCGGCTGGAAAATCTCTTTCATGGGAGCTCTCCGGGAGGGTAAACTGGTGGCGGTTGCCGCGGAGGGAACCAACCCGCAGGGGTACTCGGGCGACATCCGCGCCCTGGTGGGCCTTGAGCTGGACGGCAAGATCCGTGCGGTGTTGATCACCCAGCAGAGCGAGACCCCCGGCCTGGGCGCCAACGTCTGTCAGCGCAAACGCCAGAAGACCATTTTCAATCTCTTCGATAAACCGGCGGAAGGACTTGCTCCGAACCCGATTCTCGATCAGTTCAGCGGGCAGACGGTCAATCCACGCCAGAACTGGGTGGTGAAAAAGGATGGAGGAACCATCAACTTCATCTCCGGGGCGACCGTCACCAGCCGCGCCGTCACACGCCTGGTCAGCGAAATGGATCGCGCCTTCCTGCTGAACCGTGCTGAAATCATCAAGAAACTCACCCCGGCGAGAGGTAACAAATAATGGGAATGCTCTCTGATTTCACCAAGGGGATCTGGAAAGAGAACCCCGTTCTCGTGCTTCTGCTCGGAACCTGTCCGACGCTCGCGTTGACCAACAGTGCCGTCAACGGCTTCGGCATGGGAATCGCAACGACTTTCGTGCTGGCCGGCAGCAATCTTGTGATTTCGCTGATCAGTCCGATTGTACCCAAGAAGATTCGTATTCCCGTCTATATCGTGGTGATCGCGACCTTCGTGACGGTGATCGAACTGTTGATGAAAGCCTACGCGCCGCCAACGCTCTATGCGGCACTGGGGATCTTCATTCCGCTGATTGTCGTGAACTGCATTGTGCTCGGTCGCGCGGAGGCTTTCGCCTCCAAGAATGGGCCGGTGCGTTCGATCCTGGACGGCGTCGGCATGGGACTCGGTTTTACATTGACCTTGACGATGCTCGGAGTGATCCGTGAGTTTCTGAGCACGGGTTCCGTTTTCGAAGTCAAGGTGATCACCGCGTGGACAACCGATTTCCTGCTGCCCTCCGCGGCTCCCGGTGCATTCATCATCGTCGGAACCATTCTGGCGCTGAAAAACTATTTCAACCGCCGCAAAGCGATCAAAGAAGGACGTCTCTACGTGCCGCCTGCCGGAATGGATTGCCGCCATTGCCGCATCTGTCTGCCGCACCCGGATGACGAGGAGTAATTTCTTCTCAGGAGCCGGTTGTTGACCTGCTTCGATTTTCACGGGTTCCATCGGATTCCTCCGGTGGAGCCCGTTTTTGTATATCCGGATTTTCCGAGCAGATCTCATGCACATGCCATGCGTTGTTCTTCATACAGAAACCTTCTTCCTCCCATCCTTTATGTAAAAAGCAATGTAAAAAGCTTACATCAACCTATTGACATCCGGAACTTTTTCCCGCATAATTAATAACAGGAAAAGGGAACAGGACAATGAGCATCACCATACAGCGGATCGCGGATGAAACCAATCTGAGCATCGCCACGATCTCCCGCATTCTGAATGGCAAGGGCGCCCATAATCCGGATACGATCCGCCGGGTTCGTGCGGTATGGCAGCAGTTGTCGGATGAGTCCGCCACTGCCCATGATCTCAGCAGCGTCGGCATTGTAATGCTCTCCTATGAGGATTTTCTGCGCCACCCGTACAGCAACGCCCTTCTCGGTGGAATCATCGAAGCATTGCATGAAGTAGATTTCACCAGCCATATCATTCCGGTCAGAATACACCGCTTCACCGTTGCCGACTTCGAACGCCTGATCGAGCATTATGACCTCAAGGGACTGCTGTTCCAGGAACTGGATCGCGTAAGGGAAATCATGCCGAAGCTCAAACAACTGCAGATTCCGGTGGTGCGGATCGGCGAACTTTCGGATCCCCGCTCGTGGAACTGCGTATATACGAGCGGACTTCAGGTCGGAACCGACGCGGCGAATTACCTGTGGAGTATGGGATACCGGAAATTTGGACTCATCTACGTCGGGGGAGATCTCGGCCAGGATCGACGGCGGGACGGCTTCATCGCCCGACTTGCCGAACTCGGCAGTCCGGAAACGGCCTGTCGGGTCTGGGCGAGCCATACCGAATATCCGGCGGTTCAGAACCTCGCCATGGAAATCAACACCATGACAGAACCGCCGGAGGTCATTTTCGCGGCGAACAGCACTCTGGCCAGTCATCTCTGCCGGGCTCTCCGTAAACTCGGCTGGCGGATTCCGGAACAGATCTCCATCATCGCTGTCGAAGACGACAATGAACTGGAATATGAGGGGATCACCGCATTGACGCAACCCGCTAAAATCATGGGTCGCCTCGCAGTCGACCTTCTGTTGAAGCTGATCGGAAGCCGTGAAAGCGGTCCACGCGAGATTGTCCTGCCCTGTCGATTGAATATTCGGGAAAGTACTTTTAACCGGAGGAAACCATGAAAAAATTCTTTTTCACACTGATCGAATTGCTCATCGTGATTGCCATCATTGCGATTCTGGCGGCGATGCTGCTGCCCGCCTTGAATCAAGCCCGGGAGAAAGCGAAAAGTACCAGTTGCCTTGCAAATATGAAACAGATCGGTCAGGGAATCCTTCTGTATGCCTCTGACAACGGTGATATTCTGCCGTTGGTCCGGTTGAACACGACCGCCAACTACTGGATCAGCCTGTTACAGCCCTATCTGGGATATGCGAAGCCGGATGGAGTCAAGATCAGTTCGCCCAAAGTTCTGATCTGCGGATCCTCCATTGACTATCTCTCCTCCGCGGTTACTTATCGGAACAACACGAACTACGACTATTCCAATCGCTTCGGCAACGTGGGATCCGATGGCTGGCAATATCCCGGAGAGCCTCTGATGGCCCCGCGAAAACTCAGTAAGTTCATCAAACCGAGCCAGGTGGTAAGCACACTCGACGGAGCTTACCGGACAGACGGCAATATGAACGCATTTGAATTTTCGCTCAGCTCCGGCTGGGAAGCGGAAGAAGCACCGAAAGGGATCGATCGTTACCGGCACAGCGGAAAAGCCAACTATCTGATGGTGGATGGTCATGCCGAATCCAAGAATCTTGCTGAGTTCATCTCGGAACCAGCCAGGCTGGATCTCGGAAACAATGCAAACGACACTCTCAAATTTTATCATTGACACAATTCGTAGCAAAGGAACTCATTATGAATTTGAATCGATTCGGGAAACTTGTGCTCGCCGGCTTTTTCGTGTCGGCGGTCGGGGCGATGGAACCGCAGACCGTATTGCAGCTGGACTTTTCCAAACCGCAACAGGTGCAGGGATATTTCGGAACGAAAAACTACCAGCTGGTCAAGACCGAACAGGGGACCGCGCTCCGGATCGAAAATCCCGAAGCGAAAAGCGTCTATATCGCCGTACAGCTCTCCCCGACCCAGTTTTCCGGTTGCCGGCTCCGGCTGAGTGCGACAATCGCAGGACGGGAGATCTCCGCAAAACCCAAGTCATGGAACGGCGGGAAACTTCAAATCTGCGCCACGGCAAAAGGCGGAAAGCCGCAATGGTTCGACGTGGAAATTCCGGATGGAACCTTCGCTGCACGCCCCTTCGAAGTGACCGCACAACTTCCCGGAAATCTCGAAAAACTCAGTTTCGTCATCGGCCTGGAGGATTGCAGCGGGCAGTTGGACTACTCCAATCTGGCCCTGACCGTGCTGGATGCTCCGCCGGGATGGAAGTTCCCGGAAACCGGTCCGATTCCACCGGAAACTCAAGCCCTGCTCAATCTGCCGCTCGAGAAGTCCGACGCGGACAAAGTCTGGCCGGAGGGCGGATTCCGCGGCGTCACCTACCCGGCGTGGAACGGTACTTATCCCAGTGAAGAGCAGTTCCGGCAGTTGAAGAAGTGGAACGTCAACGCGGTCCGTCTGTGGCTTGAGCCCGACAAGGACACGCCGTGGGCAAAAGATCCCGATGCGTTGCCGATCCCCCCCGACGATCCGATGGCGCCGTTCCGAAAGAACCTGCTGGGACTTCAGACTGCGCTGGCACTGGGCCAGAAGTATCAGATTTACATCATTCCGGTAGCCGGCGGTTCGCTGTGGCGCGGAAGCGATGACCTGATCGCCAAGTCTTCGGTGGACAAGAACGATCCCGCTCAGGTGGCCCTGCAGGAGAAGAGCTGGAATCGTTTCGTGGAGGCGTTGGGGGATCTCTGGGTCCATGTCGCGCAGAAGTACGGCGATCACCCGTGGCTGCTGAGCTATGACCTGCTCAACGAACCGCACACTCCGCGTGAAGTCAAACTGCAGGACCAGTTGTTCCGGACTCTGATCGACCGGGTCCGTGCGGTGGACACCAATACCTGGCTGACCCTTGAGCCGGGTCCCTGGGCGTTGCCCGATCAGGCCTTTGAGAACCGCGAGGCTTTGACCGGAGAGAAGCTGGTTTATTCCTTCCACTTCTACTATCCCCACAGTTATACCCATCAGAACATTCACTCCTACCAGGGGGAGACTTTCTATCCGAAACCTTATCCGGGGATGCTGCGGCTTTTCGACACGCCACCGGACTCCTACTGGGACAAGGCGGCACTTGAGAAATCCATGGCCAACGCCATTGAATTTCAGCGCAAGTACGGCGTAAAGCTGTGGATCGGAGAGTTCGGCGTTGCCCGCTGGGCTCCGGGCGCGGAACGCTGGCTGGCGGATGTCATCGATCTCTTCGAAAAATACGACTGGCCCTGGACACTCCACTGCTACGGCAACTGGTGGAATGGCTGGAATCACACATTCGATGCCGACGATCCTCAGAGCGCCATCGGTGACGGTGGAAAGGTCACTCCCTGCCTGAAAGTTCTGATGGAGGGCTGGAGCCGGAATCCAGCAGCGAAATAGAATCAGGAGAAACCGCAGGGGAAACCTGCGGCTTCTTTTTTTCTACAGCATAACGGTTTTATAGGAAAAGCGGCCGGTCGCCGGATCGCAATCGATTTCGACCATGCTGCCGTTGCGGGTCACCGATCCGGCGCAACATTCGCCGTGCCCCGCCTCGTCAACCTCAAGGTAGGGTTTGTGAACATGGCCGCAGAGCGACACGTCAATCGCCCCGGAGCGCATCAACTGGAGAAGCGGCTCCTGCCCGAACAACCGATGACGCACCCGCAGAAATGGATGATGTTCAATCATCGGATAGTGTGAAATCAACACCCGTGGAGAGCTTTTCTCAAGTCGGCAGACCTCTCTGATGTACTCGGCATCCGCTCCGTCGACGAATCCCCAGGAACAGAGCAGATTCGACGGTCGGCTGCAGTTGAGCAGAAGAAACTCCACTCCGCCGTAACTGCGCGTCAGCGGCAAATCACGGAATCGATAATCTCCACGCGACAGATATTCAACCATCTCGTTGACCGCCCGGACACACTTCCCCCGTTTGACATAGCAGTCGTGGTTGCCGGGCAGATACAAAAGAGGAATCGCCGAATCACGCAGCGGTTTCAACACCGGACGCACCTGTTCAAATTCACCCGGCTGGCCTGTGCTGGTCAGATCGCCGGTACAGACCGCGACATCCGGTTTCGTATCGAGAATATACTCCACGGCCCGTGCCAGTCTGGTCATATCATGCCGGAATTTCCGACGGAAACGATAATTGAACACGCCGACCCAGCGCTTGTCGAAGTAAGCGAAAACATCCTCCGCCGGCCCCCCCGCATGAGGATCGGAAAAATGTGCGATTTTCATCGGAACTCCTGTTGTACTTCCCGGAAAAGGGTCCGCCGCTCCGGCGTCCATACTCTCCATTCAATATAGAACCGACACTCCGGCGGTGCAACCCGCCGAGGGCTTATAATTTCCAGATTCGCCGGTTGACCGCCTCGTTGATTCCTGGGAAGGCCCGTACAAACCAGAATACCGGCACATACCAGCGCGGGTAAACCAGTTCACGCCGCCGCCGCCGCCAGGCGCGATAGAGACGCCGGGCAAACACGCCGGCATTCGAAGCCGTCCGACCGGGAGTCTCCGGCGGTTTTCGTCCTCCGAGCGCCCGTGAGGAAAATCCCGTATCGATCCGCCCCGGACAGACGTTCAGGACGTGAATACGCGGCTCCTCCATCTGCAGCGTGATCGAAAACATCCGCAATGCCGCCTTCACCGCATTGTATGCCCCCATGCAGGCGACCGGCACGAACGCCGCGGCCGAGGAGATGTTGATCACCGAACCGCCTGTTGCGATCAACGCATCCAGCAACTCCCGGGTCAGGGCCACCGGAGCCAGGAAATCCAGCTCCACTTCACGCCGCAGATCTTCCGCGGTCAATTCCCGCCACGTGGCGTAAGAGCCGATTCCGGCATTGTTGACCAGCACGTCGACACGCCCGTATTCGGCCAGAATCGCTTCGACCGCCCGGCTGCGCGCCCGCGCATCGGTCAAATCGACGGAGAAAAACCGATCGGCTGTCTCCGGTTCAGGTTCCGTCCGGCAGAGAGCGACCACCGTGCAGCCGTTGCGGCGGAACTCCCTTGCGACGGCTTTTCCAAGCCCGCTTGAAGCCCCGGTCACAATAACGATCTTACCCATGGATTCCTCCCTTTTGATGTTTCTGCGGGCCAAACAGTCAAGCAAAAACCTTCCTTCCCGCAACACTCAGGCGCCTTCACCGGCACAGAAAAGCACCGATTACGGCGGATCCGAGCAGAAGATACATGAAAGACAATTTTGTTCTCAGCATCAGAACGACAGTGACCGCTGCAAGGACGAAAGCAGGCCAGCGAAAACCAATCCCGGTCGCAACCTTCGCCGTGGCACCGGAAAGGTACGAGTAGTACTCATGCCACGGAATTTCACCGGTAAATACGGAAAGTTCAGCAAAAATCACCGCTGCCGACAGAATCAGCCCGAAGGATGCCGGGCGCATTCCTGCGAGAAATCCCTGCACCGGCAGACTCTTTTCATAGCGTTTGAGCAGCTTGATGGCAAGGATCACCAGAAGCAGCGCCGGAGTTACAATGCCGAGCGTCGCAACAACGGCACCGGGAACCCCCTGCTGCGTATATCCGACGTAGGTTGCGGTGTTGATGCCGATCGGCCCCGGGGTCGCCTGAGCGATCGAAACCAGATTGGCGAACTCCTCCGGCGACCCCGGGGCCGCCTGAGCGATCGAAACCAGATTGGCGAACTCCTCCGGCCGCAGCGGACAGGGCGCAGGACCAACCAGCTCGGCACTCAGCAGCGGAATGAGCATATAACCGCCGCCGAAGCAGAGTAATCCGAACTTGAAGAACACCAGATAGAGCGCCAGAAGATTCATTTGAACGCCTCCCCGCCACGGAGACGATCGAAACCGACACGGCACAATCCCGCGACGATGGCGGCGACGATCAGCAGTGCCGGTGAAATCTTGAAAGGGTCATGCCGATGAAACAACCGAGAGCGACACACCAGCCGAAAATACCTTTCACCGCTTTCCGGCGGGTTTTGAGCGCGGTCACGATCACCATGCCGACGATACAGCCGATGATCCCCTTGAATGCCCCCTGCACGGCGGGAGTATCAATGATATGTTCGATACTGGAGAGCCCCGCGGCGATCAAAACGATGATTATCAGCGACGGCAGAATCGAACCGACCATTGCGAAGAAAGCCCCCCAGAAGCCGTTGATCCGCCACCCGATGTAGATTGCGGAGTTGCAGGCGAGAATGCCGGGAACCGTCTGGGTGATCGTAATCATTTCGAGCACGTCGTCATCGGTGAGCCAGCGACGCCGGGTCACGAAATCATCCTGAGCCGCCGAAATGATCGCATAACCACCGCCGATCACCAGGCTGGTGATTTTGATGTATGACCAGAAGAGGATCCAGTTCCGCCGCATCGCGGGAAGTTTGCGGAAATCCTCGAGAGAAGAAGGTTCGGCAGCCATCTCAGCGACCTTCCATCAGAAACGCAAGTCCCCGCCGGATATGCAGATCCCAGAACTCCCACGTGTGGGAACCGGGTCCCTCCTCGTACCGGAACCCGGGATAGCGCAGCGCTTCAAGATGATCCCGGAGCGCCCGGTTTCCGGGGAGCAGTCCGTCTTCGGTGCCGCAGACCATCATCAGCCGCGGCGGCGCGGGGAGCTTCACCGCCTCCTCCGCGAGCGCGAAAAGATCGTTACGGTTCGGAATCAGCTCCTCCACCGTGCCGAAGATCCGCGCCGCCTCCTCCCGGTTCATCCGGCAGTCGCTGAGCCAACTGCGCACATCGGCCACCGAGGAGAGCGCGACGGCCGCGGCGTACCGCTCCGGCAGCCGCAGCGCACACTTGAGCGCCCCGTAGCCCCCCATCGAAAGCCCGGCGACAAAGGTCTCCTCGCGCCGGGTGCTGATCGGGAAGAACGAGGCGGCGATCGCGGGCAGCTCCTCCGTGAGCATGGTCCAGTAGCGCGGCCCCTGCATCATGTCGGTGTAAAAACCGCGCTCGCCATCCGGCATCACAACGGCAAGCTCATATTCGGCGGCGTACCGTTCGATCGAGGTCCGACGGCTCCAGATCGTATGATCATCACTGAGGCCGTGAAGCAAATAGAGCACCGGATAGTCGCGGCGACCGGATCCGGAACTGGTCATTCCGATCTGAGTTTTGACTTTCTGCGGCAAAATCACATTCATGGAACAGGCTCGTCCCAGAATGTCCGAATGAAAACTGCATTGCAAAAATGCCATTCTGCTGTCCTCGTTTAAAAACCAAACTCCGGTTGTACGATTCCGAACTCATCATCCTCATCGGAATTTTCCGGGCGTTCTGAATCGCCCGCCGGCTTTGCAGGCGGTTTCGGTACCGATTTCACCCGGGGACGGCGATGCGCCGGTTTCGCGGGCGACAGGCCGAGATCCAGCGACTCCTGATCCACAACGGCCTCAACCCGCTCCTGCCCGGAAGCTGAAACGGATTCCGGCGGTTCCTGCTCCCCTTCCATACGCCACGGAGGGGTATCGTCGTCAGCAGCCGGAACGGAAACGGCGGATTTCGCCAATTTCTTCCGCCTCTTTCCCGCAACGTCAACGGACTTTTGCTCAGGAGTCTCTTCCGGCATTTCGGAAACAACCGGAATATCCCCGGAAATGTTTTCCGCCGCTTCAGGCACAGCCGCCGGAAGATCTTCCGCCATTTCGGGAACGACCGGCGCATCCCCGGAAACATGCTCCGTCGTTTCCGGCAGGGCGGAGGCGTTTTCAACCGGAACGTCTTCCGCCGTTTCAGCGGAAGAAACCGGCTCATGCGTCGAGAGCTCCTTCGTCACTTCGGGCGCGGGAACCTTTCCCTCTGCCGGAGCGGTCGGCGCGGAATCCGGCGACGAATTTTCGTCATTTTCGTCCGTCACTTCCCCGTCATTTTCCATTTTTGAGCGAAAAACAGCCAGTTCTTCCTCCGTCAGATAGCGCTCGTGCGTTATTTTCATCAACGCCTTTGACGCGATCAGAATGCCGCGGGCTTTCGGAGTGCGGGCCGGCAACTCCATCAGATTGAGTTCCTGCTGCTCCTGCCTGCCGCGCGCTCCGGCGAGCGTCAGGGTGTAAATCGCATCGGCCCGGGGCGTCAGAAGTTCAAGTTTGCAGCCGTGCGGGCAGAGCGTATATTCCTTGTCCAGAATGAATCCCCCGATCGAACTGCGCTTGCCGTAGTATTTTCCGCTCCTGGTCTCGCGATAGACCACCCCGAACTCGGTAGCGGCATCGTACTTGCGGAAATCATAAAGCTTACCGATGAAAAGTTTCTCCGGCGGCAGCGCAATCACCTTGTAGGCACCGGATTTTTCGACACACAGGAAACGGTCGAACTCGTTGCAGGCAAGGATATCGTCACTTTTGATCGAGGTTCCGATATAACCGTTCCTGCGATCCCAGCCGACCTTGATGTTGTTCAACGCGGCCTCGCGACGGTCGATCTTCTCAAAATGTTCGATTTCGGTACGGCGCGGATAGTTTTTCCCATATTTTTCCAGCAACCGTTTCAGATAGTTGATCGCGTACTTCTTGAGCGACCCGAGATTCTTCCTGATCTCCTCCATCTTCGCGAGGATTTCCGCCAGCTCCCTCTGGTTCTTCTCGATATCGAACCGGCTGATCCGGCGAACCGGCAGGGCAAGCAGCTTGTCGACATCCGCATCGGTCACGTCACGCCGCAGCAGATGACGGAACGGAGCGAGACCGGCGTGGACCTCGGCATATTCCTCTGCCTCGCTCCCGCACTCCTCGATCCGCTTGTAGATCCGGTTCTCGAAGAAAATCTGAGCCAGGGTCTTGGCGTGAAAAAGCTCCTCCTGCCGCCCCAGATCAATTTCAAGTTCCTGCCGCAGATAATCGAGGAGTTTGGCGGTATTGCGTTTCAGGACCTCCGAAACGCTCATCTGTACCGGACGACTGTCGCGGATCACGGTCAGGTTCACCGATATCGACACCGCGCAGTCGGTGTACATGTAGAGCGCCTGAAGCGTCTTTTCCGGATCGTAACCGCGGGTCGGAACGATCTCGATTTCAACCTGTTCAGCGGTGTAGTCGGTGACACTGGAGATTTTTATCTTGTTCTTTTCCGCCGCCTTCTCAATGGAAGCAATCAGACTCTCGGTGGTTGTGGTGGCCGGGATTTCGCGCACGACCAGACGGCGGCCGTCAATCTCGATTTTCGCCCGCAGCGTGATCTTGCCGTTGCCGTCGTTGTACTCGCGCACATCCATCAACCCGCCCTGCTGGAAATCGGGATAAAGTTCGAAAGGCTCCCCCCGCAGCACTGCGATTTCCGCTTCGAGCAGTTCATTGAAATTGTGCGGCATGATCCGGGTCGCCATTCCGACGGCGATGCCGTCGGAACCGAGCATCAACAGCGACGGGACCTTGGCCGGCAGCGTCACCGGCTCCCGGCTGCGGCCGTCGTAGGAGTCGACCAGCTCGGTAATATCGTTGTTGAACAACACCTCGTAAGCCAGCGGAGAGAGGCTGCATTCAATGTAACGCGGCGCCGCCGCCGGGCTGCCGGTGAAGATATTGCCGAAATTCCCCTGCTTGGTGATATAGTACTCCTTGTTGGCCAGCACAACCAGGGCATCGCCGATCGAAGCGTCGCCGTGCGGATGGAAATGCATCGCGTTGCCGATGATGTTCGCCGCCTTGTGAGTGCGCCCGTCGTAGGCTTCGTACAGCGCCCAGAGGATACGGCGCTGCACCGGCTTGAGTCCGTCATCCACATCGGGAATCGCCCGGTCCTTGATCACATAACTGGCATATTCAAGGAAATTCCGGTCCATCATCGCCCGGAAATAGTCGTTGCTGTTCTGCGAACGGACCGCCTCAACCCCCTCCGGATCAGGCTGAAACTCCTCTTCCGCCGCCTCCCCGGCCGGAAGTTCGGTCGGCAGCCCGGAATCAAGTTCCGGCTTTTCCTGCTCGTCACTCATATTTGTGCACTTCCAGATTGTTCATGATGTATTCGCGGCGTTTCGGGGTATTGCTGCCCATGAAAAAGCCGAGCAGTTCGGGGATGTTGCGCATATTTTCGAGCGTCACCGGCTGAAGTTTGATCTCCTCCCCGATGAACTGCCCGAACTCTTTCGGGGAAATCTCTCCGAGCCCCTTGAAACGGGTGATCTCAGCCCGCTTTCCGAGCTTCTCCGCCGCCCGGTCGCGTTCCAGTTCACTGTAACAGTAGACCGGTTTCTCCTTCGGTTTCTGTACCCGGAACAGCGGCGTCTCCAGCACGTAGAGGTGTCCCGACAACACCAGTTGTTCGAAGAACGACAGGAAATAGGTGATCAGAAGGTTGCGGATGTGTAGCCCGTCGACGTCGGCGTCGGTGGCGAGAACGACCTTGTCGTAGCGGAGATTTTCGATATCGTCCTCGATTCCGAGCGCCTGCATCAGGAAGAGCAGCTCTTCGTTCTGGTAGATCTTATCGCGTTTTTCGCCATAACAGTTCATCGGCTTGCCCCGCAACGCGAAAATCGCCTGGCAATTCACATCGCGGCAGACCTCAAGCGACCCGGCCGCCGAATCGCCTTCGGTCAGAAAGATCATCGTGTCACGCTTCTCAAGGTTTTTCGGCCAACGATCCCCGACATGGAACTTGCAGTCCTTGAGTTTGGGAATGCGCAGCCTGGTCTTCTGTGAGCTTTCGCGCGATTTTTTCTTGACCTCCTGAATCTGCCGATGCATCTGCTCATTGCGGGCTACCTTGTCGAGCAAAACATCCGCAACCTCCCGGTTCTTGTGCAGAAAGTCGACAATCGCATCGCGGACAGCCGCCACCACCGGCCCGCGCACATCGGTATTACCGAGTTTGTTCTTGGTCTGCGACTCGAAGACCGGATCCTTGATTTTGATCGCAATCGCCCCGACCATGCCGTCGCGGATTTCATCGGCCTTGTAGTTCTTGCCGGAAAACTCGTTGATCCCCTTGAGCACCCCCTCCTTGAAGGCGGAGAGATGGGTGCCGCCGTCATTGGTGTACTGCCCGTTGACGAAACTGAAGCTGGTTTCGCCGTAGTTGTCGCTGTGGGTCAACGCAAATTCAATGGTCTTGGAGCGGTAGGCGATCACATTGTAGAGCCGCTCCTCGCCGGTCTCAGCCTCAAGCAGATCCTTGAGCCCGTTGGCCGACAGGTAACGCTGCCCGTTGAAATAGAGTGCGAGTCCACTGTTGAGGTAGGCATACATCCAGATACGCTTCTCAATGTACTCCAACCGGAACGCATAATTCTGAAAAAGCGTCGCATCCGGAACGAAACGAACAAAAGTTCCGTTACGTTCCGCCGATTCGCCCCTGGACTCCTCCTGGAGTACACCGCGCTCGAACCGCGCTTCGTGATATTTTCCATCGCGGGTGGAACGCACCAGAAAACTCTCCGAGAGAGCATTGACCGCTTTGGTGCCGACTCCGTTCAACCCGATGGAGAATTTAAAGACCTCGTCGTTGTATTTGCCGCCGGTGTTCATCACCGAGACGCACTCGACCAGCTTATCCAGCGGAATCCCGCGTCCGTAATCGCGGATGGCGACCGCACCCTGCTCGACGGTCAACTCGACCCGTTTGCCGAACCCCATGATGAACTCATCGATGCTGTTGTCGATGATCTCCTTGATCAGGATATAGATGCCGTCGTCGGGATGCGACCCGTCGCCCATCCGCCCGATGTACATGCCGGGGCGGAGCCGGATGTGCTCCAGGTGGGACAAGGTTTTGATGGTACTGCCGTCATAGACGACGGAACTCTCTTCGGGCATGACAGATGACTCTCCGCGGAATCGCTTCCCAGGTTGCTGAAATAAACAGATACGAGAATGAAATGTACCATTTT
The DNA here is from genome assembly GCA_944389895.1 of uncultured Victivallis sp. Lineage (GTDB taxonomy): Bacteria > Verrucomicrobiota > Lentisphaeria > Victivallales > Victivallaceae > Victivallis. The sequence goes on along the minus strand of CALXOA010000099.1, from coordinate 23,408 downwards.
TTCAGAAAAATTCAAGAGAAAAGGTGTTTTTTTTCTTCTGAAACGATTTGCCAAGCCGCCTGTTGCGCACTATATTAGATCAACCTGGAGCGCCGGCTTAGCTCAGATGGCTAGAGCGGTTGACTTGTAATCAGCAGGTCGTGGGTTCGATTCCCACAGCCGGCTCCAATTTTCCGGGAACAGCCGTTTTTGCAACGATATATTTTGGGGCGGATTTACTGCATGAACAGATTTCTGACGGCAGTCGCGGTGTGTCTGATGGTGTTGACGGCACGGGCGGCCGATTTCGAACTGCGCGACTCGAAGGATCCGGAGATCAATTCGGTTCTGGCGTCGGTCAACGGTGAACCGATCAGTCTCGCCGATGTTCTTCCCGTGACGCGACAGGAGGAATATCAGGCCTATGCCGCATATTCCGGGGAGAGACTTTTCGATACGATCCGCCGGATCCGCCTCAGGGCGGTCGACAACCTGATCGACCGAAAACTGATCGTCGAAGACTACCGCGAGAAACCGTTTGAGATTCCGACCCGCGAGATCGAGGCGGAACTGGACAATGTTGCCGAACGCATGGGGTATCGTTCCCGCATCGAGTTCACCCGCAAGGCACGCGAGGCGGGGACAACGATCGAAGAGATCCGCAGAGACATCGAAGAATCCATGATCGTCCAGGTGATGCTGATGCGGGAATTTCAGGTGCATGAAAACATCACCCCCAGGGACATCCACGATTACTACCGCAACCACAGCGAGGAGTTCGTAAAGCCGGAAAGTATTGAACTGGCGATGATCCAGTTGCCGGCGGATACCCCGGAACTCGAAAAAATCACCGCAGAGATCGCCGCCGCTCTCCAGGCCGCTCCGGAACGGTTTGCGGAACTTGCCGCACTCCATTCGAAGGGGCCGGACGCCGCCAACGGCGGAAATCTCGGCTGGATTGAACGTCGCCGGCTGCGGCCGGAATTTGCGGCCGCGATTCCCAATCCCTCTGCAGGAGCAGTCTATGGGCCAATTCATACCGCGGACGGCGTTTCCTTCCTGAAGGTGCTTTCACATCGTGAAGAGGTTCGATCCGATTTCAAAACGTTGAACCCGGAGATCCGGCGCCGGATCCAGGATGAGGAGCGCGAACGTATTCGCAGTGAGTATGTCGGCAGATTGCGCAGGAATGCGGTAATCAAATATTTCTTCTAGAGTTTCAGCTTTCTTTTTAGACCCTATTGACTTTTCCCGGGGCGACGGTTATATTGCTTTAGCCGGAAGAGTACCGGAAGCGAAGAAACCGAAAGAGAGAGTCCGGCATCACAGTGAGCGGAAATCATGAAAATCTACTGTTCGAAATGCAGAAATGTTTTTGAAGCGGAAAAGCCTGCGGAGGGCACTCAGGTCAACTGCACGAAATGCGGCGAACCGGTCGATTTCCCCGAATCCCCGACCGCGCCGGGAGCGGTAATCGGTGATTTCCTGATTGAAAAACCGCTCAGCAAGGGGGGAATGGGAGAGGTTTTTCTGGCACGGCAGCTCTCGCTGGACCGGCCGGTCGCGCTGAAGGTGCTTCAGAACAAATTCGTCAATGACAAAGAGTATGTCGACAGCCTCATCCACGAGGCACGTGCCGCCGGACGCATCAACCACCCCAACATCGTTCAGGCTTATGCGGTCGGGGAGGAGAACGGGATCTATTACTTCGCAATGGAGTTCGTCCGCGGCGAAACCTTCAAGCAGATTCTGAAGCGGGAGAAGAAACTCGACTTCCTGAAGGCGGCCAAGGTGATCCGCGAAATCGCCAGTGCTCTCGACGCCGCCTGGCGGGAGCAGAAACTGGTTCATCAGGATATCAAACCAGACAACATCATGCTGGACGCCAACGGCTTCGCAAAACTGGCCGACCTCGGTCTCGCCCGGGTCGCCGGCAACGAGCCCAATGATGCCGAAGTCGGCGACGAGGTGATGGGGACCCCCCAGTACATCAGCCCGGAACAGCTCACCGGCGTTCCGACCGATGTCCGCAGCGACATCTACAGTCTGGGAGCCACATTCTACCAGTTTGTAACCGGTCGTTTCCCCTACTCTGCAGATACGGCGCTCGAGATCGCCAAAATGCACGTTGCCGGAAACCTGACGCCGCCGAAGCAGATCAATCCGGAACTTCCAGATGAACTCAACACGATCATCATGAAAATGATGGCCCGTGACCGGGAGCAGCGCTACCAGACTCCCGGGCCGTTGATCAAGGCGCTTGATCTGTTCATCAGCAGCTACCGTCCCTCCACCGTGCCTAAAATGAATCTGAATTTCGGCAGGAAACCGGCCCCGCCGGTCTTCAAATTGCCGAAGGCCGGGGCGCCCGTTCCCGCATTCAAATTGCCGGGAAATACTTCACCCGCACCGGGATCATCCCCGGCCACGGAAGTAACGGAAGAAAAAAAGAATCCGCAAGTTACTCTGGTGGAAGAAGTAAAAGAAGAACAGCCTGAAAATGACGTAAATGTGACGGTGGAAATGACGGATGCCGCCCGGCCTCCGGAGCCGACGATTCCACCGAATGAAGCCGTATCGGATGCCGTTGAAACGGCAACACCGGAACCGAAACCAGCTCCCGTTCCGCAACTGATCCCGGAGCCCGAACCGGTTCCTGTTCCGGAACCGGAGATGCCGCGCCCCGAGTTCGCACCGGAGCCGGAAACAGTCGAACCTCCGCCCCCGGAAGTGTCACGGTTCCGGAAGATCCTGCGTCGTTCCGCGATACCCCTTGCGATTGTCGCCGGAGTGTTCCTGCTGCTTGCAATATTGTTCTGTGTGACGCTCTGGCTGGCAAATGCCGGACATTTGCCGGAGCCATTGAAACCTTTCGGCAACAAACTGCTCGCATGTTTTTCTCCGGATGAGAAGTCGGAACCTGCGGCGCCGCCGGCCACTTCCGAACCGGTAACCAGGCCGGAGTCCCAACCGGAGTCCCAACCGGAATCCCAGCCGGAACCGCCGAAAAAAGAGCCCGAAAAACCTGCAGAGCCGGAAACCCGTCCGGCTTATCTGAACGGGGTGGAGGAAATTCTGGCACATGTTCGCAACAATCCTTCCGACCGGGAAGGACTGTTGAAGCGTGGAGACGCTTTTTTCGCGGCTTACCCGCAACCGTTGACCGAAGAGGAACGCAGCGTGGTGACTCCCCTGCTGCAGGTGTACGGCCGGGTGGACGAACTCTTCCGGGCTGCGCCGGCCCGGCAGGCGGCGCGGGAGAAACATCTGGCGGAAATTGCCGCACGGGAGCAGGCTGACGAAAGCGCGGCGGAAGCGCGCCGCCGGGCGGAAGAAGAGGAAAAAGCACGGCGGGCGGCGGCGGAACAGGCGGCCCGTGAACAGGCCGAACAACAACGCCGGGAGGCTGAGATCAGGAAACAGCAGGTGGCGGAACGAACCAGACAGCTGCAATCCCTGCTCGACGAACGAATGCGGCAGGTGGCGGCAACCTACCTGAAAAATGTTGCGGCAGGCAATCTGGATGCGTTGAAATCGGCATGTGCAACGGCGACGGCAGCGGAACTTCCGGCCGGGTGCGACACGCCTGAGGAAAAAAAGTTGATTGAACGCAGCCGGAAATTCTTTACCGCCCTGCCCGCAGAAGCCGCCAAAGTCGAAAACTTCCGGAAGCTGCTCGAATCTATCAGCGCCAGGAATGGTTTCAACGTTGAAACCACCGGAAATCAGCTCGTGGAGATCGTGGCGGTGCGGCCGGGAAGCGTTGTACGCCTCACTGATAACGGAGAAGCGGAGTTGAATCTCTCTGACTCGGCAAACGCGGAACTGCGGACAAGGTTCTACCTCAGGCTCGATCGGAAATTGAAGCAGTCCAACACGGAGTTCTTCCACCGGTTGCTCAGTGGCGACCTGCCTTCCGATCTGGCGAAACGGGCACCGAAAGGGTTCTGGAGCGATTATTACAAGGTATTCCAGGACGCCGCCGCAGAGAAATAACAGCGTCTTGACCGGACGCCCGGGAAAAGGTGCGGGACATCGGCAACGGAGGGCCCCTTCCTGCGGAAGGACAGGAATGGGAATCTACTTTTCCGTCTCTCTTTTTGCAACATCTCCCGCCCCGTGCGACGCGATTCCGGCTGCCTGGCGGAGAGAGGGAAATATCCTCAGAAGTATGGAAAAGAATCAGGAAGGTAGATCATGAAAATTATCCTGCCGTTTCTGGCGATGGCCGTCGCGTTTCCCGTGTGGGCTCTGCGCCCCGGTGATCCGGCCGAAGAACTGAACGTCAAATGGCTTCAGGGAACTCCCGTCACGGTGTTGCCGCCGGCGACTCCGCAGCCCGGGACCCCCGAATACAAGGTGGTGGTGTTCCTGTTGACCCGGGCCGCAAACCGCGTCGAAACGCTGGTACTGCTGGACCGTCTGCGTCGTGACTACGCCGACCTCGCCCGGATCGCGGCAGTGACTCCGGATTCCGAATCCGACGCCGGGAAGTTGCTTGCCGATCACGCCGACCAGTCGCTTCCCTTCGGCGTCGACACCCGTCGGCAGTTGACGCCGAAATATATGAACGGCAGCATTCTCTACCCGATGGCTTTTCTGATCGACGGCAAGGGTACCGTTGTCTGGAATGGCGAGGCGGTCGACCTCGGAGAAACACTGCAGAAGGTGAAAAACGGAACCTTTGACGCCGACCTTCAGCGGAAACTCGCCCCTCTGCAGGATGAACTCCAGACGCTGCTGCGCGATGGGAATGACCGACGCATGAAACAAATCACTGAGGCGATTCTGCGGCTCGATCCGGGGAACCCGGGGGCGATACGCATACGACTCTTCGTCTTTGAAAATTCCGGTCGGACAGATGAAGCGTGGGCGCTGGTCGCACAGGAACTCGGCCGGCAACCGCAGCTGGAACGGCTCTATTTCACGGCAATCGATCTGGCGGCACGTCATCCCGAACTGGCCGGCCGCGCCGTGGAAGCGGCACAGGCCTACCGGAAAAACATCTCAGGAAAGCCGGATTCGGACAATCTGATGGGCTGGACTTTGCTGAATCGTTTTCCGATGGATCCGGAAATTCTGAAAATCGCGGCGGAATTGATCAACCGCGCCGCGCAGGCAATCCCTGCGGATGCTTCTCCGGCACTCCGCGGCGCCGGCCTCAACGCCCAGGCGCTGCTGGCAAACCGTCTCGGGGAAGTTGACAAAGCCGCCGCCCTTCAGACGCAGGCCGTGGCGGAGTGGGAAAAGAGTGGAATGACCGCCGCCATGCGGGAAGCCCAGGCCAGAGCCGCCTATTTCGAGACGGTAAAGGCAATGCGCGACGGTCGATGATCCAGCTTCAGAAGTGGAGTTTCAAAGTCACGATTTCGCCCGGTCGTACCAGAAACTCCGATCCAACAGGCTCCGCCGTCACCGATTCATCAAGTCGGCATTTTTCCACCCGTTTCACGGGAAATTCCGTCTCGAAACGGCCGGTTTCCGGATGTTTCTCCACGTTGAAGACCCGCAGTACCGCCACGCCGGAACTCCCGTCGTCAGCCGGTTTCAGCGCCGACCAGACGAGATTGCCGGAAAGAGACAGAAAACTTCCATCCGCTTTTCCCGCAACGGCGGCGGAAGGCACCAGATAGCTGGGAAACTCGGCGCGGAATGCCTGAACATGCCGCATCAAACCGGCAAAAGTCTGTTCCGGCGGGAAAAATTCAAGCAGATAGTCGAAATGACACTCGCCTGGAAGCTGTCCCTCCGTCTCGCCATCGGTCTGAACCGTGCGGCGGAAGGCACGCAGCAGTGTGACCACCAGAGAACCATCTTCATCCTCCAGCGCTCCCGCCTCGTGGATGCCGCCGCGGCTGAGGAAGGCGATTCCACCCGCAGCATCACGTTTTCCGAGGGTACCGTCGAAGTTCTGCTCGATCATCTCCGGCTCCTGAAAATGTTCAGACCAGTTTCCGTGCTGCCGCCCGGCAGGCCGTTCCAGGCAGGAGAATGCCTGTCCGGCGAAATATGCTCCGGCAATGCCGGTCGGAATCAGCAGTTGAAGCCTCCAGTCGCGGACCGTGTTGCGAACCACGGTGTGGACTTCAAGCCGATCGCTGTCGCGATCGAGGGCAACCGTGGTCACGATTTCAAGAGTGGCGTTTTCCTCCGATTCGCGGATTCCCGCATAGGCCTCCTGGAGGGTTCCGGCGTACTCCAGTTCGCGCGGCACCCGGTACCGGCGGATGATTTCAAATTCCGCACGTTCCGGCCCGTCGAACACAAGGGAAATCTGGGCGGAGGACGTTCCGGCAATCCGACGATTACCGACCGGGCGGACATGGTTCCAGCCGTCGCCGATTTCGCGGTCGATCCGATAATCGTTCTGGCGACGGAACACCCGGCCGCTGCGCCGATCCGTCACATCGAAGGTACCGTCCGGTCGGATATCCAGCCGGAGAAAACGGTTGGCCGCCGCGGTCGGCCCGACTGTCAGAGTGGCGAAGGAACGCACCGTATCCTCCGCCGGAACAAGTTCAAGCCGGGTCCATCCGCAAGCGCGCAGATCAAGGCGGACCGCAATCGTGTAGATATCACAGGGACGCGCATCCTGTCGGTGAAACGAACGAATCCGATTTCGCCGGATGTTCTTCAATTGATAAGGCACCTCTTTCCCGTTCTCGTCATAGAGCCGGAAACTGTTGAAATGTTCGTATCCGAAGGGCTCCGCCTGATGCTTCGGGTAAGGACGATCCGCCGGAAACTCCAGTTCCAGTTCACGCACTCCGGAAAACGGGAACGGCAGCGGATTGCAGATGCGCACCGTGTAGCGTCCATCCTCCGCCGCCCGACCGGAGTCGGCGACCGCCCCCACCGCCGTCCTGTCCAGCCACCGGAGCTCCTTGCCGAGAGTGGAGCCGAGGGTACGAACCTCTTCAAAACGGCACTTCATCATCCGGTGTACCTGATCGATCGAACAGCCGCAGATCGAATCGTGAGCATGATTCTGCAACAGATGCTTCCACTGATACTGCAACAGGGGAAGTGATTCCACATCTCCCGCCGCGGCACGCCGGGCGAACTGCGGCTCGAGGACCAGCTCCAGCTCGTTCTGGCAGAGGTCGTTGGCCCGCTTGACGTCACAGCGGGAACTCAATGTCGCACTGATCTGCCAGCCGTTGTGATCCGCATGGGAAACGGGCCGGATCTGCTCCCCCCGAAGAACCGGACGTTCCACCGAAAACTCGCGTTCGAAAAGCTCGGTATAATCGGTGTGGATCACCTCGGCCTCCGGGTAGACCTCACGGATCCAGCGCAGCATTTTCGGCGTATCCGGAGACGGAAACGCGTGGTCGAAAGCGTCGGAAAGGACAAACAGCCCGCCCCAGTGATTCCGGTCGCGTTCGACATATTCGCGCAGATTCCGCTTGAATTCGGCTTCATCGAGCGGTTCCGTCGAATGCCCGCGGCGGACTTCGAAAGTAAACTCCGAATATCCGGTCCATTTACCGAGATTCAGATGAGGCAGCCGGGTTCCGTCGGGAGCCTCCCACCAGAGCAGGTGATCGCCGAATTTTTCCTCCGTTCCCCGCCAGGCGACCGATCCCTTGAGCTGAAACCCTGCGAAAAGTTGCGGCAGTTGCGCAATGTGCCCGAAAATATCGCAGACGTAACCGATCGGCCACGGCCGCTCGGCCCCGAACTCCCGCGCCACCCGGCGGCCGAGTTGCAGATTGCGGATCAGCGCTTCTCCTGAAACCAGAAACTCATCCGGCATCACGTACCATGGACCGACATTCAGCCGCCCGGCACGAATCAGCGCCTCCAGCCGGGGACGCCAGTCGGGACGGATTGCGACAATATCCTCGAGCACGACAGTCTGGCCGTCGAAGGTGAACCGCCGAAACTCCGGATCGGTGTCGAAAATATTCAACAGAACCCTGGTTGTATCAATCAGATATTTCCGAAACTCCTGAAATGACTGATACCATTCGCGATCCCAATGGGTCGAATTGAAATAGTAGAATTTCATTTTGCCGCTCTCCTTTTTCTGCAATATAACCTCTTTACAAAGGGATTCGCGCTCTTTTTTAATCAATTCCGATACTTTTTTCGCGTAGTCTGTCCCGTCACCGATCGGTGACGCGGGCGTTTCCCGTACGGGAGAACAGGTGGAATCCCGCCGCCGCCGCCACGCCGAGCATGGCGAGCACTCCCCAGAGCAGCAACGGCCGGGGGGAGAGCCGGGCAAAAAGGACCGAGCCCAGATAGGGTCCTACCGCATAACCGACTCCCCGGACCAGCTCGTACGCAGCCATGTACCGCCCGACTCCACCGGCGGGAGCGCTCCGGCTGATCTGCGTGTAGAGCGACGGATTGACCACCGCTTCTCCGAGCGTCAGCACCGCGACGGAAAATGCCATCATCCAGGCATTGAGCGCAAATCCGAGAGAGAAATAACCGACTGCGTAAAGCATCGCTCCACCGACCAGCCGCGCCGGAGGAGCAAGGTTCATGCGATCGAGCAGATGGGTGATCGGCATCTGGCAGAAGATGATCACAAAACCATTCAGCGAAAAGAGAAATCCGAGCGCGTTTTTCGATACACCGACCACCCCGGTTCCGTAGACAGGCATGATCGAGTAAAGCTGCGAGGTAAGCAGAAAGAGCAGAAAACTACATCCGAGTACCTTCAACAATCCCCGGTCGCAAACCAGTTCACGGATACCGATTCCGGGGATCCTCTTCACGGAATCTCCGCGCGGTGCGGCAGCGGCCGTCTCCGGACAACACCACCCGGTGTAACGCGCCCCGAGCAGACAGAGCACCGCAGTCATCGCGAACATCAGAGAGAACGGCGTCCGTGCCAGAAACGCCCCGAGCATCGGGCCGAGAGCCCAGCCGATGTTGGTACCGATCCGGATCTTGCTGTAGACCCGCGGTCGATCTTCGATGCGTGAAATATCCGACAGATAAGCGTCCGCGCCGACCTGAAAGAAAGTGCCGATCCCCGCATTGACCATCAACGCCACGGCAAAAAGCTGGAACGGTGCCTCGCAGAAAGCCATCAGGGCCAGCAGAAGAAACATCGCCGCCCGGGAAGTCTGCCCGAACTGCATCATCGAACGCCGACCGATCCGGTCGGTCAACGGACCGGCGACCAGCGGCATTGCGATCACCGCCATGCCCATCAGAGGAAAGATCAGACCGACCTGTTCCATCGGAACCCCGCGCCCTTCGTGCAGATAAATCGGCAGAAACGGGTAGACAATCGAATAGGCGAGGGAGTTGATGGTCCAGGCGGATGCAAGCGCCGTCGGTTTGTCATCAAAAAGCTTCATGACGAATGCGGATCCCCTCCGGCGGCAAGAGCATTCACTCTCCGGATTCGCCCTGCTCCGCCTCGAGCCGACGCAACAGCAACTCGGCTGGAGTCAGAAACTTCTTGGCCTGATTGCAGGCTCGACAGCAGACCACCAGATTTCCCCGGGTGCTGCGCCCGCCGCGGGCGACCGGAACGATATGATCGAGCGTCAACTCCGATTCCGGGAAATGTCCGCCGCAATAGTGACAGACTCCTTTGCGGAAGAGCTCGCGATAATAAGGAGTATTGCGCAATTCACGCGCTCTGGCGCGTTCACGCCTGATGTGCCGCTCATCGCGGTTGATCTCGACCCAGTCATCCATGATCGGAACCGCTCCGGGCTACCCTGCGATACGGCCGGTGTCGAGAACGCTGCGGATCGCTCTGGCGACGACCGGAAGCCGATGCGGCTTCGGCAGGAAGCCGCACGCCCCCTGCTGCAACAGGTCATGCACTTCGGCCTCCGATACAAAACCGCTCGAAAGCAGCACCTTGGCGGCAGGATCGATGGCACGGATCTTGAAGAAGGTCTGATGGCCTCCCGCCTTGGGCATGATCATGTCCAGCAATACAAGATCGATCTGATCAGGGTTGTCCTGATAGATTTCTACGGCATCAAGACCGTTCTCAGCGAGCAACACGCAGTAACCGAGCTTCTGAAGAGCTTCGATCAGGAAATCCCAGATCGTCTCATGATCGTCAACGATCAGAATCGTCTCTGAGCCGCGCGGCAAAGTTTTAATCGTGTCAGCCATGAAAAACCAGATCCAGACGAGTTGCGTTTCTTCTTTCTTATGCTTATATTATACTCGATTTCCGTGATAAAGGCAAGTCCGGGAAGTATTTTCCGCATCATTTTTACGCATATTTCACCGGTGAAACGATCAGATGGTCGGAATGGAACAGGATTTCTATCGGGTACTCGGAGTCGGGGTTGCCGCGGATTTTTCAATCCTGAAACGGGCGTACTACCAGCGTGCCAAGCTCTGTCACCCGGATCGATTCGGCGGCGACCCGGCCAAAACACGTGAATTTCAGCTGCTGGTCGAGGCATTCGACACCCTTTCGGATCCCGATCGGCGCCGCCGCTACGACGCCGGCCGTTCCGCATTCCTGCGCGGGGAAAGCAGCCCCGAAGAGCGGCGGCGGGATCCGATCATGGACACCGAGGCCGATGACATCCTCGAAGAACTGATCGTCGGAAACCGGACCCCGCCGGAGAGTTCTCTGCAGACACTTCTGGCCGATCTCGAGAAGACCGAAACCTTTCTGAAGTATCGCGAGGGCCGCAATTACGCTTCGCGACGACGCTGGCCTGAAGCGGAAGTATGTTTCCGCAGTATCGTCGAACGGGCTCCGTACAACATCGTCTTTCGGGTTCATCTGGCACGCTCGCTCGCGGAACAACGGTTCTTCTGGAGTGCCTGCCGCCATTACCTGGCGGCACTGAGGATCGGCCGCCAACGGATTCCGGAACAGCGGCTCGAACGGGTCCACCTCGAGCTGAACCGGCTTTTCCGCGGCCGTTTCCCGTTCTGGTGCCGGCTGCTCGGGACTTTCCGGCCGAAGCATGAAACAGCATTGCTTGAAGATCCCGCCGAAGCGATGATCCGGCAGCTCAACCGGGCCCTCAAGCGGGAGGAGGCGATTCCCGCACCCGACCGGCGGCTCGAAGCGCCCCGCGCCGCCGGCCGGAGCGGCAGAGCCGGTGAACGCTGATTTTCGAGCCACCGTCCGCTTCTCCGTCCTCCCGGAATGCATCCGGAAAATCCGGCAACCTCAGACCGGCGGATGGGACTTTTCCATTTCCCCGTGGATTTTCCGCAATTCCAATTTGTTTTCTAAAAAGTTTCATGATATAATATATAGAGCACAACAGGAAACAGCGGCGGTCAACAGCAGACAGCCGGGGAGGGTATCAAAATGAATCCGATTCCGATCCCGCCGGGCATGGAAACCCGACTCTTCGTACTTGAAACCGATGCATTGAAAGCATTACCGGAAGCCATCCGCACTCTGTGGGGGCCGAATGTGCGGATCTGGCCGGTCGCCGACGGCAACACCTGGCGCGCAGCCGGCAGCCGGGTGCGGGAGATTCTGGAACAGGCGGGGTTCGAATGCCTGCCGCAATATCTCTTTCCCGCACATCCGGTGATCCATGCCAGCGATGTCCATGTTGATGAACTTCTGGCCGTTTTTCCGGAGAATGCAGTTCCGGTGGCGGTTGGTTCCGGTACCATCAACGATCTGGTGAAACGTGCTTCCGGCGTGAAAAACGTTTCCTACTGTTGCGTACCCACCGCTCCGTCGGTCGACGGTTACACCAGCAGCGGCGCCGCATTGAATATGGCCGGCCTCAAAAAAACGATGCCCTGTCCCGCCCCCCTCGCGGTCGTTGCAGATATCGGCGTGCTGCAAACCGCCCCGGCAGAGATGTTCGCGGCCGGCTACGCCGATCTGATGGCGAAAATTCCGGCGGGTGCGGACTGGCTCGTCGTTGATGCGCTCGGACTTGAACCGATCGATCCCGCGGTCTGGGAGCTGGTCCAGACTCCGCTGCGGGACAACCTCTCCGCCCCGGATGACGTACGCCGGGTTTTCCTGGGGCTGGCGGCAACCGGCTATGGAATGCAGCTTTACCGCGACTCCCGCCCCGCCTCCGGGGCCGATCACCTGATCAGCCACATCTGGGAGATGGAAAATCTCGAAAAAGATGGGGAGCCGGTTTCCCACGGATTCAAAGTCGGCCTGGGAACCCTGGCGGCCACGGCGCTCTATGAGACACTCTTCTCCATGGATCCCGCCGAAGCCCAGCGCCTCGCGGCGCCGGGGCTCTCCCTTCCGGAAAGGGAAGCGGAAATCGATGCGCTGCTGATCCGTGGCTGCTACGGTACCGAGGCGAAGGAAACCGCACTGAAAAAGTTTCTCGAAGGCGAAGCACTCGCCGATCGCCGCGCCGCGATTTATGCAAAATGGGACGAGCTGCGTGAACTGACCCGCCGGCAGCTCTTCACCTTTGAAGAACTCACATCAAAACTTCGGGCCGCGCACTGTCCGGTGAAGCCTGCGGAGATCAATCTGACGCCGGAACAATTTTTCCACGGCCTCCGGGCGGCACAGTTGATTCGCAAACGTTACACGGTTCTCGATCTGACCTATGAACTCGGTCTTCTCGACGAGATTCTCGGCCGGATCGAAGAGAAGCACCTCTTCTTCTGACGGTTCTGCGGAAACCGGCGCGGTCCCCCGGTAACCGGCTGCGAAAACGGGAGGCCCCGGTGCGGCATTGTACTGCCGCCGGCATAAGGAAACCGGCGGCCCTGTTTTCCGCTGTACCTGCGAAAAGCCCGGTACAGAAGTATCGTCATAACCATGCCACTGAGATTTCGGAGGGTGAAATGAATCAGAACGCCGACCCGACAACCTCTTCCGGGGAACTCTACCGGAAGTTTCAGCCGCGGACCACCAGCCGCATCCGGGAGGAGATCGAATGGTCCATCACCTACAGCTACAACGCCCGTGACCTCCGGAATCCCCGGCTCCTGCTGATCGGAGACTCCATCTGCAACGGTTACCAGGGAGAAGTGCGTAATCTTCTCGCCGATCGGATGAATGTGACGTTCTGGGCGAGCTCGAAGTGCGTAACCGATCCGGATTACTTCCGGGAGCTGGAATTTATCCTCGACGGTTTCCCATACTCGGTGATTCTGTTCAATAACGGGTTGCACAGCCTTTCAACCGACCGTGGCGAGTGGGAGCAGGCGTTCCGGGCGGCGCTACGCCTGATCCGGCAGAAACACCCCGGAGCCGAACTGGTTATCGTCAACAGCACGCCCACAAGTGATTCCAACCGTACAGACCAGGTTCGAGAACTCAATGCGATCGCCGCCCGGATCGCCGAAACGGAAAAACTGCGGCAGCTCGATCTCTTTGAAGCAATGGATCCTCTCGACCGCAAAACCTTCTGGCGCGACGCCTTCCACTTCGCAGACGAAGCCATCCGCCGCCAGGCGGAGTTGGTTGCGGAAACCGCGCTGGCCGCCGTTCCGGAAACCACCGTTGCACTGCGGCAGCAGGGAACGGAAACCGGCCCCGATGGTCCATTGAACTGACACGCCGACACGACAGAGACAACCGGAGTTTTCCTCAAATCTTTCTACATTTTCCTGCAACGGAAATTGAAAATCGCCCCAGATTGAGGCATAATATCGGGGAAACGGTTTCTGCCATAAGTAAAAAATTCGGAGAACGGCGGAGGGAAAGATGTCGGAGACGATTTTTCTGAGCTCAGGACGAAGCGAACTGGTTCTGTCCGGTCGAAACGGAGCGATACTCGGGTTGAGATTCGATGAGAAGGAGCTGCTTGTTTCGGGCACGGAGCTTTTCACGTTGCAGTTTCTGGATCGATCCGGAGAACCGACGCTGGTGGCGTCCAGCGAGTTCTCCATGACTCAAAGTAACGGCTCCAAACTCCTCTTTTCCGCTCATTCTGAGCTTCAAAATCTCAAAGTGACGGTAAATATCCGGGGAAATAACGGTTTTTTCCATTTCCGGTTCGCGGTGGAGGATATCCCGGAGGAACTGGTTCTCGAGTGGCTGGACGGCCCCCAGCCGGTCTTCGGTCCCGGCAGAATCTTCTGGCCGGCCAGCGAGGGAACCGAGATCCGCGATCCGGCTGCGCGGGAAAACTCTCCCTACGGGCGCTACCATCCGCTCGGATTCCCGATTCGCGGCCGATCGTTCGGCTGTTTCTATCCGGGAGAAGCGCAGATGCAGTTCATGGCGCACTACGATGGCGGTTTCGGGGTCTATTTCGCCGCCCACGATCCGGAAGACGGAACCAAAGCGGTTGAATTTGCGCCCGCCGGCCCGGATCGCACCCGTTTCTCACTGCAGACCTTCACCGGTTGTCAATTCGGGGAATCCTACCGGCCCGCTTTTGAGTATGTACTCGGCGGCTTTGCCGGCGACTGGATCGAAGCATGCGACATCTATCGGAACTGGATCGATTCGCGGCACCTTCCGCCCCCGAAATACCCCGCGCCGGCCTGGCTTGATGATTCGCCGGTCGTGCTGATCTATCCGGTCCGCGGCACCGGAGACGACAAAGGAGAACTGAAGCCGAACGAATATTTTCCATATTCCGCGGCGCTTCCGACGATCCGGCGCCTCTCTGCTGCCCTGGAGAGCCGTACCATGGCACTGCTGATGCACTGGGAAGGAACCGCCCCGTGGGCGCCCCCCTATGTCTGGCCTCCCTATGGCGGAGAAACGTTGTTCGAAGAGTTCCGCGATCGACTTCACGCCGACAACAATCTGCTCGGCGTCTACTGCTCCGGGACCGCGTGGACTCAGACCAGTTCCATCACCGACTACTCGAGAGAGGAACAGTATGAACGCGAGGGACTCCGTCGATATATGATGCGCGGCCCGAAGGGGGAAATCGATGCAGTGATCTGCAACGGCGAAAAAGCACAGCGACTCGGTTACGACCTCTGCCTCACCGAGGAGTGGTCACGCCGGACGATCCTTGACGAGCTGATGAAACTGGCACGTTCCGGGATCGACTATGCCCAGTTCTTCGACCAGAATCTCGGGGGACAGAGCAACTTCTGTTACTCACACGAGCACCGCCACCCGCCGGTACCGGGGCCGTGGCAGGTCGAAGCGATGCACTCGCTGCTGGCGGAAGCCGCAGACGAAATCGCCGCGGTCAATCCGGAGCTGGTGCTCGGCTGCGAGGCGGCGGCGGCCCAACCCTATCTCGACATCCTCCAGTTCAGTGACGCCCGTTCGGTATTCTCCTACAACCACGGGCGGCCGGTACCGGGTTATGCTTATGTGTTCCACGACCGGGTCAGCAGTTTTCTGGGGAATCAGTGCGGGATCAGCAGACAGCTCGATCTTCTCGCCTGCCCGGAAAATCTGCTCTACCGCACGGCATATGCATTCAACGCGGGGGATTTCCTGTCTGTGGTACTGAAGGATGACGGACACATCCACTGGGGATGGGTCGTCAAATGGGAGTTTCCGGAGCCGGATCAGGAGAGCGTGATCACTCTGATCCGCAACCTCAACGGCTTCCGCCGCCGGTATCCGGGGTTGTTACGCCGCGGCCGGATGTTGCGGCCGGAGCTGAAAGTGGAGTCGGAAGCCTACCGGCTGATATTCCACAATCGGGTTGAAACCGTGGAATCGGTGTTTCACAACCGCTGGCGTTCGCCGGAGGGCGATGAAGGAGAGATCGTCACCAACTTTCTGCCTCGAGAACAACAGGTGATGATCACACCGCCACCGGGAAAACACTTCCGTTTCGACGGCCGGGAATGCGCAGCGGCCACGGAGGTAACACTCCCGCCGCTTTCCGCACAACTTTTCCGCGTCATCTGACCTTCGTACAGATACGGCAATCCACAGCTGGTGTTGGAAAGACAAAAAAAAGCGGCCGGTGTTTTCCGGCCGCTTTCTTCCGCGAAGGACGCGCTTATTTCGCGCGACGAATACCGAGTTCGTTGGTGATCTCCAGATACTTCGCCCGATTTTCCCTGGCGAGATACGCGAGCAGCTTCTTGCGGAGACTGACCATCGCAAGCAGACCACGACGGGTGCTGTGATCCTTGAAATTCGCCTTCAGATGCTCGGTAAGTTCATTGATCCGGGCACTCAACAGCGCGATCTGCACTTCCGGCGAACCGGTGTCACCCTCTTTACGGGCATACTTCCTGATGATTTCAGTTCTCTTGGCCTTGTCCATTTCGCAAAATCCTTTCTGATGAATTGCGTGTTCGGCAGCAGAGCCGCTCCGGACAAAAGGAGACGACAACCACCTGAACCGTTGACAGATTTATTAAAATAACCCTTCACTACCGGATTTGCAAATTTCATTGTCTGGAAAAAATCATTTTTTTCCACCGGAAATGGTTTGAAAAAAACGCCTTCCCGTGGAACATTACCGGATGAAAGCAATCTTGAAGAAGGGACGGTTTTTCCATGTCAAAAACAAGGATTCTGCTGGTGGGATTCGGCCAGATCGGCCGGATGCTTTACCGGGCACTGCTGCGCCGCGATGATCTTGAGCTTGCCGGAGTCATCGATTCCGATCCGGCGCTCACCGGTCGGGATGCGGGCGTAACGGCGGGGGAGACTCCCGTCGGAATTGCGATTTCCGCCTCCGTCTCCGGAACAGGAGACCGTGCGGACGTCGCGGTGGTGACGACCGTTTCAAGCGCCGACCGCTGCGCGGAAACGATCATCGCTCTGGTGCGGGAAGGGTTGCCGGTAGTGACGACCTGCGAGGAGCTTTTTTTCCCGTGGGAACTTCATCCGGAGGCGGCAAAATCAATCGATGCCGCGGCCCGCGCCGCGGCGGTTTCGGTGCTCGGAATCGGAATCAACCCCGGTTTTCTGATGGACTACCGGGTTGCGGCGTTGTCGGCGTTGACGAGCAATATCCGTCATGTTCTGGTCGAACGGAGCCAGGATGCATCGCCGCGCCGACCGGCATTTCAGAAGAAAATCGGCGCCGGGCAGACGCCGGCTGAATTTGAGAGGAACCGGCAGGCCGGCAACCTCCGTCACGTGGGGTTGCCGGAGTCGGTTCATTTCATCGGAGCCGCTCTCGGCTGGAAGCTCGAAGAGGTCACCGAGACAATTGAACCGGTCATGGCTGAATCTGATCTTGTGCTGCCCGGGGCAATTCCGGTGCGGGCCGGTATGGCGCGTGGCGTTCGGCAGCGCGGCTGCGGTTTCGCGGGAGGGCGCGAGGTGATCCGGCTCGAATTTGTCGCGGCAATCGGAGAACCCGGTTCGACGGACCGGGTTCGTCTGGAAGGCGAACCGGTGCTGGACAGTACACTCTCCGGAGGAGTCAACGGCGACCGCGGCACCTGTGCGATCGCATTGAATGCGGCGATCCGCGTCGCCGGGTTGAACAGCTCCGGATTGCTGACGATGCTGGATATTCCGCCGATCACGGGTTGCGGGATCTGATTTTTCAGCAAGAAAAAGTCTCTCCGGACTTGAAAAAGGCCAAGTCCGGGAATATATTAGTTTTTACCGGTACATCCGGTATGGGCGGCTAGCTCAGCTGGCTAGAGCGCTGCTTTCACACGGCAGAGGTCATGAGTTCGAGTCTCGTGCCGCCCACCATTTGATACTGTAAGGGTATTTTGGACACTTTTTGTTGGAAATTCCAAAATACTCTTTTCTTTTTTAACTGCGAAATTCCGTTTCGCTTCACTCGGAGTTTGCACACTCTCTTCCTCGAGCACCTGATTGCAGACAACAAAATCCTTTTACTTATATTCTATGGGGATTCTGTTTCTACATCATGCTGTTCTACCATTTTCAAGTTTAAACGCTGGAGAAAATGCCACTTCTTTTAAATTTTCCGAATTTTTTCGAAAATGGTTATTTTGTCCACGTTGGAAACTGTTAACCTCGCGTTTGTAACACGTTCCCGTCCCGGGAAACTAAACGCATATTGTATTCGTAACACGGCGTCGTCTATTGCAAAACTTGTAATCGGCAAGCAACGAGATACAGTAACTCAAAAGCTCTTACTCCAGTCTTTCCCTGAGAAGTTGTCCTATCGGGAGAGAGGCGCAGTTCGACAACCCGCATAAGACCCTGTTTCAGGCTGAATAGATGTGATTCTTCCCGTCATGTGCTCTTTGCATCATAACATTTTATGGGGAAATGGTTTTCCATGTCGATCCTCATGATCGCGGATCATTTCAATCCCGTTCTACCGGGAAACGCGGGTACCATTCACGCGTCGGACCGTTCCTCCCACGCCTCATCATCCGCGGGGAAACAGATTCCGGTGAGACGCCGCGCCTCATCCATCACTTCGAGTGCAAGCTGCGAAGCCCGGTTGTGCGGGTTTTCCCCACTCTTCGACCGGATCAGCCGACACCACTCCCGGAGTTCGCAGATCATGTTGTTCGACTCGTAAGGCTCGGAGTAGACACTCTCGCTTTTCCCGTCGTTGCCGATCACCGTCACCTCATACGGGTTCGCAATCTCCCGGATGATCATACTGCCCGCCTCCCCTTGAATCTGACTCGCAAGCCGGCTGTTCGTGACCTTCGAGTAGAGCAGTTCAGCCTGCATGCCGCATTTCCAGCTGCCGAGGATCGTCCCGGCGCCATCCACGCCGTTTTCGAGAAACACCGCGTCGGCAACAATGCGGTCCGGACGGCCGAAAAGCTTCACAAGCGGATGTACGCAATAGACGCCGATGTCCATAAGCGCCCCGTTCGAAAGCGCTGGGTTGAATGCGTTTTCGACAATCCCAGCCTTGAACTTGTCATACCGGGATGAATACTGGCAGTACTGGAAACTCACGCGCCGGATCCGGCCGAGTTTCGGCAGATTCTCCTCAATCGCCCGGAATCCCGGCGTAAATACCGAACGCATTGCCTCAAGCAGGATCACCCTGTTGGTGGACGCAATTTCCAGAAGCCGACGCAGTTCGTGCCGGTTGGAGGTGATCGTCTTTTCACAGAGAACATGTTTTCCGTGCGAAAGCATCCGCGCAGCCTGTTCGAAGTGCATGCAGTTTGGGCTCGCAATGTAGACCGCATCAACACCGGGATCCGCCGCAAGCGCATCGAGATCCGTATAAATCGTCTCCGCACCGTACCGGGCGGCGAAGTCGCGCCCCCTTTCCACACTCCGCGAATAGACGGCCGCATAGTGCAGCTCCGGACAGTTCCGGGCAGCTTCGAGCATCCAGCCGGTCACGAAATTCGTGCCGATCGTCGCAAATCGTATCATGGGAATCGTCTCCGCATCGACGGTTTTTCTGGTAAAGATATTCCTGTTTCCGGAAAAAGTCAATTTGACGAAAGCCTGGAGCGGTTGTATTTTAAGCACTGCGCCGACGCGAATTCACGGAAACGCCGGGCAGAAATCAGCCGGACGGCTCAAGAAAACAGGATTCGCTTCATGTCGACGTTTTTCATGCGGGACCGCCGCTTCTATCTTACATTCTTCTCGATGACCGCAACCATCGCACTGCAGAATGCGATCGTCTTTGCCGTCAACCTCGCCGATGCAATCATGCTGGCCCGCTATTCGGAAACCTCGCTTTCGGGGGTCGCCCTGCTCAATCAGGTGCAGTTCCTGCTGCAGATGCTGGTCTTCGGCGTGGCCGAAGGAGCGTTGATCTTCTCCTCCCGCAGCTGGGGGGAAGGGAAAATCGAACCGATCCGGGAGGTCACGAACATCGCGCTCCGGATCGGGGTCGCCCTGTCGATTATTCCGGCACTGGCGGTCCTGCTCGTGCCGGAAGCCGTCCTGCAGCTCCTGACCACCGACGGAGCCATTATCGACGAAGGAGCGAAATACGCACGGATCATCGGATTCTCCTATCCGGTTTTCGCGGTGTCGCAGATTCTGATGATCATGCTCCGAAGCGTGGAAACCGTCCGGATCAGTTTCTATCTGTCGATCGTAACCTTCGCCGCCAACGTGACGCTGAACTATCTGCTGATTTTCGGCAACGGCGGCTTCCCGGAACTCGGCTGTGCCGGTGCCGCGATCGCAACGTTGTGCGCCCGGTTGCTCGAACTCGGACTGATCGCCGCATATGTCCGCTTCGCCGATCACAAGGTGGAGCTGCGCCTGCCCCACCTCCTGCGGAAACTCAACCGGCAGATGCTGCGCGACTACATCCGGGTCGGTTCGCCGGTCTTTCTCTCCGGTGCGCTCTGGGGAATCGCCATGGCGATTCAGACCGGCATTCTCGGCCACATGGGCAGCAGCGCCATCGCGGCAAACTCCGTGGCGACCACGGTCTTTCAGATCGTCACGGTCTTCGCGATGGCCTCCTCCAGTGCAGCGGCGGTCATGACCGGCAAAAACATCGGCGAAAGAGGGTTCGACCTCGTCAAGCCGTACACACGCACCTTCCAGATGCTCTTTCTGCTGATCGGCCTCTGCAGCGGGACGGCACTCTTTGTGCTCAAGGATCCGATTCTGCTGTTCTTTTCAGAGCTGTCACCGGAGTCGGCCCGGCTTTCACTGGACTTCATGACCGTGCTTTCGGTGACGACGGTCGGAACCGCCTACCAGATGCCCGCGCTGGTCGGAATTGTCCGCGCCGGCGGAGAGACCGACTTCGTCCTCAAAAACGACCTGATCTTCATGTGGCTGATCGTGCTGCCGTCCTCGGTAATGACAGCCTTCCTCTTCCACTGCACGCCGCTGGTCGTGTTTGCCTGCCTGAAATCGGATCAGGTGCTGAAATGCGCGGTCGCAGCGGTCAAACTGAACCGCTACACCTGGATCCGGAAAATCTCCTATCCGGAGAAGAGCGGCGCGTAACCATCCCGGGAAAAGGTCAATCCCGATGTAATCTCGTGCGCGGATTGATACTGCAAGGGTATTGGGAACACTTTTTATTGGAAATTCCCAAATACTCTTTTTTTCATCTGCGAAATTCCGTTCCGCTTCACTCGGAGTCAACATCCCTGATTTCTGGTATGGACGCACATCATTGCCAAAGTCAGTACATTCATCAACAACCCGGTGCTGCACAACATCAAGCGTTTCGTGACGGCAGGTAATTACAATCGAAGGATTATTCCCAGATTCACTCCGTCTTTCGGAGGAGTCCGGTGCTTCCGGATCGCCTTTTCATGAAAGCCGATCCGGAAGCACCGGTCAATTTGATTTATGATTCAGAAATTCCGATTGCAATCAGAATTTTTCATGCTATCTTACTCTTGTTGACTGAACATGATGCATTGTTGTATCATATTGGCTGTCAATTTATCAACATGGTGAAAAGTGCCACCTGTTTTTATTGAAAACAGAATCATTTATTCCCACACATGACACGGTTAAAAGTCGGCGGGGAGGGGCAAAGCCAATATGTCGCCTGGGCTCGCAGATTCCTCGATGTCGTATATCGAACATAAAAAAATCGTTGGATGTTTGAAGATTTTACTCAACTCAGACCTGTAAAAAATTGAGTTTTTTCGGCGTTGAAGTGGAATTTTATCATAGGAAAATGAAGTAATGAATCGATTGGGAAAGCTGGGAGTGCTGGCTCTGTCACCTATTCTTCTGGGAGGGGAGGAGCAATTGCCGGATATCGTCATAGCGGAGCAGGCAGAGCCTGCATATGTGATTTTGTCCTTGAAGCAATTCTGGGATAACCCGGAAGCGCGCGTCTGGAGTTGGAACCCCGTCGTAGATAAACAACTTTTCCTGCCATGCTCCAACGATCCGGAGACACGCCCCTGCAATGAGTTGTTCCGGGATCCGAGTGAAGTCAAACCTGTTTTGGATAACACACATCTTCTGGTAACAGCCTCCTATGGTGGAGCGGCTCTGATTCGGATTGCCGACAAACGGGTAATCTGGCACGTTTATCCGCACAACAACCCGCATTCCGCCGCTCTGTTGCCGGATGGCAATGTTGTAACGGCATCCAGCAACGGCAGTTATCTTCGTCTATTCAATCTGGCAAAATACAACCCGGCTGATCCGGGGTCAACTCCGATGGAACAATATTTCGCGGACGATGCGCACGGGGTTGTCTGGGATGCGAAACGCGAGCGACTCTGGTCGAGCGGCCGCTGGGGAATTTGCGAGTGGCAGTATCATGCAGACTCGGAACATCCGGCTCTGAAGCAGGTGGGCTTTTATCCCATAATCGACCCGGAACCTCAGGGGCGCGGAGCTTATCTGCGACTCAACGGCCATGATCTGGTATTGACATCCGATGGCGAGCAACTGCTCATGACGGCAGGGAAAGTAATCTATCGTTTTGACCTCAGAACACGGAGTTATTCGATCAGCCATACGCTTGCCAATATCAAGAGTATCAGTATTTTTGCAGGCAAGGAGTTGATGCTTAAACCAACGGAAAGCTGGTGGTCACCGGCTGTACACTTTCTAGATGACAGAAAACTTTCAACGAGCTGTCACCTGCCGGGTGCAAAAATCTACAAGGCCCGCTGGATTCCGCACCTGAAGCACTAAATGATAACATTTCCCCGATTTTTGATCCATGCGCCAGATGATGATGACGTACGTCAGGAGCATGGTGATGCTTCCTTTAGCGTATTTTCATTGCCGACGATGACGGTCGGAAAATTGCGCACATTTTGAGAGAGGGCACTTGAAGAAGGGCCTGTTTTCTGATTGATTCCAGTGATCAGACTTTAACCAGAGAGAGGGAAACAGGCTACGGGAAATGTAATGCAGGAAAACGAAAAGGCAACTTCCGGAGCGATTAAAATCGATGAAAAAGAGATTCGGTTCGGTCGGTTGCTTCGGCTGCGCCAACTCACATTTATCATCTGTAATCGCTCAGAAACAAATGTGCGCAAAATAGCGGACACTGCCGAACAGTTACAATACGAAAAGAAAGTGGAGATTGTATGAAACACTTTATTATTGATTATGAGATTTTGCAAAAAAATATTCATTTATCAGGCAGTCAACAAACGACCATGCTTTTACTATTCGTCATATTTTTTAGACCTATTACTTTCTTTATTCGTGACTCGATGATGACGATTGATAATACAAATTCAATGATATTAGCAATAATTGCATTACTTCCGTATTACTACATTTCTAAAAAGTGCAACTGCATCTTTACGATATTTATTACTATCTTTTTATATTCTGTGTTATACTCATTTATCATCAGCGCTATTGTAAGTCCGATTTCCGTATTTATTGAAAATAAAATATTTCATTATATTCATCTAATCGCCAATCCTTTTAGATTAAATATTTTCCTCTCATATGGCTTCACAATCTATTTGCTGAAGCATCCTCAGCGTCTTTAAAACATCTCAGGGTGCGGGTATTTAGGATCTGCTGAAGAAAAGATAAGTCGTTAAATCAGCATTATGTGAATTTTTACAACTCCAGGCGGAGTCATTCGGCTCTCGAATGTCGACCGCCGGATGAAGTCTAGGCAGTGTCCGATGTAGAAGTTACGACATCATCTGACGATCTGTCATATTTCCTTTTGGCTTGGAATGTTGTTACTATACTGCAACATTTTCTCTTTTGCAAAAGGCAATGAATCCAGGAATGTCTGCATTGGCGTTTT
>CALXOA010000098.1 GCA_944389895.1 uncultured Victivallis sp. | reverse complement strand
GTTGATCAAGCCGTTCAGCAGGGGCGCGGCAGCCAGGGCGGCGACCGCTCCTGCGGTCCAGATCAGAATCGGATGGTTCATTTCACCACCTCCGCCGGAGATGGTTCCCGGGAAGTCGGGGGTTCCGACCCGGTCCGGATCAGCATTCCCCAGGCCAGCATCGCCACCAGTGCCGCCACCATCAGCAGGATGTACAAATGCAGATATCCTGACTGGATCACATGGATCCGGTCGGCGATTCCACCGGTCAGGCGGAACAGCGGTCCCCACAACAGCCGATCGGCTGGATCCCGGGGCTCCATTGTCATTGCGGCACGGCGGGGAAACAACCCTGTCGGAAGAACGATCGTTTTCTTCGACCGGAGCAGATAATCGAAGTAGTCGGTCAACGGCTGGGTAAAGGCACTGCCGGTATATTCCATCCGGGCGTCCGGGGCGGCATAGCCGCAATCCCAGGTCGCTCCCGGAACTGCTGTCCGTCCCCGCGCCGGAAGGCGGCGGAGGAGCATCGTCAGCAGGATGAATCCGAAGATTACCAGGGAGAAAAGCACCGCTTTCCCGAGAATCTCCGAGGCGACCATCAGCGCTTCAAGCACTTCACCGGGACGCCCCGCAGCCACTTCTGAGAGAAATGGCAGGAACTGGCGTACCAGAAAGGGCGCTCCGATCAGAATCAGAAATGAAAGACCGAGCAATGCCGTTTGCGGCAGCAACATCGTGCGCGGGACTTCGACGGCTTCCGCCGACCGTTGACTGCGCGGTTCTCCGAGAAAAGCCGCCGAGATCGCTTTCGCAAAAACGACGGATGCGACTCCTCCAACCAGACCGAGCGTTATCACTGCGGCAAGGGATCCGGCGAACAACGCCCCGGAACCCGCGGCGATGCCGCAGAAGGCCGCAAGATAGATCAGAAGTTCCCCGAGAAAGCCATTGAACGGCGGTAGTGCACTCAACGCGATGGCATTGACCGTGAACAACGTACCGCTGAACGGCATACGCTTCATCAGCCCGCCGAGCCGGTCGAGGTCGAGCGTTCCCGCGGCTTTCTGGATGGAGCCGGCTCCGAGGAACAGGCTGCCTTTCAGCAGCGCATGGTTCAGCAGATGAACTCCCGCTCCGGTAAAGCCGAAAACCGCCATTGCCGTGTTTTCACAAGCACGGCCGAGAAAACCGAAACCGAGACCGGTGGCGATGATGCCGATGTTTTCCATACTGGAGTAAGCGAGCAGCCGCTTGAGGTTGCGCTGAGGCAGGGCGAACAGCACTCCGAGCAGCGCCCCGCAGAGGCCGAGGATCAGCAACGTCCAGCCGTAGAGGGCTGCCGGCCCTGCCGGGGAGACCGCGATCCGCAGTATTCCGTAGAGCCCGAGGTTGATCATCGCCGCCGACATCAGCGCGGAAACCGGGGCCGGAGCCGCCGGGTGCGCCTCCGGCAACCAGACATGAAGCAGTGGAAATCCGGCCTTGAGGCCGAACCCGGCCACCCCGAACAGGAACACCATCGTGAAATCAAGCGTTTCGGGCGTGCGCATCGCCAGAAATGTCAGAATCAGAAAGCCCGCCCCTGCGTGGCATGCCGCCAGATAGATCCACGAGGCACGCATCACTCCCGGTGAACGGTAGTCAAAAGCGACAAGAGCAAAGCTCGCAACACCCATCAACTCCCATACCGTCAGGAAGGCGACCGGTGCTGTGGTCAACGGTACCGCGGTCATCGACGCGAGCGTCAGATTGAAGAAAAACCAGTAGACGCCGCTTTTTCCGTGATCATGCCCTTTGAGATATTCCGTCGCGTGGATCGCCGCCATCGCTCCGATCACCAGCACCGGTAACAGAAAGAGCGCGGCCATCCGGTCAAGATAGAAAGGCAGCCCGAAGAGGGACAGCCACTGCGGTTCCCCCCCGGAATGAAACTGTTCCATCACGGGAATCAGCGCCGTAATCGACGCGAGCAGGCAGCTTGACGCTCCTGCGGCGGTTGCCGCGCGGCTGTTTCGATTGCACAGCAGCGCGGCGAAACCGCCGGCGCCCAGCAGAGACTGGGCGAGGATCAGGTAATACACAATACGCCCCCGTTATTTTCAAAAACAAAAAATGCTTTTTAAAATACACGGGGGAACGCTTCTTTTCAACCCGGATACCGTGTTTTCCGCAACTCTTCCGGGCAGGATCAGGCAACGAGACCGAAATGGATGGCCGCACCCCATATCGACCCGAGGATGATCCAGAGAATCACACCGTGCAGTACCGGTTTGAGGCCGAGTTCGCGGATCTTGTCAAACGACAAGTTACTGCCGATCAGGAACAATGTCAACAACATCACATGTTTCGAGAGATCCTGCAGAAAGTGACCGGCCGGTCTGGCGTCGGGCAGCAGCGTGACCAGCAGTGCGGCGATCAGAAAACCGGGGATGAACCACGGAATCTTGAGCTTGAACTTACGCTTTTCCCCTTCCGCCGGCGGCTGGTCGTTGTGGATCAGCCATGCGAGGAAAATCGAGACCGGAATGATCCAGAGTGCCCGGGCGAGTTTGACCGTCGTACCGACTTCAAGCGCCGTATTGCCGTACTGCATTGTCGCGCCGACTACGGAGCTGGTGTCATGAATCGCCAGTGCCGACCAGATCCCGAACTGTGACTGGTCAAATCCGAACCAGTGACCGAGCGGCGGAAAGATCACCAGCGCAATTGCGTTCAGCAGAAAGACAATCGCAGTGGCGAGCGCGATGTCGTGTGCTTTCGCTTTCAGAACCGGGGCTGCCGCCGCAATCGCGCTGCCGCCGCAGATGGAGGTTCCCACGCTGATCAGCAGCATGCTGTCACGGGTCAGTTTGAAACGTTTTCCAAGCCAGATCCCGAGTCCGAGTCCGAGAGAAATACCGATTGCGGTATAAAGAATGCCTTCCGCACCCGCCTCAAGCACCTTCGGCAGGTCCATGCCGAACCCCATCCCGATGATCGCCCATCCGAGCAGTGTCGGCACCAGTTTC
>CALXOA010000097.1 GCA_944389895.1 uncultured Victivallis sp. | reverse complement strand
TGAAGAACATGCAAAATCCCATATGCGAAGCATTCAAAAACAACCGGAGAAGATCAAAGCTCTTTTTCACAAGGAGTCTGTCAAATACGCCAGCTGAACTACAAGTATTAAACTGTGGGAGCAATATCAACATGAAAGTCCGGATTTTTGATGACAAGAACACGCTGGGTGCAGCAGCGGCAGCGGCCGGCGCCGGCAAATTTCGGGAAGCCATCGCGGAAAACGGCCGCGCGAATATCATCCTCGCCACCGGCGCCAGCCAGTTCGAAATGCTCGCTTCTCTTCTGAAGGAACCGGGAATCGACTGGAGCCGGGTGGAAATCTTCCATCTCGACGAATACATCGGCCTTCCTGCGGATCATCCGGCGGGATTCCGCAAATATCTGTGGAGCCGTTTCGTCTCGAAGCTGCCGGTTCCCCCGGCGGCCTTCCATCCGGTCGACGGCAGTGCGCCGGATCCCCGGGCGGTCTGCGCCGAACTGGGACGAATCATTGCGGAACGACCGATCGACGTCGCCTTCATCGGAATCGGCGAGAACGGTCATATCGCCTTCAACGATCCTCCCGCGGACTTCGAAACCGAGAACGCCTATCTGGTGATCAGACTCGACGAAAAATGCCGCCGACAGCAGCTCGGGGAAGGATGGTTCCCGACGCTTGAATCGGTGCCGGAACGGGCGATTTCCATGAGTGTCCGGCAGATTCTGAAAAGCCGTGTCATCATCAACACCGTCCCGGATCGGCGCAAGGCCGAAGCGGTACGGAACGCGCTGGAAGGACCGCTCACCAATCTCTGTCCCGCCTCGATCCTGCGCACCCACGCCGATGTGACGACCTTCCTCGACCGCGACTCCGCATCGCTGCTGGAGAAGAGTTATGAGTAATCCGGGCTGGGTCGATCTTCAGGTCAACGGGCACAACGGCGTCTATTTCTCCGACCCGGAACTGGCTCAGGACGCCTTTTTAAGCGCAGCAGAACAACTTCTGTCGGCGGGTACTGCGCTGTTCCTGCCGACTGTGATCACCAGCTCCCCCGCTGTCTATTCCCGCAACCTCGCACTGATCGCCCGCACCGTCCGCGCTCACGGGCTGGAGAAGGAGATTCCGGGAGTTCACCTGGAAGGGCCTTTCATCTCGAACCGGCCCGGTGCAGTCGGCGTTCACAATCCGGACTGGGTCCTTTCCCCTTCGGCTGCGGCAGTCCGCAAGTTGTACGATCTCTCCGAAGGTTTTCTGAAACTGATCACGCTCAGCGCCGACGCCGCCGACGCCGAATCGGCAATCCGTGAGGCCCGCCGCCTCGGGATCGCCGTCTCCATCGGCCACCACCTCGCCGATGCCGCAGAGATCCGCCGTGCCGCCGACGCCGGAGCGCAGGCATTGACCCACCTCGGCAACGGTGTGCCCAATGAAATTGATCGCCACCGGAATCCGATCTGGGCGGGACTGGCAGAAGATCGCCTGAGTGCGATGATCATCACCGACGGCCACCATCTGCCGGCGGAGGTGATCAAAGTGATGATCCGTTGCAAGGGAACGGAGAGAATCATCGTTGTCAGTGATGCGTCTCCGGCCACCGGATTCAAACCGGGCCGTTACGTGGTGATGGGCAACGACGCAATTCTGGAGCCTGACGGGAAACTGCACAATCCTCGCCTGCGGTGTCTGGTCGGTTCCGCGTCGACCCTCGCCGCCTGCATGACATACCTTGAATCGCTCGACCTTCTGGATGAAAAGGAATTACGGCAGGTCGGCCGTGACAATGCACTCGCTCTGATCGGCGTTTCCGGAACATGAAGAAAGTATGACCGGGATACGGCTTTTTTTGCCGGATCCAGCTTGCGAAACAGCAGTGCAAGGTGTATATTCCGGGAGAATTTCATTTGTTAACCCAGATTCGGACGAGTTACAAGATGAACAAGCCGGAAGTAACGATCATCATACCGAATTACATGACCCCGGAGATGACCAGACTCTGTATGCGGCTGTTGCGCAAACATACCGACCTCGACCGGGCAAAAGTCATTGTCGTGGATAACGATTCCAATGACGCCTCGCTTGAATACCTGCGCAGCCTCGCCTGGATCAAGCTGATCGAACGGCATGACATCGCGGGGGAAACCGCGTCGGAAATGCACGCACGGGCACTTGATCTGGCGCTCAAGGAAGTCGATACCCCTCTGGTGCTGGTCATGCATACCGACACGCTGGTATCCAACGATCTCTGGCTCGATTTTCTGATCAACCGGCTGCTCGCCGACGACAAAATCGCCGGTGTCGGCAGCTGGAAACTCGAAAAACTCACAGCGGGCAAGAAAATCGGCAAGAAGATCGAAGATTTCTTCCGTCGGCTTTTCGGCCGCAAGGTCAAAACCGAGGAGAAATATCTGCGGAGCCACTGCGCACTCTATCGTACAGAGCTCATCCGTGCTCATACCAACGGTTTCTTCGACGGCGACACGGCGGGGCATTCGCTCCACAACATGCTCGTTGCGCGCGGCTATGAAATGCAGTTCATCGAAGCCGAAGAGCTCAGCAAATTCCTCAATCATCTGAACCATGCGACGATGATCCTGAATCCGCAGCTCGGCGGAACACGCACCTCGAAACCCGCGGCCCGGCGGCGGCTTCAGCGCCAGCTCGATGCGCTCGATTACCGGAACATCCTCGCCGATGATTCCCTCGACAGGTCATGAACGAAGTTGTGCTGAATGAGACTTTCACCGCTCTCTGGCGGGGACGCGACCCCTTTGAAGAGATCGGCAGAATCGAGGGTGAAGTGTTCCGCAAGGTCAAAAGCCGCCGGACCTTCCGCTTTGAACTGGAGGGCAGCGGTTATTTTGCGAAGGTACACCACGGTGTCGGCTGGGCGGAGATTTTCAAGAATCTGCTGCAATTCAAGCGTCCTGTGCTCGGCGCCCGCAACGAATTTGCGGCACTCAAACTTCTGGCGCGACTCGGCGTCGATACGATGACCCCCTGCGCCTACGGCGAGCGGGGTAGAAACCCGGCGAAGCGCGACTCCTTTCTCGTCACCGCGGAGCTCGCCGGCATGATCAGTCTGGAGGATTACTGCCGCGACTGGTTCAAGACCCCCCCGCCCTTCCGGCGGAAAGCGGGCTTAATCCGACGGCTTGCACTCACTGCCGGAACCATGCATCGGAACGGGCTGAACCACCGCGACTGTTACATCTGCCACTTCCTGCTGGATCCGGAGACGGTGGACAGCTCCTGCCCCCGGCTGTATGTGATCGACCTCCATCGCGCGGAAATCCGTACGCGGGTACCGTTCCATTATCAGGTCAAGGATGTCGCGGGGCTCTACTTCTCGGCGATGGACCTCGGTCTGACCCGGCGCGACCTCTACCGCTTCATGAAAAGTTATTCCGGCGCCGCACACCTCAGAGAAACACTCCGGCACGACCGGATCCTGTGGCGTTCCGTCGAACGGGCGGCCCGCCGTCTGTATCGCAAGGAGTTCCGGAAGGAGCCGCCCCGGTTCTGACCGCGGCGGACGGAAGGGAAATCGAGATATGGTGAAATTCGCCGACAGACTGATTTACATTCAGGAACCGGACGGCAGCCGGACTGTCTTCGACCCGGTGGAACTTCAGACCAAACTGATCAACTGTTTTCTTGCCGCCGGGCTGCGTGACTCCAGTTACATCGCGGAAGACATCGCCCTTGCGGTCGAATATACGTTGCTGACCAGCGCCCGCCCCGAACCGGTGGTCGGGCGTGGAGAACTCGGTACGGCAGTCGTGCGAATGCTTGAGGAGACCGGGTTCCCCGACATCGCGGCGCTTTTCCGCCGCAGTGACGCGGAAAGCATTGTGCTGCTCGACACCACGCCCGAACCGGTCGCGGAACTGCTGCATAAATTTCTGGCCTGCTCGCCGGAACGGTTCAACAAAATCACCGGGCAGGTCTGTGCTGCGGCCAAACTGCTTGATTTCAAGGCGGCCAGTCCCCATCTTCTGCTCGAACTAGCCCGTCACTATGAGCGACTCGCCGAAGAAGAAACACCGTTGCTCGACACCGTGGAAGCCGGAGTTGAGCCGACCATATCCCAGACCGAAATCAGCTGCTGTCTGCCGCCGGAAGCACGTGAATTGACCGATGCCGGAATCCTGCGGATCAACGGCATTTCGACGCTGTTTCCCTGTATTCGTTTCTTCTTTCTGATGAACAGGTTCGCCGAAAAATTCAATTGGAAGCCGCCGGTGACCGAGCTTGAGATCGAACCGTTGCTCTACCGGACGAGTTCCGTGCTTGAAGCCGCCCGCGCCGCAATCGAAGAGAAACTTGCGCCCGCGGACCCTCTGCCGCTCTATCTGTCAATCCCGGATATGATCGACTTCATCGTTCTCTACGGTGGCGGCGACCGGCTCCGGTCGGAAAAACTCGGGCGTGAACTCGCCCGCGCACTCGCAGCCGAGTTCACCCGGGAGGTCTGTAAGCTCTCAATCAGCTGAGGAGTCTCCAACGCATGAATTGCCTTGATCAGCTCAACCGTCTCGGTCTCAACGGCAGGCAGGCCAATGTTTATCTGGCGCTGCTCCAACTCGGATCCGCAACCGCGATCGAACTGGCCAAGGCGACGCGTTACAAGCATCCGACGGTCTATGATGTGCTCGACGTGTTAAAAGAGCGCCGGCTGGTTGCCGAAAGTTTTTCCGGCGGCCGCAAACTTTTCACCGCAGAAGATCCGGAAATCTTTCAGATTCAGGCAAATGAACGGCAGAAGACGCTCGACGCCCTGCTGCCGGATCTCAAGGCGCTCTACAACAGCCGGGCCCACCGTCCCCGCATCCATTTCTATCAGGGGGAAGAGGCGTTCTGGGCGTTGAACCGGCAGTTGCTGAACGTCAGATCCCGGGAATACTTTTATTTCGGTTCGGTCCAGGAGGCGTTCCAGTTCGCCACGCCGCGCGACCACGAGGAGTATGTCAGAGAGCGTGTCCGCCGCGGCATCCGTTCCTATGCGATCCGGGTCCGCTCCCGGGAGGTGGATTGCGATTACATGCGTCCGGGAGAACAGAATCTGCGGCAGGTGCGTTATCTGCCGCGCAACATCTTCGAGGATGTCGCCTCGCTCTATCTCTTCGATGACACTGTCGCGATCATGTCGGCGCTCAAGGAAAACTATTCCATGAGCATCGAGAGCCGCGAACTCTTCACGCTGCTGAAGACCATCTGGCAGTGCGTCTGGGAAACCGCCTCCGAAGAGTGACCGGGCCTACTGCCGGGCACTGCGGAACCGGGCCGGCGGCAATCCGTAACGACGCTTGAACGAGGCGGTGAAAAAAGTCGTGCTGCGGTAACCGCAGCGATCCGCGATCTCGTCGACCAGCAGGCCGGTCTCCCGCAGCAGCATGGCCGCGTGCTCGAGCCGCAAACGGATCAGCAGTTCAGAAAATGTGCACCCCTCCCGTTCCCGTACCAGGCGCGACAGATACCCCGGATGCAGTTGAAAAAGCCGCGCCGTCTCCTCCCGGGTGATCGGTTCAGAAAAATTCTCAACCAGGTAGTCTCTGATTTTATGGAAGGTCGCTTCCCCTTTGGTCGGCCGCGGCGCACGGTCGGAAGCCAGCATCGATCGGACCATCCGGAGCAGCCCGCGGAAGAGTTCCGGCCCTGCCCCGCCGGGATCGCCGGAGAGCCCGAGTCGCGCGAGCAACTCCAGAAGCCGGCACATGTTTTCATCCGGTGGTGCTTCCGTATGAAAAAAGCAGCTGCTGACCGGCCGGCTCCCGTCAGGAAGCGGAGCGGCAAGTTCCAAATATGTGATGCGTACAAAATCACGTTGAAACACGAAGCAGGCCATCTCATGCGGCAGATTCCAGCGCGGTAACTTCCAGACCGCGGCAGGCAACTGAAACACATCTCCCGGGCGTAAAATCACTTCCGACCGTTTTCCGTCCCTGCCGGTGAAAATCATCTCCTTCTCCCCCGCCAGAGGCAGATCGAAAACCGGATGCAGATAAAGTTCAAACGGTTCGTGAACCGGAGGCGGCGACCGGTACGCGCTCACCAGACGAACCGGCGGAATCTCATTCAGGATAAAATCCGTCAGCCGCAGAAATCCCTCCCGTGAAAAATGTTCCAACCCGAGCGCTCCGGCAATCCCGCCCATCGCTTTTCTCCTGTAAAAAAGGTGACATGACAAGAAGTAATATAATACCGCTTCAATTGCACGACAAGTGCGACCGAGCTATGTTATCAGGACGGAAAAATCCCTCGCCTCAACCAGAGAAGGAAATCAAAATCATGAGTCCATTGAAAGGCAGTTTCATCGCGACAGGAAATATTCCACAGGCATATACCGCTTATCACGACGAACCGCTTTCGCTGCTGTTCGGGATGTGTCACGGAGCGATGGAGTTCAACAACCGGGTGTTTCTTTACGGAGACCGGTTGATCCGGGTGAACCTGAACTGGATCCGCGATTACGTGCTGACGCTCAAAGGATTCCGTTATACCGCGCCGGATATCGTCAGTTTTCCGGATCTGCTGCTGGAAAAGCAACATGAAAAGGGATTTTTTTATGAGATCATCGCACCGATCACCGACCTGCACTCCGGCTGCCCCAGGAAAGAGAACGGAGTAACTCTTCAACTCTCGCGGCCGGAGTGCTGCCTCCATGAACCGGGTACCGATTTCGGCCTCTGCCGCCTGGAACTGGAAGCTGATATCGAATATCTGATGGTCGAGGCGGTCCATATGATCTGGCAGGCGACCGGAGATGACGGCTGGCTCCGGCGCAACCTGCCCCGGATCGAAAAGGGACTTCACTATATCATGACCGATCCGCTGCGCTGGGATGCGGCTCACGGCCTCGCAAAACGGCCGCGAACTCTCGACACCTGGGATTTCCTCGACCGGGCCGATTCAAGTACTGACCGCGCCATCCGTCCGGATGATCCGATGGGAATTTTTCATGGAGACAACACCGGTCTCTACAACGCCATGCTGCTGATGGCGAAGATGTACCGCTACCTCGGCGACGAACGTTCCGCCGCCCGTCACGAAGAGGAGGCAGCGTCCCTGCGCGAACGGATCATGAAATACCTCTGGAACGGCGACTTCTTCCGGCATTTCCTGCCTCTGGACAAGGTCGATTACGGCGTCGATGAAACGCGCCAGATGAGCTTATCCAACGCTTATGCGCTGAATCGCAATATTCTGACGCTGGAGCAGCGGAAACGGGTGATCGCCTCCTACCGTGCGATGCGTACGAAGTACCGCGGCGAGCTCGACGATTTCCGGAATCTCGAGCCACCCTACCCCTGCTTCAAGGGGATGAAGGCGGGTGACTACGTCAACGGTGCGATCGCCCCCTTCGTCGCCGGTCAGCTTGCGCTCGGTGCCTTCGAAAGCGGAGAGGAACGTTACGGTGTCGACATTCTGAAACGAATGGGACGCAAAATCAGCCGCGACGGCAAGGTCGCCTTCCTCTATAACTGGCGCGGAGAGGATATCGGCGGCGGTCCGCGCTGCTGGTGCGGCGCAGAGCTGATGCATGCCGAATGTGCCGGTCTCGCAGGAGTGGTCGACAATGAAAAGCTTTTCCGGTGCGTCACGTTGTCCCCACGGTTCACCGCCGCCGAGGAACCGAAAGCGCATGTACGCCTGGAGTACGCCGCCAGCGGAGCCGCGGTCGAATATCATTTCACCGCCGACTACGAAGTCGGCCGGCTCACCTTCGAACTGCGGTCGCAGCACGAACGCGCAACACTGCGGATGCTGCTGCCGGAGAATGCCGCCGCACCGGAGCTTCAGATCGACGGAAGACCTTTCGCCTGCCGGCTCGACCAAACCGCCGGCAGCGTCTATCTGACGGTGGATAATTTTCCATCCGGCGGCAGGGCTGAAATCCGGTACAGATGATCCTCGCAGGAACGCTTCTTCTGGTATTGACCGGATTCTGCTGGGTCGGAATCGCGGCGACGATCAGCGTCGCCGCCCGACGCCGTCTGGACATCGATCTGATTCAGGCGGCGACCGCGGCGGTCTGTGTCACGACCGCCGGAGCCGTTCTGCTCCTCTCGCCTCCCGAAAAGGCACCTCCTCTTTTGCTGATGCTTACAGTCGCTGCGGCCGGGGCGGGTAATTATCTGATGATCCGGCTCCTGAAAATCGCAATGGCGTGCGGCGACAACGGCGCGGTATGGGGGATCACCCAGAGTGCGCTGATCTTTCCCTTTCTGATGGGGATGGTATTCTTCGGCGTCGCACCGAATGCGGCAAATCTGACCGGAATCGTTCTGATTCTGACCGCGATTGTCCTCTTCGCACGGGCGAAATCAGATGGGCGGCACCGGAGGGGAAAAAACTGGCTGAAGCCGACGTTCGCCGCTTTTCTCGTCTCCGGTCTGTCGCAGTGCTTCGCAAATTTGCCTTCCTATCTGGCGGCGGATCGGATGGGTAATGTTCTACGAACCTTTCTGGTCCAGGCCGGAGTACTCACTCTTTTCAGTTGCCATACGTTGCTCACGCACCGGAAATTCCGGGGACGCGGCATCGCAATCCCGACACTGGTACTGAGCCTGGCCAACCTGCTGTCGCTCTTTTTTTTCTTCTATCGCGGTCTCAATCTGCTGGCCGCGGCAGGAGTCGGGGCAATCGGATACCCGATTGCACAGGGCTCCTGCATCGCAGGTTTTCTGCTCTACAGCCGAATCATCCTGAAAGAACGTTTCCAGCCGCTGTCCCTGGCGGCACTCATCGCGGTTCTCGCCGGGATCGTGGTAATCGCGCTCTAAAAGAGATCGGGAGTGTACGGCAGTTCTCCGACCCCGGCGCTGTGTTCGTCGATCCAGCGTACGAGAATCGCCGTCAGGCGATCCAATTCCGCCCCGGTCAGTTCCCGTCCGGTCGGGATATGGTGCCACTTCGAGAGGCAACCACGGCAACAACACCCGGTCGCATGCTGGGCGACGAAACAGGGATGTCCGCGCATCGGCGTCTGCCGCCCGTCGTTGCGCGGTTGCGCCGGAGCCAGACGGCGGATCAGAAATCCGCGACACTCACCGGCCACGGCGGAACGGCCGCGGCGGGCAAGATAGAGCAGTTCCCGTTCGCCGAGCCGGAAACGGGAACGGAACTTCGAGGCAGCAAGCCGCTGTTTCAACATCCGATACTCCTCCCCGGAAATGCTCCCGGCGGGATCTTCCGGAACCGTTGTTCCACCCCAGTTCTCAATGTCGTAATTTTCCGACATCATTTATTTTCTTCTTCCGGATTGCCTTTTCGAGATACGCCTGTATAATAGATGCAATTCAACGGAATTTCAAACCGCTGTCTGGCGAAAAGGAAGTCAAATGATCAATCCGTATCGAAACGATTTCGATGCACTCCCGATGTTCCAGCCGGCGAACCGGATTTCGACGGCGGCAAGCCGACCGCGCTTCCGGCACGCCGCGCATCCGGGCAGCGGAGAGCTCCGGCTCCTTCCCGGTGGAATCAGCGGTCTGTACTCCGACGGAAGCCGGGGCGGCAACGGCGGGCGGAACACAATGCAGTACCGTAACCAGCTGCCGGTCGGATCATTTCAGATCGAAACCTCTCTCCCGGGTCTGCAGGAGTTCAACCCGCCCCTCGGATCCGGAACTTCCGGCAACTGCGGAACGGAGGATGGGCGCAGCGGATGCCGGCTCGCCTCCGCTTTTCATTCCATGCGCCCACACCGGAGTTGTTCTCACGGCGCCCGCGCCATGACGTTCAAATACATTTGGAATGTTCCGACAACGAAACAGGCTGATGCGTGCCGGGAAAGGTGCTTTCCATGACTCTGACCGCCTTTTTCCTGATCTTTCTTTCGGTGTTCCTGCACGCGGGGTGGAATTTTCTCAGCAAGGTGGGGCGGCCGTCGTTCGCCTTCTACGGATTGATGGCGCTGACTTCGACCTGCCTGATGTCGCCGTTTCTGCTGTTTTTCGATGTCGGCCTGGGGGAGATGTCGCCACGGTTCTGGCTCCTGCTGCTCTGCAGCGGAGTGAGTGAACTGCTTTACGAACAGGGACTCTGTCGCGCCTATCGCCGCTGTGACATTTCCCTGGCCTATCCGATGGTGCGGGCGCTGCCGGTACTGCTGGTGGCGGTCGTCACGATCCTGTTCGGAATCGGCAAAACGCCGGGCCCCATGGCTTTGACCGGGATGCTGGTGGTCATGGTCGGCTGTCTGCTGATGCCGCTCAGGCGTCTGACTGACTTCCGGATTTCCGCCTACGTCAATCCGGCACTGGGCGCGATGTTGCTGGCCGCGGTCGGAACCACCGGTTACACCGTGCTCGACTCGCTGGCGCTGGCGGAGCTGATCGCGGCGGGAAAAAGTTCCCGGCTGCTCTGCTGCTGTGCCTATCTCTGCATGATTGAATTTCAGATTGCAGTCGGAATCTTTGTCTACGTCTGGAGGCATCCCCGCGAGCAGGTGGAGTTCCGGCGGATTTTTCTCAAATCATTCCATCCGCACCTCGCGGGAATTTTTTCCGCCGGCGCCTATATTCTGGTTCTCCTGGCAATGGGGTTCGTGACCAATGTCAGCTATATCCAGGCGTTCCGGCAGATGAGCCTGCCACTCGGAGTTCTGGCGGGGATTCTGATCCTGAAGGAGAGCCATCCGCCGGTGAAACTCGCGGGCATCGCCCTGGTCGTCGGCGGATTGCTGCTGACCTCATTGTGAACGGTTTTCCCCGTTCCCCCTCTGCTCCTTTCAGAACAACCGGAACCGGGGCTCCACAACCGGGTGCCGGAGCCGGAAGCGGCCGGGTTCGAAACCGCGCGCCCATGCTTCGGAGATCCGCCCCCCTCCACTGAGATCACCGAATGCGGGGCCGACCGATGTGTGACGCACGATCCGGCAGAGAACCCGGCGTCCCCGGAAGCGTTCCGGCACACTCCAGAAGAAAGGCGGCCACAGCCGCTGCCCGAGCGCTTCACCGTCGAAACTCACTGAAGTGGCAAGTTCGTCACATTCGAGATCGAAACCGGCCGCATCCGGCGGTACATCGAGCATCCCGGTCTGGGTCAAAGTACCGGTGTATTCATCGAGTCCACAACCGTCAAGCCGGTCGGGCGCCAGGCGGTCGGGCAGCGAGAAACCGAAATCGCCGGTCAGCCAGACCGGCGGCAGATATGCGTAGTCCGGGACTGGAGAGATCAGTTCAAGCCTGTGTTCCCCGGCCGCCAGCGCAACGGGAGCTCCGGCGGCATAGAGTTCTCGAAATCCCTCCGGCAACATCTCCGCCCGCGATGCAACGGTTTCGACGGGACGCCCATCCAACCGGAGCCCGGCCGCGGAACCATAGGTGCGCAGGGCCGGAATCACGGTGACGGGAGACTCCACCGTGAACTCCCATACTCCGTCACGCCACTCAGGCCGCAACAGGTTCGGGCGGTCACGTTCCACCCGCCAACGCTCAAATATGACCCGCCCACGGCCGGGCAGCATGAAATCGACCGATCGTCCGCCGCACCGGAAGCACAATCGCCGACCGGTCGGAGCATCCGTGAGATCCAGCACAACGGCGCTGCCGTCGGCATACAATTTCAGCATGAGATCGCCGGCGAGACTGCCGTCCGGATTTTCCACAACGGCACGGCGCGGCAGCAGTTCATCGAGCAGCGCCACCATTCCAGCCGGAGTTCCGGCACTTCGCCCGGAGCGTTCAAGCCGATAACCGCCCGGTTCCGGCCGGATGACTTCGATCGCCCCGGAAACCTCCTCTTCCCATGCGGCCAGACGCCATGGACGCTGCGCCCGAACCAGCGCGCGGAGCAGATCGCAGATCTCCTTTTCTCCGTTCGGATAGCGGACCGCGATTTCCGGCGCGGCTTTCCGCTCCGCCAGGTCGGCCGCAATCTTCGCATCTTCCCCCAGCTGCCCGAGGGAGACGAACCACGGCTGATCCGGAGAATAGGGGTTGTACCAGCCCGGTTTACCGATATTTCCGCGAGAATCAAGCTGGCTGACCGCGAGCACGTAATGGTTGATTCCGAAGAGGGAGGCGAGCGAAATCATCTGTCTCTGTTTCGCCAGAGGCAGATCCCCCGGTCCGAGAGCGAAGAGTTCGGCAAGGCCGCCGTTGCCGCGCGCCTCAACGCCGAAACGGGCGGTTCCGAGAGTAAGCCATTCCGCCGTATCAATCGTGGTCCGGGTACAGATCTCATCGAGTCCCGGCAGCGAAAAACCGCTGATCGCAAGCAACGGCTGTCCGCTGAAGCGGTGAGAACCACCGACGCTGTCCTCCCCCATCAGATGGCCGGTCAGCAGCAGGTCGTGCCGGGTGCACCATTCACGGATCCGGTCGAAGAACACCCTGCGAAAACGTTCTCCGATCAGGAGATGATAACGCTCGAAAAATCCGGGCGTCCCGACGTCACTGCGCAGCGGACGGCCGAATTTCTTCCGATAATCCTCTTCGAGTTCCGGATAATACGCCAGCTTTAAAACTCCGCCGCCGTCTCCGTCGCCGTAGTCATCGGCATACCCGGGAGCCGGCTCATCCGTGAAGATTCCCTTGATCAGGCGCCCGAAGAAACGGCCGAGCCGGGCAGCATACTTCTCATGGGTCAGAGAGAGAAAAAGCTCCATCGCCTCCGGGTTGAGCAGATTCGGAAAACGCTCGTAGCGTCCGATCGAAAACGACCGACCGCCGTCGCCGTCAGAAGAGATCTCCAGCGTCTGCAATGCGAAATCCGGCGATGCAGCCTGAATGCGCCCCCCACACTGGCCGCTCGGCCAGTTGAACTCATCATAAAGCCAGAGCGAGGTAAAACCAAGAGTTTCGGCCTCCTCGATCAGCCATTCGCAGGTGTCGAGCCACTCGTCACTCATGTATTCAAGTTCGCAGCCGGAACGCGGATAGATCAGAAACTGGGTAATTCCGAGCTCACGGAATTGAGCAAGCCGTCTGCCGAGCTGTTCCCGGGTCGGCCGCCCGGTGATCGCCCCCATCGGAATCAAAGGACACTCTCTGGACATCGTTTCACCTCAAAAGTTCCGATATGAAATTCCTGCCGCCGCAACGTGCAGCGACTCAAGTTTTTCCTCCACGGTCATCTGCCGCCACTGACGGTCGCCGCCGGAGATCGCCAGACCGGCATAAGTTCGACCATCCGTCCCGGCCAGCGGAATCGCCAGCGAGGAGACTTCCGGACGGGATTCATCGCACACTTCCGCAAATCCCGCTTCCGCGACCTGCCGGCACAGCCGGTGGAGCTCATCCCCGTCAACCACCGTCCGACCGGTCAATTTTCTGCGGGCGGTGCGGGCGAGAAGTTTACGCCGTTCCGACTCCGGAAGCGCCGCCAGCAACACCCGGCCACAGGCGGTGGCGTGCAGTTCATCGGCCCAGAACTGCGGCGGGGCTCCGACGTTTTTCCGTCCTGGACTCAGCAACGCGACACAGAGCAACTTGTCATTTTCGATCACACCGACAAAACCGGTCAGCCGTGTCGTCTCGACCAATTGCGCAAGCGGAACGGCAACCGCGTCACGAAGCGCACTCCAGCGATCGGCGAAGCTGCCCAGGTAAAAACATTGCGGACCGAGCCGGTAACAGCGCCGGGAATCCTGTGAGAGATATCCTCTGCGATAGAGCGTACGAAGCAGATTGTTGACGGTCTGCAACGGCAACTCCATCCGCCGGGCGATGTCCGTAGCCCGCATACTCTCTCCCGATCCAGCCAGCATCTCCATCAGTTCCAGTGCCCGTTCGACCACCTGGATCAGCGGCTTATGTTCATTCCCCATACTCAAATATCCCATATTATTGTATTTTCTCATAAGAATACCAGATTAATGTATTTTTTTCAAGAGTTCTTCTGAAGAATTTTCCGAAAAAATCCAGAAACGTCTCAGCCGGAGATGCGTTCCTTCCGGCCATATACACAGGAAACCATGCCCCATCCGGCATTCCTCCCGGCCGGGGTCCCTTTTCCGGAGTTTTCCGGATTCCGGTTTGAAATTCCCACCGGGCGATGCTACCTTTATCCCCGGAAACGGGAATCTGATATCGTCCGGATCGCAAATTCCATCGGATCCCCCGCAGTACCGGATTCGGAATGTTCCGGGTCTGGAGAAGAAACTTCAAACAGCGATATCCCGCAGAGGTGCGAGTGTGAACGAAGCAAGATTCATCGCCACGCCTCCCCCGAATCTCCCGCAACCGTACTCCCCGTGGGTGCGCCTTGCCCACGACTATCCGGTGGAGAGCACGGTAAGGGTCTTCGTGCAGAGCTGCCTCGGTGACCACGCACTCCACTATTTCCGGGAGGGCAGCGGCAGTTATGAGTTGCGCGGCCGGACCTTTTCGATCCAGCCGGGAGCACTTTTTCTCGTCCGTCCCGGGGAAGGTTATCGGTTCACGCTCGATCAGGGAGCAAGGATCCGGATGTACAACATTCACTTCGACCTCCAGGAGACGGAACGTTCCTACCTCCCCTTCCCGGTTCCTGCCGAAGAGTGGCACGGAAAGATGAAATATCCCGAAACGTTGCCGCCGCACCAGCAGCTCATCAATCGCCCGGCTTACGAACAGAACTTTCTGCGGCTGCTCGATGCGGCGTCCCGTCTGGGGATCGAAGCGGAACTCGAACGCAAGGCCGAACTTCTGAAGCTCTTTGCGGTTCTGCATCACAACCTGTCGCTGTCACCCGGCGGCGCGACCGGAGAATTTCACCGCCGCACGGTGGACGCCGCCATCGCGGAGTTATCGAAGCGACTTTCCGGAAATCTCTCCATCGCCGAGCTTGCCGCGCATGTGGGCGTCAGCCGTGCCCTGCTCTGCCGTATTTTCCGGGAAGCGACCGGAGAGAGCATCCAGCGTTACTTCGTCAACCGGAAACTCCAGGCAGCCAAGTCGGACCTGCTCTACTCCGGACTTGAGATCAAGGAGATTGCGGCAAAATACGGTTTCGCCAACGTATCGCATTTCACGCGCCGCTTCCGGCAACTCACGGGCAATACCCCGGGGGAAATTCGCAAAAAATAGACGAATAGACTAAAATATAGAATTTTCGCCAATGATATTTGAGATTCTCCGTGGTATTTTCCAACATCAGACGAAGAACCATGGAGGCAACAATGAATCCCCGTCAGAAACTTCTCCTGCAGAAAATCAAAGAGCGCGACGGCTCTTTTCCGGCCTCGCCCAATCCGATGCTCCGGGACGTAGCACGTTTTCTCGCATTTACGCCGGAGCGTTCCCAGAATCAGGTCCGCTCAATGACCGTATACGAATCAACCAAAATTGTTCCCTTCTCCTTCGATCCGGATTCCAGACTGGCCGGAGAGCACTT
Source organism: uncultured Victivallis sp. (assembly GCA_944389895.1). Taxonomy (GTDB): domain Bacteria; phylum Verrucomicrobiota; class Lentisphaeria; order Victivallales; family Victivallaceae; genus Victivallis. The sequence goes on along the minus strand of CALXOA010000097.1, from coordinate 19,366 downwards.
CAACCTCTTCTACGGCGACGACCTGCCCGAGGATGATGCCGTCAAACAACGCTGGCTGGATGAACTCGGAGATTTCCGGCTCGCGGACATTCGCGAAGTCTCCCGACAACTGCAGAACCGTTATTCAGCCATCGCCTCCGGGGAATGTACTCCGGGCAGCCGCGACGGAATGGCCGGCGGATGGCCGGCATTGCCCGGAGCCCCCGGCAAATCCGGCCCGGTATTCCTCGCCGGCGGCTGGATCGAAAACCATTCGGTCCGCGATTACGGCTTTCTGCTGAAGCACGGCTTCGGCGGCCTGAAGCGTCTGGTCGAACGGCAGCTGGAACGTTTTCCGCTCCACAGTTGCGAATATGTCCGCAGGGAAAATTTTCTGCGCAGTGCGATGACGATCTGCGACGCGGGGCTCCTGCTCGGCCGCCGCCATGCGGAGCTCGCCCGGCAGGCCGGGGAACCCGAAATCGCCCGGAACTGCCTCGCGGTCGAATCCGGGGCGAAAAGTTTTCCGGAAGCGGTTCAGCTGCTCTGGTTCGGCCATCTGATCGCCTGCGTGGACGACGGTATCATCAACGCGAACTCCATCGGCCGTCTCGACCAGCTGCTTCAGCCCTACTATGAACACGATCTGGAGCGGAATCGGATCACCCGCGAGGAGGCGGTATCCTGGATGATCGAACTGGCCATCAAACTCTATCTGCCCTATGACGTCCAGGCGATCACGCTGGGTGGAGTCGACGCCGATGGAAATCCCGCAATCTGCGAGATGAGCCGGATCATCCTCGAGGCGACTCTCCGGTTCGGAGAAATCCGTGATCTCTCAGTCCGCGTCACCTCACGGACACCGGATGATTTCCTGGAACAATGTGCGAAACTCGTACTCAAGGGCGGCGGCATCCCGTTCTTCTTCAACGACGACTGCTTCATCACCGCGCTTGCCGGCCGCGGTATCGAACTGGAAGACGCCCGCAACTATGCGCCGATCGGCTGCGTCGAGCTGACCATTCCCGGCAAAGCCAACAGCCGTGCGGTTTCGGGCTGGTTCAATCTGCTCCGCGTACTCGAACTGACCCTCTTCGGCGGTCGCGATCCCCATACCGGGGAACAACTGCTGCCGGAATCCCCCGATCTGACCGGAATCGGTTCCTGGGACGAGTTGATGGCCCGCTTCGAACAGAATGTCGAATGCATGGCCTCCCGCATGGTCTATCACTGCCGGCGGGAAGAGCAGAAACAGCGTCTCTTCGGCTCCATGCCCGCCTATTCGCTGCTGACTCCGCCCTGCCTCGAATCCGGCCGCGACATCACCGACGGCGGCGCCCGATATGACTGGCACTCCATCTGCCTGCTCGGAGTACCGGATACCGCCGACAGTCTGGTGGCCCTGAAACGCCAGGTTTTCGAATCGCACCAGATTCCGGCAGGCGCTCTGCTCGAGGCGCTGAAGAACAACTTCGCCGGTTCCGAGGCGCTGCGCGAACAACTGCTCGAAGGTGCCCCGAAGTACGGCAACGGCGACGACGAAACCGACCGGATCGCCGCGCAGTTGTCACGCAACTTCATCGCACTGATGGATCGCTGGAGTGAAGAGGGAAACCGGCTTTTCGTTCACCTGTTCAGTTTCTACAACAACGTCTACTACGGCGAATCGGTCGGGGCGATGCCGGACGGACGCCGCGCGGGAGAACCGCTGGCTTACTCGCTCTCTCCGCATCAAGGCCGTGACCGCGAAGGCGTCACCATGCTGTTGCGTTCGCTCGCGAAGCAGCCGCATCGCGAGGCCGGCGGCGCCTCGGCCGCCATCATCGATCTGCACCCGAGCCTGTTTGAGGGAGAAGGCGGAATCAGGCGATTTGTCGCTCTGCTCAAAAGTGCGCTGGCAATGGGAGTCGGGCAGATGCAGTGGAACGTCGTCTCGGCGGAACGTCTCGAGCAGGCCAAGGCGGATCCGGAGCATTACGGAAACATTCCGGTCCGGGTCGCGGGATATTCCCAGCTCTTCAAGCTGATTCCGCCCGAGATTCAGGATCACCTGATCGCACGGACCAAACACCGCTCCTGATCCGGCACTCCCGGAAATGCGGCTTCCCTCCGGGAGAATCAGACGGAGAAAAAAACCGCTCTTCAAACTTGCAATCGTGGAAAAAGCATCTATAGTGAACCCCCGAACGGATGCCGGTTCAAGGGGACCGGCCCCCCGGGAGGGCAGAGAAAAATGATGACACCCCGCGAACGCATGTCGGCGGCAATTGCATTCGAGAAACCGGATCGGATTCCGCTGTTTTATCATCCCAGTACCGCCGGTTTTCATGTGCACGGCACGAAACTGGCGGATCTGTTCGCCCGAGTGCCGGGCGACAATCTCGTCACCTTCGATCCGGACCGGAAACCGCCGGAAAACGCCGTTTCGCCGGATGGTTCCTATCATGAATTTCGCAGAGATGAATGGGGTACCCTCTGGGAATACCTGATCTTCGGCATACAGGGACACCCGAAGGAATATCCCCTGCGCGACTGGAAAACCGCGACGGAGTACCGATTTCCGCCGATCCCCGACATTCCGGCCATTCCACCGGAGAAGCGCGAAAACCATCTGATTTTCGAAGGATATGCCTCTCTGTTTGAACGAACCAGTGCACTGCGTCCGTTCGACGAGACGATCATGGATTTCTTTGAAGAAGATCCCGATCTGTTGCGTTTCGTCGATCGCCTGGTCGATTACTATCTGGAATGGAATGCCCGCTGGATCAAAGCCGGTTCCGACGTATTTTCCATCGGGGACGACTTCGGGACACAGAATGCAGCCCTCTTTCCTCCCGCCCTGTTCGAGCGGATCTTCGTGCCGCGTTACCGGCGTCTGATCAAACCGATCAAGCAGGCGGGCCGAAAAGTGCTGTTCCACTCCTGCGGATTCATTGATCCGATTCTGAAACCGTTGTTCGACCTTGGAATCGACCTCCTGTGGCCTCAACTCTCCATCTACGGGCGAAGGGAAGAGTTTCTCGACCTCTGTGCGGAAAATCGTGTGGCGCTGTTGCTGCATCCCGACCGCCAGTATCTGATTCCGCGGGGGAAGCCGGCGGAAATCCGGGCCTGGGTGCGTGACATGGCGGCCCGCTACCGCAACGGGGGAGGAATTTTCTACGTCGAAATGGAAAACGACGCGCCGTGGGAGAATGTTGTCGCCCTGCTGGAAGCGATCGCCGAATATCGTTGAAGTAGAACCGGAGAAGATGCTCCTCCTCCGGATTTCCTTATTTTCCGCCCATTCAACGGCATCCCGGGCAATGTCTGTTATCCGGGAAAGCCCTCCTTCCGGGGGAACCGGTATCGACGTCCCGCCCCACTCTCCAGTCAGACCGGGATTACGTATCTTCTCACGCGTCCTCCCCGGGGGGTACGGCATGAACCATCGGCCTGTTCCGATACCGGAAGCAGGAAAACTTTCCTTTCAGCCATTCCCGGAAACGTTGAAACACGGCATAGAGCGCCGGAGTGAAAACGATTCCGACCAGTGTGGCCAGCACCATCCCGGAAAACGTCGTAATGCCGATTGCGCGACGACTTCCGGAACCGGCTCCCGTCGCGATCACCAGCGGAAACACCCCGAAAAGAAAACTCCATGCGGTCATCAATACGGCGCGATAGCGGAGATTGGCCCCGTTCAAAGCGGCTTCGAAAACACTTTTTCCGTTTTCTCGTTCCTGCTTGGAAAACTCCACCATCAGAATCGCATTCTTGGCAGCAAGGCCGATCAGCATAACCATACCGAGCTGGGCGTAGATGCTCATCGTCTCCCCGGAAATCAGAAGGCCCAGCAGCGCGCCGAGCACTGCAAAGGAGACGGCCAGCATTACCGGAATGGGAATCGTCCAGCTCTCGTACTGCCCGACCAGAAACAGGTAGGCGAAAAGAAGGGCAAGGGCCATCAGATAGGTAATCTGTCCCTGGTTGAGTTTTTCCTGATAACTGAGTCCCGTCCATTCAACATGGTAGTTTTCAGGCAGTTCGGTCCCCTCGACCAGCTCAAAGATACGCTGAGAACTGACTCCCGGCGCCGCCTGTGCGTTGAGTTCGGCACAGGTCATCTTGTTGAAACGCATGATCTGATTCGGCCCGACAGTGTACCGCAGCGTGCCGATGGAACTGAGAGGGACCATCTCTCCGGAGTCATTCGGTACCTGAATCTCACGGATGTTGTCCAGTGTGGTACGGTTATCGGCCGTAGACTGCATCTTGACTTCGTAATTGCGGCCCAGAAATGTAAAGTCGTTGATATACAACGAAGCAAGTTTACTCTGAAGGGTGGAGAAGATCGTACCCGTTGCCACACCAAGCGTTTCGGCCTTCTCACGGTCGATGTCCAGGAACAACTGCGGAGTATCGGCATTGTAGGAGGTCATGGCGGAACGCGTTTCCGGTCTGCCGTCCAGTTCCATTGCGAACGTTCTGGCAATCGTTGCCAGCTCTCCGGGATCAATATCACCGATTCCGCACAAATTGAAATTCGCGCCTCCCGCGGCCCCGAGTCCCATAATTGCCGGAGGCGTAAACGAAACAACGGAAGCATCGGAAATCGTTCCGGCCTTCTCCTGAATCTGACTGATGATAGACTCCAGACTGAGATCCGGGGTGGTACGCTGATCCCATGGATCCAGACGGACAATGCATCGAGCCACGTTTTCTCCGGTTCCGGACATTACGCTTTTTTCCGAAATAATCATCGTCGAACGAATCCCCTTGATATCGGAAATTTTTTCGAGAAATTCCTCCAGGACCGCGTCGGTCCGGGTGACGGAAGCTCCACGCGGTAATTCAATGTCGCACATGATTTCGCCTTTATCCTCCCGCGGGAGGAAAGAGCTGTGAAGTTTACCGTAAAGCAGCCAGATCCCCCCACACACCACACCGAACAGCAGGAGAGTCAGGAATGCCCGGCGAACCAGGAACATGACGAAAAACGAGTAGATTTTCCGACTGCCGTCCAACACCCGGTTGAACGGACGGAAGATCAGCGGGACCCGACCGTCCGGTTTCCGCAGCAGAATCGCACATAGAGCCGGGCTGAGCGTCATCGCAACCACGGTCGAAAGACAGAGCGCAATGCACATGGAAACTGCGAACTGCATGTAGATGTTTCCCACCATGCCGCCGTAGAACGCAAGCGGGGCATAGCAGGCGACGGTAACCAGCGTGGTCGCAATGATTGCACCGGTAATCTGGCTCATGCACTTCATGGCCGCTTCCTTCGGAGCCAACCCTTCACGCTCCATCAACGCCTGACAGTTCTCCACCACCACGATCGCATCGTCGCAGAGCGAACCGACTACCAGAATCAGGCCGAACATCGTCAACACGTTGATGCTGTAATCCAGCGCATACAAAAACGGGAAAGTGCCGAGCAACGCGACGGGAATTGCGATTGAAGGAATCAATGTCGCACGCCAGTCCTGCAGAAACAACCAGGTGATCAGCACCACCAGCAACAACGCAGAAATCAATGTCGTGACAATTTCCCCCATGGAGACTTTGATAAATTCAGTGGGATCGTATGCGATGACACAACTGACGCCTTCAGGCAGAAGTTTCTTCCATCTGTCAAGTTCCGTTTTTATCTTATCCACGGTCTCCAGCGCGTTTGCCTCAGGAGTACGGTAGACACCGAGACCGACCGATTCCTTTCCGTTGAACAGGCTCTTCCCGGCATAGGAACTTGCTCCCATCTCCACTTCAGCAATATCCCTCAGTTGCACGATACTGCCGTCCTCATCATGGCGAACCACGATACTGCCGAACTCCTCGGGCGTTACCAGACGACCTTTGACGTTGAGTTTGTAATTCACGTATTGATTGGAATGTTCAGTACCAATTGCTCCTGCTGCGGCCTGAATGTTCTGAGACTCCACGGCCGCGATGATGTCCGCAGTGGAAATTCCGAGACCGGCCATTCGCAACGGATTCAGCCAGATACGCATCGAATACTCCCTCGAGGCCATGATTTCCGCCGAGGACACACCGGCAATTCGACTGATTGCATCCTTGATGTTTGAGTCGACATAGTTGTTCAACTCCATGAGATTCATTCTGGTTCCGTCAGTCAGAAATGCAAACATCGCAAGAAGATCGCTGCCGCGTTTTTCCACGGATATACCGTTCTTGGTGACGTCGGCCGGGAGATTTACTTCTGCCCGGCTGACCGCGTTCTGCAGATTGACCATCGCAATATCCGTATCCGTTCCGCTCTGAAACGTGACACGACAGGAGTAATTGCCGGAATTGTCACAGGTGGAGGAAAAGTAAAGCAGATCGTCGACTCCGTTGATTTCATCTTCAATCGGAATCGCCACCGTCTGTACAATCACCTCGGCACTGGCGCCGGGGTAACTGGTTGATACCATGAGCGTCGGCGGTGCGATCTCCGGATACTCCGCCACAGGGAGTTTCCAGAGGGAAATGATCCCGGTCAATACCAGAACAAGACTGAGAACCAATGCCAGACGAGGACGTTCAATAAAAACCCTGGAAACCATTTCGACTTCATCCTTTTTGCTGTGAATCCGGGGCGATCGTCATGCCGGGAAGTACCTTGTGGGTCCCTTTGACAATGACGTTTTCCCCTTTGCTCAGCCCCTCCTGAATCAACTGCCGGTCAGGCGTTGAATTTCCGGGAGTCACGTATCGTTTTTCCACTTTGTTCTCAGCATCAATTACATAGACAAAAGAGCCCTTTGCATCGTGCATCAACGCCGATGGAGTGACGGCAGGAAGCAGTTTCCCGTTTTTACGGGAAAGCGTCACGGTCAATGTATTTCCCATGATGAGTTTACGTTCTGCATTCGGAAAACTCGCATAGATCTGGATGGTATCGGTTTTGGCATTCACCTCGTTGTTGAGCAGCTCGATGGTTCCTTTCTCATCCAGCCGGGATCCATCCGCCAATTGAACCTCAACTCTGCCGTTCTCCAGCAACTCCTGATTTGAACCGAACATCGTCAGAAGATCGGCGACACTGATGGGGAAACGCACTCGAATCGGCTGGGTCTGAATGATGGTAAGCAGAGTACCGGAATTGGGAGTGATATAATTTCCCGGAGTGAAAGACGTTACCCCGACAATACCGCCATGGGGGGCCGTGATGACGGTGTTCTTCAAATTATCTCTGGCGGTAATCAACTCCGCTTCGGCAGAAAGCAGGGCTGCCCCGGCCGCTCCCAGTGTAGCCTTGGCGTTCTCCAGCATATCGAGACTGGTTGCGTTTTTCTGGTAGAGCAGATTGAGGCGATTGAAATTGCTCTGGGCATAAGTCAGTTCCGCCCGGCATTTCTCAATATCGGCTTCCGCCCCCTTCACCGCGGCCTCATATTGAACCGGATCGAGTTTGTAGAGCATCTGTCCCCCGCGAACACTTTCCCCTTCCAGAAAACCAATTTCAAGGATTTCACCGGAAACCCTCGGCACGATATTCACGACAGAGCGGGAAACGACCTGCCCGGTATAGTGACGAGTTTCGTAATCTTCCACCTCCAGAACTTTTTCCACGCCGACAACCACTTTGCCTCCCGTCGAGGGGGGTGCCGCCACCATCGAAAACGTCAGAAGACACGGAGCCAGGCAGAGTAATTTCAACAGTCGCAAAAACATGATTCACCTCCAATTACTTATGAAATTTCATCCTTCGCATCGATCAGATGGTCTAGAACCTCCACAAAGGTATCAATTTTCTCCTGCGGAACCCCGTCCAGTAATTTCACCATCAAACCATCAAATGATGTTGAAATCTGTTTGTGACGTTCAAGACCGATGGGAGAAAGCGTAATCCTGACGGAACGACGATCCTTTTCATCGGGAACACGCAACAGCGGCCCCTGCCGTACCATTTTCTCAATGATTTGCGATACAGCGCCCCGTGTCGTACCAAGTCGTTTCGCAATCTCCTTGACAGAACAGCCATCGGGACTGAAGACCACGTAATGCATGATTTTCGCCTCTGCAATTGTCGTATGAAGCGGAGCATGTTCCAGTTTGTCCTCACGATGATGCAACTCTCGAATCACATCCGTCGCCTGAAGCAGTTTCATCCAGATACTCTGCTGTTTCATAAAAACATCCTTATTGTTTAGATTCTATATTATATAGATATTAATCAATATACCTTCTATACAAAATTTGTCAAATGCCCTGTTGGATTTTCCGAAATGATCCGGTGGAATTGATGCTCGAAACGATCCCGGAAGAAAATGAGACAACAATGGGACAGGAGGTGTGACGGCCTGAAAGTTTCCAGAGATCAGGGATGGTCAAAGTTTACGATTCAGCCCTTTGAATCCCGTGTAACATCAATATCATCAACCATTTCATTTTATCGGGAGAGAAAAGAATTTTGTCGGATGCCCGACATCCCGGATTGCCGGAAAAATCCGCTGGAACCTTCCCGGTCCCGGATAACCGAAACCGTCACGACAATACGGAATCGTTATCTCCGAAATTCCGTTGAATCCGTTCCAGAAAAATCCCGGCGGCAGCGGAAAATACCTGACCTTTTTTCCAGACGATGTTCAGTCCGGATTCCAACCGCGGTTCCAGAGGCCGGAAACAGAGAGTGTCGTGCCCGGTCACATTCACCAGCCGGTCGATCGCGACCGCGTAACCGACCTCCTCCTCCACCATCAGAGCCGCGTTGTAGATCAGATTGTAAGTCGCCACCACATTCAGCCGGTCACGATCCCGGCCGAACCATTTTGAATATTCATTCTCCTCAGCAAGTCGTCGCACGACCTGACGCGAGAAAATCAACGGCAGATCCCGCAGATCCCCGGGCGTGACGCTCTTCCGCCGCGCCAGCGGGGAATCCCTGCGCATGACCACCCCCCAGACATCCCGGTCCGGGAGAGCGGCAAACTGATACTTTTCAAGGTCGACCGGTTGAATCAGAACTCCAAAATCCAGAAGCCCCCTGTCGAGCCGTTCGGTCACATCCTCTGCATTCCCGCTGAAAAAATGGAACCGGATTGCCGGATGTTCCACACGCAACTCCCGAACCATCCGTGCAATCCGCCGCATGGCCTCGGTCTCCCCGCCGCCGATATAAACCTCTCCGCCGACAGCCTCCCCCATCGAAGAAAATTCCGATTCGGTCTTGCGAACCATTCCGAGAATCTCCTCGGCCCGCCGGCGCAGGACCATCCCTTCCGGCGTCAGCGACAGTGAGTGGCTTCCACGGATGAAAAGTTTCTGACCAAGCTCCTCCTCCAGCTCCCGGAGTTGTCTCGAGAGAGTCGGCTGCGTCACATGCAGCAACCGGGCGGCTCCGGTCATGCTGCCCTCCCCGGCCACTCCGAGAAAATATCGCAGAACCCGTAATTCCATGATACTCCCCCCTTTTTTTCAAACGATACCATGGCAATAGAAACATAAACCGGAATGATATGATTTTCAAGCATATCATGATATAAGAAATAAGTATTTGCTATTCCATCAAAAAGAATTACATTGAAAAAGACGGCAGACAACTCCGCCGTGCTCAAACCGAAACCCGCCGACAGGCGGGAGACATGTCAAAACCACCGATCGACAGGAAGGAACGAAACATGAAAGAGCAACCAGTTCGGAAATTGGCCGCAGCGGCACTCGGCGCTTCCCTGAGCTTCAGCTCCGTTTCCGCGGAAAAACCGGCCGACGCCGACAACTTCTACAGAAGTTCCACCGTAACCGTGCGCGCCGTGGCTTTTCCCACGCTGTATCAGCTGAAGGTCGCGGGCAACCTGATCACTCCGACCACTCTGGAAGAGGGGATCCGATTACCGGCTGTCATTGTCGGTCATCCGATGGGAGCAGTCAAGGAACAGAGCGCCAACCTATATGCCGTAAAAATGGCCGAACGCGGCTTTGTCACCCTTGCGATCGACCTGCCCTTCTGGGGCGACAGCGAGGGAATCCCGCGCAACGCGGTCTCTCCCGATCTCTACGCCGAAGCCTTCAGCGCGGCGGTCGACTACCTGCGAAGCCTCCCTTTCGTCAACCGGGACGGCATCGGTGTCATCGGGATCTGCGGCAGCGGCAGTTTCGCACTCAGCGCAGCTAAAATCGACCCTCGCCTGAAAGCCATTGCAACCGTCAGCATGTATGACATGGGGCAGGCCAGTCGCAACGCACTGCACAAATCACTGACGCTGGAACAACGCAGAAAAATCATCGAAACGGCAGCGCTTCAGCGCGATGTGGAGTTCGCCGGGGGAGAAACGAAGTACACCGGCGGAACCATCCATGAAATCACTCCGGAGTCCACGCCAATCGAAATTGAATTTTTCCAGTTTTACCGGACACCGCGAGGGGAAGTCACGCCGAAAGGCGCGACACCGTTGACCACGACCCATCCCACGCTCACAAGCAATGTGAAGTTCATGAACTTTTACCCGTTCGAAGATCTGGAAGTCATCTCTCCCCGGCCGCTGCTCTTCATCACCGGTGAAAACGCCCACTCCCGCGAATTCAGCGAGGATGCCTACCGCCGCGCATCGGAACCGAAAGAGCTTCTGGTCATACCGGGCGCGGGCCATGTGGACCTCTACGACCGAGTCGGCTTGATTCCATTCGACAAACTGGAACGCTTCTTTTCCGAGCATCTGAAAAAATGAAACGGGCGTCCGGCTCGTAATCGTTCGGAAACAGCGTTGCCACTCCTTTTCCGCTACCGTCGGGATACGGCAGTCGTTTTCCATACAATCGGAAAACGGCTGCCGTTTTCAGGTTGTCTCGTCCCGCTCTCCTCCTCCCTCCCGTACCGGAAGTCCCGCGGGATATTCGGTTCCCGTATAGATTCTGCCCCCCTATCCATCAGACAAACTGTCGTAAAATTATTATTTTTTGTCGTGTTCTTTTATTTCTTTTCCGGGTTGATCAAGTATAATATACCGGAAAAGCAAAACAGCCAATGACAACCAGTGGAAGAAAGATGATGACAAAAAAGAGATTTCATGCACTTCTGGCCCTGCTTCTCGCCATCTCCGCTCCGGCTATTTCTCCGGAGGCCGAGTTGACCGTACCGGAAGCGGGCAGTTTCCGCCCCTCGGATTTCCGTCAGGAACAATCGCTCGACGGGCAATGGGAGTTTTCGGGGCTCTCGGATTCGAAAACCCCCTTCCCGCAGCAGATCACCGCGGAGGAGCTCTCCCGGATTTTCACAGCACCGCCGGAGGAGTTCCGCCAGATCCGGGTTCCGCTCAACTGGTTCGAAGGAGAACAGCCTGTACGGAATCTTCAGGATGGAAAGACCCGCCGGATCCGCCCGAACTTCGAAGGCGGTCCCTGCTTCGCCGGCTGGTACCGCCGCACGCTGGAACTGCCGGAGGTTCCGGCCGGGAAGCGTATTCTGCTGGAGTTCGACGCAATCGGCTATGAAGCGCAGCTCTTCGTGAACGGAAAGCCGGCCGGGCGACACCACGGTTATTTCATCCCGTACACGGCAGACATCACGAACCTCGTCCACCCCGGGCAGAACACCATCGCATTGCGTGTGCTCGCGGACTTCTCCGACCACAACGGGAAATGGCGTTACACATACGGTGCCGTCTCGTGGGGGCGCCACGTTCTGAAGGGCGGCATCTGGCAGTCGGTGCGTCTGGTGACGCTCCCGGAACTTCATGTGACCCGGATGCCGCTGAAGGCGGATATGCATGGGGAACTCATTCTGGACTACCAGCTGAACCATCGTCCGGAAAAGCCGTTGACTCCCGGTATCGCGGTCATCTCCGCCGACGACGGCAAAGTTGCAGCGCAACGTGAATTTCCAGCAACAGAGGCCCGGGAAGGCCGGTTTTCGCTGAAGGTCGAAGCTCCGAAGCTCTGGAGTCCGGAACACCCCGCCCTCTACTACGCGGTGCTCTATCTCCGGGACGGGAAAAATCTGAAAACCGTCCACACCTCCCGCTTCGGGTTCCGGACGTTTGAAGTTTCCGGCACCGATTTCAAACTCAACGGGAAGAAGATCCAGCTGCTCTTCGAGAGCGCCCACTCCGTCCATTACGGCGGGCACCCGAGTCCGTCAGGCCACCAGCGTGATCCGCGCAAGACCATCGAACAATTCAAGGCGGCCGGTTACAACATGCTGCGGACGGCCCACATGCCGATCGTACCTGAATTTCTGGAGGCTGCCGATGAAGCCGGAATGATGATCAATTCGGAGTGGGGGACCTGTTTCCTGACCTACGTGGAGGAGAAAGATTTTGAAAAGAACAACCTCTCGGAATTGGAGATCTACCTCTATCGCGACCACAACCACCCATCGGTCGTCATGTGGACTCTGGGGAACGAGGTCAAGCTGGATCGGGATCCCGCGGTTCCGCGGCAGATGGACAAGCAGACCGCGCTGGTGCGCAGACTTGACCTCCAGAAACGACCGATCTGCGCCGCCGCCGCCAACGGCAACGTCGAAGGCTACGGGAAGATCAAACTCGATACCGATGTGATCGATTTCCACAGTTATACCGGCATCACCATGCCTTATACTCTGTGGAACCGGGATTTCCAACATCTCTACGACGAGGCCGCCAAAGTCTACGGCAAAAACGGGAAGATCGACAAACCGATCACCATCTCCGAATGTGTCGGCGGCGGCTGGGGATTCCAGAAAGGAATCGAACTCCGCCCCGGAGATATCGAGGAGTACCTGAAACTGGTTCAGCTTCCCTATACTTTTGCGCAACCCGGAGCAGCCGGGTATTCAGGGGTCATCGGCGTGGAGCCGGCAATCAATCCCAAAAAGCAGCGAATCTACCTCCAGAACCTGATCGGCCGGCGCATTCTCGGACTGATCCGGCAGGACGACCGGATTGCCGGGGCCGCACCGTGGTTCGCAGATCCGGCCATCGCGAGTGCCGCCATCTGGAACCAGAACATCTACCCCGGAATCCGTCTCAATGCCGAAGACGGAATCGCGCCGTTGCAATTCTACGCCGGAGGCTCCCGGGAAGTGGAGGCATTCGTCTTCAACCAGCGCGCCTCGGAGCTCAAGTCACCGCTTCTTTCTCTGGAATTTGAAACCGCCGACGGCAAACGGTTTCCGGCGGGATCGCTGCAACTGGAGGAGCTGCCCAACGGGGGACGAGCATTCCATCCTGTCACGTTGCGCATTCCGGATCGGACCGGTACCGGAATGCTGCACCTCACCGTGCTCGAAGATGGAAAAGCCGTGGCCCGTAACTTTTATGAAGTCACCTTTCACAAACCGGTCAAGCCGTATGAAAACGCAAAGCCGGTCGCAGTCATCGATACGGGAGACGTGAAAGCGCTCCGCGCAGGACTTGATCTCCTCGGTATTCCGTACCGGATCTTGACCGACTTCACGACACTTCCGGAGTATCAGGCCGCGATTCTGCCGTCGGGGAAAGTCTCCCCCGGCAACGCCGCGCAACTCAGAAGCTATGTCGAACGGGGCGGCCGGCTGCTGGTACTGGAGCCGGAGATCGGTGCGATTCCCGGTTTCCCGGAGTATCGCTGCATGGAATCGAACGGCAGTCTGGTCGACCTGGCGATACCAGCCCACCCGGCTTTCGAATCCATGTGTCCGGCGGATTTCGACACCTGGGCGGAGAATCCTTCCGGGCTTGTCACCACCGGCGTGATCGCGCCGCTGGATCGAACCGCACTGGCGATTCGCGGCGGACTGCTGAAAGACTCCCGGATCGGCGCAGTCCTGACGGAAGCCGCCATCGGCAGGGGGCGGCTGATGATCTCGACCATGGATGCCCTCGGGTTGTGGGGCAGGAATCCGGCAGCCTCGCACTATCTGGCCAATCTGCTTGGATATCAGGCCGGAGTATGTCCCCTGCACAATGCGAAAACGATCCCGCAGAGCGGCCTGATCAACTGCTTTGCCGCCATCGATTCGGCACTCCGCACCGTGACCCCCGGAAATAGCCGGGAGCAGAAAATCGGCAAACTGCCGTTTCAAGTTGCCGAAACCCCGTTCACCGACCTTCCGCTGCAGGGCAGGATTGCGGCGCTCTATTGCATCAGTCAGGGGAAATCTTCCGCCCGCGTCCGTTATGCGGACGGCAGGGAGACACGGATTGAGTTCCAACCCGTCGTTTCAGACTCGATTCCCGACGGAATGCAGGTCGGTTACTGGAACAATCCGCTGCCCGACCACGCGCTCTCAGCCATTCACTCCGACGGGAAATTCCTCGCCGTCACGGTGGAACATGCGCCGGAACAGTCCCGGGTAATCTTCAATTCGGCCACACCGAAAGAGATCGCATGGACCCTGGTGACCGAACCCAGCGGGAAGCCTCCTTACGCCAGTCAGATCAAGACCGGAACCCCGGCCGGCGCATGGTGCTGGCGGATCCAGTTTCCGAAACATGAGGCCACCAGCAAGCCGGTGGCGATCATGAAGTTCACGCCGGAACTCCGGCCGGATGACCGTACATCGCAAGTACTCTCCATGCTGGTCCGCGTTACCGGAAACGGAACTGTCGCGCTGGAACTGCCGGAAGCGAGATGGCTATCGGTCCGCACCCGGAATCTGGAGTTGAAGGATAGCCGCGGAGAATGGATCCGACTGCGTTTCCCGCTGGCGGACTTCCGTTTCACGGCGGGGAAATTCCCGTTCTCGGATATGCGGCCGGAAATCTCCTTCCGCAAAACGGCGTCGCAGCTTCTCGGGGTTCCCGGTGAAGCGATGAATCTGGAGATCGCCGACCTGCGGTTCGAATGAACAACGCCGGAACGGGAGCCTTCGTTTCGACTGGATGCGGCAGGGAAGTTCCGGCGGGGAAAAAGAGCGCCGGAACTTCCCCGTATTTTATTTCTCTTCACTCAAAGAGTGCCGGAGCCTCGGCAGTCATCACCGCGCGATCGAAAAACCGGATCCGCACCCCGTCGCGGAAATGTGGTTTCAGGCGGTTGATGCGTGATACGAGCAACCGATCAAACCGGCGCCATCCAAATTCCCGATCCTCTCCGCCGTCGAGAAAGCAGCCGTTCCAGAGGAAACAGACGATCGCCGGTCCGCAGTCGACATTGACCACCAGCCGGCCGCCGTGTGCAACGCGGGGAACCGGTTCGGACGCCATCCGACACTCGCAGGTGCCGTCGTCGAGCGTATAGACGAAACGTCCGTCACGGGTAAGTTCCAGCGATTCGCCACGCCCGTCGGCGCCGCGATGGTTGAACAGCTCTCCCGGTGCGCTGCCGGGCGGCAGCTCGACCGCAATCGCGTAACCGTCCCTCGCCGGACAACCGACCCGGTTGTTCAGCGAAGAGTCACGCTTCCAGGGATATGGCGGTTCGAAACGCTCCCCGAACTGCAATTCCTTCGCATTGCACGTAACACTTTTCCCTTCGACGGCACGCCACATCTTCTCCAGGAAACCGGCCGGAATCTCATGCACACGCGCTTCGTGTTTTTCGGTTTCGGTTACAAAATAACGGCCTCCATCCTCGATCAGATCCGGGTAACTGATCCGGATCAGCGGATCGTCGGAATAAAGCAGTATTTCCGGTTCGCCCCAGCGGATCACCCGCCCCCGCGGCGAATCGACTTCGATGCCGGCCAGCAACCAGACCGGATTGCGATCTTCATAGGCGTAATCGAACTCCCCTTTCAGGAAATGTCCGCCGTGGTTGTGAAACCAGTAGAGATATCTGCCGTTGGAACATTTCCAGGCGAAGTTCGCCGCACGCGGATGCTTGACCGGCCGGGAGTTGTTACCGCACCGCATATAGGCGATTTCCGGCCAGCTACGCCCGCCGTCACGGCTGTACGCTTCGACCGGGTAACCGTCGATCGAACGGTAGACATCATGAAAGGAACCGTCGCTCAGAGCGAGAAAACAGTGTTCCTCGGCGACCTTTCCACCGCCCGGGGGAGTCCGTAATCCGACGGTTCCTTCCGGCAGCGTCTCCCACGTCGCGTCGGCCGGATCGGCGACCGTCGCGAGATCGGGGCTGGCCAGCAGTGCCCCCTCGCTTCGCTGGAAGAACCCCCTCCCCATCTCTCCGACCTTGTTCAACGAGACATAACAGGTCCCGCCGTGGAAGAAGGGACGGCCGACGTTCCAGAAGAAACAGAGTTTCCCGCCGTAGATATTCTCGAGATCGCAATCGAAACGCCGGATCGGGATATCATACCTTTCCCTGCTCCAGCTCCGCCCGCCGTCGTCACTGTATTTGAATACAAAATGCCCGAGACTGTCCACCCGGGAGATCTTCATCGAACGGTCGTGCGATTCAATTTCCCGGACATTGTCGGTGTTGTGATTGTAAAAGAGGAAAATGCGGCCGGAAGGCACCTTGAGCAGCACCGCATAGGAGTTTTCGACCGAACCGGGCGGTTCCACCGCCACCGGAACCGACCAGCTCCGGCCGAAATCCGTGCTCCGGCAGGTACTGACATGCTGACCGGGTTCCCCCTCATCCCCCTCCCCGGTGGTCACACAGCAGAGCCATGCGCCGTCATCGGTTTTCACCACGTAGGGCTGATCCGCGTAGGCCACGGTCGGAATCGAATTTCCATTCTGAAGAAGCCGCCAGTCACACATATCCATACATCGCCTCCGGAGATCAGGTCATAAAAAAACGGGAACGGGAAAACATACATTCCCGCTCCCGTTCTGTCAACCGCAGAGTTATGAAAAAAAGCGCACTGCCTCCGGTCAACGGTTGGACCACACCGCATAGCTGCCCGGTGCCATTTCGAGCACCGCGGCTCCCGGTTGCGCGGCAAGCGTCACGCCGGCAGAAGCCAATACCGCCTTGAAGGTGTCGGCTCCGGGCAGTGCAAAATCCGCCCGTGCCACCCGTTTCGACGGGTTGACCGCAACCACGGCGCGCCGATCTCCGAACCGGCGCTCATAGACGACCGGGCAGGAGTTCTTCTCACAGAACAGCACCCGGAACTCCCCCTGCGGCCCCAGCTCCGGTACGGACCGGCGCAACGCGATCAGCTTCCTGGTGAAATGGAGCAGCGAATCCGGATCGCTCTCCTGAGACTCCACATCCGGCCGGTCTGCGGCGGGGTCGAGCGACAGATAGAACTTCGCCGGGTCCGCCGTGGAGAACCCCGCCTTCTCACCGGGCGCCCACTGCATCGGCGTCCGGGCACGTGAACGGCAGTAGGAACCTTCGACGTTGCCGAGTCCGGCCACGTTGGCCATGCCGATCTCATCGCCGTAATAGAGGAAAGGCACTCCTGGCAGGAGCAGCAAAAACGCATACGCGACCTTCTGTTCCTCGAGCGAACGGTTGCACCGGATGCGATCCATGTCATGATTGCCGGTCGGCACCGCGACGAAACCGCGTTTGCCGATATAATCCAGATTTCCGGTGAGTTCGCGCATGAAACGGGAGGCGTCTCCATCACCGTCGAAGAAGGAGTTCTCTCTCCGGAAAAGGTCCGTGTACCCCTCCTGGCCGAAGTGAATCATGAAATCGATGTGGAAACCGGCGTCGATCGCCTGCGGCGGATTCGACCACTCCGAGATCAGCACCGCTTCCGGATAGTTCTCATCGAGCCAGCCGCGATAGTAGTGCCACAGCTCATTGATTCCCTCGCGCTTCGGATCCCCCTTCACGAGACTGGGCGCCATGTCGACCCGGAAACCGTCACACCCCAGATCAAGCCAGAACTTCATGACGTTCTTCATCTCCTCGCGAACCCGGAGTGCCGCCGGATGACGGGTCGGGAGCTGCCACGGCAACTTCGGATCGGGCTCCTGAAATCCGTAATTCAACGCCGGCTGGCAGGCGAAGAAGTTGATCATGAAGTAACCGTCGCGCGGAGCGATTCCGCTGATGAAACGGTAATTTCCGGTATTCTGACCCCAGCCGTCAGTCCAGACGAACCACTCGGAGTGTTCGGTACCCGGCCCCTTCGCCGAATCGACGAACCAGGGATGCTCCACCGAGGTATGCCCCGCCACGAGGTCGAGCACCACACGGATGCCTTTCGCATGGGCCGCTTCACAGAGACGCTTCATATCGTCGTTGGTGCCGTAACGCGGCGCAATCCGATAGAAATCGGCGACATCGTAACCGGCATCCTGAAACGGGGAGACGAAGCACGGATTCAACCAGATCGCGTTGACGTTCAGACTTCTGATGTAATCGAGCTTCTCGATGATCCCCGGCAGGTCACCGATCCCGTCGCCGTTGGTGTCGCGGAACGACTGGGGGTAGATTTCATAGAACACAGCATCGTTGAGCCAGGCTGGATTTCTCATGGAACATCACTCCTTCAAGATTATCGAGGTTACCATACCATTTAATTTATCCCGGGGAGACGATTATTCAATTTGTAAAAAACGTGATTTTGCACTATATTTAATGGACAAATCTACGATCCATCCACCACCGGGAAATCTGAATGTATGGAAATGCTCTTCTGCGCGGATGAAATCGCCGGGCGAATTGCTCAGCTCGGGCGGGAAATCAGCGATGAATACACCGGCAAACCCGTGACGCTGATCGCGTTGATGAACGGAGCTCTCCCGTTCGCGGCCGATCTGATGCGGGCAATCGATCTTCCGATCCGGATTGACACACTCAGCGTCGCCAGTTACCGCAACTGCCGCAGCAGCGGTGAACTCGACTTTCGTTCGACCCTCAAACTCTCTCCCGCCGGGAGACATATCCTGATCGCCGATGAAGTGCTTGATACCGGCGTCACACTCAAATGCGTCGTGGAATATTTCCGCAATTGCGGAGCGGCTAGCGTCCGGACAGCAGTCATGATCGAAAAGCAACTCGAACGTCCCGACGGACTCGCCCACGCCGACTGGACCGGTTTTACAATTCCGGACCGTTATCTGGTCGGCTACGGTCTCGACGCCGACGAAGAGTATCGCAACCTGCCCTATATCGCTGCACTCAATTGAAATTACGGAGGCAAATACATATGTCTGAATCCATGTTGTACAAAGACCCGTCTCAGCCCATCGAGGCACGTGTCGAAGATCTGCTCAAACGCATGACGCTCGAGGAGAAAGTCGGCCAGATGGTCCAGCTTGACGGGCGTGTCGAGCTCGAACGCTTCTTCAAGGAGCAGCATCCCGGCAGTTTTCTGCAGATTCTCGGCAATGACTGCCGTCCCGCAATCGAACTGGCCCGCAGCTCCCGGCTCGGCATTCCGGTATTGCTCGGAGTCGATGCGATCCACGGGCACTCCTTCTGGCCGGGCAGCACGATCTTCCCGACTCAACTCGGCATCTCGTCGAGCTGGGACGTCGAAGTCATCAGGGAAATGGGGCGCATCACCGCCGCCGAAATGCGTTACACCGGCGTCGCCTGGACTTTCGCACCGGTTCTGTGCATCACACGCGACCTGCGCTGGGGGCGGGCCGGCGAGACTTTCGGTGAGGATCCGCTCCTGATC
>CALXOA010000096.1 GCA_944389895.1 uncultured Victivallis sp. | reverse complement strand
TGAAGAACATGCAAAATCCCATATGCGAAGCATTCAAAAACAACCGGAGAAGATCAAAGCTCTTTTTCACAAGGAGTCTGTCAAATACGCCAGCTGAACTACAAGTATTAAACTGTGGGAGCAATATGAGTGCAAGAATCTATCCAGTGAACAGGACCGAATATCATACCGTCAACTACAAAGTCAAAATTGACGGCAGGGAAGTCGATGTCGACACGGCAAGAGTGTCCGCCTGCCCTTTCAACCGCAGATGGCCGGGCCATCAGCGCCAGCTGGAGCAGAGTGAATTGATCAACTTCGTCTCCTTCGCGTGCGAGGGAGAAACGATTCTGGATATTATGCCGGAAGAAAAATTCGAACATTTCGTGATCCGCCCACTATCGCTGAACTTCAAATCCGAACTTACGAAGGAAGGCGGCATCAGGATCTTCATGACCGGCCCGGCCTGTTTCACCGTTGAGCCTTTCGGACGTCGTAACGCATTGCATGTTTTCGCAGACCCCATGCCGCGTTACGAAGTTTCTCCCGGGGAAGAGAACGTCATCTATTTCGGCCCCGGGATCCACGAAACCGGGATATTACATCTGAAAGACAACCAGACGGTTTTTCTGGAGGAAGGAGCAGTTGTTTTCGGCTGCATTCATGCCACTGACGCAAAGAATATCCGGATTCTGGGGCACGGGATTCTGGACAACAGCCGCAATCGGGAACGAATCTTATTTGAAGCAAACGAAGAGAACAATTCCTCCGCGGTGAACAATGCGGAAAGGATTCATACGATTCAGCTGGAGTACTGTGAGAATGTGGAGATTTCAGGAATCATCATCCGGGATTCGCTGGTTTACAACATCCGTCCGATCGCCTGCAGAAATCTCTCGATCCGAAATGTGAAGATCATCGGGTGCTGGCGATACAACTCTGACGGCATCGATATGCACAACTGCGAGAATGTCCACATATCAGACTGTTTTCTGCGAACGTTCGACGATTCCATCTGTGTCAAGGGCTTTGATTGTTATTATCCCGGCGATGTCGAAGAGGCCGTCAGAAAAGCAATGTACCGAAACGGAAGAGCGTATGATTTCTTCAGAAACGTCGTTGTCGAGAACTGCACGATCTGGAACGACTGGGGCAAAGCTCTGGAAATCGGAGCGGAAACCCGCGCCGAAGAGATCTCTGGGATCCATTTCAGAAATTGCAACATCATCCATGTCACAGGTAACGTATTGAGTTGCTGCAATGTAGATTACGCCGACGTTCATGACGTCACCTACGAAAACATCAACGTCGAATATGACGACCCGATTCCGTCTCCGCAAATTCAGAGTTGCGACAGGGCGGGTTATCCTGGCGGCGAACCGGATTACGCGCCGCGGTTGATCAGCGCGGAAATCATTTTCCATCACGAATACTCCGCGGGAGGAAAGCGGCGGGGTAAAATCAGAGACATCACCTATCGGGACATACATCTCTTCGGTCGACAACAACCTTCCATCTCTTTCTACGGTTTTGACGGCGACCATCTGTGCCGGAACTGCAGAATCAGCGGCTTGCGGTGGAATGACAGCGAAATCCACCGGAAAGAATCCGTATCCTTTCTGGAAAACCAGTTCTGCCGGGATATCACACTGGAATAATTCCAGGCAACCGCCGCAGAACAGCCCACCGGCAGGAACCGGGATTCCGTCGAACCACCACCATCCGGAGGAGCTGTACTCAGCTCAGCCACTCCTCACAGGCGGCGCGAACGGTATTCAGGCAGGCGCCGGGACCGATTTCCATCTGACAGAAGATTCCCCCCTCCGGCAACCACAACTTCTCCCGGAGCAGCCGTACAGCCCGGCGGCCGGCTTCCGGATCAGGATCATTCAGAATGTGCTGCCGGTCAAGCTCTCCCCAGAAGGTGATCTTCCCTCTGGCCATTGCTGCAACACGGTCGATGTCCATGCAGAAAAGCTGCGAATTGATCGCGGAAACTCCGATTTCAATCAGATCAGGATAGATCTCCTCGATGCAGCCGTCGGAATGCATGAAAATGAATTTTCCGGACTCTTCGGCAATTTCGCAGAAACGCCGGTAGACCGGCTTGAATACCTCACGCCAGACCGCAGGCGGAATCAGAAGCGCATGCTGGGATCCCCAGTCATCCATGAAGTTCAGGGCGTCCACCTCAGTCTCCGCCCAGAACTCCATCTGCCGAATGAAGAAGTCATTCACCCGTTCCAGCAACTCATCGACGCCGGGTTCGCGCAACATCATGTCCATCATGGCGTTTTCCGTACCGCGCAGGAACTGATACCGCTCCCACGGGCGCGGACAGGCTCCGGAAGTGACGAATTTGTCAGTACTGCGGCAAAAGGCGTTGATCTCCTCGATCGCAGCCCGGCGGGCGGCACCAGTCGGAATCAGTTCTTCGGGAGGAAGCGCTTTCTCCCAGTCGGTGAGATCAGCGATGATGGGAGCTTTCACTTCCCCGATGACTCCCGGCTGAAGGTTGATGAACTCACAGCCCCATTCGTCAACATAACTCCCGGCAGCGAACATATCCCCCCGTTCACGCCGTGCATGGAATGGAACCGGGGGGCAGGCGACGTCAGCCGGATAATCCGCGAGCAGCCGCGTGGTCTCCTCCGGATGGTGCAGCCGCGCCCACGGCAGTACCCACAGATCGATCGGAACCCGTTCCGGGTGGTCAAAGGTCAGGGCGCGGCGCACGATTTCACGGGAGGTCTGGCTCATGATCGATTCTCCATTCATGGTTGAGGATTTTTCATAATATACCGGTAGAAAAAATTTTTGCGTCTGCAATTCTGCGCCGGAATTTTTCAAACAAATCTGGCAAAAAATCGAAAAAAAGATTATATTTCGTCATGGCAGGATCTCCGATAACCCGCAATCTGCCCGAACGTCTCTGTTATACCCGTCCGGGCGACGACATGCCCCCCGGTATCAACCTGGTGGGCCGTTTCCGCTGTCGCGGTGCGACACTGCTGCCCCGCCATGCCCACGAAGGAGTGTATGAACTCTGCCTTGTGGCACACGGAATGATGCGTTACCGCTATGAAGAACACGAAGTGGATATCGGTGCCGGAGAATTGCATCTGTGCCGCCCCGGAGTAATGCATGCGGGAGTCAACAATCTGCTGGATCCCTGCCTGCTCTACTGGTGCGAATTTAACCCGGAAACATTGTTGCCTGCAGGAGAGAGCCGCGATTTCTACCTGCGCCACCCATCCGGCAGGATGGTCTGCGATGCGCCGGACTCCCTGTGCGACGTTTTCGAAGCGATGCTTGAAGCATGCGGGCGCCCGCGCTCCGTGGAACGCGATACGGAGGTGCAATGGCGTCTGGGCGTGATGCTGATGGAGCTGGCGCACGCCGGAGGTAACGCTGTAAGTTGCGGTCGGCGTTTTTCGCGACCGGTCGCAAACCTGATTCGCGCCTTCCGGGAAGATCCTGCCGGCCGGCGGCAACTGAGCGAGCTTGTGGCGGCTTCCGGGCTGGGGGCAAGTGCACTGCATGAGCGTTTCCGGCGTGAAACCGGTTTTTCGCCCCATGAATACCGGGTTCTGCAGAAGATAGAGCGGGCCCGGGAACTGCTGAGTTCAACCGGAGCAAGCATCACTGAAATCGCCTGTACCTGCGGCTTTTCATCAAGCCAGTATTTCGCCACGGTGTTCGGCAGGATCACCGGTTTTACACCGGGCCGGTGGCGCCACCTGCACTCCGGAGAAGCCGCCCCGGAACCGCGTGAAACGCCCGGAACAACGAGCGGCAGGGAAAAACCGGGAGGTGGAGTCTGAACAACCGGAGCTGATCTGCCGGAACCGATTCTTTCTCTCAGAAAAACACAATAAAATTTCATATCGCAACTACTTTTTTTTACAAATGGAGTGTATATTTCTTAAAAGGCTGTTTCGAAAAAGATGGGACATATTCCGGTTATTGATCCCAATCCCCGGCGGGGAGGAACGGTTGAAGTGCCTCCAGCCCGAAAGATTCGTTATCGGGAGCGTTCAACGGTTGAGCGGGTAAATTCGGATTTGAAAGACAACTATGGCGCACGTCATGTCAGGGTGAAAGGGCATTGGAAAGTCCTGTGTCATCTGATGTTCG
>CALXOA010000095.1 GCA_944389895.1 uncultured Victivallis sp. | reverse complement strand
TGAAGAACATGCAAAATCCCATATGCGAAGCATTCAAAAACAACCGGAGAAGATCAAAGCTCTTTTTCACAAGGAGTCTGTCAAATACGCCAGCTGAACTACAAGTATTAAACTGTGGGAGCAATATTGCGGACGCCGCGAGTTTGATCCCGAGGCGTGGCGTGTGGTCTGTGAGAAGATGAACTCTGAAAAACGGAAAAGCGGAAGTGAAAAATGATGGAGGAAGAGAGAATTTTTGCCGGAGTGTTGTTCTGGCCCGGGCATCCGGAACTGCGGGCCATCAAATTGCGCGCCCATAATCTCTGTACCCGGTATAACCGGACGTTTGAGGATGACACGGAAGAACGAAGCAGGATTCTGGCCGATCTCCTTGCCGAACTGGGTGAGGGCGGTTTTCTGCAGGGACCGATCTACATCCATTACGGCAGGCATACCCGGATCGGGAAGCGGTTCTTCGGCAATTTCAACCTCACCATTCAGGATGACGCGCCCGTCACCATCGGCGACGACTGTAACTTCGGGCCGAATGTCACGATCGTAACGCCGCTTCACCCGTTGCTGCCGGGTGAACGTCGGGTCATGCTCGACGAGAACGGTGACCGGAGGCATCTCTGTTATGCGAAACCGGTCCGGATCGGCCACGACTGCTGGTTCGGAGCCAATGTCGTGGTCTGCCCGGGCGTTTCAATCGGAGAGAACTGCGTGATCGGTGCCGGCAGTGTGGTGACACGCGACATTCCGGCGAACTTCGTCGCCGCAGGGAATCCCTGTCGGGTGCTGCGGACGATTTCGGAGGCCGACAGCATGGCCTGCAAACCGGAGATTCTGGCCGGCTGCCGGGTGATTCCGGCGGATCGCTCCGTACTCGGATAAAGAACGCATCATCCCTGCCGGGAACGGTTCGGTGCGGGGATCACTTCTGCTCCGCCGCTGGGGGCGATGGAGCGGGCGAAGCTTCCGGCTTCGGCTTCTCCTTCAGGAAACTCTCCCGTGTTCCGGTGGCGCTGTCGAACAGGCTTTTCCCGACGGCATAGGTCCACGGAGAGAGCGTCCGGTTCAACTTCCCGGCCTTCTCCTTCCGCCGGCGGATGGTCTCGGCGTATTCGGCGTCGAGACGCTCCCTGTCCTCCGGCTTTTCCCCGGCGGGCGCTTGCCGTTTCTCTTCGCCTGCCCAGGCAACGGTCACGCGCAGGAAGTACTTCCCGTCCGCGCCTGCACTGGGGCGGAGTGTGTAGACCAGGTCGTCACTGTCCGTCAGACACAGTTCGGGTGCCTGATCCATGCCGGTCGACTTCGGATCGGCGTCCGGGTCGGCAACATCCGTGAAACGAAGCCAGGAGAAGGCGTTCCTGAGGGCCGAGGCTTTCGACTCGTCAAACTCCCGTCCCTCCGGAAGCGGTCCGGTCAGGGTCGATTCCCCGTCTTTGAAAACAAGTTCCCATTCGATTTTCCCATCCCGTTTCAACTCGGCCCTTTTCAGGTCTGAAATCTGGAAGAAGTCGTTGTCCAGCCAGCCGGTGACCGGGGTGTCGATTTCCCGGAACGGCTCGGGCACCACGACATTGCGTCCGTCGGCAAGTTGCAGGTAGCGGCCCCGGCTTTTCCCCGTACCGTCAAAGGGCATGGAAGGATCCGGGGCGTTACCGTGTTCCACTCCGAACAGGAAGCGCTGCAGCGTTTTCCCCTCTTTGTCCTCCAGCGTCATCGTGGTCCCTTTTTCCTGTGTCAACAGGAGTTCTTCCGCCTGTTGCCGTGTCAGGTTCAAACTCTGGGCGACGCGGGCTTCACAGAGCGAGAAGAAGAGTTCCCGGAGTTTTTCGAAATCGGCAGGGTAGCCGTAACGTTCTTCCACAACCCAGCCGGCGTCGGTCTGCTTCAGGGTGACGAGCTCCCCCGCGCGCTTAAATCTGACTGTGGCGACAGCGTCGCTGCTGAACTCTGCGGGAACCAGTTCCCTGGTTCCGGTAACTGCGGTGGTGTTCCCGCGGCCGTTCTGCTGGATTGCGTAGAGGATTCCGAGAATCGCCACGATACAGACAAGTATGATCAGATGTTTCCGTTTCATCAGCGGACACTCCTTCTGCGTTTGATCACAGCAACTACGATCCCTGCCGCCACCACCAGAATCGGCACCAGGGCGATATTCATGAAAATCAGAGTGTTTTCCAGAGAGTCGATTTCCTGACGCAGTTGTCTGCGAACCAGTTTCAGCTCCTGCCTCGCCTCCACCTCCTTCCTGCGGAAGTCGGTAAGCACCTTGCGCTGTTCGGAGGAGAGCAACTCCTTTTCACCGGGCTTTCGCCGGCTCTGCAACGCGTTGATCTGCGTCTGGACACTGCGCAGTTCCTCCTCGAGGCGGGCGATTCTGCCCTGAAACTCCTTTTCCGCCCGGGCCTGCAGGTCGCGGACCACGGTGAAAGGACGTGACGAGGTCCCCCGGGATCGGATTTTGAGAAGATTCTCATCCCCGCTGAGCTGGTCGATCAGGTTCAGTGCGAAGTTGAGATTGTCGTTGATCGGCTGGGCGATCGTCTGACCGAGGAAACTTCCCTGCTGAACGCAGAAGGAGTCGAAAAGCATGTCGGCGTCGCTGACCAGCACCACCACGCCCGGCTGGCGCGACTTCTTCAGACTCTCTTCGTCCCCGACGGAGGGTGGTTCCGGACTCTCCTTCTCATCTCCGGAGTTTTCCGGAGGCGCCGGTTTCCCCTCCGGAAACGCGGTCGGAAAGGTTCCGGTCAGCTGAAGCGCAAGCGCAAATTCCCGGTGTGCCGGTTCCAGGTTTTTCAGAATCTGCTCTCCGGATCCCTGCGCAAGGAAGCTGTCTACGACTCCCGCATCGTCGGAGGAGTGGAGCAGTACGGTCTGCTTCAACCCTTCCACCGGCGTTCCGGAAAACTCTCCCGGGCAGAAGAGCAGCAGCGTGTTCAGCGCGGAGAGCGCCGGAATTGCCGTATCCATTTCCGCTTTGCCCAGTGTGAGCACCGTCGGCATCGATTCGACGTTTCCATAAGGACCGCGCAACCGGGTGGCCAGTTTACGGTCGGCCACGATTTTCCCGTTGCTGAAGGTGAGCCCCCAGGCCTTCAGCAGCGTGTCGAAGGAGGAACCTCCCTGCTGCTGCGGATATGGTTGCTGGCGCGTACCGGCAACCGCGAAAGGATCGAGAAACGCCAGCAACTTGCCGCCGCGCAGGATGAATTGATCGAGAGCGAACAGCATTGCATCATTGAGGTGGCCGGGATGCAGTGCGAGAATCACATCAATGTCTCCGGAAATTTCACTGCCGGAGGCCGGGATTTCGACAACATCGTAATTGCGTTTGAGTTCCGTGATGATCCACCATGGCGGATTCGGCGCACTGTTCATCATCATTGGTGGCGCACTGTAACCGCCCATCACAGGCAGGGAACTCAGGACGCCCACCCGTGTTTTCCGGTCCCGGGTCACCTCCGAGATCGCCCGGGCGACGTCGTATTCGAGCTGGGCTTCGTTTCCCGGCGACAGGAAGGGCAGCACCGTCGTCTTTCCGCCGCAGCTTACGGCCACTCCGAAATAGATCGGGTCGCCGGTACCGAACATGTCGAGGGACTGGCCGGAGATGCCGTCGAGCACCGCGGAATCCTCCTCATCCGAATCCGGTTTCGGATTCAACTGGCGCAACTCGATCTTCTCTCCTCCGGCACGTTTGAACTCTCCGAGCAGATCCTCCACGTGCGAGGCGTAGTTTTTCAGGAACACCGGCAGATCCGCCGCGTCGCGGGAGTAGTAGAATCGCAGACTTACGACCTTATCCAGGTTTTTGAGAATGTTTTCACTGCCCTGCGAAAGGGTGTAGCGTTTCTCCTCCGTACAGTCCCAGCGCCAGTTGACCGGCTTCAGGATTGCATTCAATATGAGCAGGATGGCCGCGACGATCAGGATGCCCGCGACGGAACTGATCCAGGCGGCCGCCTTTTTGCTTTTCCAATTTGATTTCATCTCAGATTCTCCTCAATGACGTCAGCCGCGGCGATTTTTCAGGACAGTCCCGGTGATCATCAGCGCCAGTGCCGTCAGCGACAGGAAGTAGACGATATCCCGCAGATCGAACACTCCGCGCTGCATTCCGGTGAAGTGATAGAAAACGCTGAGGCCGGCCGAGAGATCCAGCACTCCGGTCGGAGCGCCCCATTTCAGCAGCAGGTCGGTCACCGGTGGGAAGCCGATCAGAACCAGCAGCAGACAGAGTACCGTCGAGGTGATGAAGCTGACGATCTGGTTGCGGGTGAAGGCCGAGGTCATGCCGCTGACCGCCAGGTAGGACCCCGCCAGCAGAAAGCTGCCCGCGTAACCGGTGACGATCGGACCGGCATCGGGATCGCCGAGGTAGCAGACCGTGAAGACGATCGGACAGGTCAGGAACAGGGCGATTCCCAGGAAGAGCCAGCCGGCCAGAAATTTTCCCAGCACCGCTTCGGGAACCGAGATCGGCATGGTGAAGAGGAGTTCCAGCGTTCCCTGGCGTCGCTCTTCCGCCCACTGCCGCATTCCGACCGCCGGAACCAGCAGGATGAAGAGCCACGGAAACCAGAAGAAGAAGCTGGTCAGGTCGGCTTCGTTGCGTACGAAGAACCCGCCGATCATGAAGGTGAAAAATCCGGTCAGAACCAGAAAGATCACCAGAAATACATAAGCTACCGGAGAGGTGAAGAGACTTCCCAGCTCCCGCCGGATGATGGTCAGAATGTTTTTCATGCCACCCCCTCCTTCCGATCGGCACCGTCCGGAGCGGTCAGGTCGCGGAACACCTCATCCAGTCTGCCGGATTCGGTGTGCAGTTCACAGAACTCCCAGCGGCGTTCATCGAGCATTTTCTTGATGTTCCATGCGAAATCCTCCCCCTTTCCCGTCGGCTGAAGCGCCAGCGTGAGGCGGCCTTCCTCTTCGCCGAGGATCTCCGCCCGGCGGATTTGCGGCAGTTTTTCCAGTGCGGCGACGGCTTCTTCGCCGTCGATCCCCCGCAATATCACCAGTACCCTGTCGCCATGTGGCGCCCGGGCCAGCAGTTCCCGCGGAGTGCCGTTGAATACCAGTGTACCGCGATCGATGATGATGACCCGGGTACAGATTGCCTCGACCTCCTCCAGAATGTGAGTCGAGACGATGATCGCCTTGTCTCTGCCCATTTCCCGGATCAATTCGCGCATCTCATGTTTCTGGTTGGGGTCAAGTCCATCGGTCGGCTCATCCAGAATCAGAACCGGCGGATCGTGCAGAATTGCCTGTGCGAAGCAGAGGCGGTGGCGGTAGCCTTTGGAAAGCGTGTCGATCGGCTGCCGCATGACTCCTTCCAGATGGCAGAGCCCCGCTGCCCGTTCGACTGCCGCTTTGCCGGCCCGGCCCGAAAGGCCGCGGATCGCGGCGGAGAACTGCAGAAACCCGCCCACGCTCATATCCTGATAAGCCGGTGCATTTTCCGGCAGGTAACCGAAGAGCCGTTTGGCTTCGACCGGATTCTCCTCGATATCGCAGCCGCCGATGGAGATACTGCCTTCCGAGAGCGGCAGAAAGCCGGTGATCATCCGCATTGTGGTGGATTTCCCGGCGCCATTCGGCCCGAGAAAGCCGAGCACTTCGCCTCTGGCGACCGAGAAACTGATTCCGGCGACTACGGGTCTGTCGCCGAAATATTTTTTTACGCTGGTGGCTTCTATCATACCTGATTTTCTCCTTGGTTGTTGTCAGGGTGACGGGGATGGGGCCGAAATCACCGTCCCGTCTGCCGCACCCGCCGGAGGGGCTTCCCCGCGCTTCCCGCCTTCCGGCGCCATGCCGGAGGCCCGGGATCCCTGTGGAATGGTTTGAATGTTCCTCCCGTTTTTTCTGATTTTGACCGATGTTGATGTATGACAGCCTTCAGAGATCCTCCCGGGTCCCCGGCACTCCCGCCGGGAACCCGGACCGGAAAATTCCGCTTCGGTCGGATTTGTTCCGGATTCAGTCGTACTCCTCCAGAGATCCCATTTCTTTGACCGATTGAAATTTCCATATAGCACGGACTTCTTTTTTTTTCAAGTCGCCGACCTCTTTTGTGACCAAATTCTGACAAAAGCCTGACGTGAGGAATGACCCGGTCGGGAGCAGGCGCCGATGTTGCCGTGTCGGACGATCTTCCGGCCGTTTCGGAGCGCGGCATTTCCCTCCGTACCGATTTTCCATGGGAATCCGATGAAAATATTGGGCCCGGGCAGTGTGAATCGGGTTGAAAAAAATACACTGGAGCTGCATGTTATATGAAAAGCGTTTTCATCCTACTTCCGGAGGTTTTTGAGATGCAGGCATTGATTGAAAAGGCCGATATTCTGGTCGAGGCGCTTCCGTATATCCAGCGCTTCCGCAATTCGATCATGGTAGTGAAGTTCGGCGGCAGTTCGATGGAGGATCCCGAACTGGTCCGGAGCACGATGCGCGACATTGTGCTTCTCGAGGCGATCGGCATCAAGCCGGTGGTCGTTCACGGCGGGGGAAAGGCGATTTCCGCTGAACTGCGCCGGCAGGAGATTCCGGTCCGGTTCGTCAATGGGTTGCGCTTCACCTGTGAACGTACGATCAAAATTGTCGATGATGTGCTGCACAACACCGTCAACCAGGAGCTGGTCCGGCTCGGTAACGAGGCCGGCGGGCGGATGATCGGCATTTCCGGAAAGAATGTTCTGAAGGCGGAGCGCACGATGTCGGCGGATCCGGTAACCGGCGAGAAGCAGGACGTCGGTTTCGTCGGCGAGATCGTCGGGGTCAACGTGGTTCCGATCCTGGAGGCGCTTGAGGCCGGGCTGGTTCCGGTTGTCACCCCGCTCGGCACCGGCCTCGACGGGCTCACCTACAACATCAATGCCGATATTGCCGCCTGCAGGGTCGCTGAAGCGATCCATGCGCGCAAACTGGTGTTTTTGAGCGATGTTCCCGGCATTCTGGCCGATTGTGCGGATGAAAAATCTGTGATTCCGACGATCCGCACCGATCAGATCGAGTCGCTGATCCGCTCCAAGGTGCTTTCCGGCGGCATGCTGCCGAAAATCAGAAGCTGCGTGAACGCTTTGAATTGCGGCATCAACAAGGTTCACCTGATCGACGGGCGGTTGAAACATACGTTGCTGCTGGAAATCTTCACCGACCACGGTGTCGGAACCCAGATTGTCCGGCCGGATTCGGTCATGTGATGGATACGCTTCAACGGACGCTGGTTCTCAGCGGTATCAAACACTGCGGTAAGAGTACACTCGGCGCGGCGCTTGCCCGGCGCTATGGGGTCCCTTTTCTGGACACCGATTCCGAGCTTGAGAATGCTTTCTTCATGAAAAGCGGGGAGCGGCTTTCCACCCGTGAGATTTTCCGGCGGCTCGGCGAAGACGGGTTCCGTCGGTTCGAGGCTGAAGTGGTTGCCTCTCTTGCACGTTCCGGGGCGGAAGTCCGGGTGATCGCGCTCGGAGGCGGGGTTCCGGCCAACCCTTTCCTGGCGCGCGACGTGTTGCGCGAACTCGGTTTCACGGTCTATCTGGAGATCCGGTTCGAACTGGCATTCGAGCGGGTGTTGCGCAATGGGTTACCCCCTTTCCTTGCCGGGGCAGCGGATCCGTTTGCTGAATTTTGCCGGCTGAACCGGGCGCGTGAACGCGCCTATCTGGAGTGTGCGGATCTGGTGTTCCCGATTGACCGGGAGTTGCCGGCCGACGAAAACGCGCGTCTGCTGGTTGCGCGCATTGAACAGGAGTTTGACGGAAAATGAGCGGCAACAGCTTTGGTGAAATCTTCAGGTTGACCACCTTCGGCGAATCGCACGGGCCCGCACTGGGAGTAATTGTGGATGGTGTCCCTGCCGGCATCCGGATCGACGAGACACTGATCCAGCGTGATCTCGATCGCCGCCGTCCCGGGCAGTCGAAGGTCAGTACGATGCGTAAAGAGAGGGATCGGGTGGAGATTCTCTCCGGCGTGTTTGAAGGGGTGTCCACCGGTACAAGTCTGGCGATGTTGATCCGCAACACCGATCAGCGCAGTCAGGATTACAGCAAGATCGCGACACTCTTCCGCCCCGGTCACGCCGATCTCGGTTTTACCCGGAAATACGGCATCCGCGACTATCGCGGCGGTGGCCGCTCTTCCGGGCGTGAGACCGCGGCGCGTGTCGCCGCCGGAGCCGTGGCGAAGATGGTCCTGAAGGAGTTCGGCGTCACGGTGCGCGCCTGTGCCGTGATGATCGGCGGCGTATATGCCGAAACCATCGATTGGAACGAAGTCGAAAAAAACATCGTGCGCTCGCCGGATGCGTCGGCCGCGGAACGGATGATCGATGCAATTCGCCGGGCGCAGGCCGACCGCGACAGTGTCGGCGGCCATATCCTCTGCGAAGCTCTCGGGGTTCCTGCCGGCTGGGGGGAACCGGTCTTTGACAAGCTCGATGCTTTGCTGGCCCATGCGGTGATGTCGATCGGTGGAATCAAGGGGGTCGAGATCGGCGACGGGTTTGACGCGTCGCTGTTGCGCGGCAGCG
This sequence comes from uncultured Victivallis sp., assembly GCA_944389895.1. Classification (GTDB taxonomy): domain Bacteria; phylum Verrucomicrobiota; class Lentisphaeria; order Victivallales; family Victivallaceae; genus Victivallis. The sequence goes on along the minus strand of CALXOA010000095.1, from coordinate 51,564 downwards.
GGAACAACGATCCGATCCTGCCGGATGGTTTCGCTTCGAACCATGCAGGCGGAGTGCTGGGGGGAATTTCCAACGGCGATGTGATCCGCCTGCGGGCGGCGATGAAGCCGACCAGTTCCATCGCCCGGCGGCAGACGACGATCAATACGGACGGCAAACCGGCGGAGATCGAGGTACTCGGTCGCCATGATCCCTGCCTGGTTCCGCGTGCCGTGCCGGTTGTCGAGGCGATGACGGCGCTGGTTCTCGCCGACCTTGCTCTCCGCAACCGCTGTGCGCGGATCTGAACCGGTTTTTCCCTGCCGATAAGCTGGAAAATCTTTTTTTCCCCGTTGTTTCACTTGAAAAGTCCGGAGTGCTGCGATAAAATACCCCGGCGGCTTATTCGGTTTTCCGAAGGAAGAGTTTTATCCATGTAAGACCGGTTGTCTCCCGCGGCGGCATGTTCCGGATCGGCCGGAAGCCGGATTGCCGTATCTCTGCCGCGGGAAGGAAACCGGAATCGGGCGGAGGTGTGATTCATGAAGAGATGTTTGCAACTGCTGGTGTTGGCGGCGGGAGTCGCGCTTGGGGCGGCCGGGCCGGAGGTCGTGTTCCAGAGCGACTTCAATTCACCGGAAGAGGCGGGGCGCTGGAGTAGCGGCAAGGCGTTTTACGATCCGGCAGGGGGGCGTAACGGGACCGGTGGTGTCCGGTTCCATGTGGATGATTCAAAGGACTCTCAGCTGATCTCGATCCGAATCGATCCCGACGAAGTCCGCGGGCGCGCCGTGGTGCTCGAGGGGTGGATGAAGGCGGAGAAGGTCGGCAAGCCGCGACTCTCCTACCTCGGTCCGAAGTTGATGATGGGGCTCAACTTCGGAGACAACATCAGCGCCAATCCCGATCAGGTCAAGGAACTTGGAACTTATGACTGGAAGAAATTCAGCGTCTATTACCGGATGCCCCAGTCACTCAATTCGATCACGCTCTGCATCGGGTTGCAGGCGGCCACGGGAACGGTCTGGATCGACGATGTGAAATTGACCCGGGTTCCATTGCCCGCGCCGGTCAAACTCGATACGATCGGAAAGTCGCCGGTTCAGAAGGAGACGCAGTTCCGTGGAGTGATGTCAGGCCACGATCTTTCCGAAGCGGCGTTCCGGGAACTTCGGGATGTCTGGAATGCGAATCTGATGCGTTTCCAGATCAGCCGCGGCAATGGAGATCATACCACCGAAGCCGGTTTCCGCGAAATCATCCGGCGCAACCTGGAACGGCTTGACCGGACCATCCCTCTGGCGCGCAAGTACGGTGTGAAACTCCTGATCGACATGCACGTCGGGCCGGGAACCAGTTTGAATGCGCTGCTCAGCAACCAGTTGAGCTGGGACCCGAAGATGCAGCAGCTGCTGACCGACATCTGGCGGGAGATTGCCGCAAAGTACAAGGATGAACCGGCGATCTGGGGATACGATCTGCTGAATGAGCCGCGCGAAGAGAACTACGTCTATTCGCCCGACGGCGGTCTCGATTGGAACCGTCTTGCCGAGAAGATCGGCAAGGCGATCCGCGAAGTGGATCCGGAGAAACCGATCATCGTCGAATCGGCTGGCTGGGGCAGTCCGGCGGCGTTTGAATATCTTCAGCCGATCAATGTTCCCAACGTGGTTTACAGTTTCCATTTCTACACGCCGGGCGAATACACGCATCAGGGGGTCCACAACCGTCCCTCCAACATCGTCTATCCGGGGGTGATTGGGAAGAAGGAGTACAACCGGGACGAGCTGGAGAAGATCATGCAGCCGGTGATCGATTTCCAGAAGAAGTACAACGTGCCGATCTACGTCGGGGAGTTCGGCGTCGCGCGATGGGCGCCCAATTCGCAGCAGTGGCTGGATGACGTGATTTCCATCTTCGAGAAGTACGGCTGGGATTGGACCTACCATGCGTTCCGCGAGTATGACGGATGGGATGCCGAAATCGGTTCCGACCGCAATGACACCACCCGGATCGGCGATACGCCGAACCGCCGGGTGCTGTTGAAATATATGAAGAAAAACCGGCGCTGACCAAGCTCTCCCGGCGGGAAATTGTGCCGGGAAATTGTTTCTGAGAGCGGAAGTCCCACAGGCGGAAGTTCCGCTCTTTTTCTGCTGGAATCAGCCGAGCCAGGGCAGCAGTCCGGCGGCTTCCACGTCGCGATAGAAGGCGTTTCCCTGTTCCCGGGGCAGCCGGAGGGCGGGGAGCCTGGCGAAGCCGATCTCCAGTCCGGCGGCTTTCATGAAGAGTTTCGATGATTGCGGTCCGTATTTCCCGAGCAACCTCACGGATGCGTGAGTGAGCGCCTGGAGTTCGTGCGCCCGTCTGTGGTCGCCGCCGCGGAAGGCGGCAATCATCTCATGGTAAAGGCGTGGCAGATAGTTGTAGGTACTGCCGACTGCAGCTTCAGCTCCCATGGCCAGTGCTCCGAGCAGCATTTCGTCGCGGCCATACAGGATCTGGAAGCGGTCGGAGTAATCGAGACAGGTGCAGTATTCGAAGAGGTTTTCGTCGGTATATTTGAGCCCGGCGAAGTTCGGAATTTCCGCTGCTGCGATTTCGAGCAGTTCGCGCATCGACAGCCGGAGGCCGGTGAGAACCGGAATGTGGTAGAGGAACAGGGGTCTGCCGTCACATGCGGCCGCAATTGCCTTGAGCACTTCCGCCAGCGCGCGGACGGAAGCCGGTTTCTGGTAAAAGGGCGCAATGGTGCAGAGAGCGTCGGCACCGTGAGCGACGGCGTGCTCCGCCAGCTGAATCGACTCCCGGACCGAACAGCTTCCCACATTGACGATTATCGGAATCCTGCCGGCGGCGGCCTTCAGATATGCTTCCGCAGTGAGCCGGCGTTCCTCGAGGGTCAGTGCGGTAAATTCACCGGTCGAGCCAACTGCGAACAATCCGGCAAGTTTCTGCCGGACGGCGAAGTCGACCAGCATCGGCACTTTGTCCAGATCGAGCGAGTCGTCGGAACGGAACGGTGTGAAGGTGGCGGCAACCAGCCCGGAGAGACGTTTCATCATTGTGGAATCCTCCTTTTCCGCAAGCGGTTTTTTCTGCAATTAATCATACTTGATTGGATCCAATTTTTCAAGTAATCCTGTAGAAATTTTTTGAAAAATACCTGATTTTGATTGATTTTCTGGATGCAAAATGCTATACTATCACCGGGAAATCAGCAGAGAAAGGAGCTTCGCGATGAAGGAACATTCCCGGGGGCAGACCACCGATCTGGTCCGGTTGCGTATCCTGGAAGACATCCGGGATGGTTTTCTCGTTCCCGGGGCGAAACTGGCGACGGAGCAGCTGGCCCGGCGTTATCAGGTTTCGCGTACGCCGGTGCGCGAGGCGTTGATCCGGCTGGAACAGGACGGGCTGGCGGAATCGACTCCGAATGCCGGTTGTGTCCTGCGTGCACTGTCTCTGGAGGAGATCTGCGACATTTACGAGATTCGTGAAGCGCTTGAAGGAATGGCGGTTGAACGGATCGTACGGCATGGAGTGACGCCGGAGCTGGTTGCGGAATTGAAGGAGACCTGTCGGATCCGCCGCCGTGAAGGAGCGGATCTGCGGGAACTGGAGGCGGGCGACCTTGCTTTTCATCAGGCGCTCTGCCGTCACTGCGGTTCGGCGGCGATCCGCGGGGTCATCGACAACTGCCTGATTTTGTCCACAATTTTCAGCATGTTGCCTCTCCGGGCGGTCTCGAGGCGCCGGCTGGACGGAGTGACGCGGGAACATGAGACGATCATCGCCGCGATGGAGGCCGGCAACAGCCGCCTTGCCCGGCGGCTGCTGGTCGCTCATATTGCGGCGGCCCGGAAACGGCTTGCACGGTGTGCCTCATCCGGTCGGGTCCGGCTTTGATTTTGATGATTTATCACATCAAATTGACAATCCGGCGCATTTTTTTTTGGCGGGAATGCGCATATATTACAGCAATCATTTTCCCGGATCAACAAATGGAGACGATTTCATCATGGAAAAACAGACGCTTCCCCCGCTGCGTCCGGCTTCGATTCCGGTGGTTGTTCATGATCCCTACTTCAGCCTCTGGTGTCCCGCCGACAATCTGAATGAGTGGCTCTGCCACTGGACCGGTGCGCCCGCCGGATTCGCCGGAATCTTCCGGGTGGACGGCGAAGCGCGGACCTTTCTGGGGCGGCCGCAGTTTGCTCCTGTGATGGACCAGAAGAGGCCTCAGGTGCTTCCGACCCGGACGATTGTCGAGTGTGAGTGTTCCGCGGTGCGGATGACGCTGACGTTTCTGACTCCGGCATTGCCGCACCGGCTGGAGATTCTGTCGCGTCCGGTGACCTATGTTCTGTTCGACTTCGAATCCCTCGACGGCCGCGGCCATGCCCTCGAACTCTATTTCGACTGCGGAGGAGAGTTCTGCGTCAATCGCGCCGGAGATGAGATCACCTGGAGCCGTTTCCGTCACGAAGGCTTTGAGCTGATGAGCCTTGCCTCGGCCCAGCAGAATCCTCTGCATACCGCCGGAGACGATTTGCGGATCGACTGGGGGCGCTCCTATCTCGGTGTGCCGAAGGAGTTTGCTCCCGAAACTGCGATTTCACCCAATCAGGTGATGCGGCGGGGATTTGCCGAATCCGGCACGATGCCGGCGTCCGACAGTCTCGACATGCCGCGGCGGGCCAACAACGGCTATACCAGCCTCGGCGTGAAGATGGCGTTTGACCTTCCCGCGACCGGAGTTATCGGAAGGTGGCTGTTTCTCGGCTACGATGATGTCTGGTCGATCGAATACCTCGGGCGCAAACTTCCGGCATACTGGCGTCGTTCGACGCCGACATTCGCTGCACTGCTCGACAAGGTGAAGGAGGAGTTTGAGGAAATTCACCGGGAGTGTATCGAATATGACCGGATGCTGTTTGCGGATGCCGGTCGTGTGGGTGGAGAAAAGTACGCCCGGCTCTGTGCGCTCGCATTCCGGCAGGCGATCGGAGCGCACAAACTGACGATCGATCTCGATGGGACGCCGCTCTTCTTTTCGAAGGAGAATTTTTCCAATGGCTGCATTGCGACGGTCGATGTGACCTATCCTTCGGCGCCGCTCTTTCTGCTGACCCAGCCGGAACTGCTCAAGGCGATGATGACTCCGATTCTGCAGTATGCTGAAAGTTATCGCTGGAAGTTCCCGTTTGCCCCGCATGATCTGGGAACTTATCCATTGGCCAACGGGCAGGTCTACGGGGGCGGAGAGTACACCGAGGAGAATCAGATGCCGGTTGAGGAGTGCGGCAATATGCTGCTGCTCGCCGGAGCATTGCTGCGTTTCGCCGGGGAGAAGGAGTTCATTGCCGCTCATGCCGCGACCTGGAAACTCTGGGCCGAGTATCTTCTCGCCAGGGGATATGATCCAGAAAATCAGCTCTGCACCGATGACTTTGCCGGTCATCTCGCGCACAACGCGAATTTGTCGTTGAAGGCGATTCTGGCATTGGGTGCCTATTCGCAGATTGCCGGCGCGCTCGGGGATGCCGCGGAGGCGGAGCGCTTTCTGGCCGCCGCCCGGAATGCCGCGGAACGCTGGTGCATCGATGCGCTCGACGGCGACCATTACCGGCTCGCTTTCGACCGTCCGGGAACCTGGAGCCAGAAGTACAATCTCGTCTGGGACCGGTTGCTCGGACTCGGGCTCTTTCCCGCCGAAGTCGCGAAGCGTGAACTGGCTTTCTACCGCACGAAACAGAATCGTTACGGTCTGCCGCTCGACAGTCGCCGGAGCTATACCAAGATCGACTGGATCCTGTGGAGCGCCACGCTGACCGGAGACGACGACGATTTCGCGGCTCTGCTCGATCCGGTCTACCGCTGGCTCGACGAGACGCCGGACCGGGTTCCGTTGACCGACTGGTATGAGACGACCGATGGACGAAAGGTCGGATTCCAGGCGCGTTCGGTAGTCGGAGGGCTCTTCCTGAAGATGCTCTACGACGAGGAATTGTGCCGGAAATATCTCGAAATGGCGCGGCGGTAACGGTGCCGCCTGTTTCGCCGTCGGGGCCGGAAGGTTCCGGCGGCTTTTTCAGTTCCATTGCCCGGTTCCAGAGGTCGCGTTGAGCTGAATAAGGAGGGAGGACGCTTGTTTCCGCAGAGAAAGCGTCCGAAGGTCTGGATTGCGTTCATTCCCTCCCGCGGGAATCCGCAATTACCGGATCCATCTGAGGCAGAAGATTCTTTCCGGGCAGGCCGATTTTCAGCGGCTGATTTCGAAGACGTTCATCGAGTGGGGTTTCATCGTGAAATCGATTACACCATTCCGGATCGCCGCTTCGCGTTTGACCGGTTTGAAGTCGAAACGGTGTTGCAGATCGGGGTGGAAATACTCCTCGGCTTGAACCTTGCTGCCGTCGAAATTCTCCACCCTGAGCCTGACCGTGAACTCCCGGTCGAGGCTTTTGTTGAAGAGAATCGCGAAAAGTCTGCCGTCATCACCGGACCGGGCCGCGTAGGCGGTCACCAGCTTGTAGGCCGGTACCGATTCGAGACTGCGCGCAATGAGCCGGAGATTGCGGATCTCAAGAACTCCACTGCGTTTCCCTTTCGGCTCCGAGCGGAATACCAGCGTAACGCCTTTCGCCTCCGGCAGCAGGTCGAGCCGTCCGGAAAGCGGCTGCCAGCCGGTCCCGAGACGATCGCTCTGGACGGCAAGTGCCGATTTCGTCAGGCTGTAACCGCGGCTGTCACAGAGGCCGAGGCCCAGGAATCCTTTTCCGGAATCCCCGGTTTCAGGCAGGAAGCGCGCTTCAAAGGCGAGTTCGAGTACACCTGCGCCGGGAATCGACGGTCGTTTGATCCGTAGAAAGTCGGTATAACAACTCGCTTTGGAGTCTTTGAGGGAAACCCGCATCGAGTCACCGTCATAAGCGAGCAACCGGGCCCCCTTCGCCGCCGGGAAGAGCTCCGGATCCGCAACGGTCGGGAGCGATACGGTCCCGAGCTCTCTGGAAGGCTGGAAGCTGGTTCCCATCGCGGGGCGGATTTTCCCGCCGGAACATTGAAATTCCTGCGTCGGGCATGTTTCGACCGTCGTTTCGACCATGGTCTCTCCGGCGTAGCGTCCCCATGCTTCGAGGAAGGTCAGGAACGGACGACGGTGCTTGATCCGCTCCCTCTCGGTTGCCAGGGCGCCGAAAGCTCCATTGATGATCTGCCAGTAAAAGGAGGCCTTCACATTGTTTGCCGGGTCGAGAAAGACCCGGTAGAGATCGGCCATTTCGAGCGCCGCCGCGAAACTGAATCTGTCGAGCCGCTTGTCTCCGACGGTAGTCGAAATATTGAACTCGGTCACCATCAGCGGCACGTCGCGGCCGGCCTTCTTCATCTCTCCGTGGAATTTGCCGATGTAATCGGTGAGCTGTTCCGACTGCGCCATCGCGGCGCGGAATGCATCGTCTGGGGTGAGCGCCGGCATCCGGGGGCCATAGAGATGGACGGCGAGAAAATCGGTGTACGGCATCAGATTGTCGTAGATCGAGCGGTGCCACTCGTCGTTGTAGAGCTCCCCGTTGGTCGGCGTGGTTGAAGGCGAGGTCCAGATGGTCGGATCGACCCGTTTCATCGCAGTGACCGCCGCCTGATAGAATTTCGCATATTCAGGCGGTGAGAAACGGCGTCCGTGCGGAAGTTTGTGGCTGCCGTGCCCGGTTTCGTTGCCGATTTCAAAGTATTTGACGCCGTAGGGGTCCGGATGGCCCCAGAGGGCGCGTTTCTGTGCCCAGGGGTGTTCCGGCGTCGCGGGGGCGTTCAGGTATTCAACCAGTTCTGCGAGGTGCCGGGGCATCTCCTCGGCGGGCAGCACGTAGTCCGAACAGGTGATCAGCGGTTCCGCGCCGATTTCACGGCAGAACCGGAGAAACTCATCCAGGCCGAAGGGCCATTTCTCCGGACCGACCGCATCCTTCCAGTTGAAGTTGTGGGCGAGACAACCGCCCGGATAGCGCATCGCTCCGACCCGCAGTTTCCGGAAAAGCTCGATGTACTCCGGATAGAGCCGTTTTCCCCGCGGGTCGTAGAGCCCGGAACCGTTGTCCGGTTGATAGTTGCGCTTCGGGGCATCGAAGGGAAGCGAAAAGATCCCGCGTGCATCGGCGGCTTCGAGGTTCTGACCGAAGATCATCCGGTTGACCGGGCCGGTCGATTTCGCGGCGTCGATGGCTACGACCGCGTCCGGCTCCGCGGCGCGGAGCTGGAATGTGAGGATTGCCGCGAGACAGGATGCAATTTTGAAAGGTGACATCACGTTGTTCCTCCTGTTGGTCCGTCAGTTGAACAGTGTACTTCCACGCCAGAAATAGCGGTCGTCCAGCCCCCAGTCGGCGGCTGAACTTCCGCCGTCCTCGGGGATCGCATCCTTCGTTCTGGATGTGACATGGCCGTCAGCCATTGTGATGTTGGCTCCGTTGCGGCTGACGTGGCGCCATTCGCCGATTCCGACGACCATACCGTTGTTGTCGTTACTCTTGTTGTCCTCTGCGGAGTCGTTGAAGTAGGTGCCGCGGTTTTCGACGACCTTGTCGACGTCGAAGAGCATCGCGCGCTCCGATGGAATCCGGATCGTGGTGATCCGCCGCCGGATGCCGCCGGAGACACCGCCCTGGGTGTATTCTCTGCTGACCGAGGCGAAAAACACATTGGTTCCGTAGTTGCGACGTCCGCGGCCGTGTTCCTCTCCGGTGGAGGAAGGGCAGCGGAAGGGACCGATCGCCCGGCTGTCGATGTTCCCGCTGGACGTGGAGGAGGCGGTGAGGCCGTAGACAGCGCCGTCCACCATGCCGGAACCCGACTGGTAGATCAGAAAGAGCGCATCCGACCATTTCCCCGATTTGCCGTTGTTGATGTTCCCGTTGAAGGCCGGGATGATACCGTTGTTCTGGTCGGTGTAGAGCTGCATGTAGGTGCCCAGCTGTTTGAGATTGCCGGTGCATTTGATGTCTTTTGCCTTGTCGCGGGCTTTGTTCAACGCCGGAAGCAGCATTCCGGCGAGAATGGCGATGATCGCAATAACAACGAGCAATTCAATCAAGGTGAAGTGTCTATTCCGCATCGTATCCTCCGGTGATCAGGGGTATGGTTTGCTTCTCCTTAATATTATACCACCGGAAACAGCAAAAAAGTATTGGATTTATTGTCGTAAATATTGCGTAAATTGCTGTTTGAAGTTATAGTAAACGGGGAAAGCGAAAGATCAGGAGTGATTGTATGCTGGATGTGCCGGAACAGGCGATCTGTTGTTTTGAAACGTGGAGCGAACTCCAGATCGCGTTTTACGACAACAACGGCTGCTTCAGCAGCTGCTTCTCTCGGAATCGCTTCTATCACTACCAGAAGTTGTGCGAAGAGGTCAAATGTTCCGGCGGAGAACCTGTCTGCTACAAGTTTGACCGGCGTGAGACGCTGCGGCGGGCGTGGCTCTACCGGGACGGCGGACTCAAAATCTGTCATGCCGGGGTACTGGAGCTGATGATGCCGGTTTACTCCGGTGAGGTATTGCTGGCGGTGATGGTCGCCGGCATCCGCCGGATCCCGGCGGACCTGCCGGCCGGAGTACCGGTACTGCGGGCTGGGGTGATCCGCCCGGCCTCCGGTGCGGCGCTGCTGCGTGAGACCTCAGCGGAAGAACTACTGCTGCAACTTGAGGGGTTGCGGCAGCTTGCCGCCCGGCTGAAGTTCTGGTTTGAAAGCGAACCCGGTGAACTGCCGATTCGCGGAGAGATGTCGCGTTCTCTGCTGATCGAACAGACGGTGCAGAGGTTCGGAAGGCGTGACCTGACGCTCGACGACATGGCGCGGATTCTTCATCTGAGCCGCAGCCGCACCGCGCATGCGATCCGGGAGGCGACCGGACACACTCTCACCGAATTGCTGAATGAACATCGCCTCAAAGTGGCATGTTCGATTCTGACCTTCACTGACCACACGATTGCCGAGGCGGCACGCCATGCCGGTTTCACCGATCCGGCGAACTTCTATCGACAGTTTCAACGGGCGATCGGAATGACCCCCGGAGAATACCGGCGCATTTCGCGCCGTGACCGGGACTCCCATACCGAGTGGGTTTGACGGGAGTCCCCGGTCAGTCGGTCGGATCATTTCGTTGCCGACTCGGTCAGCACTTGACCGCTCCCTTGATGAAACCGTTGCGGTGCTGGATCATATCCTCATTGGCCTGGTCGAACTCCTCCATCGAATAGATGTGGTTCGTGACGCCGATGAAGTTCCAGATGCCGCGCGAAAGCAGCATCAGGCAGCGCTTGCAGAGACCGGCCTCATAATCGATCCTGCGTTCGTGGCAGTTGATCGTATCCAGCGCCTTGAAGTTCCAGAGCTTGTAGTCGATGGACCGCGGACCGTCGTTGTGGTAGCCGCCGATGCCGAGCCGCCCGTGCGCACAGACGAGGTCGCCCGCCAGCCGCAGTCCGTCCTCGGTGCCGGTGAACTCCATCACGTGTGCCAGACCGGTTCCGAAGATGTCGGTCTTATGGCCGTCGCGGGTGAGGTCGGGAGTCCCGAGAGCATTCCAGTCCAGCCGGTAGGCTGCCGGAATCTCTTCCGGGGTGTATACCTCCGTTGCTCCCATGCGTTTTGCGTTTTCCAGCGCCTCCGGCCGCTTGTCGATTGCGATGATGTCTCCGTAACCCATCGCCTTGAACAAAGTGATCATGCCGAGTCCCATGTAACCGGCTCCCACCACCGCGATCGGGTCGCCGAGGGTGGTCCACGGCATCTTCAGCGCCGCGGAGAGCAGACAGGCCAGCGGCTCCACGATTGCGTCGACATCTTTCAGGTTGTCCGGCACATGGCAGGTCTTGTCCGGTTCCATGACGATGTACTCCTTGTAGCCGCCGCCGCCGAGACCGGTTACGCGGTCCCCCTCCTTGAAGCCCGTCCCGTTCCGGCCGCATCTGGCGACGATGCCGACGGTTTCGTGGCCGAACACCTCGCCCGGGCGGGCGACGCTCCACGGATACCACTCCGAGTGGCACATTCCGGTGTAGGTGACTTTGACGAGAAGCTGGTCGTCGGTGATTTCCGGAATCGGGACATCGACAATCTGGCTTTTACGGGGACCGGTCATGACAATCTGTTTCATCTGCTCGACTCCTTTTTCTGCAACTGCTGGTTCCGCTTTCCCGGCATCGCTTCCCGCGAACCGGGGAAGGGGGCGGAGCCGTTCCGGCCCCGCCCCGGAAAAAACAGTTTTCCGATCTTTTCCGGAAAGTGTGTCTCTTCCGCGCTTGAAAATTCACTGTTTATATTATACTTTCCGGAAAAGAACATGACTTCACAAAAGCAATCGAAAAACTATGCGTATTCGATCAAAAAAGGAGAATCCCTACCGGACCGAACAGTTTCAGCGGATTCCGGTCGATGATGAGTTTCCGGTCGGGGTGCCGGACTTCAACACACGGGACGAGTACCCCGACATCGGACCGCATATACATGATCTGCTCGAAATCGGTTATTGCTTCGACGGCTCCGGAATTTTTCTGATCGGCGACAAGATCTTCACCTTCAAGGGAGGTGACGCGGTCGTGATCAATACGCACGAGGTTCACATCGCGCGCAGCAGCCCGGGGAATACGACCAGCTGGGGATTTCTCCACCTTGATCCGGTCCGGCTGCTGGCGAACAACGTCGGCAGTTACTCCGAGAGCCTGCGGTTGTCGCAATATTGCGGTGCGGCGTTCAAGAACATCATCGACGGCGACGAGCATCCGGAGATCACGGAGTGTATCCGGCGGATTCTGATCGAGGTCCGCGACCGGCCGGAGAACTACCGCGCAATGGTTCGCAGTCTGACCTGGCAGCTGATGTTGCTGCTGAATCGCTATTACAACGTCAACGAGGCGATCGACACGCTGCGGGACTATCAGGACATTGAGCGGATTGTACCGGCGCTCCGTTTCTTGAACGACAATTACAACGCCGACGTCAGCATGGCGGAACTGGCGGAACTCTGTTTTACGAGCGAATCGAATTTCCGCAAGCTGTTTCACCGTGCGATGGGGTGTGCGCCGCAACCGTATCTGTTGCGGTTGCGGCTCAATGCCGCGTGCGCGCTGTTGAAAAGTTCCGATGTTTCGATTCTGGAAATTGCACAGCGTTGCGGTTACAACAACCTCTCGAATTTCAACCGGCAGTTCAAGGAGCGCTTCGGAATTTCGCCGCGCACGTATCGGGACGGCGGAGGGGATGTGCCGGAATGAGTTTCCGGGAACTCCGGAGGGGAGTTATTTCCCCTGATTGCGTTTGAAGTAATCCAGCAGCAGCCGTTTGCGGTCGGTATCCGGAACCGGAATCTGTTTTCCCGGAGGTCCGGCGTGCTCAACGCTCCATCCCTCCCATTCGCGGAACGCATGGTAGGTCCATGGCCACCGGTACTCCTCAAAGAGCTCGATGACGTTGCGGAGGTAATCCACCGCATCCGGCGCCCAGGCGGTGACGGAAAATTCCCCGACAAACATCTTCGCATGGTATTTCTTCTGGAAATCGATCGCGGGGCGCAACACCTGACGCAGTTGTTCTTTGTCCATGGTGAGCGGCACGACGTGCGCGGGGTACTTCGCGATGTATTTTTCGTCGCCGACCCCCTGATGGGTGTAGGGTCCCGGATAATACATATGGATCTGATAAATGATGTTTTTCAGAGGCATCGGTGAAAACTCATCGTAGGTCAACGGGCTGCACCAGTTGTTGCTCTCCACGATGATCGGGGTCTCCGGATCGATTTCGCGGATGGCCTTCGCCGCGTCAAACTGGAGTTGCCAGTAGTTGTATTTGGCCGGACCGCGCTGTTCGGGTTCATTGACCAGATCATATCCGTAAATCATCGGATTATCTTTGTACCGGGCGGCGATTCGTTTCCAGGTGTCGAGGAAAGCCTGACGATACGCTTCTTCATCCATCATCAGAAAACGGGCCTTGTTGCCGTAGGCATCTGCGGCTTCGGCGCCGGCGGTACCCAGCAGGCCGTTCTGGGAGTAACGGCCGCCCGGTGGCCGATGCATGTCGATGATGACGCTGATGTCATGTTCTCTGAGGGCCGGCATCAGGGTATCGAGCTTGTCGAGCGCCTGATCCATCCACCGCCCGTACTCTTCCACGTCGCGGATGTCGCGAAGCCCGTCGACGATCTGGTATCGCAGCAGATCGGCGCCCCAGCCGCCCAGGTCATGAATGTCCTGAATCGTGATCTTTCCCGGGACCGGACTCATGACACCGCGCCGCATCGGCAGATTCCTCACCGCCGGAGAGTAGTCACAGGTGAAATTCTCCGGCATCGACGGCATCGGCGCCACCGGCATGATCTCCATGACCGGATCGCGAAATTCCAGAGTTCCCCACCCCTGCTGGATACCGAATGTGATTTCCGCCTCTTTCAATGCCCGCGGAAACTGGCAGACGTAGGAGATCTCCTGCCACGCTTTTTCCGTACCGATCAGCGACCGGGAGGCGGTCCAGCTGCCGACCCCCATCGGGTTTGCGTAATAACCGAGGATTTTGCCGCCGACGTGCGATCCGTTTATGTCCGAACCGATGTCGTGCCAGCGCATCCGGGCCCGGAAACAGATGGTTCTGCCGGCGACCTGCTGCGGGTCCAGCTTGAGAACCACGCCGCGTGTCCCATTGGGAGGATTCGGATGTTCCGGAACGGTGACCACATAAATGCCGTTGTGCCAGACGGCATCTTTTCCAAGAATCAGTTCCGATTTTTCCAGCGGTCTGGCCTGGCCGTGTGCCAGGGGCGCCATACAGATCGCCAGGGCGGAAAGAAGCAGTTTCATAGAGGAATGTTCTCCGAAAGTTGGTTGGATTGTTACTCCGCCGTGCCGGGATCCGTACGGCGTGATCCGGGTTCCGGAGCCGGGCCCCGGTTGTTATTTCAGCACCGCGGTCGTCTGATCCGCGTCTCTGAAGCTGTTTTCGCGGGGGTTTACGACCGGTGTCACGGAACCATCCAGCAGGATGAAGTTGCTGGATGCTCCGGAATGAACCCTGGCGATGTACGGGAGTTCATCGAACATGCCGCGGAAAGGTCGCTGCGGACGGCGGTAGTCACCGTAGTTGTCATAACAGTAATGAACTTCCGTCATCAGCGCCGTCCGCTGGGGAAGGCGGGTCAGTTTGTTGGTCGACCCGGGTTGAATCTGGATATCGAGCCAGGCGTCCTTGTGACCGTTGAGCCCGATGGCCGCGTAGGTGGGAAGGTACAGATCGGCGCTCAGGCCGGTGATGCCGGGACCGCTCTCTTCGATCGACGGGCAGAAAAAGATGCCGCGACGGTTCCGATATACCGGAAAGGTGAAGCCGTCCGCCTGTCGGGAGTTGTCATCGTTCAGGATGGTTTCTCCGACATAGGGGGCGATCAATCCGCATTCGACATTCAGCCAGTGGCTCGCCAGCGGCAGGAAATCGCTGTTGTCGTTACCGTACATGATGATTCCGTTCCCGAGCTGTTTGAGATTGCTCACGCAGGCTGCTCCGCGGGCTCTCTCTCTGGCCTTGTTCAGGGCGGGCAGCAGCATCGAGGCGAGAATCGCGATGATCGCTATTACAACAAGGAGCTCGATAAGTGTAAATGCGGTGGAGTTTTTTCTATGGAAGATGGTTATGGTTTTCATGGTGCAGTCCTTTGAATTAAATGGTGAAATCGGCTCTCTTATCTGGGGGAAACTCCAGCAGAACGGCATCGAGCGGCGGAACCTCGATGACGGAGAAGCCGCCGTCGAATGCGGCATCTCCGGCGGTGGAGTGGAGAATGCCGGTCTCGTGCCGCTGAAAATCGATCCGGCAGGGTTCCGGGTGTTCCCCGAAGTTGACCAGCAGGACCGCCCGTTTTTCCCCGTGGCTCCAGGCGGAGGCGATCACGGCGGCGGTCTCCTCCGGAGGACGGTTTTTCAGATGGATTTTCCGGGATCCGCAGGAGAGGCGCGGCGCCTTTCCCATCCGGCCGGCGACCAGAAATTCCGCCGCTCGTCCACGCCTCCAGGCCGTCAGATTCCCGATCAGTTCGAGCAGCGGTTCCTGAGCCGGCTCTCCGACGCTCCAGGGCAATCCCCAGTGCCAGTGGATTCTGCCGCCATCCTTCAACACTATGGAGAGGAGATTTCCGCAGGCGAAATTCCATGCGATCACCCATTGCAGGAAGAAGGGGGTGCGCTCCACATCCACCCAGCTGCTCAGGCAAACTCCGTTGCCGGAGAAGCCCGCCGCATATTCATGGAACAGATAGGGATAGAGCGGTACCGGCACTCCTCCGGCGCCCCACGCCAGATGGTTGCGCAGGTCGTTCAGGCGACAGACGCCGAGGTACGGTTCCGCCGCGGCGTTTTCGCATCCGAGGACGGTCGTTCCGGCGGCTTTCTCCGCCGCTGCGAGCAGTGCCCGCATGGAAGCGGTGTGCCATGCTCCGGGCAGTTCCGGGTGACTGTGATGCTTTGAATAGCAGAGCGGCGCCGCACACCCCTGATTCTGATCGAAGTATTGAAGATAGTCCACTCCGAGCCGGGTGGCCGAGCGGATCTCCTGCTCGACCGTCGCGACAGTGAAACGCCGTTCCGGGCAGAGATCGTACCCGATGCGCTGTCCCCGCGGACCGTTGCAGACACGCGAATAGGTTTCGCCGCGGGGGCCGACGCAGATTTCTTTCTCCAGATGTTCCGCGTCGAATTGTGCGGTACGGTCGTAGGAGGGGTCGATCATGCTCTTCTGGGTCCAGCCGATTCCGGAACCGTAAAGTCCGACGGTGTCGCCCGCGTCGTGCATGGCTTCGAGGAACTCGGAAAGCGCGTTTTCTCCGCCGCTGGGGGGCCAGATGTACGGAGGTGCCCACGGCGCGGTACCCTCCCAGTGCATCAGAAGCGCCATGAGCCGGCTGTTCCAGCATTTGCGGTAACGTTCGATCACCGGCAGAGCTGCACGGTAGGGATAGTACTCGTTCGGGGTCAGCCCCCCGCTATCCAGCCCGGAACCTTTGACCGGATAGATCAGCAGCACCGGTGATTCCGCGAGCCAGTGCGGCAGCCTCTTCTCCAGTTTGGACGGCAGGTATGGATCGTTCTGCTCCATCCAGCTTCGATAGAGTTCCGCCGCGTCCTGCCAGTCGCCCCGGAAACCGATTACGGCGACGGCGTAGTCAAGGGTGTTTTTCCCGCCGGTGAAATGGCGGAGGAGCGTCCGGACGGCATCGCGGCCGTCCGGACGAAAGTCGATGCTCTTCGGCGCGTGGGCAGAGTCGCGGCAGAGGAAGCAGAGTCCCGCATCATCGGTGTAGAACGCCTCAAACTGCATTGCCGCCGGGCCGGGGTAGAAACTGTCGGTTCCGGTCATCGGATATTCGGCGGCGGCTCCGCGGAATGAGGCGCTGCGTTCGCGCTCTTCCGGATCTCTCACGAGCGTCCCCTCGGCGAACGGGAGCAGATAATTCCCGTCGGGGAACCGGCGCAGCCGGATCCGGGGGAAGTCGACCCATTCCACCTTGAACTCCTCCCGTCCCGGAGTTACGGTGATCCGCCAGCGGATTTCGACCTGTTTCGTTTCCGCACTTATTTCCACCATCGTCCCCGGCAGCGGGACGCATTCGGAGAAACGCAGTACGGGGAATCCCTCACGGCCCTCACGGCTGACCTCCCGGAAGTCGCCGCACCCGAGCTGCAGCGGATTGCCGAGAAAATCGCGCAGGTTGATCAGGAAAAGGCCGTTGCCGTCCGGTTCCGGAGCACAGAACTCCAGTCCCGCAAACTTCAGGGAGCTGATACGCCCCTGTCGGTCAAAGTCAAGATGAATCGTCGGATCGATCATAATCGTTTTGTCCCGTATGTTTTCGTACTGTTCATATTATACTCGAAAACAGGCCGGAGGCAAAGAGGCGATCTGATGAAAAAACATAACGATCCGCTATTTCTTGAGTTTGACCTCCCGCTGTTTCCGGTACTGAATCGGAGTGAGGCCGAGTTCCCGATGGAAGATCTTGATCAGATAATCGGCGGTGCAGAAGCCGGTGAGACCGGCTATTTCCCCGATCGAGAGATTGGTTGTCGTCAGGTGGTGCTGAACCAGAAACAACCGGGTTTTCAAAAGATATCGCATCGGAGAGACTCCGAGGGCCGAACGGAATTTCTGCGTGTAGGATGGAACGCTCATTTTCGAAAGCCGGGCCAGTTGCTCCAGCGTGAAATGCTGTTCCGGATGCTCCTCCATCAATGCGATCGATTGCAGAATGCAGAAACGATCCTGATAGACTTCGGGGCGTTCCATCTCCGGACTGCGCATCGCCGTCACCAGAAAATCGAGAATCTGGGCCGTCATGATCATTGCGAACCCCGGTTCGCGGCGCTGGGTTTCCGCCACCGCGCGGTCGAGTGCGAGGATGCCCCAGCGTCGCGTTGCGGCTGAAAAGTGGATGATCGTATCCGGTACGCTGGCCCGTTCCCCGAAAAATCGCTCCCAGCCGGGTAGTTCGCGCAACTCCGGATAACGTACCAGGAATGCGGGCCGCAGGAAGATGTTGTAGAGAACCAGACTCTGACCGTGTTCGTACCAGTGTTTTTCCCCGAGCTGCACCGAGAACACATCACCCTGAATCAGGCAGTTGGTGCGTTTCCTGCCGCTCTGGTCGATGTGAGTGTGCAGTGCGCTGCCTTTGGCGACGAAGACGACTTCGATGAAGTCATGGGTGTGCGGGCAGACATAGTTCCATTGGACGGCTTTTTCCAGCATCACCGGAAGTGAGGGCGGCATGTTGACCGTGCTGTCGGTGAAAAAAGTCAACCCCTCCATGACCACCTCCCCCTGCAAAAATTGATCCGTTCTGTTCCTGTGCGGAACGGAGGAGTGCTCAATCCCTTCTCTCCTGCTCCGTCGGACGGGCTTGCCGGTTTATCGATAACATAACGGAAACTCCGCGTTTTGCAAATGCGGGGAAGGCGGTATTCCCGCAGATTCCTGCGGGAAACTGCATCGGCGACCGGTCAGGGAATTTGATTTCCGGTCGGATCCGCCGTATTTTATCTTCCCTGTGGAATGGAGGCAAGTGTAAATGCTGGCGGAACTCGGTGCGGTCGGAACGCGGATCCTTGCAAACTCCTGCGCCAATGTCCTGCAGAAGCGGTTGACCGGTGCGGGGATTCCGGCGTTGCCGGTCAACGCCGGCGTCTATCTCGTGCTGAGCGTGGTGATGATTCCGGCCGCATTCTCCGGCGGCTGGCACTGGAGTGCCGAACTTCTGTCGTATGCCTGCTGTGTCGGGATCTGCGGAGCTGCCGGCAACGGTTTTCTGGTCGCCGCGCTCGAGACAGGGGAACTTTCGGTGCTCGGCCCGATCAATGCCTGGAAGCCGGTGGTCGGCATGATCGGCGCGTTGCTGCTGCTCGGGGAACTGCCGACGGCGGCGGGGATGGCCGGGCTCGTGTTGACCGTATTCGGCAGTTACTTCGTACTCGGAGCGGGGCAGGGGGGATTCCGTTTCCGGTTGCTGTTGCGTCGTGACATCCTGTTCCGGTTGCTGGCGCTGGTTTTCACCGGCATCGAAGCTGTGTTTCTGAAGAAGAGCATCCTGTTGTCGAGCGTGACCGGCGGCTTTCTGATCTGGTGCTGGTTCGGCGCACTCTTCTCACTGATTGGAGTTGCGCTGGGGCGGGTGCCTCTGGGAACCGGGCGGAGCCTGCGGCGGCGGTGGCGCGGCGTACTGCTGTTGGCTCTGATGTTCGGCCTGATGCAGTATTCCACCAACGCCGCCTTTCAGCTGCTGCCGGTCGGTCCGGCACTGGCGCTGTTTCAACTCTCCAGTGCGGTGAATCTCTGGTTCGGCTGGAAGTTCTTCCACGAAAGGGACATGATCCCGAAGATCGCCGGCACTGCGGCGATTCTGGCCGGTGCGGCGCTGATCATCCTCGGCAGCTGATACTCCGGGATTTCCCGAAAGATTCAGTGATCGTAGGGGCACCAGGGAGACATCGAGGCCACGTCTCCGGTCCGGTAGACCATGGTCTGACGGCCCCGGTTGGCCGCATGCCCGTCGAAGAACAACACATTGACGCTCTGCGACGGATGACGGTAGGCGATCAGGTTGGTGGTTCCGGTTCCGTCCCGTTCCCCTTCCAGCAGATACAGGAAGAGGCCCAGTTCCCGATCGATCATCCAGTCGGTGCCGTCCATCAACAGGAATTTGTTGGAGGCGTTTCTGATGCGCGTCATCTTGTACGCTGAGGAAACGCCTTCGGGAAATGTGATCATGCTGCCCGGAAAGTCGTAGTTGTCTTTTCCCGCATTCAACACTCCGCGGACATGCATGCCGTAGGAGCGCTGTGCATTCCCCTCGAGGGCATAAAGGGCGCCGGGGCACATCACCCCTTTCGGCCACTTTGTGGTGTCAAATGTCTCCTGGGAGGCTCCAAGAAATTTCGCCAGATGGTAGTTGCTGATCCAGTTCGGGGTCCTGGCCGTCAGGAACTCGTTGTTCTCGGAGGAGTAAAACAGAGCCGCGTTCCCGAACTGCTTCAAATTGGAAAGACATTTGATCTGCTGCGCCCGGGCCCGGGCCTGATTCAATGCCGGCAGCAACATTGACGCCAGAATCGCGATGATCGCAATCACAACCAGCAATTCGATGAGTGTGAAAGACGCTGAACCGTCTTTTCGTACTTTGCCCCGGTGGAGACGGAAAAGAGAAACATTCATTTTTCCTGTCCTTTCTGATGGTTGCGTTGCAGATATTTGAGGAGAACTTTTTTGCGGTCGGTATCGGTCGGCGAAGGAGATTCATCTTTTCGGTCGGAGGAGTGTTCGACGCTCCAGCCGGACCATTCTCGGAAAGCGTGGTAGCTCCAGTCCCACCCGTATTCCTCGAAGAGGCTGATGCAGTCTTCGAGGTACTGCGCCCCGCCCGGGGCCCAGCGGATCACCGAAAATTCTCCGACGTAAATTTTCGCGTTATGCTTCAACTGGAAATCCCGGACCGGCTGAAGCGCCTGCCGCAACTTCTCTTTGTTCCAGGTATTGCCGATGAAGTTTCCCGGATATGCTCCGGACAACGGTCGGCGGCGCACTCCCTGGTGGGTGTAGGCGCTCGGTTCGTACATATGAACCTGATAGATCACATCCTTCAGCGGCAGCACGTGCAGATAGGAAAACGCTTTTGCGGAATCCCAGTCGTTGGATTCGATGATGATCGGTGTAACGGGGTCGATTTCACGTACTGCTTTCGCCGCTTCGTACTGCAGGACAAGATAGTTGATCGGAGCCCCGATTTTCTGAACCGGCTCATTGATCAGATCGTAACCGTAGAGGGCGGGATGCTCCTTGACCGCGCCGGCGAGCAGTCGCCACGCTTCGAGAAAGGCGTCGGCGAACTTACGGTCGTAGAACATGTTCATTTCACCGTTTTCGCGGCGTCCCCCCGGCGGGACATGGAGGTCGAGCACCACTTTCATTCCGAGTTGCTGCGCCTTGTCGAGGACCTGCCGGATCTCCGGGATGCGCGCTTTCACCCAGGCGAGATATTCCCCGACATCCTGATCGGAGCCGACTTTGCTCCAGTTGCGGATCAGTTGCCAGCGGATCAGGTTCGCTCCCCAGCTGCGCAGGTCGGGAAGATCCTTTGTGATCGTCGTATCACTGAATACCGAGGGCGACATCATGCCGCGTCGGCGTACCTCCTGCCGTACCCGGTCGGTGTAGATCACCCGGGTCCCGGGAGGCGCTACGGCGGGAAGGACATCCGCCCGTTCCAGTACATCCAGCTGCAGATTCCGGAAACGGATGGTGCCGTTCGACTCCTCCAGCCCGAGCTGCAGGCTGCCTTCGGTCGGATCGTCGTCGATGATAGCGTAGTAAACCACATCGGTCCAGCCGGTGTCCCCGAACAATCCGGCCGGGTGCTGGTACTGCATCGGTCCGTTCCTGCTCCGTCGCCAGGTCAGCATGAATTTCGACCCATTCCAGTTGTGGGGCGGTTTCGTCACGCCGTCGAGTTTCATCTGACAGCTCATGCGCAGCACTTTCCCCGCATATGGAGCCAGATCGAACGGCAGGGAGACTTTGTTGTGAACCTTGGATGGATCGGCGGTTACCTTGAGAACGTAACCCTCTGGGGTTTTTTCCGTCGTGCCGATTTTCCCGAGGTTCCACCCCTTAAGCCCGTCAGGCGAAAAATCACAGCGGTAAATGGTTTCCGCAGCGGGAAGGAGACTCATATGCAGGAGTGTGATCAGCAGCAGTGGAGAAAATTTCATCACTCGTTTCCCTTTCGGTTGCGTTTGAAATAGTTCAATATCACTTCACGGCGCGGGGTGGTCGCCTGCCGCGTCTCGTCGTCTTTGTCGGAGGAGTGTTCGACGCTCCAGCCGGACCACTCCCGGTAGGCGTGAAACGTCCAGTCCCAGCCGTATTCCTCAAAGAGGCTGATCCAGTCGTCAAGCCACCGTTCCCCGCCCGGGGCCCAGCGGATTACGCCGAACTCGCCGACATAGATCGGCACGTTGTACTGCTTCTGAAAGGCGCGGATCGGCTCGCAGAGTGTCCGCAGAAACTCCTTGTTCCACCCCTTCGCATCATCCGGGTAGGGGCCGACCATCGCACGGTTGCGGATCCCCTGATGGGTGTATTCTCCGGGTTCGTAGATGTGCGGCGAGTAGATGATGTTCGGCAGATTGAGCGGCCTGAAACCGGAAAACTGCATCGTTGTCGGCTGGATAATGATCGGCGTATCGGGATCGATCCGACGGATTTCGCGGGCCAGTCTTTCCGCGAAGCGATTCCAGTCCAGCGCTTCACTGCGGACATCATAGACTTTATCAACCGGTTCGTTGACCAGATCATAGCCGTAAATACATTTTCTGCCGCGGAGACGGCCGGCGATTTCGCGCCACAATTGCAGGATCGTCTCCTGCTGATCGACATCCCACAGGCCGAGATTGCTGTTGACATGGTTCATTCTGCCCGGCCCGCGATGGAGGTCGACCACGACCTTCAGATTGTACTTTTCAAGAAACGGCATCACCTTTTCCAGTTCCGCGATCTTTTCGCGTCCCCAGGCGAGGTAGTGCTCGAGCGAATCGAAGGAACCGGGCCCCTGCAGGAACTGCCACCTCAACAGGTTGCCTCCCCACTCCTCTGCGAATACGCGGAAGTCCTCCTCTTTTTTGAGGTCTCCCGCCATCGCTCCGCGATATTGGGTCACGTTCTGCACTCCGGGAGCATTGGCCGGCGCGAGGGGTTCCGGCGGGGGAACCTCCAGAATCCTGACGTTACTGTACCAGGCGGTCCCCTCCGCTCCGGCGTGTCCGAGCACCAGTTTGAAATCGCCGGCGAACACCGGAATGCGCCACGTCCCCCAGACCCGGATCCAGTCGGTTTTTTCCAGAGGAACATTTGCGGCTGGACGATACGCCCAGTTCTCCCGGTATTTGTCAAACGGTTTGTAGTCCGGCACCAGCTTCAGGCAGTCGCCGAATTTCCGTCCGAGTTTCTCTCCTTTGACCATCGCCTCGACGGTGACTGCTCCACCCCGCACCTTTTTGGTGTCAAACCGGATCGCCGGCGCCGCCGGGCCGGTAATTTTCAATGCGTCACTGCCGCCGGGACCGCCACCGCGGATTACTTCGGCTCCTTCCAGTTGAGCAACTGTCCCGGGATCGGAAAGATCCAGCTCAAACACCACGGCCGGTTCCGCTGTCGCTCCCTGCCAGCTCAGAACGGTTCCAAGCAGCAGGATCAGGATTCGCCTCATCTTGTTATTTCCTTTCCCGCAAAGGGCATCAGTTCATGCGAGCCAGTTTGATCCGGCGGATTCCGCGCGGCCGCCGCCCGCTTCTGCACCATTTGATCAGTCGCTCCGTCGCCAGAGTCAACAGTTTGAGGTGGGACAGCTCCCACTCCAGAATCCCGCTCGTACAGTAGGTGCGGCTGTGAATTTCAGGCAATGTGTTGCAGAGCGTCGCCGGTACGATTCTGCGCCGCAATTCCTCCGGCATCTCTCCCATGAAAAGGTAGTCCAGGTGCAGGCAGAACGGGCAGAACAGCGAGTCTGCGGACCCGCTTTCAAGTTCCCGCCGCAACGCTGCCGCGTTGACGTCGAAAAGAGTATAGTCTCCTTTTTCCACCAGCCGTTCCGCCCGGAAAAGCGGCAGTTTTAGGAAGCTGATCTCAAGCTTTTCCGCCATGGCGGCCGCCAGTTCTTCAATGCTTCGATTGTTTTTTTCATTGAGCAGCAATACGGTACGGCGGCAACCGCGGGAACGCAGTTCTGTACCGATTTTCCTTCCGGCGTCCGCGTAATCGAAGATCACGGCGGGCAGTTCCGTTCCCGCCAGCGGCTGATCGATCAGCATCACCGGAACCCGGTGGGAGAGCTCTTCGAAATAGGCGGCATTGGTCGAACTGTTTTCCGGCGAGAGCAGGATGCCCCGCACCCCGTTGTAAACCATCGCCTCCGCCAGATTGCATTCGCAGACGGGATCTCCGGCGGAAGAACGCACGATCGACATCGCATCGCAAGGGTGCCGCGCAAGCCCTACCGCCAGCAACGCATACAGCGCCCGCCCGAATCCCGTACCCGCCGTATAGGGGTGGATCAGGCCATATTTCGCCATCTCCGGGACAAAACGCTTTCCCGGGATCGCCCGACCACTTTTGCCGTGGTGGATCCGGACGAGCGACTCGTCGCGCAACACCTGCATTGCCCGCTGGATCACCCCCATGCTGACGCCGAACTCCCCGGCCAGCGTCCGATAACTCGGCAACCGCCCGTTGTCGGGGAGATTTCCCTCTTTCAGTTTTGTTTTGACTTGCCGGGCGACCTGGAGGTAGATCGCTTCCCGCCCCTCGTCGATGATTGTGTTTCCCGCGATCGGCATACTTGATTCCGGTCCGATGTATTGCTGTTTCTCTGTATCGGTGTATCTCTTAATTCACTTACTTATTATTATGACTCAAATCATTTGAAAAAGCAAGTCCGGAAAACGGAAAAAAAGAATATTTTTCCGCCGGGAGGCGGGGAAAATTCAAAAAGGAAAGGAGGTGTGCCGCTGCCGGAGCGGGAATTGGTTACCGCCGCCCCGTTTTCAGAGACGGCGGGTTCCCGGCCCAATGGAGGCCGGGTGGAGTTGGAAGAGCGGCGACAGGCAATCGAGGGGATTCTGGAGTTCCCGGCCCAATGGAGGCCGGGTGGATTCAGGGCTTGCTGCAGTTCAACGGTCTGTAGTGTTCCGGACGATGAGGGTTGGCCTCTCCCGGCGTTGTGAAGCGGTTGAGCCTGAGCTGGGTGTGGATGGTGAGATCCCATGCTGCGAAACGGACGGCACCGGCGATGGGGCACTCGGGCGTGGGACGGCGTGCAAGCCGGAACTTCTCCAGTTCTTCCCAGGGAAGAAAGATTTCCGCTGACCAGCCCAGGTCCCGTTCCCCGCTCTGGTTGAGTGTCCCGCTGACGTGGGTTGCGGTCACCGGTCTGAGGCGGAACGGTTGCATGAAGCGCGCATTGGCGGGATTGATTTGAAATTCCCAGGTTTGTGCCCCCGCCTCCGCCCGGGGAGCGAGAAAGATTTCGAAGACATCGCCGATCCAGATCCAATCTCCTTCCCCGTGGAAAGATTGGACATCGGCGTCCTCACATGTAAGGCCGAAGCAAAGTCCGGCCTTGTTCCACAGCACGGCTGCGCGCGTCCGCTGCCGGAACTGTTCCTCGGTGGTTGTCCGGTTGCCCGAGATTGCGGCATAGAGTTGCCATTTTTCCTCATTGTCCGGAAGGGCCGGGCGGGAGCCGTCAAGGGTGATCCACTCTGCCTTGTGCCAGGCCGGTTCCTCCAGCTTTCCGTCAATGACCGGAAGTTGTCCGGTGTAGTGTACCGTTACCTGAGGCGGCACATTGTCCGGCAGGGTGCCGGGTGTTGTCGGCGATGATGCCTCCCGCGGGACGACACATCCCGGAATTGCCGATGCGAGGCATAAAAAGAAGAAGAACCGTTTCATCTGTCAGTGAGAACGTAGCTGTAGTTGTAGTCTTTGACTTCTCCGATTCCGAGGGACCGGACGCTGCCGTCGATCATCGCCGCATTGGCACGGTTGGAGTGGCGCAGATGAAGCGATTTGACTCCTGCCGGAGTGAGCTGACCCGCGCTGCCCTGCTGGATAAAGAAACATTGAGCGAAGTCGGGTGTATGTTGACCTCGCCGGCTGTCGGCGAGCATGATCATCTCTTCCGTTTTCCCCAGAAGTTTGGGCAGATGGCGGTAGGACAGGGGGCCTCCGACCACGCTGCTGTCGGCCGAGGCCATACCGTAGACCTGGTACTCGCTATTGGAAGCTTTGAAGAGGACATAAGGCTCGTAGCCGGGACAGACGAAAATGGAAGCTTTTCCCTCCTGCGGTCGCGGCAGGTAATTGCAGAGGGAAGTCGGATTATTTTCGTCGGTCCAGCCCGAGAGAATCTGCCACCAGCGCCCCTTGTTGACGCTTGCCGTGAGGGCGGGAGGTGGCAGGAAGTCCTTATAATCGCCCGCATACATCAGAGAGGCAGCGGCACACTGCCTGAGATTGCTTACACAGTTGTTGGCCTTCGCCATTTCACGCGCCCTGTTCAACGCGGGCAGCAACATTGCCGCCAGAATGGCGATGATCGCAATCACAACGAGGAGTTCGATCAATGTAAAATGCTTCTTCATACGTGTCTCTCCTAGTTTAAGACTGGGTGAATTACGTCGTTCTCGATGATTTTTTCTCCTTCACTCGCCATCCGGTCGATGCTGTACTCGATCGTATCGTCGTGCCAGGTCTGGAGTTCAAACCGGTTTCCGTCAGGCAGGTCGAGCGGCAGATTCCGGACCACCGGAATCCGATTGTAAAGCAGATTGAGCACACCGTTTCTGAGGGAAATTCTGACTGGAACCTCTTCCCCTTTCCGCAATGGCACCTGATAGTAGACGTGCCCTTTGCCGCGTTTGGCAACCGGTCCCTTGACGAACCAGCCGTAACCGACCCAGCCGTTTCCGTAACCGATCGTCACCGGGCCGAGAATGAAGCGGAAACGGTCGGTTGCCTTCATCGTGAAATCGAGTTCGAAATCACGATCGAAGGGATGGAGCAAAGTGGCGGCGGCGGCCCGCGATCCCCCGGGGGCGGAACGAAGCGTCAACTTCTCCGGCGTCGCGGAGAAGAAGCGTGTTTTGCCGTCGGCGTTCGCTTTCCAGTCATCAGGACGGTTTCCGCTGAGCCGGAAGGAGGGAGAAACGGCGGATTTCTTTTTCTCAATGACGGAACTGGTTCCCGCGTCAATGCGGATCACATCGCAACTGTGCGGCTCAATGGTTCCGGTGACGCGGGAACCGGTAAGCGGCCGGTTGTCCAGCAACTCCTGTGCATGAAAGGCTCCGGCCGGGAAGAGGGCGGAGAAGTCGAGTGTGTAGGAGGCCTGTTCCGGAGTCAGATTTGAGACGGCGATCAATGCCTTTCCGGAAGCGAGATAAAGGCTGGCTTTCGCCCGATCCGAATGGAATTTCAATCGGGGATCAGGATTCCAGAATGGGTGGAAACTCGTTCCCGGTCCTTCGAAGTCACGGGTCAGTTCCAGATCGTAATCGGGGTTCTCCGCCTGAAAGTTACCGTTGAACTCGGTATGGAACAACAGCGAATAGGCGAGGGAACTGTCCTGCGAAAGATAGTTGCGCCAGTGTTTCGACCAGAAGATGGAACGCCATCCCCAGGGGAGACCGCTGTATCCGACCGCATACACTGCCTCGGGAAGAAAATAACCGGTTCGGAAACGGGTCATCTGTTCCCCCTCCATATAGCCGTCAAAGAAACTCAGTGTGTTGACGTCGAGTCCGCCGCCGGTATGGGCCATCATGGCGAAGGGGTCTCCGGTATCGGTGAAGAGCCCGCGCAACCGTTTGAGAAAGGCGCGCTGTGCTACGATTCGCGAGCTCATCTCTTCCCATTTTGCCCGGCGATCGAGTGCATCGGTCCCGGCGAGGGCAGGATTGGTGTCACCCCATGCCGGACTGGTGCCGTCTGAGGCGATGCCGCGGACTCCCCCCTGTTGGATCAATTGTTGCCAGTAGTAAAGCTGGAGTTCCCCTTCCGGGCCGCGTTTGTTGGCGGCGTAGCACTCTTTGCCGCGATCACGATAGTAACGCCAGCGCGGCTGAAGTTCGAAATCGCTGCGGAACTCCCGGAAAAACGGGGCGTCTTCCCGTAACCCCTGGCAGGTATAGAGAATGCCGATCCGGTTTTCCCGTTTCAGTTTTCCAGTCCATTTCCTCAGTTCCGGGATTTTTCCGGTATCGGGGTAGCCGTGCCAGTCGGCCCACTGTTCCCACTGTCGTACAGTGAGCTCACGGATCGGTCGTGGCGGGCGCGGTTTGGTCGGGGTCGGCTGCAGGAAGAGACGGAACACGGTATCGGCGGTGAACTGACTCGGACCGTCGACGAAGGTGAAGGCGACCTCCGTTTTCTCTCCGGACGGTTTCACTGTGATCTGACGACGGGTCTTTGTCCCGAAGAAAAGGTCGGTATCGAAGGAGAAAGCGAGTCCTTTTTCATAGTTGCCGATCCAGAACTGCTCTCCTTTTCCGGAATAGCCTGCGGGGGAGATTGCCGCTGCATTCTGGACCAGTGTTCCCGGCAGGATCAGCCTGGCGTCAGCTCTCTGGCGGGGAATGACGAGGCGAATCCGGTCGACCTTGGCCGGATCGACTCCGCGAAAGCGGAATTTCAGTTCAGTGAAACCATCCGGTTCCATCCGGCTTTTGAGTTCGAGCCGGATCGGGCCGGCGGCCAGAACGGCTTCCCCTGTCGCGTCATTGCCGTTTTCTTCCAGCGAGAAGGAAACCGGCGTGAAGTGAACTGTTTTCCCTGCTGAAGCAAGTTCAACTTCTCCATCGCCCGGAAGCAGATAGTCGTTGAAAACATGTTTGGCGTGTACGAGCCTGACTTCCCTGCCGGAGACGGTCGGTTTTGTCCACGGAGCTGGAATTTTTTCCCGGAGATATTCCGCCGCCACCGCTTTCCCGAACCATTCCGGGGCGGTAACCGCAGGACAGGTGAGACTGGTTTCCGACACGATGTTTCCCTGCCGGTCGACGACACGGAACCGCGCTTTACGTGTTTCCTTCTGACTTCCCGGCGTCAACGGCTGTGTCAGATAGGCGAGCCTTTCTCCGCCGGGAACAATCATCGCATCGCGATTGATCATCGTGTGATCGAAGAGTTCCCGGCGTTGTTCGGGAAAGCCGGAGACATTCAGGATTCCGGTCAGATGATCCCATTGGCCGGTGAGGTATACTTTACCGATGACCGCTCCGGAGAGCGGGCTGTACTGAAGTTCTGCCCGGCAGTTCCGGCGGGCCGGGGCAGGCGGCGTCGGGCGTTCCTCGAGGGTTCGTCCGCTGTTTTCTGCTTCCGGCAGAAGACGGATGGTGCCGAAAGGCATGGCGGCGTACCCCTTGAACCGCTTGTGATTCCACGCCTGCACTTCGGGCGGTCTGAAACGGAAGAAGTTCATGAAAATCTTTTTCCCCTCCGGCATGGAGAGCCCGAAGGACCGGAATGGAATCCGAAATTCCGCTGTGAAAAACTTCCCTTTTTCCGTGGCGATCGCCGAATCGAACAGCGCGTTTTCCAGCGGCATTTCGTTGAACATGCGCTGCCGTGAGCCTGTGGCGTTTACCGTGAAGGTATAATAGAAGTCTGCCCTAGCCGCCCTGCCACCGAGCGCACCTTCGTAACCCCCCATATTGATTTTCTCCTGTACCGCGACGTTGTTGTCCGGTAGTCCGAGAATGACGGAGAAGGCATCCTCGCTGCAGAAAAGCAGATCGTCCCACTTCCGTTGCGCTGCTTCGGGATAGTCTGGATTGTTTTCGAATCCGGTTGCTGCGACGTAGAGTGCTTCGTCATCGTATTTCATCCGAAATTCGGTGGCGGGAAGCCCCGGTACACGATTGTCCTGTTCCCATATGCGGCGGAACAGCGCGGCATCACTCCACTCTTCCGAATCAATGCGGCCATCCAGACGGACGGGAAGTTCCAGCTTCGGAACTGCTCCATGTGGTTCTGATCCGGTGGCAGTGAATACTCCTGTCGTCAGTCCCAGAAGCAGAAGTCGCCATGGGAAGTGTGTTTTCATGATGAGTTCTCCCGGTTATCTACTGCAGCATTTCGCAGTGCTTTCTCGGATGATCATGGTCGGTTCGATCAGGAGTTTCGGCTGTTTGAGGATCCGGTGTTCAAGCAGGGTTTTGAGCATGTAGATTCCCCTGAAGATTGCTTCCGGGGCATTCCATGCGATCGAACTTATGGTGGGGAAGCACTGCTCCGATTCCGTTTGAGAACTGCACGCGAAGACGC
Source organism: uncultured Victivallis sp. (assembly GCA_944389895.1). GTDB lineage: Bacteria > Verrucomicrobiota > Lentisphaeria > Victivallales > Victivallaceae > Victivallis. The sequence continues at coordinate 22,173 of CALXOA010000095.1, read as the reverse complement.
TCAACTGTTCCGGAACCCGCAATCCCACTTCGCAGGCGGCGTAGAGAATCCCTTTGGCTGCCCGTCCGTCGCTGCAGATGACGGCACTCGGAAACTCCTTCTGTGCAAAAAGCTTCCTTCCGAACTCGACCGCGCCTTTCACGGTGGCTGCGTCTTCCCGGAGCGCCAGACGGGTCGACCACTCTTCCGCGCGATAATCAAGGGAAAATTCTCTGATCCCACGCAGAAAGCCGTCTTCAATCTGCTGTTGCCTGCGGTATTCCCGGGGGCCGATCACCAGGCCGAAACGGCGATGGTCCAATGCGGCCAGGTACTGGACCGCCTTGTAGAATGCCAGTTCGTAATCGGAGTTCAGGCAATACTCAGACTCCTCTTCAAGCGCGACGAAGGGGAAATCCGGATTTTCCGCAAGAAATTCCCTCACGGTCGGCGTGATGGTTCCTCCGTGAAGGACTCCTCCGGCCAGCCCGTTGTGCAGGAGCGACGGAATTTTTGAGGATGACGGATCGTGATATTCGATCTGGCAACGCAGTTCCTCCATCTCGCATTGTCGGATGAAATTTGAAATCATCGGCATGAAATAGCCGGAACCGAAAATCCGCTCCGGAAGGTCACAGATGATCAGTCCCAGATCGTGGCTCTGTTTCTGCTTGAGTAACTTCGCCGCCATGTTCGGCTCGTAGTTCATCTCGGCCGCAACCTTACGTACCCGCTCCCGCATCCGGCTCGAAACTGTTCCGGTACCGTTCAGTGCTGCCGATACGGTAGCTACCGCCACTCCGGCGGCATCAGCGATGTCCTTCAGTTTGACTGCTCGTTCCCGGGGCATTGAAAAATCCTTTATATATCGTTTCATGAAACGTTCTATGCATTAATATTATACCCAAAAAAGGAAGGGGTGTCAAGAGTGGTTCCGGAAAAAAATGAATTTTTTTCAGGACGGGCCGCTGGAGGGAAGTCGGAATTATCGGGGGAACCCATTTGCCTGGGGCCGGCGGGGAAACAGGGATTGTCGCGTCTCAAATGAGACCGGATTTTCCCTTTCGGGAACCCTGGTTTTCCATGGGCTGTTTCCACTTCTCTGCTTCGACGTTTTTTCTGTATCGACGCTTGCAGAAGGGCGGTTGCGCAGGTAAATTAATAGGGAGGAAAAGAATTGTAACTTCTTCTGCGATTGGAGCGTGAATCATGTTTGGATTCCATCGTTTGGCGGCGGCGGTTCCGGTGTTGCGTGTGGCGGATGTCGATTTCAATATCGGAATGCTCCGTGAATGCTACGATGAGGCGGTGCGGAAAGGGGCGGCTGCCGTGGTGTTCCCCGAGCTCTCCGTGACCGGTTATTCCTGCGGCGACCTGTTTTTTCAGAAGCGGTTGCTTGAGCGGGCGCGTGAGGCGGCAACCACTTTCGCGGCGGTTACCGCGGGGAACAGGACGATCGCGCTCTTCGGACTGCCGCTGCTGGTGGGAGAGGCACTCTACAATGTCGCCGCGGTTGCCGCCGGGGGCCGGATCTGCGGTCTGGTTCCCAAGACGCTGCTTCCGAACTACCGGGAGTTTTATGAGAAACGTTATTTCCAGTCCGGCCGCGAGGTTCGGGGGCGGACGGTGAAACTGGGGCGGGAGGAGCTCCCCTTCGGCAGCGATCTGCTGTTTGACTGCGGTCACGGTTTCCTATTCGGCGTTGAGATCTGCGAGGATCTCTGGGGAGTGTTGCCGCCGTCGTCGCTGCTCGCGCTGGGCGGCGCCCGCGCCATTTTCAACCTGTCGGCGGGGACCGAGCTTGCCGCAAAGGCGGAGTATCGGCGCGATCTGGTCCGGCAGCAGAGTGCCCGCTGCCTGGCCGCATACGTGCTCGCATCGGCCGGCGTGCATGAATCCACCTCCGACGTCGTGTTCGGCGGTCATGCGCTGATCGCCGATAACGGTCGCCTGGCGGCGGAGAATCGCCGGTTTGTGCGCACCAGTTCGGTGATCTATGCCGATGTGGACTTCGATCGGCTGGCGGCGGCAAGAGTATCCGAGAGCAGTTTCAACGACAATCCGTTGCCTCGCGACATTGTATTTCGAACCGTGGAGCTGCCGACGGCGGCGGACTCCCCCGATCTGACTTATGCGGCGAATCCCCGTCTTCCCTTTGTCCCGGGGGACGATTCCGACCGCCGGGCGCGCTGTACGGAGATCTTCGACATCCAGTGCGCCGGTCTGGCCAAGCGGATCGAACATACTCATGCGAAAACCATGGTGATCGGCATCTCGGGAGGCCTGGATTCAACGCTGGCTCTGCTGGTCGCGGCGGAGTGCTGCCGGTTGCTCGGGCGCGCTCCGGCCGAGATCATCGCGTACACGATGCCCGGTTTCGGTACCACCGGCAGAACCCGCAGCAATGCGGTCCGCCTCTGTGAACTGCTGGGCGTGACGCTGCGCGAGGTCGATATCCGTCCCGCCTGCCTGCAGCATTTCCGTGACATCGGCCACGATCCCGAAGTGCTTGACACCGCCTATGAGAACGTGCAGGCGCGGGAACGCACTCAGATTCTGATGGATGTCGCCAACAAGACCGGCGGCATGGTGGTCGGCACCGGAGACCTTTCCGAAATCGCTCTCGGCTGGAGTACCTACAACGGCGACCACATGTCGATGTATGCGGTAAACTGTTCGATCCCGAAGACATTGATCCGTTTCCTGATTGAAACGACGGCGGAGCGTTCCGATCCGGAACTGGCCGCCGTGTTGCGCGATGTGATCGACACCCCGGTCAGTCCGGAGTTGCTGCCGGCTGCCGGTGACGGTACGATCGTTCAGAAGACGGAAGAATTGATCGGTCCCTATGAGCTGCACGATTTCTTCCTCTACCACCTTGTGAAATACGGTGCCGAGCCGGAGAAGATCCGGTTCCTCGCGGAGGAGGCCTTCCGCGGCGTCTATGATGCGGAGACGGTGTCGCGTTGGCTCAAGGTGTTTCTGAGCAGATTCTTCCGGCAGCAGTTCAAACGAAACTGTGTGCCGGACGGGCCGAAGGTCGGCACGATCGCGCTGTCGCCGCGCGGTGACTGGCGGATGCCCTCCGACGCGGCAGACGCCGTCTGGCAGCAGGAGAATCGCTGAACTGACGGAACCGGCCGGTTATCCGGGATTTCCGGAGCCGGAGATTCCGTCGGTGTCTTTCCTGCCGTGTTCAGTGGTTGTTTCGACCGAAGTATTTGAGCAGGAGAATTTTGCGGTCAGTGTCTGAGTTGGCGCGCTCGAGATTGTTCTGGTCCGTCGAGTGTTCGACGCTCCAGCCGTGCCATTCGCGGAAGCTGTGATAGCTCCAGTCCCAGCCGTATTCCTCGAAAAGTTCGATGCAATCTTCGAGGTAGTGTGCCACACCCGGAGCCCAGCGCGCCGCCGAAAATTCCCCGAGGTAGATCCGGGCGCCGTACTTCCGCTGAAATTCGCGGACCGGTTCCAGTTCGCTCCGCAACGTCTCCTTGTTCCATTCCCGACCGTTAATCCTGCCCGGATAAGGCAGACGCGGTTCCGCCTTCTCGACCGACTGGTGGGTATAGGCGTGCGGGAGATACATGTGCGCCTGATAAATGATGTTCGGCAGCGGCAGCGGCGACAGGTAACGGAATGCCCCCGGTGCCGCCCAGTCGTTCGATTCGACGATAATCGGAGTTTCCGGATCGATCGCCCGGATCCGCTTTGCCGCTTCATACTGCAAATGGAGGTAGTCGGATGAGGCGGGAAGCGTCTGGTTCGGCTCATTGACCAGATCGTATGCCCACACGGCCGGTTTGTCCTTGTAGCGCGTCGCCATCTCCTCCCACATCTTCAGAAACGCTTCGGCATAGACCGGTTCGTAGAACATCGCCATGTTGTTGTCGGCCTTGCGTCCGCCGGGAGGAGTATGGAGGTCGATCACCACCTTGATTCCGAGTTTCCGGGCGTGCTCCAGTACCAGGTCAAGTTCATTGAGCTTGCCGTGGAACCAGTCGAGATATTCTGCGAGATCACGCTCCGTGTTGACGGCGCCCCAGTTGCGCTTGATCTGCCAGCGGATCAGGTTTGCTCCCCAGCGGGCGAGTTCTTCGAGATCCTCGGGCTGATAACTGTTGGGACCCATCACGCCGCGCAACACCGGTGTCGCTGTGACCCGGCTGGTATACTCCGCCTGAAAGCCCTCCGGCAGCGGAAGTGGCGGGAAGCGATCCTCCCCGCTATACGCCTGAATCCGGATTCTGCGGACCAGCAGCGTTCCCGCAGAGTCCTGAAGTCCGATCATCAGCTCGCCGGTCTCTGCGTCTGCGGGAACTTCGACCGCGGTCATCTCCGTCCTCCAGTCGAAAGTACCGTAAAGTCCGCGCGGATTGCGCCAGACCTCGGCGGTTCTGGTCTTGTAATGGAACATCACCTTGATGCCGTTCCAGGGCTGCGGCGGTTTCGTGACCCCTTCCGCTTTCAGTTCGAAGGATAGAACCAGGGTTTTCCCGCGCCACGGTTTCAGGTCGATGGAACGGGTTGCAACATTTTGCCCGGCCGCCCCGGTCGGCGGAACCGTCACTTCCAGTACCGGAACCGTGTCGATAACTGTGAAACGGGCACAGGACGGCAGCCGCCATCCGGCGCTTTCTCCTGCGGAGAAACTGCACTCATAGACATTTTGCGGGGCGCCGATCAGGAGACCGGTTATTGTCGCTGCCGCGGCGATGAAGCATCGTTTGAGTCTGGTCATGGTATTGTACAATCCTTGTCTGATCAGGGACGGGTTTCATCGAGTTCGTTCTTGTAAAATCCGGTGAACCGGTATTTGTGCCAGATGTCGGCGCTGGCGTGGGTGGCGACATGGCCGTCGAAGAAGGCGACGTTGGCGCGGTCGAGGCCGCCGTGCCGGTAGGCAAGCGTGGTGGTTCCGCCTTCCGACTGTTTCTTCTCCCCCACGAGCCGGTAGTAGGACGGATTCGCCTTCGACATGTTGATGGAGTGATCGAGGGCGTCGGCGAAAGCGAGCCGTTTCGATGCATGCCTGATTCGCGGCAGTTTGTGGGCGATAACCGCATCCCCCGCCTTCCACGCACCCTGGGCGTAATCTTCCTTGGACATCCCGTAACTGTCGTTGATCCCGGGGCCGTAAATCGGAGTATTGGGATCGTTGAAGCAGGCTGTCGCGGCGGGGCAGACCAGACCGGGGGAGGTGCGGCGGTCGCAGTATCCCGCGGCTTCGTCACGATTTTCCGTAAGGACCTTTCCTCCGGTCATCAACCGCCAGGCCAGATTGGTGTACCAGAATACATAATCCGACTTGTAAGGCCAGCACTGCCCCGGAACCCAGAAGTCGTTGTAGGTTCCCGCATACAGGATGCTTGCGGTCGTATACTGTTTGAGAACTCCGGAGCATTGAATGGTTCTTGCCGTTTCCCGTGCCTTGTTCAGTGCGGGAAGCAGCATCGCCGCCAGAATCGCGATGATCGCAATCACAACGAGCAATTCTATCAAGGTGAACTGGTCTCTCTGTTTCATTTGTCTCTCCCTGGTTGAAGGTTCGGTGACTGTTTATAAACTAGTTTAGCATTGTTTGCGACGAATGAACCTCGGATTAGAAAAACATTTAAGGTGCCACCGGTGCGGAATCTCCGGGAATCAGTTTCCCCTCGATCACGGTGGACTCCGGCGGCGGAGTTCCGGCGAGGGCCGCAAGCAGCAGTTCGACCGCTTTGGCTCCCTGTTCGCAGGGGAGGTACTCGAAAGTGGAGAGACGCGGCCGGAAATAAGAATCTCCGAAAAAGCTGTTGACGCCGGTCACCGCGTAATCCTCGGGGACACGGAATCCGGCATCCTGAATGGCCCGGATCGCTCCGATCGCGAGAATTTCCGTAGCAGCCACCACCGCGACACCGGGCGACAGGCGCCCTTCCCGAAGCAGGGCGCCGACCGTTTTATAACTGACGCTCTGTTCGAAACTGAAACAGTGGATGCGACTCTCCTCAAGCTCAATTCCCGCTTCGGCGAGGGCGGTCCGGATGCCGCGTTCCCGCTCCTGAGCCGGGTAGCTGACCGGCAATCCGGCGAGGTAATGGAAATCACGGTAGCCGTGTGCCAGCAGAGCGCGGGTCAGACTCAGGGTTGCTTCGAAATTATTGGAGTTGACCGCCGGGACGCCATGTCCGGGGGCGATTCCGATTCCGATGATCGGCCATTGCTCGGCGATGAAGCGTTTGCGCCAGTGTTCCGGCAATTGCAGACCGTAAAAGATCAACCCGTCGATCTCACGGTTCAACAGCCAGTTGAAAGCGACCGAATCTGCCTGGTCCGGGCGGTAGAGTTGAATGGTCACCCGGAATCCGGCGGAATCCGCTGCTTTCGTGATGCCGTCGAAGATGTTCGAAGTCGCACCACCGAGGATCAGCTGACCGGGAAGATCGGGACGTTCCAGCATCACACCGATGTTGTGGACCAGCTTGCTGTTGAGCCTTCTGGCATGAATGTTTGGCTGGTAGTGCACCTTGCGGCAGAATGCGAGAATACGCTGCTCCAGTTCAGCGCTGACGCCGACGCTGCGGGCCTTGCCGTTCAGTGCCAGAGAAACCGCGGCCTTGCTGACGCCGAGTTCGGCCGAGATTTGCGCCAGTGAGTAGCGCCGAAGCATGATTCCACCTCCTTTTGATCTTTTATAAACTAGTTTAGTATAAAAGGGAGCAAAAGTCAAGCCGGTTTTGAAAAAAAAGTTGATTTTTTTGACGGGCGGTAGTTCCGGTAGGAGTCGGCAGGCGAACGATCGGAATGGCCGGTCATATCCCCCTCCGCATGATCCTTGCGGAGGGGCGGACGGAGACGGCCGCGGATTTTGCCGCGACGACTCACAGAACAGGTGGGACCCGTCGTGTCGGCACTCCACCGATCGGTTGCCGGAAACGATTCCCGCACTGAGAATCGTTTCCGGTCGTTTCCTTTCAGCACTGAATCAGAAGTCCGAAACAGGTCCTGATGGGGAATTTGAACCGGAGCGTATCCCCCTCGAGATAAAACGGGACTTCGAAGCAGTCCAGCTTCTCATCCAGCAGACGCACCGTCAGGTTCTCCTTCTCCTGGGCGGTCAGGCCTGTGAGCTTGATTTCAAGTTTCCGGACCCCGAAGTTGTCGTCGTCATTGAAACCGCCGATGACTGCGGTTTTCTTTCCCGCTTCATTGGTCGCACCGACGACCTGGATTGTTTCGTCGTCCGAATCGGAGGCGACTTCCGTGCCGAGCCGGGCCAGTTTCTCGAACATGAAATAGGAATAGTACGGCTTCTGGATATTGAGAGTCACCGGATGCCAGAGGCCGTTCATGCCGCAGCCGACGCGCATGTCGTAATACATCAGCAGATCCAGCGGCAGTTTCTGACAGCCCAGCATGGCGCAAAGCGCAAAGGAGGCTCCCTTGATTCCGGCTTCCTGTTCGAGGGTGTGCGTCCAGCCGTCGTTCCAGTTCCGGACGTAGTTCCACTCGTTCAGAATGCTTTCGGCCTGAGGCTGGCCATGGGTATCGAGGTATTCCCGTACCTCCCGAACGTTGTGGAAGAATACGTTCAGGTCACAGGCGTAGCAGTGGAAACTGTAGAAATCCAGTTTGATCTGTTGTTTTTCCAACTCTGCGAAGAAAAGGTCGGTCCAGCCGGGTTTCGTCTTTCTGCTGATCGGACTCGCGGAGGCCGGCCCGCCGATTTTCAGTTCCGGGAAGCAGCTCTTCAAGTGTTTTGCCGTAATGCAGAAGAGCTCCCGGAACTCCGCCGCGGTACCCTGCCAGCAGCGTTTGTTTTCGCAGACATCCGGATCCAGATCCGGTTCGTTCCAGATCTCCCAGTAGGTGATTTTCATTCCGAGGCCGTTCGCCCAGCTGCCGGTGCAGTGACGGATGATGTGTTCGCAGATCACTGCGAATTTCCTGAAATCCGGGGGAACGCAGGTGAACCACTTGCGGGGACTGTGCTCAATGCTGCCCCCCAGACGGAAGAAGGGTTCGGTTCCGGCTTTTTTCAGAGTTTCCAGATAGATGTCCGTCATCGTGAAATCGTAACTGGCAGGATCCTCGGGATCTGCATTGAAGTCTTTGAAAATCGCCCTGATGTCGACCACGTGGGGTGCCCCGTAGAGCGTACAGAGGTTTGCGTCGTGGAGTCTGGCGTAGGGAATGTGCAGCATCCGGAAGGTTTCGAAATTGCCTTTGGTCTGGCTGGGGGGGGGAATCTTCGGACCGTTGTTGCCGGCGTTCATCGGCTTGATTTTTCCGAGCTTCCGGGTGAAGTCCACTGTCACGGTTGAGATGCCTGTTTCGCTCATGAATGCCTCCATTGATAAATGTCGCCTGACGGCGTTGGGTTTTTCCACATATCCGGTCGCAGAGCGGTTTTCACGTCGGCACGGATCTGCGACATCCGTTTCTGCCGATTGTTGCGGTTCCGGAAAAATTCCGGATTCATGTCATATTGCTCTTTTACTTTTATAATCAATCTGCTTATATTATATTCAAATGAATGTTTTCGACCAACTGTGATAGCGACAAAAAATTCAGAAATCGTGCCAAAAAGGTACGGAGGTGAAAGCCATGGCCGGTCGTGAGTATCTGCTGGCGGAACTGCCGCGAATCGTCAACTTCCCATACCGGTTGCATGCCCTCGGCTGGAGGCCGGATCATCTTTTCATCCACAGAAACACCCGGCTGATGCACCTCTTCATCTGCGTGACGTTCCGGAAGACCGGGGAATCGTGCATTATCGTCAACGGGCGGAAACGACGGGGAAGCAGCGCTCCCTCACTGTCGGTCATTCGCGCCGGAACGCGGATGGAGACGATCCACGCTTCGCGCCACGACGAACTTTACTTCACCTATGATGAACCGGCGGCATCGGCGGTGCTGGCGCTCGGGATCAATTCCGGCGAGTTCCGGATGACCCCTGCGGTGGAGGAGGTGTTGTCCGCGATTCGTCGGAATCTTGATGTGCTTCCTCTCCGCGGCGCCGCCGACCGGCTCGACCAGCTCGCGATCCGGTTGATCACGGAGTGCTGTACCGCGAGCGGCGGGGAACCGTCGGAGGATGAGCGGATCGCGGAGATCTCCGCCGGTTTCGCTCTGCATTTCGCCGACCGGATCGATCTGGGACGGATTGCCGCGAAATACGGCATGAGCCGCCGTTCGTTCTTCCGGGCATGGAAGCGTCATTTCGACGAAACGCCGCTGCAATACCTGATTGCCCGGCGGCTCGCCTTCGCCGAAGAGCTGCTGGCGGAATCGGAGTGTGATCTCGGTGAGATTGCATTGCGCAGCGGTTTCGGCACTCCGGGCTATCTGATTGAACGTTTCCGGGCCAGGCATGGTTGTTCCCCTCTGGAGTTCCGGAGACGGGTCAGGGTGGGCGGCTTCGCCGGACCGGAGCTCTCGTCATTGGAGTGAAGCGGGCGCAGGGGCGTGAAAAGAGAGCCGGTATGATTGCATACGGCCGGTTCCGGCGGTATATTAATCAATGGACAATGCGGCGGGGGCCGTAGGGAAGGGGAAGTTTCCGGCGTGCGAAAAAAAAAGATCAGAAAATTTCTGCTGCGGCTCCACCGCCGCCTGATCCAGCGGACGGTTCGTCTCTGGCAGGCACGTTGGGGTGAGCGCAGTCTGATTGTGGTGCTGGCACTGGCGATCGGTGTTGCGGCCGCAGTTGCCGCGGCACTGCTGCACACCCTGGTCACCCGGCTGGAAAACTTCGGCATCTGGCTGACGCAGACGCCCCGGGAGTTTCACGAATACGCCTGGCTGGGGGGACTGCTTGTGTTGCCGATGGTGGGACTTCTGCTCTCCTTCTTGGTTCAGCGTTATTTCGGCGGGCCGCGTTACGCCAAGAGTCTGAGTCCGCTGATCCTCGCGTTGAACCGCAGAAAAACCAACATCCCCGCGATAGAGATTCTGAACCACCTGTTTTCGAGTGCGTTGTCGGTCGGCTTCGGCGGTTCGGCCGGTCTTGAGGCGCCGAGTGTTCTGACCGGGGCGGCGATCGGAGCGAACAGTGCGAGCTTTCTGAACATCGATCGCCGGCACCGCAGTCTGTTGCTCGGTTGCGGTTCTGCCGCGGCGATTTCTGCGATTTTCGACAGCCCGATCGCGGGAGTTCTCTTCGCTGCCGAGGTGCTGTTGCCGGAATTCAGCGTGTCGGCGCTGGCGCCGATGATCATGTCCAGCGCGATTGCCACCGTGGTTTCGAGGTTGATCATTGCCGACAATCAGTTTTTTCTGGCGATCAATGCTCCGTGGCGCGCCGATGCGGTGCCCTGTTACTTCCTGTGCGGCGTAGTCTGTGCCCTGGTCGGTGTTTTCGTGATCCGGGCCGCCTACTGGACGAGTGCCCGGCTCAAGCGACAGTTCCACAACCCCTGGGCCCGACTCTTTGCCGGCGGCGGGCTTCTCTGCGTGATTCTGCTGGTTTTTCCTCTGCTGCGGGGGCAGGGATATCTTTATATTGAGAAACTGTTCACCGGGGATATGGTTGGTCTGGTCGGTTCCGCGCCGCTGCTGAGCTGGATTCCTTCGCAGACCGCGATTCTGGTGATCCTGATTCTGGTTGCGATTTTCGTGAAGGTCATCGCCTCCTCGCTGACCGTCGATTCCGGTGGTGACGGCGGTATTTTCGCTCCTTCGATGTTCATCGGAGCATTCACCGGATTCGCGTTTGCACGACTGGTGAATCTGACCGGATTGATCGAATTGCAGGAGTACAACTTTGTCGCGGTCGGCATGTGCGGAGTCTTCACCGCCGTGATGCGTGCTCCGCTGACCGGCGTCTTTCTGATCGCCGAGGTCACCGGCGGCTACATTCTGCTGGTGCCGCTGATGATTGTTTCATCGGTGTCGTGGGTTGTCGCACGTCTTTTCGAACCGCATTCGATCTACCGCAAGGCGTTGGCCGAGAGTAACCTTCTCGATGAGAACCGCGATTTGACGATGTTGCGGCGGCTGCCGGTCCGGCTCAACCTGATGCGGGATTACCATGTGCTCAAGCTCAATGATCCCCTGCAGAAAGTGATCGACCTGGTGGAACGTACCCCGGCGGAGATCTTCCCGGTCCTCGATGATAACGGGCGGTTGCTCGGAGTGGTTCATCTTGAAAAGATCCTTGCTGTGATGCTCAACCCCAAGGTCTACAATCTGCTGGTGGTCTTCGACCTGATGGATCCGCCGCTGGGAATGGTCTCGCCCGATGATGATCTTGCGTGGGCGATGGCGAACTTCGAGAAATACAATCTCAAATACCTGCCGGTTTCCGATTCCAACGGACTTTTTCACGGTTTCATCGCCAAGGCGCCGATTTTCTCGAAATATCGGCGCATGGTGCAGGAGGTCGACGGCTTCTGAATGGTGTCAGCGGCTTCTGAGGCGGCGGTTGATCTGCCGTTCGATGTCCACGAGTTCGCCGAAGGAAGGCGGCATCTGGTGCCAGAGCAGCTCGAAGAGGAGTTCGTGCAGCAGGATTTCCGCGATCCGGTTCGGATGCTGACAGACCGGACGGCCGGTGTTTCGGGCCGCTTCCGTTTCCGGACTCAGCGTGGTGGAGGTTTCAGCCGGAATGTGTTCTCCGGCGGCACAGAGTCGGTTGATGTTCTCCGGCTGGTAAAGGATCTCCAGCTCCCGGAACAGCTCGGCCGGGTTCGGAGTTCCGGCCAGAATGCCGACTCCGCGCACCGGCAGCGTCGTGAAGTGACCGCCACGGATAGTTCCGGGCAGCCGCAGTTCCTGAAAATCTCCCGGTGGCAGTTCCCGCCGGACCACGGCTGCGTCGAGCTCATTGCCGATCACGATGCCGAGGCGTCCCGCGACCAGCAGTCGGCCGAGCGCATCGCGGCGATCCCCCATCTTGTGTACACAGCAGCCGGGATGCGTGTAGAGGCGCATGAAATCCCGGATCCCCGCGAAAAACGCCTCGGAGCCGATCGCACAGTTTCCGGCTCTGTCGAAGAGTTCTCCGCCGTATCGGGAGAGCAGCGGCATGCAGCCGTTGCTGTCGAGCATCAACCCGACCGCCCCCCGTTCCAGACGGCCGTCCGACGAATAGCGGGTCAGGGGATCGAGCAGTTCGAAGAAATCCTCCCAGCTCCACTCCGGTTTCGGCAGCGGCACTCCGATCTCCCGGAACACCCGCCGGTTGAAATACGCCATGGTCGGCAGGCAGCTGATCGGCAATGCGTAACAGCGCCCGTCACGGCAGAGCGCACGACGGCAGGAGGGCGCGAAGGTCGCCAGATAACGTTCTGTATCCGTTCCTTCCAGCAACTCGTCGAGAGGTTCGAGCAACCCTTCGGCAGAAGCCACCTGCAGCAGATATTCGTCAAGTACCACCAGACCGGGAGTCTGACGCCGCCGCCGGTTCAGCCAGTCGAGGTAACGCGGGTAATCACGGTAATTGGTGGATTCGAACCGGAAAACCTCACCCTGCGGCTTGAATACTTGGAGTAACTCCTCCTGAAAATTTTTCTGATCCCAGGTATAGATTCTCACACCTGGCTCGACCGGCGGCCGTTCATTGCCGGCGACGAAGGTCCCCCGGCCCGCTTCCCGCACCACCAGCCCCTTGCGTTCGAGCAACCGGTAGGCCCCGAGCGCGCTGGAGGGACCGACTCCGCGCTCTTCCGCCAGTTCCCGGATGCTCGGCAACAAAGTTCCCGCGCCGCGGATGCCTGCGGTGATCTCCTTCTCCAACTCCTGCGCCAGTTGCCGGGTTCGCGGGACCGATCTGATGTTTCGTTCTGCTGACATGTTTTTTTCTCTGTTCCGTTCTCTCTTTTTTACAGTAATTTCGCTTCTTCCGTTTTTCAATCAAAAAACAAAAAAAATAGAACAAAAAATCAAACAGTAGCTAACAGTTTGGCAAAAAACAGAAGAAAAACCGAAAATAAATCAAACAGCTATTGACTTAAATGTCAAAACAGTGCATAATATATAGGGAAAATTCCGAAATAGCATTCAGGAGAAACGGATCATGAAAAAGTATTTTACTCTCATCGAATTGCTGGTTGTGATTGCGATCATCGCCATCCTGGCCGGGATGTTACTGCCGGCCCTGAATCAGGCCCGCAACAAGGCACGTGACATCAACTGTCTCAACAACGTCAAGCAACTTGCACTCGGGGTGATTCTTTATACCGATGCAAACGAGGGGATCATTCCCCCGCACACTTCCGGCGGAAACCCCGGCAACACCCCCTGGCTCGGGTTGATCGCTCCCTACGTCGGCGTCACTCAGAGCAAGGAGTCGGATTGTAACGGCTGGTTGACGAAAAACAGTGACGGCAGTTTTCAGCCTCTTTCCAAACTGATGGCCTGCCCCGCCCGCGGTACCGCCAGCGCCACCAAAAACGAGTTGCTGCACTACAATTACGGAATCAACTTCAACATCACCTCACGAAGCGCGGAATACTCCAATGCGCTCAAACGGTTCCGCCGTCCCTCCGAACGCTGTCTGCTGGGGGATAACGCCCGCATTACGACCGCCTACATCTTCCCGATCCTCGAAGGGAAGGGAGATCTTTCCACGCGCCACTTCAACAACGCCGGCAGCAACATCGGCTACGCTGACGGTCATGGCGCTCCGTTGCGCAAGAATGATTTGCCGGACGGGCAGCACATCTATTTCTGGGGGCGGTACGCTCCGGCGAATTTCGGTGAGTAATTTCCGTGTCCGGCGGCGGTTTGCCGGAGCCTGTTTCTGAAAAGTCGTATCTTCAAGGGTCATGATATATGAAAAAAATTTTTGCATTTTTTCTGCTCGGCGCGTTTTCTCTCGCAGCCGCGGAACCTTTCTCCGACAACTTCTCCGGCGATCGGCTTGGGGGGGACTGGACCGGCAACAGCGGAGATTTCTCTGTCCGGGGCAACGCTCTGTCGATCCGTTCCGGTCAGACCAACCCGGTTCTCTATCTCCGGAATCACCAGTGGAGGAACTGCAAAGTTTCCTTTGAGCTGACCCGCCGCGGCGGATCTCATTTCGAACTCTACGTCGGCTGGCGCTATCCGAAGTTCATCAGACTGACGCTGACGCCGCCTCATGTCGGGGAACTCCGGTTCGCCGACGATGGAAAGGTGTGCGCGACCTTTTCTTATGCGAAGGAGGTTGATGCGAATGCCCCGATCAAATTTGAAGTGACGGTACTCGGCAATACGGTACGCTGTCGCCTCAATGGAGTGGAGATCGGGGGATATGAATCGCCGGCTCCGGTCTCAGGGTCGATTGCATTCGGCGGCGGCTGGAACTCCGATTTCGAGATCCGCGCCCTTTCCGTCGAAGAGCTTGCGGCGCCGGAACCGCCGGTGGTCGATCGCTTTACCCGTCCCGAGATTCGGAACGGGACGTTTTATGTCGACGGCAAGCCCACCTTCATGCTCGGCGTCAACGACTCCAGCAATTTCTGGGAGTTCGGGAAATTCAATGCCGAACCGCCCTTTGCTCCCAACGATGTATTCACCGATCTGATGAGCCGGGAAACCGCGGCGAAAATGGGATTCAACAGTGATCACGTCTACACTCATGCCAGACAGGTTGCCGATCCTTACCTTGCGGAACTGGAATTGACCCCCGCTCAGGCGGACCAGCTTCTGGGCAGCGGTTACCCTGAACACTGGAGCGAACGCGCCCGCCACCGCGACCGGATCGCCGGTCTGCCGTTGATTGTCGACTTCAGCAGCCTCCATCTCGGTACGATGGGCAACCTTCCGGAACGGATCCGCAAGGCCGGTGTCTCCCCAGACATCCAGCATGACGGCGGTTTCATGCCCTATGTTCCGGAGGTTCCGCTCGGGAGAAAGATCTACAACACCTATTTCAAGGGAGGGGCGAAGTACTGGCTCAACTACGGCAACTCCAACCCGTGGGTCTACGAGCTTTTCAACGAGGTGCAGTGGTATCACTCCAAGCATCCGCTCAACAAACAGCGTTTCTGCGAATGGCTCCGCCGGAAGTACGGTACAATTGAGGCTTTGCGCAAGGTGTGGGGGGCTGAGGCCCCCGCTTCCTTTGAGGCGGTTGCGGAACTGTCCCCCTGGGGCGGCCGGGCGATGAAGGCCGACTGGATGATGTTTCTCGGGGATCGTTTCGTCGAAGTTTTCAAGGAGGGGAAGGAGGCGATCCGGAGTGTCGATCCGCGTCGCAAGAACGTCTATTTCGACATTGAAATTGCGGTTGCCTCGGTCTGGTACGAGCAGAACGGGATCGACTATTATAAATTGATGAAGGAGGCCGACCTCTTCGGTACCGAGGGGGGGATGCCGTTCGGCGTATTTGTCGAGAGCGGCAGGAGTTATCTTGACGACGTGATGAACAACTCGCGCGTCAAGGTGATGTTCGTCAACGATCTTGCCCGCAGTTTTGCCGGAGACAAACCGATTCTGAATCAGGAGGCTTATGTCAAGCGGACGCACGGTAAACTCGGCGTGGTGCCGACCCGGCGCAGTGATTTTCCGACGCTCTTCTGGTTCGAAGTGTTTCACAACTTTTCCGGTTCGCAGGTCTACTGCTGGTGGCAGGGCTACCGGAACAACGGCTGGAAAACGCTTGAAGATGCCCGCAAGAGTACCAAAACCATCCCGCCGGCGCTGTTGAACCCCTATGCCTATCCCTTCGATTCCCTGAAGGGGTTCAAGGATTTTGCAACCGAGATCGAACGGCTTGCCGAAGTTGCTCTGCCGTATCCGCGGGTTACGCAGGAAATCGGCATCCTCTACTCGCTGCCGTCGGTCTGGCGCCAGCCTCATGCGGTCAGCGGGACCCAGAAATTTCCCTATCAGCAGAACTGCTTCCACTGGTATGACGCGTTCCTGCGCCGCCAGCTTCCGGTGGCGGTGATCACCGAACAGGAGTTGATTGAGCGCGGGCCCGGAGCCTTCAAGGTGATTGCGGTGCCGTATCCGTCGCACAGTTACGCCGAAACACCAGCAAAACTCCGGGAGTTTGCCGCGAAGGGCGGCATCGTGCTGGTCGGTGACGGTTCGATGAAGTTCGATCCCTACGGTCGTGAACTTGCCGATTCCGGATTGTCCGGCCCCAATATTCACACCATTCCGGCGGGGCTTTCCTTTGCGGAGCAGGCGACGGCGTTGAATCGGGCGCTCGACGCCTCCGGCTACCGGGCTCCGTTCCGGGTTACCGCGTCAGACCGGAAGTTGCTGGATGAACTCGAGGCGCGGGTGATCCGCCGTTCCGGGATCGATCTCTACTTCTTCTGCAACTGGTCCGGGCGCAATGCCGGGGGTGTCCGGTTCTTTCCTTCGGTACCGCAGCAGGGCGGGGAGCTTTTCTACGTGACCGACATGGTGAACATGGCTCCGGTACTCTCGCCCTCTGGCAGGCGGGAGTGGAGTGCCGCCGAGCTCTCAACCGGTGGGGTGCCGGTTGCATTGCCCTCTCAGGAGCGGGTACTTCTTGCGGTGTCGATTTCTCCGCAACAGTATTCGGAGGCTCCTGCCTGGACGTTTGACGCGATTCAGGCCCGTGCCGCAGAAGCGAAGCGGCAGCTCGACGAGAACAACCGGAAGTACGATCAGGAGCTTGAGGCAATCGAAGCGGCGGAGAAAGCCGCGTTCGCCGCCGCCCGCAAGCCCTATCCGGCCGTCGCGGAGAAGTGTTACCCGATCGACCTGACCCGTGCCGTCAACATGGGGTTCCGCGATGATGAAGCCGGTGACGGCAAGGGAGGATGGACCGATCAGGGGACCATGGATTTCCGGGAGTTTCCTTCCGGAAAGTTCACATACGCCGGCGTCCCCTTCACGATTATCGATCCGTATGCCAACGGGGGCAGATCCTGCCTTGTTCTGGGGGGAGCTGCGGTGAAGTTTCTCCCGCGGGAGAGCATCGATATTCCCATTGGTCGAAAGGCGAAGAATCTGTACTTCCTGCACTCCGCCGCCTGGGGTGGCGGCACGGGGGAATTTTTCGATTATGTGATCACTTATGCCGATGGGGCGACTGTGAAATTTCCGGTCAGAGGCAAACAGGAGATCGCCGATTGGGTCGGCAACCTGCCGATCTCCAATGGAGCGATCGCCTGGGAAGGCGTCAAATCGAACGGCATTCCGATCGGGGCCTATGCGACCTGCTGGAGCAATCCGGAGCCGGATAAGGAGCTCCGTTCTCTCAAAGCCGTCAACTCCCGCGGAGAAACCGTACCGATCATCATCGCCGTGACCGGGGAAGAGCCGTAGGTTGTTCCGGTTTCATTCGGGAGTTCGCCTCAGACCGTGGCGGACTCCCGTTTTTGTCTGCTCCCGGAATCAGCGGAGGATCGGCGGCTCAAATTCCGAAGCCGAGATGGGGGTGTTGAGTTTGTAGGAGACGATTCTGGTCTTCTGCGTTACACCATCCTGCCTGACCACGGTCTCCTGCGGCGTCATCACGCCGTCGCGCAGCGAATAGGAGAGGATGCTCGAATCGTAGGTGACACGATTCCCGCCGGCTTGAAATTCCGTTTTGATCCGTCGGGTCAGGAAGTCATTCTTCCCAACGTAGATTTCAATCGGCTTCTGATCGGAATAACGGCTGTGGCAGATCAGTTTGTAATATTCGGTTCCGTCGATCCGGACTCCCTCGACGTCGATCGACTTGAAGATTTTCGTCAACGAACTGTCCGGGCTGGCGATGGAAGAAAGCACCTGCACCTGCTCCAGCTGGCGACCGCTCAGCTCTCTGACCACCCTGCGGTTGTAGTCCACGAGCCAGCCGGAGTGGCCGTTGACGATCATCGCGGTCGCCGGCCGGTTGTCCTGATAGGTCGTAAGCCGGAAGTTTCCGGGCCGTTCGAATTTCACTTCGACGAGCTGTTCATCCGGGTCGTCGAGCCAGTGTTCGGTAGAGACGATCTGTTGCTGTACGACGGTGTCG
Source organism: uncultured Victivallis sp. (assembly GCA_944389895.1). GTDB lineage: Bacteria > Verrucomicrobiota > Lentisphaeria > Victivallales > Victivallaceae > Victivallis. Next base: position 4,304 of record CALXOA010000095.1, on the reverse strand, counting down.
GCTTTTGCGTAATGTCCTTCCGGATCCATCGCTCGGGTCATCTTCTGCTGCAACTCATCGAAGGTCATGTCGGTTTCAAAAGGTTCTTCCCGGACTGTTGCACAGCCGGTTGCCAGAAGCACCAGAAACATCGGCAATGAATGTTTCCAGATCTGCATGAGAGCTTTCATTTTTCGTTCCTTACATATCTCTGTATTTGAGGTTCCGGGCCGTTTTGTCGAAGCCACTTGTCTCACAGGTTCCAGTTCTGGTGGAAAATTTGCCCGCGCGGGCGGTCGATCCGCTCGAATGTGTGCGCTCCGAAACAGTCGCGCTGGGCCTGGATCAGATTGCTCGGCGCGGCAGCACGACGGCGGCTGTCATAGTAACTCAACGCACTCGCCATGGCCGGGAGCGCCGTTCCGGAGAGTGCCCCGTCGGCGACCGTGAGCCGCCAGCCGTCCTGTTCCAGCTCGAGGGCGTTGCGGAAGAAATCATCGAACATCAGATTCTCGAGCTGCGGGTTGCGTTCATAGGCTTTCCGGATGTCGCCGAGGAAACGTGCCCTGATGATGCAGCCGCCGCGCCACAGCAGTGCGATGGAACCGCAGTCGAGCCGCCAGCCGAATTGCCGTTCCGCAGCTTTCAGAAGTTCAAAGCCCTGGGCGTAAGCACAGATTTTCGAAGCATAGAGGGCCGATTCGAGCGCATCGACGATATCCCCGGTGTCCTCCGGGCTGAGAGGATCGATCTCATCCGGACCGGCGAGAAGTTGCGCTGCCCGGAGTCGCCCCGCTTTATCGGCGTCGAGGTTGCGTTGAAGAACTGCCGTGGTCAGGGTCGGAGTCGGGACATTGAGTTCAAGTGCCGTTTCACTGGTCCAGCGGCCGGTTCCCTTCTGGCCGGGAGCATCCAGAATCAATTCCACCAGCGGGGCGCCGGTTTCGCTGTCACGAACCTTGAAAATGCCGCCGGTAATGTCGAGCAGGTAGCCGGCAAGCACCCCATGGCTCCACTTCGTGAACACCTCTCCGATGGCGGCGCTGCCGAGTCCGACCCGATCACGCAGATAGCCGTACGCTTCGGCAATCAACTGCATATCGGCGTATTCGATACCGTTATGGACCATTTTGACATAGTGCCCGGCTCCCTCCGGCCCGATCCAGCCGCAGCACGGCTCTCCATCAGCCCGGGCTGCGATTGCGGTCAGCAGTGGTTTGACGACCGGCCAGGCAGCGTCATCGCCACCCGGCATCAGCGACGGGCCGTGCAGAGCGCCCTCTTCGCCGCCGGAGATGCCGACGCCGAGGTAGTGGAGTCGCTTCGCTGCGAGTTCATGCCCGCGCCTGAGGGTATCTTTATAAAAACTGTTGCCGCCGTCCATCACAATATCGCCCGGTTCGAGAAGCGGCACGAGTTCCCCGAGGCAGGCGTCAACCGGTGCGCCGGCCTGGATCATCAGCATGATCTTGCGGGGGCGCGCAAGGGAGGCGACAAATTCTGAAAGGGTTCTGCTTCCGCGGAACGTCCCCTCCGAACCATATTGCGCCAGGAACGCATCAGTGCGGGCGGGGGTACGGTTGTAGACCGCGGTACGGAAACCGTGCGATGCAAAATTGCGTGCCAGGTTGGCACCCATGACCGCGAGCCCGATGATCCCGATGTCAGCTGGGTTTTCCATGGTGATGATTCCTCCTCCGGTATGGTGTCTTTCCTTGCTAAATATACACGGGAAATCTGATTAAGCAAAGAAAAAATCCCGTTTTTTCCGTTCCCGGAGGAGGTGGAACATCTGGGGAAACGGTGCGGGAAAAAGATGAGCTCCTGTTTCCCCTTTGCCGTTTGCCGTGCCACGTTGGCTCGAATGCCCCGGAGAGCGTTGTGGTTCCTCCGGGGCGGATTGCGAGAGCGATTTATTCCGCGGGACAGGCGGATTTCCCGGTTTCCCCGAACAGGGCGTAAGGCGGTTCCGGGGGGGCGCCCCCTTCGAGTACCGCTTCCATGTGAAACAGCAGCGGAAAATCGGAGAGTCGCACTTCCCCGCGTTCCGCCCGGAGCCGGAGAGCACGGCTGACGCAACGGATGATTGCGACTGCTTCGAGTGTGACGTTGTGCAACATCTCCCTCGCTTCGGGGAAAGGAATACCGCGACCGAGTAAACTCCCGAGCCGCCGGGTACGGCCGCCGAAAATGGTGACGAAGAGGTCTCCGGCACCGGGCAGGACTCCGGCGAGAGTCTCATCCCCGCCGAGGAGCCGGACGATCCGGCTCATTTCGAGGCAGCTTTGCGCGAAAAGGGCGGCCTGCGGATTGTAGACCGGATTGCGGTCTGGCGCGCCAGGAGAACACAGCGCCTTCGCGCTTTCGGAATCGAGTTCCCCGACTTCCCGGTCGGCGATTCCGACCGCCAGAGAGACTCCCATCGCGTACGCGTTTTTCAGCGCCGCACAGCCTTCGACACCGGCCACGTCGGTGGATTCGGAGACATGGTAGTACCCGGTAGTCAGCATCCGGCGGACTTTTGATACGGCTCTTCCGTCGGAACCGCAGAATACGACCATGGTGTGACGGCGGTCGGCCAGCTCGAAGGAGATGCAGGGCCCGCCGACAGCGCAGAAGGGGATCCGGCCGCGTTTCTCCGGCGGCAGCCGCGATTCTAGATGGTGGGGAAACGGAATGAGCTCTCCGTCGCCGCCTCCGTTCAGCCCCTTGGTGATCGAGAGAACCGGCACGTTCATCCGCAGTTTCGGCAGCACATGATCGGCAAACCACTCCACGCCGAAACTGCTGACGCCGCCGATCACGAGATCGGCTCCTTCGAGCGCCCGGTCGAGTTCCTCCACCTGGCAGGCTTCAACGGATTCCGGCATCTGCCTGCGAAGCGTCGGATGGTATCCGCTCGTGCGGATTGAATCGATGATGGCGCGGTCGAGGGGGGTTCCCACCAGCCGGACCCGGTGACCGTTGTCTGTTGCGGGGCGTGACATCGCCGAACCCATCATTCCGGCGCCGACAATAGTGATGATGCTCATTTCTCTGCCTTTCCTGTCTCGGGAAACAATGCAAAATCCGATTTGCGACGGTATCGATGTTTTGCCGTTCCAACCCCGGTGCGGTTTTTCTTTCCGCAGCCTGTCTGCTACCCTGAGGTGCGCCGTCAATATAGGAAGCATTTGAAAGGGATTCCAGCGATTTTTACTGTATGAAGTGCATTTTTTTATAAATGAACAGAAAAGATGTTCATTTGAACAGATTACAGGGTTGAAAATGATCCATGCCGAACATATTTTATCCCGGGAGGCACGAAGGATGAAAAATGAACGCGAAGAGTTGCTCTGCAATGCTCTCGATCGATGCGATTACCTTTCGATCGCCCGGGTTGCGGAGTTGCTGGGAACCACGGCCGCCACTGCCCGGCGGGTGGTCAACCGTCTGGCCGAACATCAGACGGTGCGGCGGGTACATGGCGGAGTGCGCCGGATTCCGCCGGAGTTGAACCAGTCGATTCCGTTGCGGCTGCGCGAGCAGTGGTTCGGCGCGGAAAAGCGGCTGCTGGCGCGACGGGCGATGGAACTGGTCCGCAAGGATGCGGTACTCTTCATTCACGGCGGTTCGACCACCTCCTGTTTCAGCGACCTGCTTTCCGGTGGAAGCGTCATCACCAACTCGCTGCGGCTGGCCGGACTGCTCTGCGAGCGCTTTCCGGGAGAGACCGGGCCGGAGGTCATTGTTCCCGGCGGGACTCTCGACCGCAAAGCGGGGATTCTGTCGGGAACGCGGGCAGAACGTTCCATTGCCGGATATCGTGCCGATGCGGTGTTTTTTTCCGCTCGCGGACTCGACGCTGAAGGGGTGCTCGATACCAGCGACGCCACCGCGGGGATCGCACGGGCGATGATCGAACACGCATCGCTGGCTGTGATGCTGGCGGATCACAGTAAATTTCAGGCGGCCGGCATGTCACGGATGGTCTGGTGGAACGACGTGGATGTACTGGTCACCTGCGACTGTCCTGAGAACCGTGCCCTGCGGGAGACGATTCAGCGCAGGGGTGTTCAGGTTCTGACGGTTCCCTGCCGGAGATGAGCTACCGGTGAGGGGGATGAGGAGTGCGGCAAAACTCGTCCTCGCCTTGAACCGGATTCCGGATTCCGCGGAATGTTGTCGGGCTGTTCTCTCCGCCCGGACTTCCGGAATCGGCAAAAAAAATGGCAGTCCTGTAAGGACGAAAAAACACGATTTTCATTTTCCTCTCAAAAACGCTTCTCCCCAGCTGTTTTTTCCGTTTTCAGGTCACAAAATCCCGCAAATGTGCCCCAGAATGG
>CALXOA010000094.1 GCA_944389895.1 uncultured Victivallis sp. | reverse complement strand
GATGCGGTTACGGCGGTCACCGATTTCCGGGATGGCGGCCTGATTCACGGGGAGCTTCCGGAGCCGCCGCCCATGGACTGGCAGGCGGCGATGCTTTTCGGACTTGTTCTGGGGGCGGCTCTGGCATCTCTGACCGGTGGAAACTTTAAACTTGAGTTTTCGGAAGAGGGAGACGGTTCGGCCGGAACATTTCTGCGCACGGCGGTTACCGGGGTGTGCGGCGGTTTTCTCGTGATGTTCGGCATTCAGCTTGCAGGCGATACCGTCTGGGGACAGTTTTCCGCTGCGATCCAGCTATCGAGCGGCGCATGGCTCTTCCTGACCGGCATGCTGTTGACCGGCATTGTGCTTGCCGTTCTCTGGGACCATCGTACCGGAGGAAAGACGGGTGCGAAAAGCAAAGCGGAGAAAGGGCGCAGACGATGATTGAAGGCAACTACCGGATCGCCGTTGCAGTTGTAATCGGCATGGCGCTTGGTTTTTCGTTGATCAAATCGGATCTGGTCTGGCGCCGCGAGGTGCGTTCGGCTCTGGCTCTGCGTGCAGGTCGGCTTCTGAATACGGTTTTTCTGGCGCTCTGTGCCGGGATTTTTCTCTATCAGGCCGTCCGTTATCTCGGATGGGTTCCCGCCGGGCCCCAGGTCCGCCCTGCGTTTCTGTGGACTTCGCTGCTCGGGGGAATGTTGTGCGGCGCCGGGATCCTGATCTGCGGCAATACGCCGACCACGGCACTGGCCGCGTTCGGTGGTGGTCGGCTCCAGGCGCTGTGGGGGCTTGCCGGCATGGCGCTTGCTTATCCGGCGGTCCGGATGGTTTCATCGCTGCTTTCCGAAACCGTCTATCGCCGGGATGTCGTTCTGAGCCGCCCGGAGGCGGCGACGGCACTCTTGTCAGCGGCGAATCCCGCACTCTATGCGGGAGCCGCGATGGCGGTGCTGATTCTTCTGGTTCACTTCACGATCGGGGCTTCCGGCAGGTGAATTTCCGCCGGAAGCCCTGCTGTTTCCCTGTGCCGGTTTCAACGTTCGCGGTTGATCAGGTAGTTGACCAGATCAAGCATGTTCTGACGATAGACGCTGTCGGGGAAGGTACGCAGAATGTTGCGGGCCTGCTCGGCGAGGGCGCCGGATTCCGCCTCGTTGGCGGCGGCAGCCCCGGATTCGCGCATGATCCGGCGAACCTCCGACATTTCGGCGGGCGAATATTCCGCGCGGCCCAGCAGCCCGAGCAGCCTGTCGCGGTCGGCGGCGGTGGCCATGCGCAGCGCATCGATCAGCATCACTGTGGCCTTGCTTTCACGCAGGTCGCTGCCGAGTGGCTTGCCGAGGGAGTCGAAGTTGCCGAAAATCCCCAGGTAATCATCACGGAGCTGGAAGGCGATGCCCGCCTTGACGGCAAATTCACCCAGCCGGACGACTTCGTCGCGGGCGGGATCGGTTTCTTTCAGGGCGATCATTGCACCTGCTTCGGTACAGAAACGGAGCAGGGCACCGGTCTTTCCGGCGAGCATCCGACGTATTTCCTCCGAGGTGACGCCGGAGAGATCGCGGATCGAAAGTTCGACGTCAAGCGCTTCTCCCGTGATAAGGTCGCGATTGGCGAGCTTCTGCAGATTGCGGCCGAGTGCCACGGTCACTTCGGCCGGAACTCCGTGTTGCGCCGACCGCAACAACAGGTCGTTGGCCCATCCCTGCTGAAGATCTCCGGCCAGAATCGCGAAATCACGTCCGGTACGCACCGCGTTATCCTCGGAGAGAGCGAAGTTCGCCCGGGTCTGGCCGGTGAGTTTGACGTGGCAGGTCGGGACGCCGCGGCGGGTGGTGTCCTGATCGATGATGTCATCGTGAACGAGCGTCCAGTTGTGGAACACCTCGACTGCCGCCGCGGGGTAGAGGGCCGCATCGGTGTCCCCCCCGAGCAATCCGCAACTCCAGACCAGCAGCGCCGGGCGCAGACGCTTGCCGCCGCGGATCGGATAGTCGAGCACCGCTTCGCGCAGGTAGGCCGGCTCGACCGTCGCGGGGAAGGTGTCGTTTGCGAGGAGATTGTCGATATCGGCGGCGATTTTCCGGAGGGAGTCGATCATGATCCGTGCCCTTTCTGGAAGTTCAACTGGTTTAGAAACAGGTGCTCGCCTTGACGCTCGTCCAGAGCTGGCTGGAGAGATCGATCTTCTTGCGCATGCTGGTGGCCAGTGCGATCGGCACGTGGGTGAAATGACCGTTCCAGTGGCCGATGACCATCGCGGTGCGACCGGCCATCGCGGCATGAACCGCGTTCTGGGCGAGCATGGCGCAGAATACCGCATCGGTTCCGCGGGCCGCGACGCTGCGGATTGTGTAGGCGAGATCGGAGTATTTGATGTTCACTTCGATTCCCCGGGCTTTGAAGTAGGTTGCGATTCGCTCCTTGAGCAGGAGACCGATATCTTCGTGCAGGATGTTGCCGGAGGCGTCGCGCCTCTGTTCGGCCTCGGAGGCAAAGAACTCCTGGCCGGCACCTTCCGCGACCATGATGACCGCGTGGTGCTTGCGTTGGATGCGGTCGACCAGGTGGGGCAGGAGCGCGCGCGGCCCATCTCCTTCAAGCGTGAAGGGCGCCTCCGGAACCAGGCAGTAATTCACATAGGAGTTTGCGAGCGTCGCGGTCGCGGCGATGAAACCGGAATCGCGCCCCATGACCTTGACCAGGCCGATGCCGTTGTAGGCTCCCCGCGCCTCGTTGTGCGCTCCCGAGGCGAACATCCCGGCCATGTAGACCGCGGTCTCGAATCCGAAGGACTTATCGATGTAGGCGATGTCGTTGTCGATGGTCTTGGGAACGGCGATCACGCTGATCGACAGCCCGCGCCGCGCCGCCTCTGCCGCGATGTCCCGGGCGCCGCGGGCGGTACCGTCGCCACCGATGCAGAAGAGCAGATTGATGTTCATCCGTGCGAGGGTGTCCACCATGACCGCCGGATCTTCGGCGCCGCGCGAGGAGCCGAGAATGGTCCCTCCCTGTTCATGGATGTCATCGACGTTATCCTCGGTCAGCAGGAGAGGCGACAGCCCGCTGGCCGGATTCAGCCCGCGATAGCCGTAACGGACTCCATAGACCAGCGGAACCCCGTAACTGGTCCGCAACGTCTGGGTCAGGGATTTGATTACATCGTTGAGACCGGGGCAGAGTCCGCCTGCGGTCAGGATCGCCGCCTTGGTCCAGGCTGGGTCATGGTAGAGTTTCCGGCGCGGTCCCGCAAGCTCGAATGCGGGGATTTCACGCCCTTCCCGGACATATTCCGCCAGTGTACGCGTGTCGGTATGGTAGGTGACCGTGGCATCGTCATCGACGAACTGGGTACTCTGCAGCGGCGAATCCAGCGTCGCTTCTCCCAGACGGCTGATCAGAAAATCACTTTGATCCATCGAAACGAAACTTCTCCCCGTAATACTTGTTGAATGTCGGTCGTGCACCGTAAAATAACCGGAGTTCCCGGAAATATCAAATCCATTATTGGAAAATCGATTGATTGCGGATTATATTTGAGTGTTTTTTTTGTTGGAAACGGGAGTTTTTCTTGTCGAAATTCGGTACAGTCGCCGGCGGAGTGGTTCTTCTGCGCAGGGTTGCGAAAGCGTTTTCGCTGTTGCTGCTGATCCTGTTGCCGGCTCTTTTCCTCGGTGCCTGGCTGACGCTGGTTTTCGCGGTGTTGCGCAATGAGCCGGGGCTCGCCGGAGTCCCCGGCGTTGCGGCGGCGATCATGGCGATTGAACTTGTGGTCGGCGGCTGTCTGGTCGGTTACTGGCGCGAGAAGCATTCCCTGCGCGGTATTGTCCTTCTGCCGGTGCTGCTGCTGGCCGGATACGCCTTCTGCCCGGAACCGATTGTCGCGCTTGTGGTCGGCGGACTCTGTACCGGCGGTGGCCTCGCTGCTTTGCCGCGTTATGGCGGCACATGGCACCGGTTGCTTTTTGCGGGAGGGTTTGCCGCAGGAGCTTCTCTGGTTGCTTTCGGTGTCGGAGGGGTCGGGTTGTTGCCGATTCTGTTTCCCGCCGTATTCGCGGTGGCGGTCTGGTGTGCCCCGGTGCGCTGGTATGTCCGATTGCTTCTGATCGCTCTGTTGCCGACCGCGGTCTGGAGTTATTTGAACCGGCTTCCCGAATTTTCGCCGCGGCTGCCGCAGCCGCAGGTTTCGATTGCGCCGGCATTGCCTGCCTCCCTGATCGCGGAGACATCCGGAGAGCCGTCGCGGATTCTGTTCATCTCGGGCCGTTCGTCGCCGTTGCCGGGGGTATGGGGGGCATTGCCCTACGTCGGGAGGGTCGATTGTGTAACGCCTTTTGCCCCTTCCGATTTCGGGCCGGCATTCTCCAAATTCCGTTTCCACACCGGCCTGCCGGGCAGGGTTTTGAAAAAACTCGATTGTGACTACGATGTGGTTTTTCTGGCGGAACTTCCTCCCGGGTCGTTACCGGCCAGGCATGGTTTCTGCCGTCTCGCATGGGAGAAACTCAGCCCCGGGCGCGGTGTATTGATTCTGCCTGCCGCGGACCGGGATCTGCTGCCTCCCGGGGTGCATATCGTTCCGTTGCCGGGGTCTGGGGGGGGATATCTCGCGGCTTCCGAATCTCCGACATTGACCGCCGACCCCGGGGTGTTGGACCGGCGGCTTCTGGAACGGCAGGAGGCACTGGGGAAGGAAGCCGTGTTCATGCCGCTCGGGATCTTTTCCGCCCTCTACTTCGAAGAGCAGCCCTCATCGGAGCTTGTCCGCAGCGTGAGAGGAACCGTGCCGGTCGAGCCGGAAGGATTCCGGCTCATGGCGTTTGTACTGCTGGCGGGCTATTCCCTGCTGCGGCTCTATTTCGGCCGGCTCGGACGGGTGGCGGGCGGCCTGGCGTTGGCGGAGAATGCCGCCGGGTTGCTGCTGATCCTGCTTGCCGCCGGCCATGTCCTCGCTGAGTGTGAACTTGAAACAGGTCTGCCGTCATTGCTGGTGTGGGGAGTGCTCGGTGTATCCTTCTTCGGCTTCACTCTCCGCCCCGGTGCGGAACGCTGGTTCGGGTGGGTCGCACTGCTGTCTCCTCTCGCCTGGCTGTTTGCGTTCCCGTCTCCCGATTGTATGCCCGGGATACTCCTGATTGCGCTCCTGATAGCCCTTGCCACCGGAATGACCGGGCGGCGGATTGTTCTTGAGACCGGTTTCCCGCGCAGCTGGGTCGTGGCGTTTTCCGGATTCGGCCTGGCTGCCGGTGGTGTGTTGTTCGCGACACTGACGCTGTTGCTGCCGGCTCCTTTCTGGCCGGCGGTCGTGATGGCGATCTTTCTGCGGCTCTGGCGTCAATTGCGCTTCTAGAGATGTTTTCTTCTCAGGGGAGAGGAGGGGATGTTCATCGCCTCGCGGTATTTCGCGACGGTGCGCCTGGCGACGGCCAGCCCATGTTCCTTCAGGTTCCGGGCAAGCTGTTCATCGGAGAGCGGATGGGAGGGATTTTCCGCCTGGATCAGTTCCCGGATTTTTTCCATCACCGCCCGATTGGAAATCTCCGTGCCGTCCTCATCGGTGAAGCCTGAGGTGAAAAAGAATTTGAAGGGAAAAGTCCCCTGCGGCGTTTCCAGAAATTTATTCGCAACCGCCCGGCTGACCGTCGTCTCATGCAGATCGAGCATTTCTCCCGCCTGCTTCATGGTCAGCGGCTTCAGTGCCTCGACGCCACGCTCGAGAAAATCGCGCTGCGTGGTCGCGATGACACCGGCGATGCGGCCGATTGTGCTCTGGCGCAATTCGAGGGAACGCATCAATTCCCGTGCCTGCTGAAGTTTTTCCCTGAGATAGTTGCGGTCGGCGGCGGAGAGTTCCGGGTTTTCGAGCAGCTTCAGATAACGTTCCGCCAGGAACAACCGCGGCATGCCGTTCCGATTGGTGATTACTTCATACTCCCCGTTGCGGCGGACGATCGCCGCTTCTGGCAGCACGAACTCCGATCGGGCCGGTGCGAGAGCGGAACCGGGAAACGGATTCAGACGCTTCAACCGCGCCAGACAGTGGTTCAGTTCGTCCAGCGGGATATGCAGTGAACGGGCCAGTTGCGGCAGCCGGTTGCGGGCTATCTCGTCGAGCCGGTGATCCAGCAGCTCTTCGTAGAGCGGGGTCAATTCGCCGCGGCGCTCCAGCTGAAGTTTCAGACATTCGGCAAGGTCGCGGCACCCGACCCCCGGTGGATCGAAACTCTGAACCAGACGAATCGCTTTCTCCACTTCAACCGGATCCGCATCGAGACTCATCGCCAGATCTGCCGCGGTGGTCCGCAGGTAGCCGGTGTCGTCGATTCCGGCGATCACCTCCTCGGCGATCCGGCGGATCGCAGGCGGGACGTTGCTCATGGCCAGTTCGGCGGAGAGTTGTTCCTGAAGAGTCGGCATATCGGTGAGGGAATTGAGCAGGTGTTCCCGCGCTTCCCCGGTCGGCCCGGGCTCTCCGGTTCCGGGAGGCATCGGCAGTTCATCGGCCCACTCGTCGTTCTCGGCCGCCTGTTCATCGAGGGTGGACTCATCCTCGGGTTCGGCACGTTCCGGTTGTACAGCGGGAGACTCGGGCCACTCCTCTTCGACTTCTGCTTCGAGCAATGGATTGGCGGCAAGTTCCTGGGTCAGCCGTTCCTCCAGATCGAGGCGCGGCAGGGCGAGGAGTTCAAGACTTTGAAGCTGCCGGGCGGAAAGCTGCTGTTCCTGACGTAACGAGGTTGATAATGTTTGTTGATTTTCAGACATCGGTGTATATTATGAAAATTGTTGAAAAAAGCAGGCGCCAGGTTTCCCTGCGGTTTGCTTTTTGCCCGGTTAGAATTTAAATTTTCAAATGGTTTTTTTCCAGTCGTATCCGGGATATTTTCTGAATTTTTCACAGAATTGCGCCTGTTGCGGGCGTTCTGAGGTTTTTGAGGCGAAATGATCAGGTTGAGTGCTCTTGGCAGCGGCAGTCGCGGGAACGCGTTGATCCTCTCCTCCGAGGAGGGGGCGGTCATTGTGGACATCGGCTTTTCGCGCCGGGAGGTGCAGAACCGGATGAAACTGCTCGGTCTTGATCCCGCCCGGCTCCGGGCTGCCCTGCTGACGCATGAGCATGACGACCACTCAAAGGGATGCCGGGTATTCTGCGATGCACTGGATATTCCGCTCTGCGCTTCGGCGCTGACCGCGAACTATCTGCGCAAGAAGGGAAAACTTCCCGGGCGGGTGCTGGAGTTTGAACCGGGCGGGGAATTTCAGATCGCCGGATTTGAGATCGATCCCTTCGCAGTGCAGCACGATGCGGTCAATCCGGTCGGTTTCGTGATCCGGCGCGGCGGCGTCAAGATCGGTATCGCCACCGATCTCGGCGATGTCAACATGCTGGCAATGCAGCGCCTGAGCGACTGTGACGCACTGGTGCTGGAAAGCAATTACGATGCGAAGATGTTGCGCGACTCCGACCGGCAGCTCTATTTGAAGCGGCGCATTCTCGGCCGCCACGGCCATCTCGACAATGTCGCGGCCTGCGCGGCGCTCGGGAGGTTGCTGTCGCCCCGAACCAGGCTTCTGTTGCTTGCCCATCTGAGCAGCGAGTGCAACTCCTGTGAACTGGTGAGGAAACTTTTTTCTGCACGGCTGGCGGAACTCGGGCGTACCGATATCGAATTTGGCATTATTGAGCAGGATCGGCCGCTCGGAACGTTCGTTGTCGAGGCGGCGGGGCAGCCTGCCGTGGTCGCGGGGGGAGGGCGCTGATGGCGGAAGTTCAACCGATCAAGGTGTTCTGCAGGAAATGTCACGCAAAACTTGATGTGACTGATCTGGAGCCGTTTTCGCAGGTGGCGTGTCCCGATTGCGGAACGTTGCTGCGGGTTCCGCTGCGCTTCGAACGTTATCTGCTGGAGAAAGTCTGCGGCATCGGCGGCATGTCCAGGGTCTACCGGGCGATCGAGCCGGACCTGGCGCGCCGGGTCGCGGTGAAGATCGAAAATCCCGATTTTGCCGAAGCCGACGGCGGCCGCTGTTTCCTCGAAGAGGCCAAACTGGTGGCGAAGATCAATCATCCCGGCGTGATTCCGATTTACAACTGCGGGGTGTATGACGGTCAGCCGTTTCTGGCGATGCGTTATATGGAGCGGGGCAGCCTTGAGCAGAGGCTCAGGGCCGGAATGATGCCGGAGGATGTTTCGGTGACTCTCGGCTGGATCGCGGTGGTTGCCGAGGGGCTGGAGTTCGCGCTCCGGGAGCGGATCGTGCATCATGATGTGAAGCCGGGCAACATTCTGATGACTGCGTCGGACGAGCCGAAACTCGGTGACTTCGACCTTGCCGATGTGCGTGATACGGGAGACAGTCTGACGCTCTGCGACGGCTGGGGCAGTCCCGGTTATGTGAGTCCGGAGCGGCTGCTTTATGGGGGTGAGGATTTTCACGGTGATGTGTTCAGCCTCGGAGTGACGATTTACGAGTTGTTGACCGGCAAGATGCCCTTTGGCGTCAGGGGGACGCCTGAAGAGTTGCTGGAGCGGCGTCGTGAGGGGCTGTATCCGCGGCTGTCCGAGCTTGAGCCGCGGTGTCCCGCGGAGGTGTCGGCACTGGTGGACCGAATGCTCTCTTATGTGCAGGAACAGCGTCCGGAGTATCCGGAGATCATTGCGGTACTGCGCGGCGCGGCGAAGAACGTCCAGTCGCCTTGCGATTCTCCGACGGTACTGGGGAAGCTTGCTGGCTGGTTCGGACATGGTGAACCGGAGAAGCGTGAATGATTCCGACCGGTCCTGCCGCCCCGTCGGCGGAGGGGCCGAAAGACGGAAAGTGGATAGAATGCAGGGATGGAGCATGAAAGTAACTCGGAATTTTTCCGTGGCCTGCCTTTTCGGCGGCCTGATCTGCGGCCTGCTCGGGCTGGTTGTGCTGTTGGTGGGGGTGCCATATGGATTGCGTCTGTTCCGGAATGCTGTTTCCGGAGGAATGCTGAAGGCTGACGCCGGTGATCTTCTGCCGCTCGCCGGGGCTGTTCTGCTGGCGATCGGATTCGCCGGGTGCGCGGGAGTGGCTCTTTTTCTCTGGCGGAAGGTTGCCGGGCCGGCTGCCGAGGCGGCCCGTTTCGCAGATCGGCTCGCCGGCGGGGAGGAGATGCCGGCTCCGTTGTCGACCGGGCATTGTGAGGATGATGCGATCTGTACGCTCTTCGCTGCGCTGAATTTCCTGCGTGATCGGCAGCAGAATCTTGCGGGGAAGCTAAAGATGAGCATTTCCCGTGAGGCGGAGGTGCGACGTGAGATTGAACGCCATGAGTCGTTGCAGCTGCGGTTGCTGACCCGGATGCTTCCGGAAATGCGTCAGCCGCTCGGAACTTTGAAGGGGTTTGCCCTGGTGCTCCGGCTTGAACTGGACTCGGCGTGCCCGGATCCGGTGGAGATCCGCCGGTTGCTCGACGGCATGATTCGCCGGATCGGTTCGTTGTCTCGTCAGATTGAACGGACATACGACATCAGCCAGTTGGGGCGTGACCGCTGGAGCGTGCTCAAGATCGAATCATTCAAGACGACCGATTTCATCCGCGAACTCACCGAGTTGAATGGTTTGTCGCTGCAGGCGCGTGAGGTGACACTGGTGAATCGTTTCTCCGCCAGTGCGCCGCAGATGCTGCGGATCGACCGCGGATTGCTGCTGCAGCTGTTGAACATTCTGATCCGTGCCGTCGGACGTGCTGCCGCGATCGGGGAGACGGTGGTGCTCTCCTGTTATACGGAGCGGCATCTTGTGGTGTTCGAGGTGCGCGACTCCAGGCGTGGTGAGTGTCGTGAGGAGTTGGCGAAGAACTACCAGGAGTACATGACTTCGGCTGATTCCGACTCTCCGGTTCCCGGGGGGACAGGCCTCGGGGTGCTGGCGCTCTGCTTCGCCCGCGACATTGCCGGAAAGATTGCCGGTAGGCTGGTTGTGGAAAGCACACCGGAGTCGCATACGGTTCTGAAGCTTGAATTTGACGAAAAGGATTGCGTGGATGATTCGAAAGATCACAGGGAAGAGCACTTCCGGGTCAATCGTTCCGGTCAGCTACCACCGTCGACGTCGGAAGCTGAGGCGAACGGGGAGAAGCCGAAGTTGCGGGTGCTGCTGGGGAACGACAATCAGGACGATGTGATGATCCTGACCCGTCTGCTGGCTCCGGAAGGGATCTCGGTATTCGCCGTCGATTCGGCCGAGGCGATGGTGCGTGCGGCGAAAGGCGGAGATTTCGACGGCTTTCTGCTGACGGCGCCGTTTCGTAATTGCGACCCGGTGGAGTTGATTCAGTCGTTGCGTCAGGCGGTTGGCCGCCGTGAGGCGCCCGCTGTGGTGATCACCACGCAGATCACGGAAGAGTCGTTCCTGAAACTTTCCGAACTTGATCGGGTCTGGAGCATGACGCTGCCGCTCAATTTTGATCTGCTGGCGCGGTTGATCCGCCATGCCGCCGGTCGTCAGCATGGCTGAGGAGGGCAAATGGTACTACGGCGGGAAACGGCCGGGGATTCCCGGCACCGGAATATGAACGACAGGTTCCGGAGGAATTAGGAGGATGGGCGGCAACCGGGACGATCTTTTCTTTCCGCGTTCAGCGATTCTGCTGGCGTTCTTCGGGGTCTGGTCGCTCGTTGCCGTTGTGCGTGCTTTTTATCTTGCCGGGCCCGGGCGGGAGAGGTTCATCGAAATCGGCGAGAAGATCGCAGCTTACGAAGGTGTGTTGCCCGCGCCCCGGGGGCGGATACTCGATCGCGGGGGCGTGCCGCTGGCGTGGAGCGAACGGTATTTTGATCTTCAACAGGTGTCCGGGGTTTCCAGCGTTGACCGGGAACGACTTCGGGCGGTTTTGCCGCAGGTGGAAGTCCCTGCTTTCCGCGGGGAGAAAACGGTGTTGAAGCGCGGCCTTTCCCCGGATGAAATTCTGGCGCTGGAGCCGGTGGTCAAGGGAAGCGGCGCATTCCGGATTGTCTCGCGGTCGGAGCGGCTGACCGTCAGTTCGGTCGGGATTCGCCGGCTTCTCGGAGGGGTCGAACTGCGCGACGGGGTTCAGGTGGGGATTTCCGGGCTGGAGGCCGACTACAATGCCGCGTTGACCGGGCATTCCGGTCGTTTCCGGGTATTGCTGGATCGTTATCGGAATTGGATCGGCAGCAGCTGGACACTGCTGGAAAGACCGGTTCCGGGCCGGGATATCCAGCTTGACCGGACAGCTGAGATGCTTGATCGGGTTGGCAGGGAGGTGGTACCATGAATCCCCGTCGTCGCGATCGAATCGGGTTGTTCAGCGCGGAAATGCTGACGATGGTGGTGACCTTCCTGCTTGGACTGTGGGGATTGCTGACCATTGCCAGTTCGCAGTCCGCGGCACCACAGCCGCTGCTGCTGGCCGGTCGTCAGCTTGGTGCACTGGCGGGAGGAATGCTGGTGATGTACGTCGCCGGTCGAATCCCGTTCGGCTTTTATCGCGGGCAGATTCCGGTGCTGGCCGGTCTTTTTTTTCTGCTGCTGCTTCTGCTCCCGCTCTTCGGGGTCCGAATTAACGGGATGTGCGGCTGGTTCCGTTTCGGGGAGTTTCATCTTCAGCCGAGTGAGCCGGCCAAGGGAATCTACCTTTTGAGCTTGTGTGTATTGATCAGCCAGATGCGTTCCGACAATCTGAAGTTCGCGGCGGGGATGATTCTTGCCGCTTTGTGGGTGCTTCCGATCGTTCTGCAGCCGGATTTCGGGACGGCTGCGATCTATTTTGCCGGTTTTGCCGCAGTTTATTTCCTTGCCGGAGGGCGGTGGCGGAATCTGCTGATGCTGTTTGGCGCCGGTGCGGTTTCCGTGTCGATTTTCCTCTGCACCCACTCATATGCCTTGAAACGGATTACCGGACTTTTTGATCCCGAATCGGATCCGTTGGGGAGCGGGTGGCATATCCGGCAGTTTGAGCTTGCGATTGCACGGGGGCACTACTTCGGCGGGAAATTGGGGAATGCCGTCTGGAGTAATGCCTATTTGCCGTTGCCGTACAATGATTCCGCCTATGCGACAATGTCCGAAACGCTCGGTTTTTTCGGGACGTTGCCGCTCTGGATCGGTTTTGCCGTGTTGATCGGATTGCTGTTCCGGATGTCATACCGGATGGATCTGGAGAATGATGCGCGGCTCTACCTCGGTGGTACCGCTGCGTTGCTCGCTGTTCAGACACTGGTGCATGTCAGCGTGAATCTCTGTCTGCTGCCGCCGACCGGGCTGACATTGCCGTTGATCAGCTTCGGCGGCAGTTCTCTGATTGGGTGCTGCCTGATGCTCGGGATTGCTATTTCTGCGGGTCGTTCGTCTCCGGCGGAGTAGCCGTAGAAGAACAAGTGGGCGCGACGGCATACGGTAATGTTGTTTCTGTTCAGCTGCAGAATGTCGAGGCGCAGGACTGGACCACTCCAGTTCCCTGTCCCCGGAGAGCACCGGGTTGCCGCCGGTTACGCGGGTTCATTCCGAAGTTCTGTGCCGTTGCGGATCCGCTCCAGCCGCCCGTAGCGGTCGTATTCGCGGGTTTCGGTCAGCTTCAGCGCGCCATTCACCGTCTCGCGCGAAGTCCGCTGGCCCCAGGCGTTGTAGCCGTAGCGGTTCACAAGGCCGTCCTCGTTCTTCTCGACGAGGCGCCCGAAGTAGTCGTAGCGGTAGGTCGCCTTGTGGCCGCCCCGGCTCGAAGCGATCACTTTCCCCCAGCTGTCGTAGGTGAAGGTCTCGACCTCGCTGCCGTCGTAGGTCACCTTGACCAGCCGGTCAAGGCTGTCATATTCGTAACGGATCGAACGGTCAAGCCGTTTCTCATGCTTCGAGTCGAGATACGCAAACAGGCCGCTGTCGTCAACACCGAAGTGCCGTTCTTTTCGGCTTTCCCGTGTTCAGAAAACAAAACCGCCTGCGCAACCGATCGTTTGCGCGGGCGGAACAGAGTCGCTTCTGCAACCCGCAATTACTCAGAAACAAATGTACACAAAATATCAGACGCTACCTACAAAGTTGTGCTTCAAGTTGATATTCCGCGGGATCGTACAGAAATAAAAGATCAATGAATCAATCCATGTGCTGCACCAGAATGGTGCAAAGGGAACTCCACTTCTCTTTCTGATCCCGGTATTCCGGCCGGATCAGGCGCTCTTCGCCGAAATATTTTTCCCGGATCGCCTTGTTCAGTCGCAACAACGCCGGGGCAGGGATCGCATCAAAGTCGATCTGTTCCCGGTGTTGCAGCAGGAGCGGCAGAAAGGCTCCGACGAAATCCCACTCTTCCGGCAGCTTTTGCAAAAGATCAAGATTCTGGCTCTGCCATGCGATGAAGTTCACGCTCCAGGTCGGATCGACGGCAAATGCTTTTTCCAGATAAGGAAAATATTCTTTGTTTCTCACTGAAAACGCACCGATCAGAATCATTGTACCGTAATCGTCGGGATTTTTCTCTGCGAGTTTCCGGAGAATCTGTTCAGCTTCTTTATAGCGTTCGTCGCAAAGCAGCGCGAGTGCGTACTTCGCCGTTTCGGTCGGAACCACATCCGGCCTACCGGTCAGCCGGGGCAGATTGGCGTAAAGAATTCCCCACTCCCGGAAGTGGTGCCAGTTCGCGAAGTTTCCCTCCCGGCTGAAAAGCTCATCCGCCGCTTTCTCCAGAATTTTCGCTTCGTGGCAGACGTATCTGAGTTGTTGTGCGACGGGACGGGGATCGATCACACGGTGTGGGGCATAACGGAAATTGTTCCCGGAATCGGTCAAAACCCGGAGCGGTTTTGCCGGCCCGGGCCGTCTGCGGGGCGGAACGTCGACCGTTCTCGAGACCGGGGCGGCAGGCGGGGAGGGGATCGGATCCGCCCCCGGAGCGGCCGGGACAAGAACCCATGACATCAGAAGAAAAAACAGCGTATGTTTCATTTTCGAGTCCTCCTCTTCACCGGAGATTCGACCGCACGAGCAACAACAGCAGGGATCGATGCATTCTCGCAATCTCCGCTTGGTTTGTTGTCCGCCATACAGATACACCTGTTCCCCGCTCTTTACAAGCTGTCCGGCGGCGTCATACGCATATTTTTTCTAGTTCCTTTTCGGATTTTTCCGTGTTCAGTAAAACAAAAACGTCTGCGCAGCCGATCTTGCGGAACGGGGTGCACGGGCGGTTTTCGAGAGTTGTGGCAGAATTTGTTGTCGTATCACTCCGAATGTGTCCGGACTGCTCACTCTACCCCGGTTGATTTGGGCTGCTCCAATTCTTTTTCCTGATTATCATTCTCCGGAATCACTTGTTCCGTATTTATAAATAATAAGAAGCCTATCTTAAAAGGTTTTCGTTCTTACATCTAGCTTTTTGCATGATCAACTACTTTATTTCATTAAACGAAACGCGCCATTGTGGATTTGAAACTTAAGTTCCTTTTTTCCATTATTGATAACAAAGGTATTTGCATTAATTATTTCTATAGATAGGCAACAAAAATACTTGTAGAATCTATTCAAACGTACTATATTACCAGTATGGAACTTCGAGATGCAAGAAAAATCAATTCAAAAGAATTGTATGATCGTCGAAAGCAAGCGGTTTTGCTGTTCGAAAA
>CALXOA010000093.1 GCA_944389895.1 uncultured Victivallis sp. | reverse complement strand
CACGGGACTGGAGTGCAGGCGTGTGCTCTTCTCATCTCCTGCGGTCTCTTCTTCTTCCGGGAGTGCATCCACCGTGCCGCCTCCGTCGCCGTCTCCCGCACCTGCCGGCGGAGCGCCCCGTCTGGTGTTGAAGCCTTCAAATCCTGCGGTCTCCTCTTCTTCCGGGAGTGCATCCACTGTGCCGCCTCCGCCGCCGTCACCTGCGCCTGCCGGCGGAGCGCCCCGTCTGGTCCTCAAATCGGCGGAACAAAACAACGTGTCCGTTCCGGAAGGCACCGGGGCGCCGCGTGTGCAACTGCCCCGCACGACTGTACTGGTGCCCAAGTCCCCGAAAACTCCGGCCGCAATGCCGTCCGTTGCTCCGGCGGCTCCCGATGAACCGGTGAAGGCGGTGCCGATCGTGTCTCCGGTACAGTCGAGGGGCGTCGATGAGGCGGATGAGGAGGCTTCGGAAGAGACCTCGCTTCCGAAGCCTTCGCGTTCGCTCGCATTTTACGATGTCGATGATGATCGCAAGAAGATCAATCTGGAGGTCGCGGCAAAGGTGCTGCGTGGGGTCAAGTGGGGATTTCGGGGTGCGTTGCTGCTGCTGCTCGCCTGGGCGGGATATTGGGCGTGGGGGTACTGGTTCGATCCCGCCGGCCGACTGGCCTGGCAACAGAAAATGCCGATGGGGGAACTGCACATCATCGACAGCAGCGAGGGAAAGCTCACCTTTTTGAACGGGGAATGCGTCTACCGGATTACCGCGGAGGATGGCAATGTCGAAAAACTTTCGGAGACGCCCGCATTGCGGAAATACGCTACCGGAGTGAAGTTCCCCCTTGGAAAATCAGGAATGCTTTTCGGGCATGAAAACAGCCTGCTGAAGTTCGAATTTCCCGGTACGGAAAAATGGGAACATGAGTTCGACGATGGGATTGTCCGGATTCAACCGGGACGCGACGCTGTTCTGGTCGTGACCGCGAAGCAGGAAGAGAAACCCGGAGCCAGAAACCCGTTCGATGTGACGACGACCTTCAAGCGGTTCGTTCTGGCCATGGACGACGGCAGGATTCTTCAGGAGAAGACGTTTCCGAAAGATCAGTATCCCCCGGATGAACAGGCCGTCGGGGCGTATCTGCTCCGCTTCGAGGAGGAGAAAAGCGACGGGGATTCACAGATGCGGAAGATGGTTGTCGCGGATTTTGCTTCCGGCCGTGAACTCTGGCATCTGACGACTCCTGGGAATTTTACCTGGGGGCCCGCCGCGATCGGGGACCAATTGATTTTTCAGCTGAAAAAGACGCTCCATTCCCTGAATCTCGCCGACGGCGGAAAACGCTGGAATCTGAAGGTTGACGGAGAATTTGTCGGTACGCCGCAGGGGGATGAGCCGGATCATGCCTTTTTCTCTGACGGCCGCGAACTTGCGCTGATCGATCTGGCAGCGGGGCACGAGAAATGGCGTGTGCCGCTGCCGGAGGGGGCTCAGTTTGCCGATGCAACTGCGGAACGTGTCTATCTGCAGGGCGTTACCGAGGAGACGATCGACAATGAGGAAGAGGTGAAACTGCCTGACGCCTATGAAAAACTGGCCAGGGAAGAGGTACTGGTGCGCGAAATGCTCAAGCGCCCGAAGCGGAATGTCATTGAGAAGCGCTATCTGGTCTGTCTCGATGCCGCGACCGGAAAGGAGCTCTGGACTCAGCCGGAGGTTCGCGGAGAACTGGTGATCGGCGGCAGTCGGGCCGTGATCCTGTGGGATACCGCGAACCGCGGCGCACTGGCGGTGCTGAATACACGCAATCTCGGAGATACGGTGATCGAACAACTCTCCGCGCGCAGCGGGAAATACTACTTTAAACGCAGCGATCCGATCGGTCTTTCCGGACCGATGATCATCTGCGGTGATGCGCTGGTTGCCCCGTATTACCTGCGTGGCGGTTCATCGCGGGAACCCTCCGGTTTTGCCGGATTTCTGCTCAAGGAGTGAGTTCCTGATGCCGCAGATCACTGAACGGGAGCTCGAAGAGAGCGTCGCGGCCGTGCTGAATGAATCCCTCGCGCACGAGAATGTCTTCGCCTGTTCGATTCATCCCGCGGAACCTGCCGTCGCGGCCTGCCGCCGCTGCGGGAAGCCGCTCTGTTTCAGTTGTTTTTCGGAATCTTTTCCGGAACTGTTCTGCCTGGAGTGCCGGGCCGTCGGGCGACGCCGGGCGTTGATCCGGGGAGGAATCGGGGTATTGAAACTTCCGGTGCTGTGGGTTGGTCTGTGTGTCCTTTTCTCCGGCATTGCCTACTGGCGCGGTTTCGGGAATCCTTCTCCAGCGCAGATGATCCGGCTCGATGCGACACGTGCCTGGTATATGCAGGAGGCGCCGCGGCTTTTTCTCGGTGAAGCGAGCCGGGAGTTGCGCAGGGCGATCGATCTGCGGCACCGCGGCCGTGAAGAACAGGCGCTCGTGTGGGCGCGTCGGGGCGTGGAGAACTTCGCCCGTTCCGCCGAGTTGTGGAGGGAGGCCCCGGTGTATCCCGCATTGCGGATTGCCGAGGGGCGTGGCCGTTTTTTCCTGGGGGACCGGGCCGGGGCGGAGAAGTCGTTGACGGATCTGGAGCTCCCGGAATCGAGCCGGCTGTTCCCGGCGTTTGCCTGTCTGCGCGGCGAACTCTGTGAAGCGGCAGGCCGTCCGGAGGAGGCGAAAGAGTTTTTCCGCCGCGCACTGGATTCCGCTCGGGCGGCGAAACGGAAGGCTCTCGATGATTTTCTCGATGAGGTGCTGAAGGATACGGCGGCGGGAACCACCT
>CALXOA010000092.1 GCA_944389895.1 uncultured Victivallis sp. | reverse complement strand
CGCGGATTTACATCGGCGAATTCAGTTGCGCCCGCTGGGTGCCGGGAGCGGAGAAGTACCTCGCCGACGTGATCGATCTCTTTGAGGAGTACGGCTGGGACTGGACCTACCATGCGTTTCGCGAGGCATACTGCTGGAGCATCGAGCATGAGGGTCCTGCAGACAAGCCGGTCATGGTCGCCGACACCCCGCGCAAACGGGTGTTGCTGGCCGGCTTTGCCCGCAACGGCAAGAAGCCGCGGAGCGGGGAGCCCGTTGCCGATTCCGCGAAAAAGGAGTGACGGAGCTGGGCTTCCTCCGTGTGCACCGGAGGCGCTTCCGGTTTCCGAATCGGAGAGCTCTTCCGGGGCGTTCTGGATTGACATCCCGGCGACTGTACAGTTGCCGGGATGCCTGTATTTTCCGGGAAATGCCGGCTGCTTCGGTTGGCTCCGGGAGTCCTCAGGAGCAACGGGCGATCCTGTTTTTTTCTCCTTTTTTTTCTGCCGGCTCTTGACGGCGGGTGACTTTTATGGTATAATTAGAACAGGGATTCAACGATACAAAAAGGATTTCGGAATTGCCTGAAATCGACAAATACAGTACAGACGCCTCTTATCTGCAGCTGGCCGATATGCTGAAGAAACGGCGGCGGAACGGTGAAACGATATTGCCGCCGTTCCGGGTGCTGGCGGCGGAATACGGGGTCAGCCTCGGGGTGGTGCAGCGTGCGGTCCGGCAGCTGCGCAGGGAGTCGTTGCTCCAGATCAGCCGCAGTGTCGGTTGCCGCTGGATTGAGGGGAAGTTACCAGAGCCGGAATTGCAGAAGTTCGGAGTCATCCATCCCTATCCGGAAGACAGCAACCACCTTCTGGTATTGAATATGGCGTTGAACCAGGCGTTTGCCGACGCGGGGCTGAATGCCATCGGATTGTTTCGGGCGTCGGGAGGAACCACGGCGGGAGAAATCGCGCAGGCCGAATGGCTGGCGAAACACCGGGTCGGCGGAATATTGTTTTCCCCGTCCTCCGGGACGGACTTTGCCTATTTTGAGGCTCTCGCCGGCAGGATTCCGGTGATTGCGATCGAGAATGAACCGACCGGTTCCGCACTGCCGGCCGTGGTGTTCGATTATCGCGGTGCGGGGCGGGAGATCGTCCGGGAGTTGAAGCGGCGCGGTCGCCGTCGTCTGCTGGTGCTGCTTGACACCTCCGAAAACGGAAGCGTCGCCGAGATCACCCGGGCGTTGCAGGAGGGCCTGGACGATGTGACGGTGATGCGGCAGCCGTTGTTCGATCTCGGGGTACATTGCTTCTGCGGCGATTACACGCTGTTTCGTTCTGTGGTGGGGGAAGTTGAAACTGCATTGGCCCGCGGCGGTTTTGATGCGGTGTTCTGTCCCTACGACGAACATTTTGACAAGCTTTTCATGCTCGGGGTGCGTGAGGATTTCCGGGCGGGAGTGCTGCCGGTGGTGATCTGCTGTAACCGGCCGGCATGGTATTCCGAGGCGTTGTTTCGGAGTGGAGCGCTCTTCTGGGCGTTTTGCCCCGATGAATTTATGGAGACGGTAATCCACCGGATCATCAACTGGGATACGGGACATCAGAGGACAACCGGCGTCCGTCGAATCAAACTGGTGAGGATGGATCATGTGTACCGGTAGAATGATCCTGATTCCTCCCCCAGAAAGGAGTGTAGAAATGAAAATGCGGTATTTTACATTGATCGAGCTTCTCGTCGTGATTGCGATCATCGCAATTCTCGCTTCCATGTTGTTGCCGGCACTGGGCAAAGCTCAGCAGTCTGCGAAGAAAAGCCAGTGTGCTTCACTGCTCAAGCAGTATCTGACGGCGGGGCAGCTCTACGCCGCCGATTTCGATGACTACTGGGTTCCGGTGGTGGAGCCCGGCAGCGGGGTGATGTGGTTTGACAACCTCGACTGGCGCAACCATCTCGGAGTGAAGATCCGCCGTACGAGCGACCGGCTGCCGCACGCATTGCTCTGTCCGGTTGCGTATGGAAGAATGAGCGTCGATGAGGAAGGCGAAGGCAGTGTCAGCGGTACTTATGGAATGACCTACCAGGATGTCTGGAGCAGCACCAAGACGTATCGTCTGAACCGTCTGAAACGGCCGGCCGATTCAATGGTCTGGGCCGATGCGCTTGACTGGATGATCTACACTGCAAACACGACCGATTATCTCGCCAACGGCGAAAATCTCCGGGGAAGCGGAAGGCTTGCCTGGCGTCATGGACAGATGTTGAATGCCGGGATGTTCGACGGTCATGTGGAGGGGATACAGCTGCGTTATTTCCAGATCAGCGCGAATTTCGACAATTTCAGAATGAACTTCTTTTGAATGAAGGAAAGGAAAATCGATATGAGGTATTGGCGCAAACTTCTCTTTTCCCTGTTTCTGGGGAGCACTCCGCTTTTTGCCGCCGGAGAGATTCAGCCGCCGCCGGGGGTGGAACCGACGCCGGTACTCGAACTGGATTTCAACTCCCCGTGGATGCGGGAGTTGATCGCGAAGTGCCCCTATGCCCGGGTCGAAGGTGATGTTTTGACCGTTGAAGTTCCCGAGATCAAAGGCAAACCGATGCGTGAGGCCGCCTGGGTTGTGGTGCCGCTCGATCTGGAGAAACTCGGTGCGACCGGGCGTACGATTCAGGTGCGGATGGAGGCGACCTTCTCCGGGGTCACCGTACCCGACAAAAGCTATCTCGGCGCCAAGGGGATGTTGTCGGTCACCGATGCCGAGACCGGAAAGACCGAATATCCCTCCTGCCTGATCAATCCGGGCAAGGATAACTGGGGCGACATGCCGTGGCGCGTAACCAACGGTGCGGCAAGTTGCCCGGAGAAGCCGGGCGAAGCATCCTTTGCGATGGGGCTGCAGAACTCCTACGGCAAGATCTCCTTCCGCAACGTGAAGTTTTACTGCGGTTCGAAGGAACCGGGGCGTCTGAACGTCCGCAAGCCGGTGGCGAAACTCAAGTATACCGTTGACTGGAAACCGCTGCGCGGCATGATGTCGCCGATTTCACAGTACAACATGAAGGAGAGTGAATTTGCGCTGCTGGACAGCTGGGGGGTCAACGTGATCCGCTGGCAGATCTTTCCGAACCGGGTGCCGTCGCAGAACTATCTGGCCGAGTTTCTCGACCGCGAGCATGAACGACTCGCATGGGTGCTCGACGTCTGCCGGAAATACGACATCAAGGTGATTGTCGATCTTCATCCGATCAACACCAACGGCAAGCATCTGATCGGAGACCCCGAGGGACGGAAGAAGGTGATGGATTTCTGGAAAAAAACCGTTCGCCGTTACAAGGGCCATCCGGCGCTCTTCGCCTACGATCTGCTGAATGAGCCGCTGCCTTACGACGTCGAACCGGGCGGCCCGTCGATTCATGAACAGTACAAGGCGCTTCTGGCGGCGGTCCGGCAGATCGATCCGGTCACGCCGGTGATTCTGTGGGATCAATCGCTGAACGATGAGATGCTGAACTTCATCGCGGAACAGGGGTTTGTCAATGTGATTTTCAGCCCTCACTTCTATATGCCGGGGGCGTTGACCCACCAGCTCAATCCCGAACGGAAACTTGAACCATATCCGAATCCGGCGAAAGGGTGGGATAAGGAGTTTCTTCGCAGGGAGATGGCGGAGATCCGCCGTTGTCAGGAGCTCTCCGGAGCGCGGATTTACATCGGCGAATTCAGTTGCGCCCGCTGGGTGCCGGGAGCGGAGAAGTACCTCGCCGACGTGATCGATCTCTTTGAGGAGTACGGCTGGGACTGGACCT
>CALXOA010000091.1 GCA_944389895.1 uncultured Victivallis sp. | reverse complement strand
ATCGATCTCGGGGTGAATTGCGACATCGCCAAGTATGAGGAGGGGGTCAGGCAGGGGGCCACCGTGGTCGGCTGCAGCTCGCTTCTGACCACCACGATGCCGTATATGAAGGAGGTCGTCGCCCATTTCAAGGGAAAGGGTGTGAAGGTGGTGATCGGCGGCGCTCCGGTCACGCAGGCTTATGCCGACGAAATCGGCGCCGACGGCTACAGTGAGGATGCCAACGGTGCCGTGAAACTGATCGATTCTCTGTTGCAGACGGCGTGAGGCACCGATGGAGCCGTTGTGCGGAAGGGAGCGGGTCTCCCGGCAGTTGAAGCACCGGTCTGTCGATCGTATCGCTGCCAGCGAGGAGTTCTGGAATTATACGATTCGTCACTGGGAGGAGCAGGGCAAGCTGCCTCCCGGGACGAATGCGGTGGAGCATTTCAACCTGGATCTCGACAAATGCTGGGCCTTCAACCTCCGGATTGATCCGGAGATGGAAGATCAACTGGTCGCCGAGGATGAGGAGACCAGAACTTTTCTCGACGGCAATGGTGCCACGCTCCGGCGTTACAAGTCACACGACTCCACGCCGGAGCATATTCACTATTCCATCGCGGACCGGAACGACTGGGAGGAGAAGGCGAAACCGTTTCTGACTCCGACCCCGAACCGGATCAACTTCGAGGCCTATCGTGCAGCACGTCGCGCCTGTGCCGAATCCGGCCGTTTCTTCCTGTGGAGCGGCGTGAATGTCTTTGAGTCGATTCATCCGATCTGCGGCCACGAGAATCTGCTGATGGGCATGGGACTCGATCCGGAGTGGATCCTGGAGATGTCGGAACTTTACGCCGATCTGACCATTCATCTGATGGAGATGCTGTTCGCCGCCGAGGGGAAGCCGGATGGAATCTGGTTTTACGAGGATATGGGGTTCAAGGGGCGCCCCTTCATGTCACCGGAGATGTACCGGGAACTGATCATGCCTGCGCACCGGAAGACCTGTGACTTTGCACACTCGCTCGGATTACCGGTGATCATGCACTCCTGTGGATTCGTCGAGCCGCTTCTGCCTTTCATGATCGAGGCGGGAATCGACTGTCTTCAGGCGATGGAAGTCAAGGCGGGAATGGATCTGCTGCGCATCTACCGGAACTTCGGCGAGAAGATCGCGCTGATGGGCGGTCTGGATGTGCGGCCGGTTGCGAACAATGATCTGGACGGCATCCGTCGCGAACTGGAGAGCAAAATTCCGATCGTGAAGCAGAACAACGGTTTCATTCTTCACACGGATCATTCGATTCCCGAATCGACTGAGTATGAAAGTTACCGGTATTTCCTGGAGACGGGACGGGAACTGGGGAAATACTGAGATGCATCTGATTCTTGAGGCGGATGACGGCCGGAATCTGGCGGAGCAGCTCGCTGCAGCAGGCTATCCTCTGGATCTGCGTTGCGGCGGTCGCGGCATCTGCGGCCGTTGTCGCGTGAAGCTCTGTGCCGGGGAGTGGGAGGTTGACGGCAAAGCCGTGGCCGTGCCGGTCGAAGCCAACGCCTGCCGGACCCGCCTGACCGGGGCGCGGGGAGAAGTCGATGTTCCGGATCGTTCTCTCGCAGTCCGGCACGGGCAGGTGACCTCCGCATGGCGCGGGCGGACGTTGCCGGAGAGCCGGGAGTGTGTAATCGCGGTCGATCTCGGCACGACCACCATCGCCGCCGTCAAACTCTGCAACGGGGAAATCGTCGGGGAGGCTACCTGTTTCAACCGGCAGAGCCGCTTCGGCGACAATGTGATTACCCGGATCAATCATGCCGGTACATCTCCGGGAGGGCTTGAGGCGTTGCGCCTTGCCGCCGTGGAGTCGATCAATGAGTTGCTCGATCAGCTCGATGCCGCGGGCGTGGTGCGAATTGCTCTGGCGGGCAATACGGTGATGAGCTGCCTGTTTCACGGGATCGATCCGACGTCGATCGGCGTGATGCCGTTTACGCCGCCATGCCGGATTTTCCCGGTGCGGACCGCGGCGGAACTCGGGTTGCGGGCAGGTGAAATTCCGGTGCTGACGGTTCCGGCGATTGCGGGTTATGTCGGTGGCGATCTCACCGCCGGGCTGTATGAAACGCCGCTGCGCCCCGGCGAGATGCTGGTGGATATCGGAACCAACTGTGAGATCATTCTGCGTTCGGAACATGGATTGTTCTGTACGGCGGCAGCAGCTGGGCCCGCCTTTGAAGGGGCCGGAATCCAGTGCGGCTGCCGGGCGGTGCCCGGTGCGATCGATCACTATTTCAGCCGGGACTCCCGTTCCGTGATCGGCGGAGGAGCTCCGGTCGGTCTGTGCGGTTCGGCCATGATCGACTTTCTGGCGGTGGAGCGCCGGGCGGGGCGATTGAATGAGTTCGGCCGTCTCCAGCCGCCCGCCGACTCCTTTGAAGCGGCGCCCGGTGTTGCGATCCACGAGTGGGAGATCGAGCAGTTGTTGAAGGCGAAAGCCGCCGTCCGGGCGGGGATTCACACTCTTTCGGACCACTGCCGGACTCCTGTGAAGAAGATCTTTCTCGCCGGAGGCTTTGCCCGTTACCTCGATTTCGGCAACGCCGTAGCCTGTGGAATGTTGCCGGAGTGCGAACTGGAAGCGGTCGGCAACACCAGCCTCGGCGGGGCTGCACGGCTGGCGCTTCAGCCCGGTCTGGCGGCGGAACTGGAACGGCTGATCGACGAGCCGGAAGATGTGCCGTTGAATCTTCTGCCGGAGTTTGAGGACAACTATATTGACGGATTGCTGCTGCCATGACGTATCACCTCATATCCTGCAACGTGTTCAAACATGAGGTTGAGTACGTCGCCGCCCGTTCTCCGCATACGCTTGAGATCGAATTTCTGGAGCTGGGGGAGCACGCGCATCCGCGTGAACTGCGCCGGAAGCTGCAGGCGCGGATCGATGCAATCGACGGAGTCGATGCCGTTCTGCTTGCCTACGGTCTCTGCGGTACCGCGACGGAAGGGGTGGTCGCCCGTGGCGTACCGCTGGTTCTGCCGCGGAGCCACGACTGTTGCGGGATCCTGCTCGGGAGCCGGAAACGGTTCGAGGAGCTGTTTTCCGGAATGCCGAGTTCTCCCTTCGGCTCAATCGGATTTGTCGAGCACGGCGACTACTATTTCTCAGACGGCGAAATGTTGTTCGGCGACGGCTATGCTGCGCTGGTGGAACAGTACGGCGAAGATGACGCCCGCTATATCTGGGAGGCGATGCACCCGAAACTCGACGGGAAATTGATGCCGATCTCCTTCATCGAGATACCGGAGATTCCCTGTGCCGGGGCAAAGGCGTGCTGCCGCGCCAGAGCCGACGAAGAAGGGCGGGAGTTCCGGGAACTGGACGGTGATCTGCGGTTGTTGCGGATGCTGGTCAACGGGGAGTGGCCGGAAGAGGAGTTTCTGATGCTCCGGCCCGGGGAGGCTGTCGCACAGGTCGGTGACTGGGATCGGATTCTGAAAGCGGTTCCCGCTCCCCCCGGAGCGTGATTTCCTGCTCACGCAAATTCCAGACAGCGTTTGCGGAAATGCAGATAGTCCCGCCAGTCCACTTCCGCGGGGATTCCGTGATCGCAGGTGGGCCAGTAACCTCCGCGTTGGAACATGACCGGGAAGATCCGGTCGACCTCGCGATCGATCGCAGTCCGGCCCGCGGCGAGGATCCGCTTGTCGAATCCTCCGGTGAGCACCAGATCCGGATAGGCTTTCCCGATGGCGACCACGTCGGAGCCCGAGGCGACCTCCAGGGGCGAGAAGATGTTGCAGCCGATTCCCTCGATGTAGAGATCCATCACGCTCCGGCAGTTGCCGTCGGTGTCGAGCTGGATGTAGAGTTCCCGGTGTTCCGGCTGCCGTTGACGGATGTTGCTCAGGAGTTGCTGATAGTAGGGGAAGAGAAACTCCCGGATCATCTCCGGCGAGATCAGCGGTCCATGGTTGTAACAGATGTCCTCCCCGAAGAAAACCTCGTCGAAGAACACGGCCCGTTGATGCAGCGCCGTGACCGCATCGGCCAGTTCCAGCCAGCTTTTCATGCACTCGTGAATGAGTTCCGGGGCGTCGTAAAAGGTGTAGAGCAGCTCCTGCGGGCCGATCAGGCTGCGCAGATACATGTAGCCGCCGATGATGTTCTGGCAGACCATCAACCCCTGTTTTTGCGCTTTCTCAGCGGCTTCCGCTTCAGCCTGCCGTTGTACGAGACGTGCCGGGGTGTCGAATTGCAGCCGGGGCTTGACATCTTCCTGCCAGGAGCGCATGTCTCTTACCGGATGAGATACATATTCCGGCATGAATCCCTGGCGGCGTCCCTTGAAGTAGAGAACTCCGCGGCCGGCACAGTCCTGTACGATTTCGGTTTCGCCGCGATCCTCCAGTACCGTCTCCGGAAACTCCGGAACGAATGCCGGTTCCGTCCACCCCAGCCCACCCAGATTGAATTTCCCGCATGGTTCATAGGAGAAGAGTTCCTCATCGCTTTTTCCCTGCGGAAGACCGTCTTTCAGCCACTGTTCTCTGCACATCCAGAGGCCGAAATCCCGCTGGATGAAACCACTCCGCGGAACTTTCCGATAGGTGTTCCGCAATTTCTCCGCCGCCTGTTGTGGTGTCGTGGCAAAACTCATGACCCTTCCTTTCCCGTGATTTTCGTTTTCCACCCTTGAATGTAGCGATGGAGCAGATAAATTACAACAGGATCCAAAGAGAAAAACATACGGAAAAAGGACATATCGATATGAAAGAGATTTATGCGGTCCTGCCATCGGCGGAGCAGGGAAATTTCTTTCATTTTGAATTGAGTTCCGCGTGGCTGGTCGAGGCGGATTCCTCCTATGATGTACGGCATTGCGCCGCATCGCAGGAGTTCATCGTCATCCGGACCCATCGGGGGGAAGGGGAGGTTGAACTGACAACCCGGAGACTCCGCCCGGGGGCGGATACGCTGCTGGTGGTCCGCAGTTTTGAACTGCTCCGCTACCGGACGCGGGAAGATGAGTGGGTCTTCAGCTGGTGGACCGGCCGGGGAGTCGGAGTCGAACCCTTTGAGCCCGGAAGGATTTACCCGGTGGCGGATTCCACCGGGGTGCAACTGGACGAGGAAGTGATCCGGAAGCTGCAGTCCCCGGGAGCGATGACGCGGCGGCGGGTGGTTGCCCGGTTTCAGGAACTGTTCTGGCGATGGCTCCCGGAAAACGGTGGTGCGTTTTCAAAACTGGCGCCGGCGCTGGAATACATGCACCACCGCCTGAACCGGCCCGTCGGGATGGAACAGCTGGCGCAGCGTTGCGGAATGTCGCTGCGCCACTTCCGCCGTTGTTTTCTCGCGGGGACCGGCAAGGCTCCAAAGGCGTACTGGGAGGAACTCCGGCTGCACACCGCGCTGGGATTGTTGCGCAATCGCGGTCTGACCCTCAAGGAGGTCGCCGCGGAATTGGAGTATTCCAGCAGTTTCCACCTCTCATACGCCTTGAAAAAACACTTCGGCGCATCCCCGCGGGAGCTGATTG
This sequence comes from uncultured Victivallis sp., assembly GCA_944389895.1. Classification (GTDB taxonomy): domain Bacteria; phylum Verrucomicrobiota; class Lentisphaeria; order Victivallales; family Victivallaceae; genus Victivallis. The sequence continues at coordinate 2,937 of CALXOA010000091.1, read as the reverse complement.
CGGACCGCCGGAGCGAGAATGTTCCGAAGAAGGGAGAGCCGCCGTTCGTTCTCCCCCCTCCTGGAGCTGGATGAATGATCCGCCTCTTCTCCGCCGCGGGGCCCGGAAGGGGCGGAATCCGCCGGGACTACAGATGCATCCCCCCGGTGACCGGCAGTTCCGCGCCGGTAATGTAGCTGCCCGCGTCACTGCAGAGCAGCAGCGCCGCACCGGCCAGTTCGTCGGTCGTCCCGAAACGCCCGGCCGGAATTTCCCCGAGAACCGTGGTGCGCAAGGCATCATCTCGAAGAGCCGCTTCGTTGCGGTCGGTCAGAATCACTCCGGGAACCAGATTGTTCACCGTGACATTGTCGGCTGCGAAACTCTTCGCCAGATTGGCGGTCAGGTTCGCAAGCGCCGCCTTGGTTGTCGAGTAGATCGACAGCCGCGCCGCAGGACGCAGCTGATTGATGCTGCCGATTGTGACGATTCGCCCCCATTTGCGTTCGCGCATGGCCGGTGCGAATGCCTGAATCAATTGAAAGGCTGCACCGAGGTTCACCTGAAACTCACGGCGAAATTCGGCATCGGTGAAGGTTTCGATTTTGACATAGTTCTGCACCGATGCGTTCAGTACCAGAATATCCACCGTCAGACCGAGCTTGCCGCACTGTCCGGGCAGGGTGGCGCATGCTTCCGGACTGGTCAGGTCGGCGGTCACGCATTCCACGTGGCCGCCGCCGAGCCGGGCGGCCTGGTCGACGGCTTCGCGAAGTTTCGGAGAGTCGGCGGTCCCGTGCAGAATCACCGTCGCTCCCGCCTGCGCCAGTGTCAGGGCGATTTCGCGGCCGATGCCGCGGCTGGAACCGGTCACCAGTGCGGTTCGCCCGGTCAGGTCGAAGAGACCGGCTGTGGCTTTCTCATTCATCGGATTTCCGCCTTTCCATCAGAAATACCCCCCCTTCTGAGTGATCTGATCGATCGTTTCTCCGGAACGGACCCACTTGAAAATATCCACTTCCTGCCGCTCGATCGCCTCGGCACGCAGCAGCACCTCATAAGCGATCTCCCGCGGGATGCACAACACTCCGTCGATGTCACCGAAGATCACGTCGCCGGGGCGTACCGTGACTTTGCCGATCTTGACCGGAACCTGATAATGGGTGATCAGGCAGCGGCCGAGAGAGCCGTTGCTGGTGCGGTACTTGTAGAAGACCGGAAACTTCTGTTCGAGAATCTGCCGGGTGTCGCGGATGCCGCCGGCGATCACGGCGCCGCGAATGCCCTTCTGCAGGGCGGTCGCCGTCATCACACCACCCCAGAGAGAGGCCTCGGTATCGCCCGAAGTGTCCCAGACCACCAGCCCGTCCGGCTTCATTTCGTCGAGCATTTTTGCGCGGAAGGTCATTTCTCCCCGGATCATCACATTGGGGGCGCTCTTGACCGTGAAGGCGATTCCGCAGACGGTCATCTCATCGCGCAGCGGCATGATATCCGAGGGCAGGTTCTGGTCGAGCAGGCAGCGTTCGCGCAGCACATCGTTGATTGCACCGGTGTAGAGTCGTTCGTAACGTTCGCAGAGTTCGCGTACCGGAATCGGAAATTCACACTCCGGAATACGTTCCCGGGTCCGGATCAGCTCTTCCAGTTTCATCATGCCTGCTTCGGTCTGAAGTTTTTGCTCAGCCATTGTTTTCTCCCTGTTGCATATGGTTGATTTAATAAGGAATTTCGAGGGTGTCGAGAATGCCTTTGATGTAACCGGTTGCGAAGAGGTTTCCCTGCATCTCGTAGCCGGGATTGGCGTTCTCCTCGCCGGCCAGGGTCGGCGTGTGATCGGGGCGGATCAGGCAGTTGGCGGCTCCGGCGTCGCGCAGTGTCGCTAGCAGTTTCGGCATGTCGGTGGGGCCGTTGTCGTGGAATGTCTCATGAAAACAGGCCGCGTTTCCCTCGATGTCGCGGAAGTGGAAGAAGAAGATCTTCCCCGCTTTGCCGAACTCTTCGATCCGCTGAAAAACGTCTTCTCCCATTGCCCGGAAGTTCGCCTGGCAGAAGGTGATGCCCCAGTTCGGGCTGTCGGCGATCCGCATTGCGCGGCGGAACGCTTCCGCATCGATGAAGATGCGCGGATAACCGCAGAGTTGCGGAATCGGCGGATCGTCCGGGTGCAGTCCCAGCTTCACCCCGGCCTCTTCCGCGGCCGGAATCACAGCCCGGATGAAATATTCGTAATTGTTCCACAACTCTTCATGGGTCAGTTTCAGTTCCGGCTCCGGCGGCATCGCGGCTGAGTCAAATTCGCTGGTCAGCGCACCGCCCCGTTCCGGACGGTCCACTCTGGTGCGGTACCAGCCGACGCCGGCCATGAAGTTGTAACAGAGCAGCGGAATCTCAAGTCGCCCCATGTTCCGGAGCATCATCCGGTAGTGTTCGATGTCGAGATCACGCCCCGGCAGCCCGAGTTTGATCCGGCTCATGTCGAACTCGTCGCCTTCCAGAGCCGCGAGTCGAAATCCGGCTTTCCGGAAGTTGTCGCACGTTTCGCGCAGAGAATCGAAATCCCACGGGGCAGGGCGGCCGGAGAGTTCCGGCGCCGCCTTGGTGATCGCGTAATCGACGCCGACCTGCCGTGCCAGCGTCCATTTGATATCCGGTTTGACCGGGAGCATCATGCCGAGTTTCATGGGGTTACAACTCCTCTCCGGCACACCATTTCTTCATCACCTGCGCCGCCGGTTTGCCGTGGATCGTGAATCCGGTGTCGCCGTGCGGCTGGGTGTAGTGGGGGCGTTTCTGCTGTTCATCCCACTTCCACCACATCAACCCTTTCCACCAGGGGCGGCTTGAGAACGCACGGACGACACCCGCGAGGTAGTTTGCCTGACTCTCCGCGTCGTAATCGCCTTCGTTGAAATACATCCACGGCTGCAGAGTGCCGCCGACCACCGAGCGCGAACC
>CALXOA010000090.1 GCA_944389895.1 uncultured Victivallis sp. | reverse complement strand
CGAGCCACTGATTGTATTCGACCAGGTCGGTTTCGGTGCCGATCTGACCCCAGTTGCGGACGATCTGGGCGCGGATCAGATTCGCATTCCAGGAGTGGAGCGTCTGAAGCATCTCCTCGGTGATCGGGCCGCCGGGGGACATCACGCCGCGCTGGCGGCGGTGGTTTTTGATCTCATCCGGATATTTGACCTTGTAATCGAGGTTGATCCGATCGTCAGGACTGAATACGGTACCGACTTCGAGCGTGTCGAAATCAAATTCGATATACCCGGAGACATCCTGCATGCCGAGCATGATTTCCGCGTCTGTTGCATTCAACGGGACCGTTTCAATGATCGCGCCGATGCTCCAGTCGTTGGTTCCTTCCGGCAGACCGGCATCCGGCCAGTATTTTTCATTCCCAGGCCCGTTGTGATAGCTGAACATGAATTTGCTGCCGAGGTAGGCCTTCGGCGGGGCGGTGATTCCCTTCGTCCGATAGCGGATCAGCAGCGTGACAGTCTTGCCGCGGAACGGCGCCGGATCGAATTTCGCGCTGAACCAGTGCTCGCCCGGAGCCCGGCCGGCCGGAACGTCGACGATGAAAAAGGTTCTTCCGTCGCGGATCTCCCTGCGACAAAATTCATCACTGCCTCTCCAGTCGAGCTTCGAAAATTCGGGCGCTCCGGCGATCGGCGTAAGCGTGCGGGGAACTCCGGCACAGCCGCTCCCCAGCAACACCGCGGCTGTCAGAGCAGCCAGACAGGTGAACATGTTAGTCTTTGACAATTTCTTCTCCTTGCTTGGGGGGTGAAAGGGAAAATTCCCGCCCGGCACATCGCCGGGCGGAACGACAGGACATTACCGGCTGTTCTTCTGAAACGCCTTCAGCAGCGTCTGTTTGCGGTCGTTGTCGGCGGAGGGTTTGAGACTGCCTGCATCGGCACCCTCATGTTCAACGCTCCAGCCGTTCCATTCCCGGAATGCGTGATAGGTCCAGTCCCAGCCGTACTCCTCGAAAACTTCGATGCAGTCGGCGAGATATTTTGCCGCGCCGGGAGCCCAGGCGATCGCCGAAAACTCGCCGACGTAGATCCGGGCGTTGTGCCGCAACTGGAAATCGCGGACCGGCTGGAGAGTCTGGCGGATCGTCTCCTTGTTCCACTGCTTGCCTTCGATGAAGCCCGGATAGGTGACACCGGCTCCCTTGCCTTGTTCTCCGAACGTGTTGTTCACTCCCTGATGAGTGAACGTACCGGGCGCGTACATGTGAACCTGATAGATCACATTGTCCATGGCCAGCGGAGAGAGATAACTGTAGGAGGCGGGAGCATCCCACTCGTTTGACTCGATGATTATCGGAGTAGCCGGGTCGATTTCACGAGCCGCCTCGGCGGCCATCCGCGGCAGATTCCAGTAGTCGTATTTCGCCGGACGGTTCTGAACCGGTTCGTTGACCAGATCGTAGGCCCACACGGCGGGATTCCCCTTGAAACGCTGTGCAATCCGTTTCCAGCATTCGACGAAGTGGTCGGCATATTCCTTTTCGTAAAACATGTTCATGTCGCGCTCGGTGCTCCGGCCCCCCGGGGGCGAGTGCAGATCGATGACCATTTTGACGCCATATTTTTCCGCGAGCTTGAGCGCTTCTTCAAGGTGGTCAAGTTTTCCGTTGAGCCACTTGTCATATTCCGCGAGGTCGCGATCGGTTCCCGCCTTTCCCCAGTCACGGGTGATCTGAGCGCGTACAAGGTTCACATTCCACTCTTTCAACGTCTTGAAGTCATCTTCCGTGAAGCTGTGGGGCGACATCACTCCACGCATTGGAGCGGTGTTGCGGATTCGATCCGGATAGGTGATTTTGTAGTCTTCATTCACCCGCGGAAACAGCGTGTAAGCTTTGATGGAGTCAAGTTTGAACTCTATTTTGCCCGAACTCTGCTGCAGCCCGAGGTGCAACAGCCCTTTGGTCGCTCCAGCGGTGATCGGTGCGGAGAACCCGAAATCGCGCCAGTCGAATGAACCGGTGAGCCGGGTGGGGTGATGCCAGTGATCCATACCGTTTTCATCGCGGTAGTAAAGCATCACCTTGCCGCCGTTCCAGTTCTGTGCCGGAATCGAAATATCGGTTCCTTTCGTGTTGACCGTGACGCTGATGGACTGGTTGCGCAGCGGGGTGAGGTCGAGCGGGTAGGTGGCGAAATTCTGCCCGTCCTTCTCCGGCGTGTCCGGGACCTCGACGGTCAAAATCCCGTCCTTGATGGAGGCATATTTGCCGAGCTGCCACTTTGAATCTTCGAATTTGAGCGGCAAGGGCTCCGGCAGCTCGCCGGCGGGAAGGGTGGTGCAGACGGCGCCGAACAACACGGCGGCCAGACGGGCGAATTGTCCAATCATACGTTTTCTCCTGTGTTTTTCCGGAAAGTTGTTCCGCTCCTCCGGTGAATCTCCGAGTCGGATTTCATCGATTGCAGAACACCCCTTCGGCATCGGAAACTTTCGTCTCCTCTTCGACTGCGTTTCCGCCGGAAGGCCGGATTCTTTCCGGTACCATCTCTCCTGCGGCGCCTTGTGCGGCTTTTCCGCATATCGCGGAGAGAGGTGTTATCGTTTTTTGCTTCACACGCTGCGTTTCACTATAGATGGGGAACGGGATATTTTCAATACAGCCGGAAGTGTTTTTCTCTTTTTTTTCCCTGCCGCCTGAGAGAATCCGGAGAAATCCCGGTGATGGAGGTTGACAAAAAAATCCTTCCGCACTATTTTTATACAACACTGAAACCATGACTGAAGATGAAGGATTGTACCATGAAAAAAACGTTGGCGTCTGCCGTCTCTCTCGTTCTGCTGTTTCTCGCCGGCTGTACCACCGTCGTGATGCCCAGCGGTCGTTATCAGTTGCAGGATAATTCCGGTGCGGGCGATTACGCGATCACCTACGGCGACCTGATTTTTCTGAACATCCGTGCTCCGAAACGGGTGAGCGGGCCGGACTCTTACTGGACCTGGGCGGGTAATTACAGCATTGCCGAAAACGGCGAGTTCCAGTTCGATATGGATAAGCAGACTGCGAAAAAGTGGAGTTTCAACTACTCCTTCGTCAGTGACAACGGCAATATCCGGGTGAATGACTGGAGTGAGAACCGCGCCTTCATCCTGCGCTACGAGAGGCCGCAGCGGGGATTCCAGTCGATGCAGTGACCCGCTGTCTTTTTCAGGAAATGTGCGGCGTTTCACCTGGGTGGGACGCCGCTTTTCTTTCTCTTTTTTTCCGGAATTTGTTTACTTCTTTCTCTTTTTCCGACTTGGTTCCGCCGGGAAAAGGGTGTATATTCTCAAAATCCGACATCGGATGGAAGAACGGGGGGAGAATATTTCGGAGGAATCTATGGTTCATATTCAGATTGGCAGATGGTGCGCTGCTTTGCTGTTGGCTGCCGCCGCGCTTCCGGCGGCCGAACTGGCACCCTATATCCCGGCATTGAAGCCGCTGCCGGGAATGTCCTTCATACAGCCGGAAGAGGTTGCCGCAACTTTTCGAGAGCGGGTGGTCCGTCCGACGGAAAGCAGGACAGTTCGATCGCTCGACGGGATGTGGAAGTTCTCCGGGCTTGTCTGTTCAGACCGCCCGTTTGGGCTGGAAGCCGATCTCGATCAGGGATTTGACCGGGAAAGTTTTGACGACTCGAAGTGGGAGTCCATCAAGGTACCGCTCAACTGGTACAACGACCCGCGTTACAGCTATCAGAAGTTCTACAGGGAAAAAGAGCCGTTCGTCAAGGGGTGGTATCGACGGACGTTTGAACTGGCTCCGGAGGAGCTCGATCTCCATCGTATCCGGTTGAATTTCGGAGTGATCGGCTATTCCGGGAAATTGTATGTCAACGGCCGGGCGGCAGGGGCGTCACACGGGGATTTCGTGCCGGTTTCCTTTGATATCACCGACTTCGTAAAGCCGGGGAGGAATACAATTGCACTTCGGGTCGATTCGGATTTCGGGCCGCCCCCCGGTTCCGATATCAAGATCACCCGTACCTACGGCGCGAAGTGGTGGTATGAGAACGTCAAGGGGGGATTGTGGCAGCCTGTCTCTCTGTCGATCGAACCGCAGATCCGTTTTGAGGCGTTGCGGGTAACCCCGCTTCTGAGCGAGCAGTCGATCCGGATCGATTACGAGATAGAGAATCATTTCAGTGCCGTCAAACGCCTGTCGCTGGAGTGTGCCGTTACCGACGCTCTCCGCGAAAAAGCCAACATGGTCAACTCAACCGCGGAATTCGGTGCACTGAACCTGAAGCCGGGCCTCAATTCCGGATCGCTGGTGATGAAGCTCGATTCGCCCGTGCTCTGGTCGCCGGAACGGCCGCAACTCTATTTTTTGACTGCGGTCCTGAACGACAGCCAGCGGGAGGGCGAGGTGGTTGCCGCAGAGTGCGTCCGGTTCGGGGTCCGCGATTTCCGGACGGCCGGTACCGGGTTCGAATTGAACGGACGCCCGGTCTATCTTTTCGGTGAAAACATCCATTCCACGAAATACGGCGGTTATGACCGGACTCCAGCCGAGGAGCGCCGGTTGATCGAAGAGTATATCGGCGCCCTCAAGCGACAGGGATATGTGATGCTGCGTACCGCTCACATGCCGGCAATTCCGCTGGTTTACGAAGTTGCGGATGAACTCGGCATGATGATCTATGATGAATGGAGCTGGAGTTTCACCTCTTCCAACATCGACGAGGCACAGTTTGAATCCAACAATCTCGATGAGCTGCGGCGATTCATCCGGCGGGATTACAACCATCCTTCGGTGGTGATGTGGTCGCTGGCCAACGAGGTCAAGCACGCCTCGAATCCGGTGACGCAGCGACAGCTTTCCCGGCAGGTGGAACTGGTACGCTCCCTCGATGTCCAGAAGAGACCGGTCGGGGTGTTTTCCGGTTCGGCGAACTGGGATCACTACGGGAGAACGAAATTTGATACCGATTTCCTTGATCTGCACTCCTATCACGGGCTGGTTGATCTTCCGTGGCCCGCCTTTGCCCGGCACATCGACCATATCTATCGGGGATGCGCCGAGATCTATGGAGACGGCAAAACACTCGCCATCCCGCTGATTGCCTGGGAGTTCGTCGGCTACAGCTGGGGAAACCGTCTCGACGCTTCGTTCCGTATGGGCGATGTGGATGCCTATGCGAAATATGCGACGAAAAAATTCAGCTGGGGGCAGCCGGAGGGAATCGGTTATTCCGGCGCAGTGGGCCTTGCGCCGCTGCTCGATCCGGAGCGGGGGCTTCCCTATGCGATGGATCGTCAGGGGGGAAGGTTGCTGGAACTGGTTCGGCAGGAGCCGCGCATTCAGGGGTTTGCCCCCTGGTTCAGCGTCACCAATCTCACGCAACCGCCGCGATGGACCCAGAAAGTCTATGGAGGCCTCCGGCTGGCCGGAAGTTTGTTGCCGCCCCGTAACGTTTTCGCCGATACCGAATACAACTGGGAGTTCTACATGGTCAACAACTCTTCGGAGAACCTGCGGGCGGGGAAGGTCCGGTTCTCGCTGGTTGATTCGGCCGGAAAGAGCTGGACGCTCGATACTGTGCCGACCGCGCCGCTTGCTGTCGGGCGACTCTTCAGCATCCCGGTGGAACTGGAGATCCCGCGAAGGGTTACTCCCGGGGAGGCGCAGTTGCGGATCACCCTGTTTGACGCGGACCGCAACGAGATCGGCCGCAATTACGCCAATGTTTCGGTGGAGAGCCGTGAGATTCTGACTGAACCTCTGAAGCCCGGACGCCGGGTCGCTCTGCTCGATGTCGGCAATGGCGACACGGTGCTCGAAAAAATTCTGGAAACGCTTGAGATTCCTTTCCGGAAACTGCCGCTGTCTGCCGATCCGGATGGGTGTGAGGTGGTGTTGATTCCGCCGGACTCCCGTGCCACCGGAAAACTCGTCTACGATCAGGAGAAATTTTCCCGCTGGCTGGAAAAGGGGGGGATTCTGGTGGTGTTTGAACAGCACTCCGGAACTCTGCCGGTGTTTGACAACTATCAGTACGCGAATGATCCGAATGCTTATGTCGATCTGGTGCTGCCGGATCATCCGCTGTTCGCCGGTATGCGTCAGAGCCAGTTCGATCTGTGGCCGGAGGCTCCTGAGGGCAATGTGATCACAACTGCAATTTCGCCTTACAGCGTCAACGCTCTGGCGGTCAAGGGGCCGTTCCTCTACCGGATGTCGATCGGAACCGGTATCTTTGAGGCGACTGCCGGCAGGGGGCGGGTTCTCGCCAGTCAGCTTGACGCAACTTCCCTCTGGGGCCGGGACAGCGGTGCCAGCCGTTATGTGCGCAACCTTCTCGAATATGTCGTGAACAAGCCGCAGGTGCGTACGGCGCGTCCGGCGGCGGTAACCGCCGCGCCGCTCTACCGGATGAATGAGTCTCGTGCGGTTTTCGTTGATCTCGGCCCTTATGCGAACCGTTCCTTCTCCGATGAGAAGGACGGAGATGGAGAGGGGGGCTGGCTCGATCAGGGGCGGAATGATTTCCGTGAAATGCCGCTCGGGCGGATCACTGCGGCGGGGATTCCATTCCATGTGATTGATCCTGCGAAGAATGAAAATCGCGGCTGCCTTGTGTTGCGCGGTTCGGCCCGGCCATCCTTCCCCGCCGCAATTCGGGGGATCAAGGTGGGAGAACGAATTTCCCGGCTTTTCTTCCTGCACACCAGCGGCTGGAGTAACGATGCCGAGGCGGGGCGTTATGTGATTCATTACGCCGACGGTACGCAGGCGGAGTTCCTGCTGCAGGGCGGCCGCAATATCGGTGACTGGTGGCAATGCCGGCAACTGCCGGAGGCGAAGGTAGGATTCACCCGTAAGAATGCGGTTGGCGGTGAGGTTGGTTTCTTCGTCGCCGAGTGGAACAATCCGAAACCGGAAGTTCAGATTGAATCGATCGATTTCCTGTCGGCGATCCGGGGGGATGCCGGCGGGGTCGACTGGGTCAAGAGTGAGGCCGCGGTACCGGTTCTGGCCGCCATTACCGGAGAACGGGTCGGTGCCGGTATGTACATGCTTTATTCCGGGACTGAAACGCCGCCGAAGAAGTGGTGGGGAATGGCCTGGCGCGGTGGCGATGCTCCGTCGTTCCGGGAGGTTGAAACCCTTCCGGGGGCTCCCGCGCCGCGGGCGCTCGAGGTGAAGTTGCCTGCCGGTCGTGACGGAGGGGTGCCGGTGGTCAGTACTCCGGTGGAACCCGCAAAACTCCCTGCGGAGGCCGGGACGTTGTCATTCTGGATCCGGGTCGAAACTCCCGGCGTGATCGATCTGGTACTCCCTTCGAAGGATTGGAAATCGCTCCGGATGGCGACGTTGACGCTGGAGAAAAAAGGTGGCGCGTGGCAGCGGATCGCCCTGGATTTGTCGAAGGACTTTCAGTTCACCGGCCCCGCGTTCCCGCTGTCGGAGATGCGTGGAGAGTTTTATCTTTACAACGGGATGAATCAACAGCGTTCGTATCCGCGTCCGGCGACGGCGTTCGAGATTACCCGGATTGCAATCGATTGAGAGAGTTTGCCGAGGAGGGTTGAGATGCCGGAACTGGATCAACTGGCCCGCGCTCTGGCCGGGTTCTATCGGCCGGAGGAGTATCCGGCGCTCGAGGAACAGCGTCGCGGATGGCGCGAGACCCGGCCGTTCGCCGGGGTGCGGATTTTCGATGCGACGCCGGTGTTCCGGAATACAATGGTCAAATATTTGGCGCTGCTGTCCGGCGGGGCCGATCTGACCGTCGCGGTCGGGGAGGGGATTCCCTGTGATCCAGCAGTTGTGGAGGCGTTGCCGCAATTCGGAATCCGGGTGGCCGACGCCGCGGCGCGCCGTGAGACTTTCGACGTGGTGATGGATTGCGCCGGTGTCAACGCCGATGTGCGTTCCCGGCGCGGCTACGTCGAACTGACCCGTTCCGGGATGTATCGCTACCGCGATTCGAGTTCGCCGGTTTTTCTTGCCGATGAGAGTCGGATCAAGGTGATCGAGACCGGACTGGGGACTGGGGACGGCTTCCGGCGCGGGATGGCGCATTTCGGCCATGGGGATTTCCGGGGGCGTTCGATCGTTCTTTTCGGTTGTGGAAAGGTCGGCCGCGGCATTTCCCTTTATGCGCTCAGGGGTGGGGCGCGTCTGACCGTGGTCGATGACATCAGGCGTGTCGCGCCGCCGCATGGTGCGGCGATGGTCGATCTCGACGACCGTGTCGGAATCGACAGGGTGTTGGAGGAGGCGTGGTGTGTGGTTTGCGCGACCGGGCGTGCGGGTGCTCTGGTCGGACACTTCAATGCGGCCGGACTCGTTGCCGGAAACGCCTTGATCGTCAATATGGGCGTGGAGGATGAATATGGTGACGCCATTCCCGCGGCACGTGTTCTCAACGGCAAGGCGCCGCTCAATTTTGTTCTGGAGGAACCGACGCAGTTGCGTTACATCGATCCGACGATGGCCCTTGACAATCAGGGGGCGTTGGAGCTGTTGACCCGTGATCTTGCTCCGGGGTTGAATCTGCCTTCCCCCGGACTGGAGGAGGCCATTCTCGATACGGTGAAACGAAACGGGTTGATTGCCGGTGAACTGGCCGGACTGGAGGAGTTGTGAACTCATTATTGTTGAAGAACGTTGTCCTTGGCGGGAAGAATGTCGATGTGTTGATCGTGGACGGGTGTTTCCGCTCCATTGCCGGCCGGATTGATGTTCCGGCGGAGAAGGTGATTGACGGTGGCGGCCACCTTGCGCTGTGCGCTCCGTTTTTCAATGCCCATGTCCATGCCGCGATGACGCTGCTGCGCGGTTACGCCGACGATATGGAGCTTTTCACATGGCTTCAGGAGTACATCTGGCCGATTGAGGCGAAGTTGACCGGGGAGGATGTCTATTGGGGAACCCGGCTGGCGATCCTGGAGATGATCCACTCCGGAACCGTGTTTTTCGCCGACATGTACTGGCATCATGACGAAGTGATCCGGGCGGTGGAGGATACCGGAATCCGGGCGGCGGTCGGGCTGCTGTTCATCTGCGCCGACGGAAAACTGCTCGAGCGGAATGAACACGCCAACCGCGAACTTCTGGCGCGGCGCGACTCCCTTTCGGATCGAATACTGGTCACCTATGCACCTCATGCGATCTATACGGTTGCCGAACCCGTGCTGCGCGATGTGGCGGAGGAGGCGGCACAGAACAACCTGCCCATTCACATTCATGTGTCCGAGACCGCCCGCGAAGTGGAGGAGTGCCGGGCGGCGCACGGGGGAATGACTCCGATCGCCTATCTGGATTCCCTCGGCATTCTGGGGCCCCGGACGGTTCTCGCTCACTGTGTGCATCTCACCGATGGAGATATTGAACTGATCCAGGAACGCCGGGCGGTGATCGCACATATGCCGTGTTCCAACATGAAGCTCTGTTCCGGTCGCTTCCGTTACCACGATGCGGTCGAGCGCGGCGGTTGCCGGATCGCCATCGGCACGGACGGCGCCTCGTCGAATAACAATCTTTCGATGCTCGAGGAGGTGAAATTCGCCGCTTTGTCTGCCAAGATCGAGTCGAATCTGCCGACTGCCGGAAAGGCGTCGGACCTCTTTGCCGCGGCGACGCGCGGCGGAGCTGAAGCCTATGGGATCGATTCCGGCGTGATTGCCGAAGGCAAACCTGCCGATGCGATGCTGGTCGAACTCAATCACCCCAGAATGATTGGAGACTACCATCTGGAGGCGAATCTCGTCTATTCCGCCGATTCAAGCTGTATCGACACCGTGATCTGTGCCGGTCGCGTTCTGATGGAGCACGGCCGGATCGACGGGGAGAACGAAGTGCTCGACGCGGCACGGCGCTGCTGCCGGCGGCTCGCCCGGGCATGAGAAATGTTCACGCTTCGAACGAAGCGTTGGAAAAGTCAATTTCGAAACTCTTTCCCGCACCATAGCGGAATACCCGGATTTTCCGGGTTCCGCGGTCGATCACCAGGAAATTTTGTGCATCTTCGCTTGCCGTGTCGAGCCGGCGTTCCGGGGAGAAAGGGTGATTTTGGTAACAGAGGGAGTTCAGCAGAGACAGTTCAATGAATCCACGACCATGGCGGACCTCATCGAGATGTTCGTGGCCATAGACGTGGGCGATGATCTCCCGAGGGCCCTGCCGTGTGAAATCACATGAAACATCATGTACAAGGTCAGCCGGATCGGCGGAAGCGGGAAAGCTGTTCTGCGACTCTCCGCTTCCGGAGGAGCACAACTCGACATCGGCCGGAGACGAAGCATAGGCGCCTCCCTGCTGGAACGCATTCAGGATCTTCTGCATCACCATGCCGTTGGGCAGGAACCCCAGGCTCATATGGCTCATCACCAGAAGCGCCCATTCCCTGGAGTCCGGCAGCCCGGTGAAATCGAGTGCCCGTTCCGCAACAAATCGGAGCTGTGCTCCGGAAAAGGCGTGATCGTTGATCGTGTAATATTTGAGTGACCCGTCCGGCTGCGGCACGAAAGGCAGATCGACATTGTTCAGAATCAGGACCCGGATCCTGTGTTTCGGCAGATCGAAGAAACCGGTATTGCTCGTCTCCGCCGCCCGGACGAATCCGGCCGGATAACAACCGTCATAGGCATGTTTTTCCCATTCGGCACCGGAAAGCCCATCCGCTGCGCTGCTCGGTGCCGCCTTGCAGAAATAAGTGTTGTCGTCGTGGTTGCCGATGATCAGATACACCGGTAATCCGGTGGAACGGAGCGCTTCTCCGGCTGCGTGAAGTTCGCGGAGCGTCTGCGGTTTAGGGCGGTTCCCGTTGACGAGATCTCCGCCGCTGACCAGAAACTCGGCACCACACTCTCTGCCGCGACGAGCGAAGTCAAGCAGATGATCATATGAGGTGGCACCGTAACCGGTCCGGTCCGGACCGGCTTCACAATGGACATCGGTGATGAAGCCGAAGAGGAGTTCTCCCGGCTTCACCGCGGTTCTGATCGAGCTTGCAAACGCCTCCATGGCCTACTTCGCAGCTTTCAGAAATGCTTCGATGAACTGATCGATATCGCCGTCGAGCACTCCCGCGGTATCGCTGGTTTCCACCTCGGTACGGAGATCCTTGACCATCTGGTAGGGCTGAAGCACATAGCTGCGGATCTGACTGCCCCAGCCGTTCTCCGCCTTTTCCCCGCGGATTGCATCGGCTTCGTTGCGCCGCTTTTCCTCTTCGTATTCGTAGAGTTTCGCCTTCAGCATCTTCATTGCGGTTGCCCGGTTCTTGTGCTGCGAACGCTCGTTCTGGCAGCATACCACGATGCCGGTGGGGAGGTGGGTGATCCGGATCGCCGAATCCGTGGTGTTCACATGCTGACCGCCGGCGCCGCTGGAGCGGTAGGTGTCGATCCGCAACTGCGTTTCGTCAATCTCGATCTCGATATCATCATCGAGTTCCGGAAACACATCCACGGAACAGAAGCTGGTATGCCGCCTGGCATTGCTGTCGAAGGGGGAGATCCGAACCAGCCGATGGACCCCCTTTTCGCCTTTCATGTAACCGTAGGCAAATTCCCCGATCACCCGGAGCGTGACGCTCTTGATTCCGGCTTCCTCGCCCGGCTGCAGATCGATCACTTCATCCTTCCAGCCGCGCCGTTCGAAATAACGGCGATACATGCGCAGCAGCATGTTCGCCCAGTCACACGACTCGGTACCGCCTGCGCCGGCGTGGATGGAGAAGTAAAGATTGTTGCGGTCGAACTTCCCGGAGAGAAAGCTCATCACTTCCAGTTTGTCGAGCGCTTTCAGAAGCCGCCGATAGGCGATTTCAGTCTCTCCGAGAAAATCCGCATCCTCGGCGGCCAGCTCGAGCGAAACGGTGTAATCCTCCAGATCGCTCTGGAGTTTACGGTACGGTTCGATCAAATTCCGGCAGGCGGAAAGCGCGGCGACCGTATTCTGAGCGGACTCCTTGTTATCCCAGAAATCCGGAGCGGCCATCTTTTCTTCAAGTTCCGTCATCTCCGCCTTGCGGGCGTCGATGCTCAGGAACTCCCCGAGATGGTCGAACCGGGAGCGGAGCTCTCCCTCCGCCTGTCGCAATTCATCGAAGCTCATCATTTTTTGGCGTTCTCCAGTTTCCACATATCATCGAGGAGCTGCTGAATATCGTCAAGACAGGCACCGCACGCACCGCCCGCCTTGCAGTAATGCGTGACCTCCTCGGCCTTGTGCAGTTTGTTCTCCTTTGCGACCTTGAGGATCTTGACATCGGTTACGCCGAAACACTTGCAGACGATCCGCCCCTCGTGATCCTCATCCTTTTCAAACGGGCTCTTCTCGCCGCGGTAATGGCAGATGGCGGCCTGAAGCGCCTCCATCCCCATCACGGAACAGTGCATTTTCTCTTCCGGCAGGCCTCCGAGCAGTTCAGCGATATCCTGGTTGGTGACCTGTGCCGCCTCTTCCAGGGTTTTCCCCTTGATCAATTCGGTCAGGGCCGAGCTCGATGCGATCGCCGAAGCACAGCCGAAGGTCTTGAACTTGACGTCGGCGATCCGCCCGTCCTTGTCCAGTTTGAATGTCAGCCTGAGGGCGTCACCGCAGGCCGCGTTGCCGACCTCTCCGACGCCGTCCGGATTTTCGATCTCCCCGACGTTGCGCGGGTGGAGAAAATGGTCCATGACCTTATCCGTATAATTCCACATATGAAGTACACTCCTCTCTTCTATTGGCGGGGGGCGGCGGGTGGTACCGACGCCTTCCGCAGAATTTCCTTGACCAGAGCCGCTGCCTGCGGATCTTTGATTTCATTGCGCACCAGCATCGCTTCGAGGTAATAGGCCACCAGAGGATGCTGTTTCGCATTGGAGCCGAGAGACCAGTTCGCAGCCATTGTGATCAGAAAATTCAACAGTTTTTCCAGATCCTCCGGCGTCGCTTCTCCCTTGTCTTTTTTCGCCTTGAATGCTTCCGGGCTCAGACTTCCGCCGGGCCGCGAAAGTTCGTTGACGAGACGGCGGATCGGTTCGACTTTCCCGGTTGCGAAAAATTCCATCCAGAGTTGATCGAGCTGCCCCCCATTTCGAATTTTCTGAGGAGGGGCGGACGGTATCCCTTCGAGGTTGTCCAGCTGTTTGATGGTTTCGGGATCCAGCTGCGGCCGCAACTGTTCCTGGGCCGTTTCGTCGAGAAAATGAACCACTGCGGCGGCGCCCCGGCGGGCCGCGGGATCTGACTGAGCTGCCGCAATCCGAACCAGTTCTCCGTGCAGCTGTGGATTCAACCGGAAGAGCAGCCCGAGTCCGTAGTAGAGCGAGAGCGTCTTATCTTCCAGCGGCCTTTCTCGCAGGACCGCTTTCAACAGGCCGGGAAGCTGCTCCGGTTGAGGTGAACGGTAGTAATTGCTCAGAACCGCGCCGTCTTTTCGGAGATCGACTTCCGGGTAAGTAGCCGGTGGAGCAACCAGCCGGAAGGGGGCTTCCAGTTGTTTTTCCGACCCGTCGTTGTTGTCGCGGAGCCGGGCGATGATTTTGTAATCCCCGGGCTGATCTTTCTCCTCCATGATGATCTCGAGCAGGAAATCGGCCAGAAACACACCATCGGCACTGCTCTTTTTCCGGAACGCCGCGAGATTGTGTCCGATGGCTTTCACTGTACCGTCCGGATTGACCTGGTCGAGATCCACCGTCACATCGGCCGCTCCGTCCTTGAGGGCGAAGCGCCCGAGAATCAATCTGACCGAAAAAGGTTGGCCGGGTACCACCGCGGAAACCGTGGAGAGCTGCGGTGGCCGCTTCGGGAGAATATGGCCCCACTGATCCTCGAGGTTTTGCGAAAGCGTGGGAACGAGGTTCCCCTCCACCGCGCACAACGTGCCGGCGGCAAGGGCGATCAGGAATGTCCACATCCTTTTTCCGAAAACGTCATTCATCAGTGACTTGCTCCCTGTGTTGTTCGATCCGGCATGGCCGGAAATCCTTCGACACGGAATCAGCGATATTTCTCCATTTCGGTTTCAATTCGAGCCGCGGTGTGGGAGACCGTTTCTTCGAGGGCGATCCGTTCCGCCTCACGGCTGCCCCGCACCTTGAACTCCACCTGTCCGTCCGCCAGAGTCTTGGGCGACACCACCAGCCGCAGCGGAATGCCGAGCAGGTCGGCATCGCTGAACATGGAACCGGCTTTCTCGCCGCGATCATCGTAGAGGACTTCAATTCCGGCGGCCTGAAGTTCCGCATAGAGCCGCTCGCAGGCTTCGCCGACGCCTCCTTTTTCCGGATTCAATGCGCAGAGTTCCACCTGATACGGTGCGATCGACATCGGCCAGATCGGACCATATTCATCACAGGATTGCTCGATTACCGCCGCCATTGCCCGGCCGACCCCGATGCCGTAGCAGCCCATCACCATCGGGTGGCTCTTCCCGTCGCGATCGAGGTAGTCGCAGTGCATTGCTTCCGTGTATTTGGTTCCGAGCTGGAAGATGTTTCCCACTTCAATTCCGCGCGAAAAGATCAACGGCTGCCCGGTCAATGGGCAGGGATCCCCCTCCCGGACGCAGGCGATGTCGGTAACCAGACAGTCGACACCGGCCAGATCGCGGTCGAAATTGAAGTTCCGGTAATGGAAACCCGCTTCGTTCGCACCGACCACCAGATTCCCCGACTCTGCGGCCGAACGGTCAACCACGATCCGCGCCTTCCGGCTGTCGATACCGAGCGGGCTGGCGTAACCGGGGACCGCTCCCGCTGCGAGAATCGCCGCATCATCGGCGAACTTGAGCTCCGGGGCTCTGACTGCGTTTGCGAGTTTGACTTCGTTGACTTCAAAATCGCCGCGGATCAGCACGAAGATGAGCTCCCCGGTGCGGGCGTCCTGATAAAACACCGCTTTCCCGGTCTGTTCCGGTTTGACCCCGAGGTAGTTCGCAACCTCTTCGATCGTCTTGCTGTTCGGAGTGGCAACTTTTTCGAGCGGCAGCGGCGCGGTTTTTTCAAACTTCCAGGCGGCGACCGCGATTTCGCGGTTGGCACGGTAGCTGTAATCCGCGTTGGTGATCACGGTATCTTCTCCGCAGTCGCAGATCGCCATGAACTCATGCGACACCTTGCCGCCCATCATGCCGGAATTGGCTTCGATCGACAGTACGTTTTTCATCCCGAGACGGCGGAAGATCCGCTCATACGCCTCATGGCAGCGAAAATAATACTGTTCCAGATCCGCCTGATCGGTATGGAAACTGTAGGCGTCCTTCATCGTAAACTCGCGAACCCGGATCAGCCCGGCACGCGGTCGGGCCTCATCGCGGTATTTGGTCTGAATCTGATAGAGCATCACCGGCAGCTGTTTATAGCTGTTGAGTTCGGTGCGTGCCAGATGTACGATCGCTTCCTCATGGGTCATTGCCAGCAGCATCGGCTTGTCGTTGCGATCCCTGAATCGGAGCAGTTCGGCTCCCACCGACTCATACCGGCCGGATTCCTGCCAGAGCTCAGCCGGCAATACGACCGGCATCAGCACCTCCTGCCCGTCGATCCGGTTCATCTCCTCGCGGATGATGTTCTCGATTTTTCTGACGATCCGCTCTCCGATCGGGAGCAGGGAGTAGATGCCCGCCGATACCGGACGGACATAACCGCCGCGGATCAGAAACCTGTGGCTCGCGGTCTTCGCATCCTTGGGATCTTCCTTGATCCTGCGGCCGACCAGTCTGCTCATTCTCATAATCTGTATCACCTTATGCAAAATGTTGAAAAAATTTCATCCTCTCAGATCACCGCCAGCGCAAATGCCATCAGGAACATTCCTCCCACCAGCCCATAGAGCGACAGGTGCGGCTCCCCGTACTTTTGCGCCATCGGCAACAACCCGTCGAAGGTCACGAAAACCATGACTCCAGCGACCACCGCATAGATCGTATGAAGCACCACATCCGTTAGGAACGGCGCCAGCACCAGACAACCGAGAATCGCTCCAGCCGGATCAGCCAGTCCGGTCAGGGAAGCGTAGAGAAACGCCTTGCTCCGCTGCCCGGTCGCATAATAGACCGGCACCGAAACCGCAATCCCCTCGGGGATGTTGTGCAGCGCCATCGCGAGCGCGACCGGAATGCCGATCTCCAACCCGCTCAGACTGGCTGCAAATACAGCCAGGCCTTCCGGAAACTTGTGAATCGCAATCGCCGTCGCGAAACGAACCGCGCCGCGATGGAGCATCGTGAAGTCCGGGTGTTGCCGGTCCATATCTTCGACACTCTTTGTTTCGTGCGGATTCACCGTTTCCGGCACCATCTTGTCGATCAGCGCGGCGAGAATCATCCCGCCGAAAAACGCCGCCATCGCGATGATCGCCCCGGTGCGACCCTCGAAGGCGGTCCGCAACTCGCGGTTCGCATTGGCGAGCAATTCGACGAATGAGATATAAACCATCACGCCGCCGGAAAAACCAAGCGTCACCGAGAGCATCCTGGTATTGGTTCTCCGGGTGAAAAAAGCCGCCGCCGCGCCCACAACCGTGGCCGCTCCGGCCAGTGTCGTCAGAATCAGCGCACCGGCTATCGAGCCGCTGTCGAATCCCACTGTCATGGCCTCTCACCCCCGTCGCATTTGCGTTTTCACGCCGCTGTCGGAATCGCCTCCGCACCGCCGCGGCTTCCCCGCCGCCGGAAAGCCGGGATTTCCGGCCCCCGCCTGCGATTTTTTTCAGTTCTCGTTTTCCACCAGCTCCCGGTGCAGGGCGATCTGCGCAGCCTTGAAATCTTCGCGCTCGATGATGAACTGCATGTTGACCTGCCGCATACACTGATCCAGCGCCAGCACATTGATATTCGCAGCCGCCAGTGCCCGCGCCGCGCGGGACAGGAAACCCGGCAGCTTCATGTTGCTGCCGATCACTCCGATGATGGCCACCTTGCGGGTGGTCACCGCTGCTCCGGGAAAGTTTCTGGAGATCTCCTCAAGACAGCGATTCAGGTTCTTTGCACGCTCCGGCACATAGTGGGTGATCGTGTTCGCATTGGTGTTTTTGGCGATGTAGCTGATCTTGTTCCTGGCGAAACTGGCCAGCACCTGATAATCGTAGCCGCTCTCGCCGACCATTTCCGGGTCGAACACTTCAACCGCGATTACATCCTGCCTGCCGCAGATCATATCGACGCGCGGGGTCGGAGAGACGTAGTTCCGGCTGATCAGCGTTCCGGGACTGCCGGGATCGAAGGCATTGGTGACCCGGATCGGAATGTTGTTGAGCTCCATCGCCTTGGATGCTTTCGGGTGAATCGCCTCCATCGCCATGTCCGCCAGCTGGTCGGCGATGTCGAAATTGGTGTGCCCGATCGTTCTGACATGGTCCTCCCCGATCAGTTTCGGATCGCCGGTCGAAAGGTGAAACTCCTTGTGGATCACCCCTTCACGCGCCCCGGTGACCACGGCGAGCTTGCTGAAGGTGATTTCACTGTAACCACGATCGAACTTCGCCATCACCCCTTCCGCACATTTGGCGTAACCGGTGACGATCGGCATGCATTGGGAAAAATCGAGTCCGGCGATGTGATGAAGAATAGTCTCCTCCATCGTCCCGGTATCCTGGTCCTTCCAGCCGGAGAGATCGACGAAAACCGCATTGACCCCGTGCTCCCTGAGAATCAGCGTTGAATTGAATGCACTGTGGGCCTCTCCGACCGAACTGAGAAGTTCGCGGGCTGCGGGCAGGTAATCTTCGCGGTGGAAGTGGCCGAAGCTGCGCAGCTGCATCAGATTGCGCAGGCAGCTTTTGACTCCGTCCATCCGCTCGTTGACGAAATCGTCGGCGGCGGTCTGGTTGAGGCCGAGTTCCGCGAAAGAACGGTTGAACTCAATCAATTTCTGCCGCGTCTCCTCCAGCTTCTCCGGCCATGCCTTGTTGTCGCCGGCGGCGAATGCCGCATAGATGCCCGGTGCTGCGGTTTTCTTGTTTTCAAGCAACAGGTTCGTGACTCCGCCGTAGGCTGAAACTACGAAAACACGATTGTAGAGATCGGGACCCTTGCGGTCACCGATCAGAATGTTGCGCATCAGCTCGCCGAAACGGCTCATGCTGGTGCCGCCGATCTTTTCTACGGTGTGGATTCCCATCGGAATGTTTCCTGATTTTAAATGTCCTCAATACGCATCAACTTGACCGGCTCCCGATTGATTGAAAGCAGGTCGAGTTCCGCCAGTGCGGCGCGGATCTCCTTCTCCACCGCCTGGTGGGTCAGGATCACCAGCGGAACCGTACCGTCTTCGGCACGCCGCTCATGCTGAATCAGACTTGAGATACTGATCGATTTGTCGGCCAGAATCTGGGTGATCGACGCGATCACACCCGGACAATCCTTGACCTGCAGCCGGAGATAGTAACGGCTGGAGACATCCTCCATCCTGCGTACCTGTTCATACAGGGCACCGGAACGGAAAGCCGGAATCCTGCGTACCGAACCGACTGCAAGGTTGACCGCAACATCGGTGATGTCTGCGACCACCGCGCTTGCCGTGGCGCTGCGACCGGCTCCGCGCCCGTAGAAGAGTGTCTGGCCGACGGTATCGCCTTCGACCATGACACCGTTGAACACATCGGAGATGTTCGCCAGCAGCGTTGTTTTGGGGATCAGCGTCGGGTGAACCCGCATTTCCACGGCGTTGGCGACCGATTTGATGATCGCCAGCAATTTGATCCGGTAACCGAGTTCATCGGCGTAGCGCAGATCGGTCAGCTCAAGGCCGCGGATGCCTTCGACGTGAATCGGATCGAGACCGAACCATTTCCCATAGGCGAGGGCGGCGAGAATTGCGGTTTTGTGTGCGGTGTCGAAGCCGTCGATGTCGAGAGACGGATTGGCCTCGGCATAACCGAGCTTCTGGGCGTCGGCAAGCACGGTGTCGAAATCGGCTCCCTCGTTTTCCATCCGGGTCAGGATGTAGTTGCAGGTTCCGTTCATGATGCCGTAGATACGGTTGATCCGGTTCGAAACGAGTCCTTCGCGCAGCGCCTTGATGATCGGGATGCCACCGGCCACGCTCGCCTCGTAGTAGACATCGACTCCGGCAGCCTCCGCCGCAGCGAAAATTTCCTCACCGTGCAGCGCGAGCAACGCCTTGTTGGCGGTTACGACCGGTTTGCCCGCCTTGACGGCGTCGAGGATGAACTTCTTGGCGACCGTGGTTCCGCCGACCAGCTCCACCACGATATCGGACTCGTTGATTGCGACGGCTGCATCCGTGGTCAACACCCCGGGTGGAACCGCCACGCCCCGATCGGTGTTGATGTCCAGATCGGCGATGCGGGCAAGAGTGAGCTTCACGCCGGCGCGTTTGGCGATTACGTCACTGTTGGCCAGAATATTTGCAGCGACACCTGCGCCCACGGTGCCGAATCCGATGATGCCGACTTTTATCTCTTTCACGATGCTGAGATCTCCTGTAACTGTCCGGTTCCGGAATTGAAAATATCACCATCCTTCTAATATAGCATCGGGAAATAATTTTGTAAAACGCCGTCACCGGGAAAGAGATGAAAAGTTCGGTGCCCGGTGGTCACGGGGTTGCCGTCCGTTCACAGAGTACGGCATGGAAACTGTCGTCGAAACCGATCCGGCCATTGAGCACACCGAGGTAGTTGTCGTTTCGTGCCGTCGGCCCAGGGGAACGCAGAGGTTCGTACTTTCCTGCTGCAACCCGGTCGTTGATCCAAAGCCAGCGATCATATTTCCGGAAGCCGCCGAGGGCGATGCGACGGCCGGGGAAGCGGGCGAGTTCTGCAAGGAGCTGCTGCTTCAACTCCGGTGTATCCAGCACGGCGGGGCGTCCGCCGAGAAGTTCGCAGATTCTTCGCAGCGTATACCAGCGGCCGGGAACGGCGAGCAGACGGAACTCTCTGCCGGCGCAGCGGAAACGTTTCAACTCCAGCTCCGAAGGCTCCTCCCACAGCCTGCGGCTGCCGCGGTGCGCGAGTTCTGCGGGGTTCCATTCACACAGAAACAGTGGGAGTTTGCGCTTTCCGACCGCTGAGAAGCGGCGGTTTTCCCAGCACAGAAAGGAGCGTTCAGGCGAATCGTTTGTCCCGATCCAGTCCAGTCCCGCGATTGGTGTGTTGTCGAACCAGCGCCAGACCCCGTCTTTTCCGCGTCTGCCGCCGACCAGCACCGGATAGCATGCGGCCAGCGGTTGCTGTTCGATGATTTGCCGGCGCACCCGGGGATCGGATAACGTTGCCGGATGGCCTCCAAGTAATTTGCAGATCTTCTCCGCCGTTTCTCCATCGACGCAACCGAGATTTCCCCCGAAGAGTTCGAATTCGTTTTCTCCTGCCCGGAGCCGTTGTGCATCTCCGGAAAACCAGAACCGGTCGAAAAATTCCGGGGATCCCGGCGCGACGACCAGCCGGAATCCGCACCAGTAGAGTGTCTGGTTGCAGAGCCATTCGTAACGCCAGAGATGGTCGTTCGGCGGATTGCGGAAACTGCCGCCGCGTTCGACCATCAGGTTGGGAAAGAAAGGCTGTTCCGGAATCGTGATCTCCGAGACATTGCCGAGCATGTCAAAAAGGCCGAGTGCATCGGGTTCTTTCTGTTGAACACGGCTGCTCTGCTGCCCGGAGTTGGTGCTGAACCAGCCGCAGACCTCAAGTTCCTGAGGTGTCGGTTGTTTCTCCGGTGTCGCACGCCAGGCGCCGGTTGCGGCATATTCCCACTCCTTTTCCAGCGGCGGGCGGATGATGTAGCCTTTCGGCAGCAATCCGGCGGATTGCGCATTCTCGGTCAGGGTGCGGCTCAGCGCCAGCATATCGTTCCAGACGATTCGTTCCACCGGCGCGAGCGGATCGTGATTCAGGCTCGGCGGTGGACCGGCGTACGTGCTGCAGGTCAAATTGAGCACTTCGGCACGGGCAATCCAGAAGTGGTAGGGGATTCGGGTGAATTTCTTCGTTTTCCCCATCTCGAAGCCGCCCGGCGGCACGAAGTTGAAAGTCAGATCCGGTGTCTCGAAGAATGCCCAGTCCGTACCGGAAACCGGCCCTCGCCAGAATTGATTCAGCGTCGAACGGTAACGGTCGATCGCGCCGGCAAGCTGCTTCCCGGCATCTTCATTCAGCCGGTCGAAAAGCGGTGTTTCCCGAAAGGCGACGAGTGCGGCGAGGCGTGTATTGTACCATGATTCTTCGAACCGGGCAGGCGGCGGTCCGAAGGATGCCAGCAGCTTCCGGAGTTCGGCTTCGGCGAATTTTTCCAACCGGGTGTCGAGTGTGTCGGCCATTTCGGCCGCACTCTTCCAGCGCCCGGCGGAACATTCCGCCAGAAAACGGTTGATTTCCCGGGTCCATTCTTCCCGATCGTTCTGCGCATACAGCTGAAATGCGCGATCCAGCAACGGACGTCGGGCAAGCAGACGGTCGGCGCTCGCCTGCGCACGAATCCGCGTGGCCTCCGCAAGTTGTTTTCTGGAATGGTGCAGTTCCATCAGAAATATCGTCGACACAACGAGAACAAGGCAGACGATTCCGGTTGCGAGGGCGAGTTTGCGGCCGCAATTCCGGTGCCGGGCGGAAAAGAGCCGCACCCGATCGATCAACCGCGAAACTTTTCCCCCGGCGGGCAGCTGGTCTGGCAGCGCCCGACGGAACGAGGCCGGTGAATCGAACCGTGCCGCGGGATTCGGATTACATGCCCGGGTCAGAATCGGTCGGAAACCCCGGCAGGTCGCCAGCGGCAGATCCGGAGGAACGATCGGATAACGGTGGGGCGGCTGTCCGGTCAATGCGCAGTAGAGGACTTTTCCGAGGGAGTAGATGTCGGAACTGACACCGGCCGTTCCCGCACCGGTCAGGAGTTCCGGCGAGATGAATCCAACGGTTCCGGCCAGCGACACCGTTTTTTCTATTTCGGAGACAAGACCGATGTCGCTGAGTCTGGCGATCCCTCCGATGAAGATGATGTTCGCGGGCTTGATGTCACGGTGGACGAGCCGGTTTCCGGTCAGAAATTCCAGTCCCGCCAGCAATTGACTGCTCAGTACAAGTACCTGTGCCGGGGGAAGCCGTCCGTTCCGGCGGAGCCGGTTTTCCAGGGTATCCGGGAGATAGATTTCCGGGTTTTCCGAAAGGTTGTCGGCCAGATCCATGGTGTAATAGAGTTGTGTTTCCGTCGTCCCGATGTGGTGGATACGGATCAGGTTGGGGTGCTCCTGCGCCAGAGAGCGGTAACGACGCAGGCCGGCGAGTTCCCGGTCGGCCGCAGGGGATTTCGGCAGAGTTTTGAGGGCGAAACGCATCCCTGTAAGATCTTCGGCGACAAAGACCTCTCCGAATGCACCGCTGCCGCAGGAGAACAGCAACTGATAATCACCGAAACGTCGCGGAAAAGTCTGATTCACTTCCAGTCCCGTCCTGGTTTCCGCTCCGGTTCCCCGGCACTGTCGCTGAACTCCCCGAGCCGCCGGCGATATTCGTCCAGTTCCCGGACGAAATCCGCGAGGAAGCGATCATCTTCCACAAGATGCCGGAACCGGCTCCGGCATTCCGGGCAGTTGCGCAAATGGAGGCGTCTCAGGAAAACGGTCGGACAAAAACGCCCCCGGCTGCGGTTGAGGCATTTCTCAAGTTCTTCTTCCGTGCAATGTCTCATAATTTGAACTCCGGATCGGATTTCTGAAGTTCCCCGATAATATTTCTGAGCATCGCCACACAGCGGGATTTTGCGGTGTAGACGCTGCCGGGCTTCATCTGGAGGTAGTCTGCGACCTCCCCGACCTCCCTCCGCTGCAGACCGTAGAAACAGAATGCTTCGAAAGTCTGTTGCTCGACTTGTTTCTTGAGTTCAGCCAATGCCTGGTTGAACAATGCTCCTCGCCAGTCAGCGAGGATTTTCCGATCAATTTCATTCAGGAGCCCCCCTTCGTTCACGGCGGAGAGGGTTTCCGGAAGCATTTCAACCGGTTGCCGGTGTTCAAGCAACCGGCTTGCCGCGTGGCGGAGAGCCCGGATCAGGTAGTTGCGGAACCGGCCGAGCTCAGGCTGGTAGTGAAAGGTTCCGATACTCTTGAAGAACTGAACCATCACCTGCTGAAAAAGTTCGTCGCACTCCTCGCGGGAGAGCCCCAGCCGGCGGCCGTGGCGAAAAGCCATCGGCCGATAAAGGAGATAAAACTCTTCCCAGGAGGCCTGATCGCCATCCTGAATCTTGTTGAGCAGACTTTCCCGGGTTGTAAACGACATGTTTTTATTCGTGAATCCATACAGGTATTCTCAAAACAGATCATGTCGATAATATAACCCTTTTGGCAGCTGTTTTCAAGTTCGCAACCGGGTAAAAAATATTCTCCCCTCAAAAAAGGGGAGAACATCTGTGCGACCCATGGTGCAGACGGACTGTATTCCACACCGGGAAGAATATGTCATTCGGTATAGGCGTCGTAGAACTTTTTCCAGCGCCGCTCCTTGCGCACTTCGGTAGATGCCATTGTCTCGACATGCCCGTCGAACAGTGCGGCATTCAACTGATTCAATCCACCGTGGCGGTAGGCAACATAGTTGGTATCGGTTCCGTTTTCTCCTGCCAGGCGGTAAGCAGAGGGATCTGTTTTGCTGTAGAACAGCGCCCAGTCGCAACCGTCGACGAATGCCATCCGCTTCGAGGGCTGCTGGACCCGGGTGAGCTTATAAGCATAGATTTTGTCTCCCCGGGACCAGGGATCCTCCGGAAAATCTTCCGCCGTGACTCCGTAACTGCGTTGGATGTTCGGCATTCCATTGCTGATATAGCTCGGAGAGGAGGCTGAGATGGCATCCGGGCAGATCATACCGGCCCCGGTGTGGCCGGAGGTTTTGTTATTGGCGAGATCCCCGGGATTGTTACTGGAATCATAACCGCTGCCGAGCATTGTGATATACGCCAGATTGCGGTACCAGGTGACCCCTTTCGCTCCGGGGTTTCCGGGAACCATGAAGTCATCGTAACTGTTCGAATAGAGCATCGCGGCGGTGCCGTACTGTTTCAGAA
Organism: uncultured Victivallis sp.; assembly: GCA_944389895.1. Lineage (GTDB taxonomy): Bacteria > Verrucomicrobiota > Lentisphaeria > Victivallales > Victivallaceae > Victivallis. The sequence continues at coordinate 65,880 of CALXOA010000090.1, read as the reverse complement.
TACCGGTGCACTTGATTTTCTTCGCGGTCTGCCGCGCCTGATTCAATGCGGGAAGCAGCATGGCCGCCAAGATGGCGATGATCGCGATCACGACCAGCAACTCGATAAGGGTAAAGCACTTAATACGTTTCATCATCATTTTTTCTCCATGCAGGATTACTTGTTACTCTTTATATTATGGTACGGAATTTGTAAAAAAGCAAGTCGTGTGTCTGAAAAAAAAACTTTTTCATGGAGTTCCGTGAGTCTGGCGCACCCCTTTTTCTTTGCGCTCGAAATGAATTACGGAGGTTGCATCACGGGGACTCTTTCTCCACCTTCCGGCCCGTTTTGACTCAGGCGGGACAATGTGCGGAGCACGGCAACCGGAAATGAAAGGATGAATTTTCCGGATGAAGGATCTCATCCCGGGCGAATGTTTCCAGATGACGGGCTGTTGTGGTCATCTTGGGAAAGTCAAGCTTTCTTCCGGTTTTTTCCGGCGTATCGCTCCCGGGGATTCATTGCGATAGCGCTCTGGAGCCATTCCGGAGAATGCTTTGAAGCGGCGGCTGAAATGGTAGGGATCCAGGTAGCCGAAACGCGCTGCCACTTCTCCGACGGGCAACGTTGTCGAAATCAGCAACTCCGCGGCCTGACGCAGTTTGAGCTCCTCGATGTAGTGTTTTGGGCGCATTCCGGTATGGCGGAGAAAATTACGTCGCAACTGATCGGTGCTCAGATTGCAGAACTCCGCCAGTTCTCCGACGGTCCACCAGTGATCCGGACGCGATTTGATCTGCCGGATCAACTCCTCCATCGGGGTCCCCGAGGCGGCTCCCCGCCGTTGTTCATTGTAAAGATCGACCAGCAGTTGCTGCAGGGCGACGTTCGCGTTGATCTGGGCATCGTTGGAGGGATCCTGTATCAGTTCGATCAACGGCAGCAGCCGCCGCACGGAACCGAAATGGAAGAGTCCTGAGGAGATTACCCCGGCAGCCTGCATCATATCCGCGACCGGACCGCAGAAACGGATGGAGTCCTCTATGTAGGGTTCCGTTTCACTGCCTCCGTAACGATGGATTGTCCCGGGGGTGATCAGGATTGCCTGACCCGGACGCACTTCCGCTTCGCGGCCGCCGGGAAACCAGAGCTTCCCCCCCCCCTCGATCAGGTGCGAAAGGGAATAGAACTCAAACCGTCGCTGCGGACAATGTGCGAAGCTGCCTTTCGGCGACCGGCCGGCGCCGGCGGCATTGATGATCCAGAGACCATACCGCCGGGGCAGCTCCGGCATTTTACCGACCAGTCGATGGACGTTGATTTCAGCATCGTTCCGGTCGTAGCGTATTTTGTCATCACCCATGCGGCTTTTATCCATTTCCGTTTTGTGTTATCGGGGTATAATATACATCTGACGGCAGATTTTTGTCAAACCAACACTCCCATATCATCAGGAGGTATTTCATGACGGAAAAGAAAAAGACGATCGGAATCGCCGTGATCGGCGCCGGTAATCGCAGTCGCTGCGTGGTCGGCAATCTTCTGCGTGATTCCAACAATGGAGTGACTTTGCTTTCCGCGTACGACCCGGACCGCGAAGTACTCGAAGGTTCGATTGATCTCTGGCACTCCAGAGGAGTGACTCAACCGTGCTCCGGTTATGAAGAGGCGATCAACACCCCGGGTGTCGAATGGGTGATGATTTTCTCCCCCAACGCTTTCCATAAGGAACACATCCTCGCCGCCTTCCGGGCCGGGAAAAATGTATTCAGTGAAAAACCGCTGGCGACCACCATCCCGGATTGTCAGGAGATTTTCGAGGCGCACCGGAAGAGTGGCAAACTTTTCGCCACCGGTTTTGTTCTGCGCTATTCTCCTCTCTATCGCAAGGCCAAGGAGATTCTCGATTCCGGTCGCCTCGGTTACATCATCGCGATTGAGGCCAACGAGAATATTCCGCCGCTCCACGGCAGTTACATCATGTGCAACTGGAGGCGGCATACCAGGCTGGCAGGACCGCACATTCTCGAAAAATGTTGCCACGATCTCGATCTCCTGAACTGGTTCTGCGGTTCGCTGCCGACCCGGGTCGCCGGTTTCGGCGGCCGCAATTTCTTCCTTCCTGCCAACGAATCGTTGCGCAGGAAGTACGGCGAGAAAATCTTTCAGGGCTGGTGGGATCCTCACGCGATTCCCTCTCCGTTCAACGATGACACCGACTTGATGGACAATTCGGTGTCGATCGCCGAGTATCGCAACAACATCCGGTTGACCTTCCTCGCTTCGATGCACAATGCGATTCCCGAGCGGCGGATGTATTTCTCCTGCAGCGAGGGATCGATGAAGCTTGACCTTTACACCGGAAAGCTCTTCGTCAAGCAGCTCGGGGCCGAGGGCGTTACCGAGATCGATATCCCCGGTGATGGCCACGGCGGCGGAGACAGTTACATCATGAAAGAACTGTATGACTCCATGACCACCGGCGCGTTGCCGAAATGCAGCGGCAATGAAGGCCTTGAAAGCGCGGTATTCGCTCTCGCCCTTGACGAGGCGGCCCGCACCGGAAAAGTGGTTGATCTCGAGCCGATCTGGAAGAAACTGGGTCGCTGACCGCGTTGGAAAGCGAAGTGGATCCGCGCTCCGGCCCGTTCCGGCCGGAGCGCGGATATTTTCGGATCACCAGGCGATGTTGAGCGGGCGCGGCAGCTTCAGAATGATGCCGTTGGGGATCAATCGGTTACCACGCCAGTCGAAAAACACCACGTTATCGGAAAACTCGTTGGTGGCCGCGAACATTTTTCCTCCCGGCAGGAAGTTGATGTCGCGCGGACTGGAGCCCCCGGAGAGTACAAGATCGGCAATCTCCATGCCGCCGCGCCCGTCGAGTCGGAATACCGCGATCGAATCGAATCCGCGGTTGGAGGCGAACAGGTATTTCTCATCCGCGCTGAGACGGACGGCGGCGGCCTTCGTCTCATTGTTGTTGAGTTCCGGCAGTGTGCTGACCATCCGGATCGGAGTAAAATGCCCGTCGGAATAGCGCATGGAGATCACCGTGCTGCCGAGTTCATTCAGCAGATAGGCGATTTTCCCGGAACGGTCGAAGATCAGGTGGCGCGGCCCGGAACCGGCGGGTGTGATTGCCGATGTGATGACTCCGGCGGCGTCGAGGCCCTTCTCCGGATCGAGCGGGTAGACCTTGATCGCGTCGATGCCGAGGTCGATCACACAGAGAAATTTTCCATCCGGAGTCAGGCCTGTAAAATGGGGATGCGCCCCTTCCTGCCGTTTGGAATTGGGGCCGAGGGGGTTGCCTGCGTGGCTGATCAACTGCGTCCGTTCAACGATACGGCCGTCGTCGAGCCGGAACTCGGCGAAGGTTCCGGTCAGGTAATTCGCGGCATAAAGAAAGTTCCCGCCCGGGTCGGTAATCACATAACAGGTTGCCTTTCCTCCGGCGGCGCAGGTGTTGATCGGCGTCAGCGAACCATCTTTCTCCAGCAGGAAGGAAGCGACCCCGCCGGCTCCATCGACCATGCAGGTGGTGTAGACGAATCTGCGATCCGGCGAGAACGTGATCCAGTTCGCGTTGGGTACACGGGTGAAGCCGGTCTGCACCGGGGCGGCGGATTCCCGCATTTCATAACGGTAGATTCCCCCGTCCGGTTTCTCCGAACAGGCGGCAATGTAAAAGGTTGCCGGAGACATTTCTGTTTTTCTCCCTGTGGTTGACGGTTGGGTTGTGCTTTGTTTTATTTTATTATAGCGCATCTCCGCCGAAATGCCGCATGGGTTCCGGATAAAAACGTAAAAAAAGCGTAACTTGTTCTGATCTGAATGAATCATTTCCTCCGTGGTCCGGGTTGACAACTGTTCCGGTTGCTGGCGGCGTCGTCGTGCTTCGTGCGGCGAAGGGCCGCGGGAAAAACAGAGCAGGAGGGAAGATCGATGTTGATGGCTCGCTGTTCGCCGCATCTGGCGATGAAGATCGGAAACGACCGCAGATTCACAATAGAGAGTAGCTGGGAACTTCGGCAGGAACCGGCGGAGGCCCCCGGCGCCTTTGCCGAAGCGGTCCGGAATTGGGCGGGGAAGGTCGGGGATCCCTTCCGGATTCCGGCCGCCGATGGGACATTCACCTGGTCCGAACAATGGTTTGTCACCGAGATTGTCTTTGCTCCGGAAGAACTTGCATCGCTACGTGTCACCTTCTCCGGCGCCCGTCTGGGGGAGGAGCCGGAACCGGTTGGAGAGATCATGGAAAAACGTGACAGCGACGGAGGCGTCACCCGCAGTGCCACCTGGCGGACTTCCGCAGCCGGGCGCGAAGGGATGCCGAAACCCGGTCAGCCGCTCGAGTGGGATGGCGGCATGTTCTCCTGTGAGAGTTGTGAAGAGCGTGATCTCGACGGGCGGGTTTTCGAATTTACCGTAACCGGCCGCGAAGTCTCTTGCTGTGCGCTCGGAGGCGTGGTCCGGGGAAAGGATGAGGACGGCGTTTCCTCCGCCGAACAGAGCTGGTTTGTCGGGACCGCCGAGGCTGACGGTTTCTTTTCCTCCCATGCGCCGGGAACCGCCGCGGAGTGGGGTGGCACGAACTTCTTCCTCGACCGGGTCGAATCGAAGGCTCATGGCGTCATCGGGTTTGATGTGACGCTCACGGCGCGTGAGGTTTCCACCCGGCTGCTCTCTGCCGTGCGGCGTGAGGAGTTCTTCGGATTCAGCAGCCGCGGAGTTGCCCTCCGCGAGATCATCTGGAACACCGTACATCAGGTTCGTCCGGAGGATCTGGCCGGTTTTTACGGTCTGGTCGGTACCGATGGTTCCAGCTGGAGTGAGGCCGGCTGCATTGTGACCCGTGTCGTTCCGGAAGTTCGTTCGCCCGCCGAATGCCGGATCGAACTTGAACTTCAACACCGGGCCAACCCCGGTCTGTACACCCGGCGGATCGAAGAGAACTCCGATTTACCGGATCGTCTTGAGTACGCGGTGGACACCGCGGAGTTTCATCTTTCCGCCGAGATGGCCGGTTACCGCCGGGCGCCCGGCGGCGGATTGCTTCCGATTGCCGGCTGGAACGCCTCCGGGCAGTGTCCGTTTTCCACGAACAATGTGCTTCCGGTCAACTGTGCCGAGAGTACATTGCGTACGCTTGAGATTACGGAGACGAGTTACCGGCCCGGCGATACCGTTGACAATATGCCTGTCCTTGCTGAGTGGATCGCGGTCCGGGTCGAGTCCGCGACGATCGCCGGTTGCAGCGGTTCATTTCTGCGGGACCGGCAATCGAGTTCGGAAGTTGTCGATGATTCCGGCGAGGTACATACCCGGATCCGTCGGACCTTCCTGCTCGCACCGGGAGGATTTTCCTGGAATGCGGACTATTGGAGCCGGCATTGAGGATGGATGGAAAGTTCCGCAAGACCGCAGCTCAATGCGAAGCGTTGGCCCTGCTGGGCGGTCCCGCCCGTTACGTGTTGCTTTTCGGCGGATCACGTTCCGGCAAGACCTTCATTCTCGTCTACGCGCTGCTGGTGCGGGCATTGCGGGCTCCGGGCAGTCGCCATGCGATCCTGCGTTTCCGGGCGAATGGGGTACGGCAGGCGATTCGGCTCGATACGCTGCCGAAGGTGGTGCGACTCGCTTTCCCGGGGCTGAAGTTCCGGGAGAACTGCAGTGACGGCTTCCTTCGGCTGCCGAATCAGTCGGAGATCTGGCTGGGGGGACTCGATTCGGCGGAACGGGCCGACCGGATTCTGGGACGTGAATTTGCGACGATCTATTTCAACGAGTGTTCAGAGATCGATTACGGGGCGGTCAATACCGCTCTGACCCGGCTGGCCCAGCGGACCGCATTGCGCAATCGCGCCTATTTTGACTGCAATCCGGCGGGGAAATCCCACTGGAGTTATCGGCTCTTTGTGGAGAAGCGCGATCCGGTTACCAATCTGCCGCTGGCGCATCCTGAAAATTACGCTTCGATGTTGATGAATCCGGATTCCAACCGCGCCAATCTGCCGGAAGGGTACATCGAGGAGACGCTGGCCGGTCTCTCCGAGCGGCAACGGCAGCGTTTTCAGTTCGGAGCCTGGCTCGATGATCTTGCCGGCGCACTGTGGAGCCGTGCGGTGATCGACTGCGCCCGCACCCCGCTGCCTCCTGCGCATGAGCTGGAACGGATCGTGGTAGGAGTCGATCCCGCCGTGACCGCGAACCGTACCTCGGATGCGACCGGGATCGTCACCGCTGCCCGCGGGATGGACGGACGGTTCTACGTGCTCTCCGATGCCAGTTGCGTTGGAACTCCGGCCGAATGGGCGCGCCGGGCGGTCGACGAGTACCGGCGGTGGAAGGCGGACCGGATGGTCGGCGAAGTCAACAACGGGGGGGACCTGATCGAAACAGTGGTACATTCGATCGATCCCGATGTGAGTTTCCGCGGCGTCCGGGCGGTGCGCGGCAAAGGGGCACGTGCCGAGCCGGTGGCGGCGCTCTACGAGCAGAGAAGGGTTTCCCACACCGGCATATTTCCGGAGCTGGAGGAGGAGATGACAACCTTTGTTCCCGGTACCGTTTCGGGCAGCCCGGATCGGGTCGATGCTCTGGTATGGGCGATCACCACATTGCTGGAACGCGGCGGCGAACGTTTCATCCTGTCCTGAAAAGAAGGGGATTTTCCCGCTGCGGAACCTTGTTTTAACCGGGGTTGGAAGTATATTGTCCCGGATAACAATGCAGAGCACAACTCAGGAGACGGAATGATATGGACTTCATCGGCGGACTCGGCAATGCGTTCAGCCGCAAGGTATTTTCTCTGGATCGACAGGTACGTCGCGCGAAATTGACCGTGACGGCCGACCCGCACTCCTATGCCTATCAGTCGTGGATGGTTCAACCCGGCGGGGATCCCAACTGGCTGCTGGCCGGCAGTTTCCTGAAGTTCCGGGTCTACCTCGGTGGAGAACTGGCCGCGCTCGGCCCCGCCCGGGCGATCAAGACCGGGTGTGCCGTTGTTTCGCACTTCGACGTGACCGCGCTGCTGCATCCCGGGCGGAATGTGATCGGTGTGATTTCCCGCGGAGAACGTTACGGTTTTGCATTGCGTCTGTCCATTGAGTATCTTGACGACACCCGGCTGGAGATCGTCTCCGGCGCCGACTGGAAGACATTGCCCGGCAACGATGTTTTCTGCCCGATCTGCTGGCGCAAGCCGTCGATTGCCTATGCAGCGAAGGGGCACTTCGGCCCCGGAGAACAGCCTGAGCACATCGAAGGGGAACGCTGGCCGTTCGGATGGCTCGAGCCGGGATTCGACGATTCCACATGGCTCCCTGCAACGGTTACCGCTCCGGATGGGGCGCTGGAGCCGGACGGGGAGGAGCCTCCGGAATATGTCGTGACCCGGATCGCTCCCGTGTCGGTCGAGGCTTTGCCGGACGGGCGTTTTGTGGTTGATTTCGGGCGTGCGGTCTTCGGGGGTATTGAGCTGGCGCGCCGGGTGGCCGGGTTGGTCGAGTTGCGACTCGGGGAGGAGCTGCTGCCCTGGGGAGGCGTCCGTTTTCAGATGCGCACCGGAAACTGTTATCAGGAGGGATGGAACTATCCGGAGGGCGGCGGGGTGCTGTCGCACTTCGGGTTGCGCTCATTCCGTTACGCCGAACTGGTCGGCGCACCGGGGTTGGTCGCCTCCGACATCGCCGCGCTGGCGGTCGGAATGCCTTTCAACGGTTCGGAATCGGAGTTCCACTGCTCGGATGAACGGCTGGAGCGGGTCTGGAAACTCTGTCGCAACTCTGTCGAGTATGCCACGCCCGATGTTTATTTCGACTGTCCCAGCCGCGAGCGGATGGCTTATGAAGCTGACGCCTACATCAATATGCTGACCCATTTCGCCGTCGAATCGCATACCGAGACCGCCCGGCGGACGATCCTCTATCAGATGAATCATTACACCTGGCCGTGTGAGTGGCGGATGTTCATGATCCCGGTGGTGTATGAGTACTTCATGCACACCGGGGATCTCGCTCTGTTGCGGCAGGTTTACGACCGTCTGGTCGTGGAGTGTTCGTATCACCCGCTGATGCGGGATGGGCTGGTGATGGAATTTCCGCTGCGGGTGATCGTGGACTGGCCGGCGTCATGTCGCGACGGGCATGAGTTCGGCCCGGGGGACGCGGTGCCGAATGCATTTCTCCATCGCGATCTCACCGACCTCGCGCAACTGGCCGGTTATCTCGGTAGAACGGCTGATGCGGCGGAATTTGCGCGGCTGGCCAGAGAAAACCGGGAGGCTTTCCGGGCCCGGTTGTTCGATCAACAACGCGGACTTTTCCGGGACAATATGACTTCTGAGCACTGCGGTTTTCACGCCAATGTGTTCGCGCTGGCGTTCGGGTTAGCCGATGACGCGACCTGCGGCCGGGCGGTGGAGTTCATCGATCGTGCCGGTATGCGCTGCAGCGTCTATGGCGCGCAGTTCTACCTCGATGCGCTGTTCCGGTACGGCCGTGCGGAGCGTGCGGTGGAACTGATGACCGCCCACGATGACCGCAGCTGGTTGCGGATGATCGACTTCGGGGCGACCACCTCGACCGAGGCGTGGAATCCCGAACTCAAACCGAACATGAGTTTTGTTCACCCGTGGGGCAGTGCGCCGGGCAACGTGATCCAGCGCCGGCTCTTCGGGTTGCTGCCGGAGAAGCCGGGCTGGGAGGCGTTTCGTTTTGAACCGCAGCCGGGCGGTCTCCAGCGCGGCTGTTACCGTTTCAAAACTCCCCGCGGCATCATCGAAGCGCGTTTCGACTGCAGCTCAGGGCGGCTGGAGAAAGAGGTGACGGTGCATTGAGTCTTCCTGGAGACGGTGTCAGCGTGGGGTGGAGGTGAACTCCCGCTCGTGGATTCCGGGCGGGAGCACTTCTACGGGATCGTTTCCCGTCTGCAGTTCCGCGGTGGTTCCCGCCGGCACGCACAGCCTGATTTTTCCGTCACGGCGCCAGGAAAATTCAATGTCTCCATGGGGGGTCGGCACGATCGTTTCCAGCCAGGTCAGTGCCCCGGGCACCGGACAAACCCGGAACCGCGTGTAACCGGGGGCGAGAGGCTGGATTCCGGCGACCCTTGCCGGGAGCAGCGCCAGTGGGGCCGCCGCCCATCCGTGACAAAGGCTGAGGCAGCCGGTCGCTGTCTGATCCGGAACATCGACCGGCATGCGGCGTAAGCGTTGCGGCAGCTCCGGCAATGTGTTCATCCCGCAATACTCCTGATCGATCCAGCAGCGGCGGAACAGCGTTTCCGCTTCCACGTACCGTCCCTGCGCATAAAGCCGGTCGGTCCACAGATAAGCATCGATCCAGGTGTTGATCTTTTCCGGCAGAGGATCCGCCAGTTTTCCCAGCGCCTCCGCGGTTCGTGCAGCTGATTTCCGATAATGTTCCGCACCCGAATTGTCTCCGTCGAGACGGCAGACCAGTTCGGCGGTTTCCAGGGATTCCAGGAACAGCCGGTTGAAATCGGGAGCCTTGCCGGTACGGCCGTTGAGCACGACCATCCAGAGAGGATAGGGATTGACGGGAATCGCGATCAGTCCGTCGGAATCTGCTCTGGCTTCCAGCCAGCCGACTGCCGCGAGAAGCGGATGTTTCAGTTCGAGCGGGAAACTCTTGTCACCGCTCAACCGGTAATAGTCGCGCAGGGCGATAACCCAGTGTGCCACGTAATCCCACAGGATCGAATTGCCCCGTTCCATCGCCGACGGAATCGCTCCGTCCGGATACTGGACACGGGCGATTTCCCGCCAGCAGAAACGGAAAAGTTCGAGGTCGCCGAACGCGTAGTAGTTGAACAGCGCCTCCAGCCGGGTGTCGCCGACCCAGAGGAAGCGGTCGCGTTTGGGAGCGTCGAGATAGTATTCCTGCATGCAGAGGTGAAGCGTCCTGCGGCTCATCTGCCACAGTCGGTTGAAATCCGGATCGGAACAGTGGAAGGTCCCACGGTAGTGGACCGGATAGAGCGAACTGCGCAGATGCCAGCCGGAGACGGAGACCACTTCCGGGCAGTGGAAAAATTCGACTCTGACGAAGCGGCAGCCGCTTCTGATTCTGCTTTCGAACTCCTGGCGCCCCGGTGGCAGCGAATACTCTTCCGTGAGCATCCGCGAGAGCAGCATTTCCGGTTCCGGCGGCCGGATGATCTCATCGACGGTCTCTCCGTAGCTGAGCCGAAAACGGATCCGGCCGACCGATTCCAGCCGGAGCCGGAAGTAACCGACGACTTCCCCCCCGAAATCGAAGGAGAGACCGGGCCCCTGCCAACGTTCGGCGGCGGAAACGAGGTAACGTTTTCCGCCGTGTTCCTCGACCCCGTCTGCCGTGAGCACCCGGGGAACCGGGAACCGTTCCGGATAACCCGGTTCATCCTCCCCCGTCTTCTCCTGCCGGTAGAAGGGAGAATCGATGCCCCGGGGAACCTCACGGGCGAAAAAGGGGGAGTTGGTCAGATTCGGAATGATCGTATCTTTTCCGGGGCCTGCCGCGTCCCAGGTGGAGTTTCCCGCACAGTCGAGGGGTAACAGGAGCGCTTCGGGCCAGGTTCGGTCATCGAATGCAGGCAGCTGCCAGCCCCAGCGTTCCGCGTCGCAGCTGCGCCAGCCGACACCGGTGACCAGCACGCGACAACCGTCGCAGTGGAGTTCCGCCGCGCATCCGCGGTGACCGCCATGATTGATACAATGGATGGCGACGAGGTTGTCGCCGGACCGGAGAAATACGCCGACGTCGTAGGTCCGCGTGTTGCTCCATTCGTCGAGAGCAGCGACGAAGCGCCCGTTCAGGAAGAGTTCATACCCGGTATCGACGAAGAGACGCAGTACCGCCTGTGACGGCTTCTCCGGCAGGACGAAGTTGCGCCGGAGATAGCAGTCGCCTTTGAAATCCTTTCCCCAGATATGGCGGACCGACGGAGTCTGCATTTTTATTTCTCCAGGACTTCGACTTTCAGATCCTTGAAGTAAACGGTTCCGGTTGCTCCCTGAAGCCCGAGCACCAGCACTACGTTCTTGACGCCGAAGGGAATCTCCTGCCGGAAACGCTGTTCTGTCCAGTCAAACGATCCCTGCTGCGGCATCACTTCCGGCCAGATCGTCTTCCCGTCCCTGGTGACCATCAGCATGAATTTGGTTCCGGTGTGAGCGAGGGGCTTCAGGCGCACGACATTTTCCGCCTTCATCTTTACGGTGAGTTGGATCGTGGCCCCCTCCGGAACCGCGAACCCCCGCTGAATGCAGGCCATTTTCCCGTCGGGGGAAACAAGGCGCAACGCCTTGGCTCCTCCGATTTCGACGATCGCGGCGTCGCATTCTGCGGGATTCTTCCCGAAGCCGTTGAAGTTCTCCTGAAAGGAGTTTGCGAAGAGGAGCCGGGCCGCGGGGACGGTCGCCGGCGCGGGGGTGGTCCCTTCCACACGGGCGATGGTCTGTTCGAGCGTGATGATGCTGTTGCGTTCGGCGCGGTTCTTTTCCCGGGCGGCTTCCAGAGCTTTGCGTTCCCGTGCCAGTTCGGATTTAAGTTCACGGTTCCGGGTGAGCGCATTGTCGGCGAAGCCCGGTATCAGGAGCGTCGCGGCGGCGGTCAGGGTGAGAAGCGTTTTTTTCATGTTCATTCTCCTGTCAGGTGAAATGTTGTGATCCGGTTGAAACCGGGGATGGCGGCGTAGGGGGCGCGCGAAGGAACTTCAAAGGTCTGTTCTCTGCCGGACGCAAGGAACCGGCGGGGGCCCGGACGGTCAAACTGAAAGTGGGCTTTCCCCGCCGCATCGGCGATGACTCCGTAGCGTTCCCCCTCCGGGGAGATGCTCCAGACCGTCTCTCCGGGACGGACGAGGATCACACACTCGGCGTCCTGTGCCGTCGCCAGCGGCGGCTGGGGCAGCAGCGTATCACGGTAGGCGTCGTTGACTGCGTTGCGAACATGGGAGGGACAACTCGGATCGAACCAGTTGATGGCCCGGTCTCCGTAGCTGGAGAGCGCGATGGAGACCGCCTGCGGCCGCTGTCCCCGGCCGGAGAGTGCCGGCCACTCGACCGGCCGCCATGGGTAGGTGCGTGGCGACGCCTGTTGTTCGCGGGCGGCCAGTGCCTGCGGCGTTTCACCCGGAATCCCCCACGGCGAACCGGAACCGTCCGGATTGAGCTGGATGAATCCGTCGAGTCCGAGTCCCATGTAGATCTGGGCCGGTATTTCCTGCTCCCGGTAAAGCGAGGCGATCCGCCGTACCGTTTCGGCTTTCCGGGCAACCACGGAGGGCAGCGCTCCCGTCCAGTCATTGGCGCCGTAGGAGCAGTAGAGGCTCTCCCCGAAGATCACCGGGCGAAACTCATAGGTGCTCTGCCAGTTCTTCACCCAGAGCTCCGGATTGTAATCCGGGTAGTGGTAGTTCGCCGTATCGCAGGGGGGATCTTCGAACCAGCGTCCCTTGTGATTCCAGGTGCCGATGTCACCGTCGCGGGTGATGACAATGTCGGGGTCGAGCGATTTGACGAAACGCCCGTACATTGCACCGAGCCTGTCGTTCCGCAGATTGTACTCCAGCTGATCGAGACGGTCCCAGGCCTGAGTGAGGATCTCATTGTCGGTCGAATAGATCACCACCGAGGGTGAGTTGCGGATCATACGATGCCAGGCACGGTAGGCGTCGAGGTTGAACTGGTGCAGTGGATCCTTGAGCCACTCTTCGATGGTGGTGAACTTCTCCGGATTCGGCCGGCCGCGGTGAAGAACCGGATACATCTGGGCATATGCCAGCATCCCGAGCTCATCGCATTTTCGGAAAAATTCCGCACTCCAGTAGCTGGAGTCGTGGATGCGCAGCGTGTTGATGCCGTCTCCCCGATAGAGCGGCCAGGCGACATCACACAATTTTGCGTTGTTCCAGTCCGCATGGCCGACATCGCCCTGCAGGATGATGCGTTTCCCGTTGAGATAGAAGTCGGTCGCGTGAATCCAGAACTCCCGGAATCCGAACCGGTCCCGTCTGCGGTCGACGAGCCTGCCCTCCACCTCCAGATCGGAAACCAGTTCGTAAAGTTCCGGATGTTCCGGCGACCACAGCGCCGGATCAGCCCAGCGGCCGCGATTGTCAAGCGTTGCCGTTTTGCCGGGAGCGAGAGTGCCGGTCCGTTCCGGCAGCCGGAAACGGATTCGCCCATCCCTGACCGCATATTGGCGAAGGCGGAACTTCACCGGCTTGTCACTCCGGTTCTCGATGGTACTCTGCGTCTTCAGAGCGGCCTTCCGCCAGGATGGCTTCACCCAGACGTCCGACACCCGGACCGGCGCCTGGAAGTCCACGTACAGATCCCCCTGAAGTCCGTATTTTCCGTTGACGAAATAACCGAAGGCCCTGCCAGGAGATGTGAAATGGATTTCGAGACGATTGATCCCCCGCCTGACGTTCTGAAGCGGAATCTCGACGATGCCGATCCGGCCGGCGTAGGTACCGCACTCCATGCCGTTCAGGTAAAGGGTGATTTTCCCGTAGATGTTTTCCGAGACGAAAAAGGCGTTCCCCGAGGGATCGTCCACCTCGAACTCCCGCGCGAACCAGACGTCGCCATCACACATTCGTTCGTCGAAGTGGAACTCCTCCCAGCCGGGAAGGGGAATCACTTCGCCGCCCGGGTCTCCGGTTCGGTTTTTCAACGGGTAATACCAGCTGCGGAAGAAGCGGTCGTGCATCGGAGCCGGCAGCCGCACAGTTCCGTCAATATGATCACGGGAGGAACCGATCCGCCATTCCCCGTTGAGGCAGAGTCGGGAGCGGGTGTCGCTGCCCGGCAGTTCTTCCGAAATGGAGGCGCTTCCCTGCGCGGCTGCCGTCGCGTGTTCCGCGGTGTAACGTGCTTCAAGTGCGCTGCGACTTTCCGCAAGACGTTTTTTGAGTTCGGCGAGCCTCCGGGCACTCTCACGGAACTCTCCGTCGAGTTTTTTCCGGGTGGCGCGCAGCTCCTCCAGCTCCCTGCTCAATGCGGCGTTTTCCTGTTCCAGCGTTTCCCGCGAATATACCGTGACGGAATGTTCCAGCACCGCGACGATCCGTCCTTTTTCGCGTACTTCCAGCCGAAGCGGATTTTCTCCGGTTTTCAATGCGGGCGAGAGCTCCCATACTCCCCGGTCCGTGATGCGGGTTTCCGCGTTTCCGAGCCGGAGTTCGTAATCGCCGGCGACGGGTGGGAAGAAATGAAGTTTCAGGAGAGGCGCGGTGTCGGAAAAAAGTTCCGGGGAGGAAAATTCGAAGCGGGCGCCGAATCCGTTCTCCCAGACATCCGCCCCGGTCGCACGGCGCGGATCATCGGTGTGAATGCGGAGACCGGCGAGAGGCCTGTCCCGGCCATCCGAGAGCGCAACGCAGTAACCGGTTCCCCCGGTACGATCCACCACTTTCAGCAGAAGGGAGTTGAGGCCCCGCTTCAACTCCCCGGAATAGATGAAGTTGTCCGGCATGATGTCCTGAGAGGTGGCGGAGGAGCCGATCAGTTTGCCGTTGACGTAAAGTTTGTGGTCGTCGTCGCTGCCGAGGCGAAACCTGACCTGCTGTGTTTCCGGCGATTCGATCCAGCAGGCGGCGTAATAGACGAAGTGGTCATCAATCGGAGAGAAGAAACCGTTCAGTTCGATCCTCTCCGGCCGCTCGAAGTGCATCGGCTTCCAGACCACCGGAATGGTTCGGCTCTCAGAAAAACCCCATTCGTTGGTCGAACCGATTCCGGCGATCAGCTTTCCCCGGTCGGCCAGAAACTGCACTTCCTGTTTCAAGCCGGGGAAGGGGCGGAATGATTCTTCGCCGTTGAGGAAGTCGGTATCGAATCCGGTTCCGCGATCCTCGACCTGATAGCTTGGAAACGGTCCGCCGACCAGCCAGTCGGCGATCCAGCCTTCTTTCGTGGTTTCGGCTGCAGCCAGCGGCAGTGCCGCAGCAGCGAGAATGAGTTTCAGCAACTTCATGATGAACACGATCCTAGGGGTTGTAAATTGTACTGGGTACGCTCCGGCTTGCCGGTGCAAAAGATCCGGTATCGATGACAAATGCCGTGTTCACGTTGACACCACGGATTCTGCCGACGTGTCCGTCGCAGAACGCAACATTGAAAAATCCGGAGTGGATCACCAGAAATCCTTCGAAGGAGCCGTCATCCGGATTTGACGTCAGCCGCCAGTAGGGGGCGCCGAATTTCCAGTAGCTGTTTGCGCTGTCCCCGAGCAGAATTTTCTTGGAGGGATTGTAGAGTTGTTTTGCATATTCACCCCCGTAATAGTACCCGGTGTCGTCGGGTTTGTCGGCGCGCATGTCGGCCATCATCAGCCCATACATGCCGCTCCATTTCTTCGCTCCGGAGGGGCAGCGGTACACCCCGGTCGGATACCAGCAGTTTTCAGGATTTTCCTGCCACGGCAGCAGCCCGGTCGCCCCGAGTCGTGCCGCGTACGGCTGGTTGGCAAACCCGGCCGGCATACCGTTCCGGACCATGCAACCGTATTCCTGGGTATACTGGAGGCAGGCGAAGACGAGTTGTTTCTGATTCGACATGCAGTTCGTGGATTTCGCCTTCTCCCGTGCCATGGTGAGAGCCGGAAGCAACATTGCCGCGAGAATAGCGATGATCGCAATAACAACAAGAAGTTCAATCAATGTAAAAAATCCGGAAGACGACTTTTTCATGCGCACTGTTCTCCTTGGCTGGTTGATCATGCGGAAACTGTTTTTCTTCTGGGTTGCTTCTGTAATTTCTGTATTTCATCCGGCGTAAGGAACTCGCTTGGAATCGCAATTTTCATTTTCTGAGCAGATGGTTTTTCGATCTGGGCGACCAGAACTTCGACGATTTTTTCCACACGGGCATGAAAGGGTAGATTGATTACGCCGTCAACTGTCGTCCGGGGCTGCGGCAACATGCTGAATTCGATGAGTCTGGGGTGATAATCGGAAGAACTGAAGGCGGTTTTCTCCAGCTGCATTCCCTGTGAGACGATTCCGTCCGGACGGGTATCCAGAACTTTCCGGATGAACTCCTCCTGCGTGTGGGTCGCCGGATTCCAGTGAAAGGTTTCCACGTTGCAACTGAACTCACCGGAGAGACTTTTCCACTGCTCCTCCATCCGGTCATAACAGCCGGTCTGCAGAAGAATGCTGCGGCAACCGAGCTTTTCGAGGTGATGGATGGCGCCGCGCAATCCCGGCCGCAGATCGAAACAGACACTGTCCAGATCGATTTCCGGATGATTCTCCGTCAGCAGAACCGGACAGGAAGAGTGATCGAGCTTCCGGAAAAAATCCTCATCAAAGTCGGCGGAAAGCATATAAATGATCCCGTCGATCTGATGGTTGAACATATTGAGCAGCGCCTCCCGTTCCCGTTTCCGGTCGAAACGGGTGACCGCAATGAAGAGCCGGTAACCGTGTTTTTCCACCTCATCCATAATCGCTTCGGCAAGGAGGCCGCCGAAAGGATCCGAGATTCCCCCCATCAGCAACCCGATGGTGTTGGTCCGGCCGCTCCGAAGTGCCCGGGCCAGCGTGTTCGGCTGATAACCGAGCGTTTTGACCACTTCGTCGATCCGCCGTTTCGTGCTTTCCGATAACCAGGCATTCTTGTTGCCGCCCAGATACATGGAGACCAGCGAACGCGATACTCCGGCTCGTTCCGCCACATCTTTTGCCGTCACCCGGCCGAATGGTTTTGTCGCAGGCATGGTTTTTACTCTATATGACACGATTCATATGCTGTTTTAATTATACCTGAAAACAAACATGATGTCAAGAGGTGCAGTGAAAAAAAATTGATTTTTGGAGTTTGCAACCGGGAGGAGAGAGCTTTGTCGGCGGGACGGTGGTTCTGCTTCCGCAGCCTCCGGATTGTCTCATCGGAGAAAACTGCCGTCGCAATTGTTTCCATCCTGTGGAAAAAGAGAATATTTTCCTCCGGTTTTACATGGAAAAAAACGATTCGCCGGATTATCTTAAAAGATATGGTGCTTATGCACGTGTCGAAATATATACAACACTAGTTTCAGAGGTGTCATCATGTTGTCCGAAAAAAGTTTGAAATTTCTGCGCGAGTTCATGACCGCATCAAGTCCCTCGGGATTTGAGGAGGAGGCCGCCGCAGTGTTCCGCAACTATCTCAAGCCGTGCTGCGACGAGGTCAGAACCGATGTGCTCGGCAACACGATCGCGGTGCTCAACCCCGGTGCGCCGATGCGGGTGATGCTTGCCGGTCATTACGATGAAATCGGTTTTCAGATCGTCTACATTTCCGACGAGGGGTTGCTCTACTTCCGGCCGAACGGCGGAATCGACAAGCTCAATGTCCCCTCCACAGAGGTGGAGATTCTGACGGAAAAAGGGCGCATTCCCGGCGTCATCGGCAAGAAGCCGATTCATCTGCTGAAGCCTGCCGAGCGTGATGTGCCGCCGGAACTTTCCGACATGTGGATCGACATCGGTGCTGAAAACAAGGCCGAGGCCGAGAAACTCGTTGCGATCGGCGACCCGGTCGCAGTGAAGTCCAATTTCCGGCTCTTCAACGATCATCGGTTCATGTCCAAAGGGATGGATGACAAGGTGGGCGCCTTCATCGTCGCCGAAACCGTCCGGCAGCTCTCCGAGCGCAAACTCAATGTCGCGGTTTACGGCGTCGGCACCGTTCAGGAGGAGGTCGGGCTGCGCGGGGCGCACACCAGTACATTCGGGGTCGATCCCCAGGTCGGATTCGCAATCGACGTCGGCTTTGCGACCGATCTGCCGGACATTCCGAAGAAACTTCTCGGCGACATCCGGCTCGGCGGCGGACCGGAACTGAATCGCAGCTGCGACAACAATGCGGTGCTCGGGCGTTACATCCGCAAGGTCGCCCGGGAACACAACATCCCCTATCAGGAGGGGGCTGCCCATCGTGCTTCCGGCGGAACTGACGCGGCACAGATGCAGATGACCCGGGCGGGAATTGCCACGGCGCTTCTGAGCGTGCCGAATCGCTACATGCATTCTCCGGTCGAAATCTGTGATTTGCGCGACGTCGAAGCGGCGATCGGGATTCTGGTTGAGTCGATTGCCGGATTCAAAGGGAATGAGAGCTTCATTCCCGGGATCGACTGAACGCCATGCCCCCCCGGCCGAAATCCGATCTCGCCGCCGCGTTGAAGCGGCGGCAGTTGACGCAGCGCAACCTGAAGCGTTATCTCCATACCCGCAGCTTCAACCGGCTCGCGGGACGGAACACCGCTCCGGGCAGTCTGCGGCCGGAGACCCGGACCGGACTGTGCCGGTTCTTCTTCTGTCTCGGGGCTGCGGCGTTCTTTCTGGTCGGGCTTTACTGTGCCCTCGTCTGAGAGGTTGATTTACAATAGAGGGGAAAAGGGTGATGCAGGAGTTCAATACACGGCAACTCAGCCTCGGGGCGGCCGGGATGCGTGGCGTTGTGGGGGCGGGATTGACCCCCGGTGTCGCAAGTGATTTCGCGGCCGCCTACGCCACACTCGGATTTGAGGCGCCGATCCTGGTCGGGGTCGATCCGCGAACTTCTTCGGAGATGCTCAAGGCTGCAGTGATTTCTGCGCTCTCCGGCGGCGGTTGCGAGGTGGTCGACGGTGGGATTCTGACTGCCGGAATGATGCACTGCCTGATTCCCCGGCTCGGGTTCGGCGGAGGCATCCTGATCACCGGCGGTCACCAGGCGGCGGGCTGGAACGCCCTGATTCCGCTGACCGCCGACGGCTCGTATTTTGAGGCGCTGCGGCAGCGCGATCTTTTTGACCTCTACCACGGGCGGGGGTTCCGCTATGCGCCACCTCGTGCGATTCCCGATGTGCGTCCGCTCTCGGAAGAGGAGCTTGAACTCTACTGGGAGTTTCTGGCCGGAGAACTTGACATCGCTGCGATTTCCGCTGCGAAGCTGCGGCTGGTCGGGGATTTCTGCAATGGTGCCGGAGCGGCTTATTCGAAGCGTTTCGCCGAGTTGCTCGGCATCTCCCTGATCGCGGTCAACGATACGCCATCGGGGGTGATTCCGCGTGATCCGGAGCCGCGTCCGCGCAGCGAGTCACCGATCCGGTCGATCATCGCTCCGCTCGGCGCCGCGGCCGGACTGGTGTTCAACCGCGATCTGTCGCGGATGGGGGTGGTGACCGACAGCGGCGAGCCGTTGTCCGAAGAGTTGACCTATCCCCTGGTGGCCGACTATCTGTTGAGCCGGGTCCCGGCCGGATCGCGGATTGTAACCAACGTCTGCAGCACCAGAACACTCGACGACATCGCGGCAAGGCACGGCTGCAGAATTGAGAAATGCCGGGTCGGCCAGGCGAGCGTGGTCGATGCGATGCGTTCGCTCGGCGCGGTGGCATGCGGGGAGGGGTGTGGATCGTTCACGACGGGTTCTCTGCTTGGTTTCGATGGTTTTCTGATGGCCGGTCTGCTGCTTGAATCGGTCGCCGTGCGCGGCAAGCCGGTCAGCGAACAGGTACGGGAGCTGCCGCGTTACCATGTGGTCAAGTTGACGATACCCTGCAATTCTCCACATGCCTACCAGCAACTGCGGTTGTTGAAGCGTGAATTTGATGAGGAGGCGATGGTGGATGAGACTGACGGCATCCGGTTCGACTGGCCGGATGGCTTTCTGAGTCTGCGGCTGGCGTCGACCGATGCCTTGTTGCGATTGATTTCCGAATCTCGGACTCCGGAGCTTGCCGAGGAACGGGCCTGGCGGGTCCGGGTGATCTGGGAGCGGCTGGGGAGCTGAGGCTCCGGAGAACTGGACACACCCTCAGGCGAGCGGTTCAGCGGAGCTGTTTTTCAGAATTTCGGCCTTGAAATATTCGAAGCCCGCTTCGGGATCGAATGCGCCCACTACTTCTCCGAAACGGAAAATCACCACTTTCCCGGCTTTGCTGCCGGCGATGCCGAGGTCGGCGTCGCGCGCTTCCCCCGGGCCATTGACGGCGCAGCCCATCACCGCGATTTTGTGCAGCCGGATCACATAGCCTGCCGCTTTGAGTTCGGTGACCAGATCTTCGACCCGGTTGGCAAGGCCGATCAGATCGACTTCGGTACGCCCGCAGGTGGGACAGGAGACGATTTCAGGGCTTGCGTCGCGCAGGCCGCACGCCTCGAGAATCCGGCGCCCGGCAATCACCTCTTCGACCGGGTCGGCGGTCAGGCTGACCCGCAACGTGTCACCGATTCCGTCGAGGAGCAGGGAACCGATGCCGACTGCCGATTTGACGACGCCGCGTCCCGGGGTGCCCGCTTCGGTAACTCCGATGTGCAATGGGTAATCGGTGCGAGACGCGAATTTCCGGTAAGCGGCGACCGTGACCGGCACACTCGAGGATTTCAGGGCGACCTTGATGGCACTGACTCCGTATTTCTCGAGCATGGCGCACTCTTCCAGTGCGCTCTGGACGAGCGCTTCTGCGATGGCGTCGTCGTGCGACATCCCCTTGGAGATCATCCGGCGGATCACCGACGGGCGCAGGCTGCCGGAATTGGCGCCGACCCGGATCGGGATGTCATACCGCAGTGCGTGTTCCGCGACGAGGCGGACATGTTCCGGATTGTCGATATTGCCCGGATTGAGCCGGATTGCCGCTGCGCGGTTGTCGATCGCGGCAATTGCGAGCCGATAGTCAAAATGAATGTCGGCGATGACGGGGATGGGGCTCGCTTCGGTGATTGGGTAGAGCGCCCGCGCCGCCTCCAGATCCGGGACCGCGCAGCGGATCAGCTGACAGCCGGCGCTGTGGAGCCGTTCGATCTGCGCCAGCGTCGCGGCGGTGTCCCGGGTGTCGGTGTTGGTCATCGATTGAATCGATACCGGCAGGCCGCCGCCGATTCCGACCACTCCGACCTGAATTTTACGGCTGAGGCGTCGCGGCATCGCTCTTCTCCGGTTGCGGAAGTTTTTCCGGCAGGCCGCGTTCCGTGGCGGCGGATGTCGGTGCGAAGTTGCGGTAGACCCTTTTGGCGTCTGAGAACGTGACGTAGAGCATCAGCCCGATCAACAAAGTGACGAACACGACCGAAAGCCCTTTCAGGATAACCGTCGGCAGCGGTTTCTTGAAAACGATCTCGATGATGCCGAAGAGAATGTGCCCGCCGTCCAGCACCGGCAGGGGGAAGAGATTGAAGATCGCCAGCGCAAACGAGATGATCACGACGAAGTAGATTCCGCTGATCAGCGACGAATAACGGACCGAGTTGAAGAGCACCAGGCCGATGCCGAGCGGCCCGGACATGTGGCTGGCCTTGATGGTACTGGTCTGTTCGGTCATGCCCAGCTTGTTGGCCAGACCGACCAGAATGCCGCGCAGCGACTGATAGCTCATCACCACGGTATCCTCGAGCTGCTGAAACGGCGTCGGATGATTCAGCAGCGCGATTGTAACTCCGATGGAATGCGGCCGGACCTCCCGTGCCTGCAGCGTCAGCGTTTCCTCTTTCCCGTCACGTTCGATGGTCAACCGGAACGGAGTGGTTTTCAGCTCCTGCACCCGCTCCGCCATCGCCGTCGAAGAGGTCAGGTTTCTGCCGTCGATTGCAATGAGGCGGTCACCGGTCTTCAGGCCTGCCTCCTGAGCCGGCGAATTGGGAACGATCTCCTGCACGAAGACCCCGGGCTGATCCTTGTGATAGGTCATGATCACGCCGATCAGATAGCGGGTAAATTCCGCAGGGAGCCCCGGTATCGGCTCCGGAGTCACCGTCATTTCAAGCATCTCTCCGCCGCGCCGGATCGTCAGCGGAATCGGCCGGTTTCCGGCCTGGTCAAGTGCGAGTTGAAATTCCTCATACTCATGAACCGGTTCCCCGTTGATCTTGACCAGCAGGTCGCCGGCTCTGATCCCCGCACGCGCGGCGGGGGAGTCTTTTTCGGGCGTCAATTCGATCGGAATCAGCGGCGTGAAGAAGGGATAGGTGATCTTTTCCGCCGCCAGCGTCCCCGGGGCATTGGGGTTGTCGATCGGCGTATAGGTGATTTCGAGAGGTTTTCCGTCGCGGATGATGCCGAGGGTCACCTTGCCGACCGTGAACACGATCCTGCTGTAGAACTTCGCCCAGGTGTCGAAGAAAGGTTCCCCGTTCAATGAGACGATCTTGTCTCCCGGACGGAGCCCTGCGAGAAATTCGGGACTGCCTTCCTCCACTTCCAGAACGGTGATTTCACGCATTTTCGGGCTGTCCTGGGGCATCCCGACGAGCCAGACAATGCAGCCGAGCAGCAGCCCGGAGAGGATATTGAACAGCGGTCCGGCGACCGCCGTGATCACCCGGTCGAGCGCTTTGGCGCGCGGCAATTCGGTACCGTCGGCGGCTTTGGGTACCGCGTCGGTGGCGTCGACCTGCGGAAGTTCGACATAGCCGCCGAAAGGCAGCCAGCCGATCCGGTATTCAACGCCGTTGATCTTTTTGCGCCAGATCGGGCGGAACCCGATCGAGAAGGCGTCGATGTGAAGCCCGCGCCATTTCGCCGCGAGAAAATGGCCGAGCTCATGCGAAAAAACGCAGAAACCGATCGCCACGAAAACGAAGATCAATGCGCCAATGTTCAGAAGAATATCCAGAAATTGTTCCATGAAAATCACCTCGCCGTTACAACGGTTCCCCGCGTGCGGGAACCGGAATATCTGTTAATTACTCCTCCGGGTATATTTCATATAATACCTTGTCTTTGACGGTTTTTCAAGCGCCGGGAGACGGGAATCGGCGCTTATTTTCCGTTGCCGGCCGGTTCGACCGTATAGAGTGTTACCCTGTCGCCGGTTTCCCGCCGGAAGTTGTTCCAGTCGATCCCGGATGGATCGGTGATCCGTCCCGCCAGCAGCCGGGTGCGGAGATGTTCCGCGCCTTCGAAGGGAACGTCGGAGAGCCACGGATTCGCCTGAAGCCACTCTCCCGCCGGAGCGAGGCGACGGGTGACCGCAGTTACTGCGGGGGAGGGGAGCGGCCGGATGATGGCCAGTACGACCGCCCCCGCCTCCGGAGGCCCGGCGAGTTCGCGGAGGCGATATTCATTCGCGGTGAGTCCCGCGAGCTTTCTCTGCGGCGGCCGGCCGGGGAGGTTCATCGCGAACTCCCGTTCGCCGCCGCTGGCGTCGATGCCGTTCATCCTGTCCGGAGGAGCCAGGATGAGCAGCCCGCGTTGCGGACTGGAGTCCTCAAGGCGGGCCAGGTGGTCGGCCGCAGCTTCCGGGTAGTTGTTCCAACGGTAGGGATTGCCGGCGTTTGCGCCGAGGATCACCACGGTCTGCGGCGGAAGTTCCCGGATCTCCCGGCAGAGGGCGTACCAGTCGATGTTGCGCCATTTGGTCCGCATCGCCGGGCAGGAGAGGAGGAGCGCTCCGGCGATCACGGCTCCGACTAGAAGAGTCAGCGTACGCGGCTTCCGGGGCAGGCGGCGCAGAAAAGTCGCGGCGCCGCTTCCGGCCCAGACTGCGAAGAGCGCGGTGAAAGGCAGGCAGGTGCGCGGAGGGCCGCCCTGCGTTGCCAGTGCCGCGACCAGCGGGAGGAGCAGCGGTACCGTCAACGGAAGATTGCGGCGGAAGGCGAGGAACAGGGCTGCTGCCGCCAGTACCAGTTGGACCGGCGGGATCAACATGGTGATCGTCTCCAGCACATAGTTGCAGAAGGGAATGACGCCGGTCACGTCAAAGCCCCACGCCTGTGCCGCCCGGAATTTGCTGAAGTTGATTCCATACCACAGCAGCGTCAGCACGACGCCGGTTCCCAGAGTCCAGGCGAGGGAGGCGGGGCGAAGAAGAGTTTTTCCGCGGCGGACGATCATTCCGGTGAGCGTCAATGCGCCGAGGTAGAGAATCGAGGTCGGCAGCGTCAGAACCGCGCCGGCTCCGCCCAGAAACACGGCGACTTCCGGCCAGTAGCGGAATCTGTTGTTCCGGCGTCGGTGTGCCGCAAGCAGACCCGCGGTGAAGAGCAGCAGAAAGAAGAGCTGCAGACTGTATCCGCGCGCCTGTTGCGCATAATAGGCGGCAGGAATGGAAAAGGCGAAGAATGCGAGGCTCCACAGTGCGACATCCCGTTTGCCGCTCCAGCGCAGTGCAACATATCCGATCAACGGCAGGCTCAACACGCCCGCGAGCCATGCCGGCAGACGAATCCAGCAGACTGCGGGATTGAAGGTAGTGACCAGTTTCACCAGCAGCGAGTTGATCGGGTGATTGTTGGGCAGACTCAGGTTTGTGAAAATTTCAGCCGGCGAAGCTCCGGCGAAAAATTCCAGTGTCCAGATTTCGTCATATTCCAGAGCGTCAAAGAAGTTGCCGAGGCGCAGCGCACAACCGGCGAGGATCAGTGCCGTCGTCAGCAGCAGACCGAGGCGGCGGCGTTCCGCTGCCGCCATCGCGCCGTACGGCGCCCGGGTGCCGGATCCGGTTTTCGTCAACGCAGTTCGCGGGCAAACACCCGCGCCTCCCGATCGGCCGCGTGGATGGTTTCGAGGTCGCGCTGCGGCTCCACCTCATGGGCGGCCATGGTCTGCTCGATGATCGACCAGATCCGGCTGAAACCGATCTCCCCGCGGCGGAATTTCTCCACCGCGACTTCGTTGGCGGCATTCATTACCGCAGGAAGGGTTCCGCCCCGGCGCATTGCCTCATCCGCGAAGTCGAGCGACGGGAATTTCCTCCGGTCGGGCAGCCGGAAGTCGAAATCCAGTCCGGCTGAAAAATCGAGTTCCGGCAGTTTCCCGGCGGCGGAGCGCTCCGGATAGGTCAGCGCGTACTGGATCGCAAAGCGCATATCCGGTTTCGACATCTGCGCAATGAAACTGCCGTCATTCAACTCGATCATCGAGTGCACCAGAGACTGTGGATGGATCAACACCTTGAGCCGTTCCGGCGGAACCCGGAAGAGATAGTGTGCCTCCACCAGTTCCAGGGCTTTGTTCATCAGGGAGGCGGAGTCGATCGTGACCTTCGGTCCCATTGCCCAGGTCGGATGGGCGAGGGCGTCCTCGAGCGTCGCCGCGGCGATCTGTTCGCTGCTCCAGTCGCGGAAGGGGCCTCCGGAAGCGGTCAGCCAGAGGGTTCGGAGCTCATCCGGATTGCGGCCTGCAAGGCACTGGAAGAGCGCTGAATGCTCACTGTCCACCGGAATCAGGGAGCCTCCGGGAGAGGTGTCCAGTTCGCGTTGCACGATCTCCCCGGCCATCACCAGAACCTCCTTGCTGGCCAGGGCGACCCGTTTCCCGGCGCGCAGTGCGGCCAGTACCGGGGCAAGCCCCCCGGTCCCGACGATTGCACAGAGTACCATATCTGTTTCCGGGGCAGTCACCAGTTCAAGTACCGATTCTGCCCCGGTTGCGGTTTCGAGTCCCGGCGGCAGAGCAGCCCGCAGCTCCGGCAACCGTTCCGGATCTGTCGTGACGGTGAGACGCGGGCGGAAAAGCATCGCCTGCCGTGCCAGTTCCTCCGTGTTGCAGCGGGCGACCAGACCGACCACCCGGAAACGATCCGGATGACATTCGAGCACCCGGGCGGTGTTCCGGCCGATGGATCCGGTTGCCCCGAGTATTACAACCCCAGTTTGTTTCATTTCGACTCCACCATCAGCGTTACCGGGCCGTCATTGTGAATTTCAAGCTGCATATCGGCGCCGAAACGGCCGGTTGCGACGGTGACGCCCGAGGAACGGACCTGTTCGATGAACGCCTCGTAAAGGGGGATCGCCGTCTCCGGTCGCGCCGCTTCGGAAAAAGAGGGGCGGCGTCCTGCCGTGCAATCTCCGTAGAGGGTGAATTGCGAAACGACCAGCGCCGAACCTCCGACTTCGAGCAACGAACGATTCATCTTGCCCGCAGCGTCCTCGAAAATGCGTAGATTCACACATTTTTCCGCGACGAAACGAACTTCCCTGAGCGTGTCCGTATGGGTGACTC
This sequence comes from uncultured Victivallis sp., assembly GCA_944389895.1. Classification (GTDB taxonomy): domain Bacteria; phylum Verrucomicrobiota; class Lentisphaeria; order Victivallales; family Victivallaceae; genus Victivallis. The sequence continues at coordinate 39,959 of CALXOA010000090.1, read as the reverse complement.
CGACCAGAATCACCAGACCCGGACCGATCGCTCCGACCGTTTCCCCGCCGATTCGGACACTCCCGGCGGTGACTCTCTGCACCAGTGCCCTCATCGGATCAACCGGGTAAATTCGTTTCGGGTCGCCAGTTCGCGCCGGAAGGAACCGACCATCGAACTGGTGGTCATCACCGAATGTTGCTTCTCAACTCCGCGCATCTGCATACAGAGATGACGCGCCTCCATCACGACTCCGACTCCGGCGGCGTCGAGGATTCCCATGAGCGCTTCGGAGATCTGTTTGGTCAGCCGTTCCTGGATCTGGAGCCGCCGGGCGAACATGTCGACGATCCGGGCCACTTTGCTGACGCCGAGAATTTTTCCCTTCGGGATGTAACCGACGTGGCACTTCCCGAAGAAGGGAAGCATGTGGTGCTCGCACATGCTGAAAAACTCGATGTCGCGGACGATCACCATGTCGTCGGACTCCGATTCGAACAGCGCGCCGTTGACGACCTCCTCCAGTGACTGTTGATACCCGCGTGTCAGAAAGGCGAGACTCTTCTCCACCCGTTTCGGAGTGTCGAGCAATCCTTCGCGGTCTGGGTTCTCACCGATCTCAATCAAAATATCCCGGATCTGTTGCTGCATGATGTGAATGTCATATGGTTGATTGTAGAAAATTCCGGCGCCGGAACCGGAAACGTTCCGGCGCTTTCGGAAAGGTCAGAAGCCCACCTCGCGGAGCCATGCGTCGGCCAGCAGCTGATGCCCGAGCAGTGTCGGATGGACTCCGTCGGCCAGAACCCGCTCCGGACTTCCCGCCCGCCGGGCCCCTTCGGTGACCACCTGCTGGAACGGCACGAATACGGCTCCGTATTCCGCCGCGAGTTTGCGCACCGCATCGCGCCGCGGCGCGATATCGGCCGCAAATTCCGGCGTGACCGCGCCGCACTCGAGCACGAAAGGCTCGCACAACACCAGCCGGGTTGCGGGAAGCACCTGTTTCGTCCAGTCCAGCAGCATCCGGTAGACCATCACATATCGATCGAGTTCGACGCCGTTGTGGTGGGAAAACTCGTGCCAGGTGTCGTTGACGCCGATCAGGATGCTCAGAAGATCCGGGCGGAGGTTCAGAGCATCGATTTTCCAGCGGGCGTAGAGATCGACTACCCGGTTGCCGCTGATTCCGCGATTGTAGATTGCCACTTCTCCGGCCGGATGGTCGGCGAGCAGGCGGGCTGCGCAGAGCGTCGGATAGCCTCCGCCGAGAGCGGTGTCCGGCTGATCCGTCTCCCGGCTGCGGCCGCAGTCGGTTACGGAATCTCCTTGAAAAAGAATGATTTTCGTTGCCATGAAGTTGTTTCTTTCCATAAAAATGCCGGGCGGGGGAACGTCCTTTCCCCGTCCGGCGGGGAGTGTTTCCCGTCAGTTCAGCATTACCTGGCCGCCGGTGACCGGAATGGCCTGGCCGGTTTCGTAGGGCTGTTCCACGGCGTAGATGATCGCCGTCGCGACATCCGACGGATAGCAGCCGCGGTGCATCGGAATCTGCTTCTCATAATGAACCTTGACGTCGGCGACGTTCTTCGCTCCCGGCACTTTGCCGCTGTTGAGATATTGCACGAAGAGTCCGCGCACCGGGTCGGACCACAGCGGACCGTCGAAGAAGTTGCCCGGACAGACGCTGTTGACCTTGATGTGATCGGCGACCAGTTCCAGAGCGAAACTCTGGGTCAGACCGATCGTGCCGAATTTTCCGCCCGCGTAGGCGCCGTTCCGGTTGGAGCCGACCAGACCGCTCTTGGAGTTGACCTGCACGATGTCGGTCCAGGCGGCGCAGGCGGAGTTCTGCAACGCCATCACCGGTGCGACATGCTTGACGCAGAGGAAGTACCCGGTGTAGTTGATGTTGGTCACGAAGTCCCAGTCTTTCTTGTCGAGCGTCTTGACCGAACCGGCCCGCAGCACACCCGCGTTGGCGACGAAGAGGTCGATGCCGCCGAAATCCCGGACTACCGATTCGACCATGGTTTCGACCGAGGCCTCGTCGGCGATATTCACCGCGACCGCCCCCGCTCCACCCGGAGCTTTGAGTCCCGCTGCCGCCTTGCAGGCTCCTTCGAAGTTCATATCGGCAATCACTACCGTTGCACCGGCTGCCGCGAGCTTTTCCGCAATTCCAAGCCCGAATCCCTGTGCGCCGCCGGTGACAACCGCGATTTTTCCGGTCAGTTTGGAACTGCCGCCCGCGGCGACCTTCTTGCGGTAGGACTCGGCTTCCCAGTTCTCGATGAAGAGCCGCCGCTCGTTGGAGAGGAAGTTTTCTCCCCCGAACGCCGCACCGTACTGCTGTACCTTGCCGGCATCCATGGCGAGGAGCGCGGTGACCGCCGCGCCGGCGCCGTTTTTCCCGGCGCAGAACACCGCCTTGCCGGGCACCTCGACGACCAGCGGTTTATAGCCGTACTGCTTTTCGAACGCCTCAATCGCTTCCCGGGTGGGCTCCCCGGTCACGAGAGAGTAGGACTTCGCGTAGACGATGTGATCCGGAGTCAGCGGGCCGCGCGCTGTTTTGAAGGGCGCAAGCGCCTTGACCGTAACCGGAACCGTGCCGTCGCCGAGCCAGCCGCGAAGCAGGGGAGCGTATTTCATCACAGTTTCGTTGTCGAGTTCACCGGTGACGAGGTCGAGCGGTACCCCTGCAGCCTGGTAGCGCTGCTTCAGCGTTCCGACGATTCTGTCATATGCGGAGTCGATCTCCTCCGCGGTGTTGCCGCCGACGAAGACACCGTGGTTCTGCAGGAAGATCACCGAGGCGGATTTGCCGTTTTTCTTCGTATAGGCACAGTTCGCTTCATAGACCACCTGGGCGAGGATGAAACCAGGATCCGTCGCCGGAATCCACAGTGCTTCGGGGAAGAGTTCCGCACAGAGTTGCGCCCCGTCTCTGCCGCAGGTGAGCCCGTTGACCACGCCGGGATGGAGGTGGACGACATAGGTGAACGGCATCAGTTCATGCAGCGGCGCTTCGACCGAGGGCCGCCGGCCGGAGGTGCTGACGACCGCGAAATTCATCATGCGGGTGATCAGCGCCTCTCGTTCGGTCGGATCGTCTCCGGCGGGCACTTCGAAGCAGCGGCGGATCGCTTCGCGGTCCATTTTCACGAAGTCGGCTTCCGTGATGTTTGCGAGCGCGACGCCGCTCGGTTTCACGTAGAGAAATTTCTCATCCTTGCAGGAGGTGTTACCGCCGCCGGCCAGCACAAATTCCGGATTGGAACCGTAGCGGTTGGAGAGTTCGCGGATGATCGAGAGTGACATTTTGCTTTCCCTTGAATATTTTTAGTTCCCTTATGGAATGCCCTGAAATGAAACACCAAACTCCCGCGCCTTTCCCTGACGGGCGCGGGAGTTCGGTCCGGAGCCGGAGTTCCCGGCTTACTTGCGCTTTGAAAGCACTTCGGCTTCGTACTTCTTGACTTCGGCCAGCCAGGCCGGGCCGACCGGAACATTGCAGCGCTCGCAATATTCGTTCCAGATCGGGGCGAAAGGCAGCGTCTTGACCTCTTCCAGCAGCGCGAGGCGGCTGGTGAAGTCGCCGGCCTTCTCCACTTTCTTGAGCATCGCCGCCGGTTCGACCAGCGCCATCAGCAGCGCCTTGGACATGTTGCGCGCACCGATCGTCCATGCCGCGATCCGGTTGATCGAACCGTCGAAATAGTCGAGGCCGATGTGGACCCGCTTGTCGTAGTTGTGGCGGATCACCTCTTCGGCGATCGCCTTGAGTTCGTCGGTCATGGTCACGACGTGGTCGCTGTCCCAGCGGACTCCGCGGCTGACGTGCAGCAGCACTTCGTCGACGAAGAGCAGGCAGCTGCTCAGCTTGTCGGAAATCACTTCGGTCGGATGGAAGTGGCCTGCGTCAAGGCAGAGCAGCTTGTTGTTGCGCATCGCATAGCCCATGTAGAACTCATGCGACCCGACGGTGCAGCTTTCCGCGCCGATGCCGAAGAGTTTGCACTCGACCGCATCACGGTTGTACTTCGGATTGATTTCCACCGCAAAAATCCGGTCGAGGGAGTCGGCGAGACGCTCGCGGGGAGCGAGCCGGTCGTACGGCGTATCCTTGAACCCGTCCGGCACCCAGAAGTTGGTGATGCAGGTGTTTCTGAGTTTTTTCCCGAACACCTCGGCGATTTTGCGGCAGGCGATGCCGTGTTCGATCCAGAATTTGCGCACTGACGCTTCGGGGCTGCTCAACGTCAGCCCGTTCTTCAGCATCGGGTGCGAGAAAAACGACGGATTGAAGTCGAGACCGACCTTGCGTTCCATCGCCCAGTCGATCCAGTTTGCGAAGTGTTCCGGCAGGATTTCGTTACGGTCGACCTTCTTTCCGTTGGTTTCGGCATAGAGCGAATGGAGGTTGAGCCGTTTTTTCCCGGGAACGAGTGCCAGCACCATGTCGATGTCGGCGCGCAACTCCCCGGGGGTGCGTGCCCGGCCGGGATAGTTGCCGGTGACCTGAATCCCGCCGTCGAGAGCGGCGTCGTTTCCGAATCCGGTGACGTCATCACCCTGCCAGCAGTGGAGACTGACCGCGATCTGATCGAGCCGCTTGAACGCCGCTTCGACATCGACGCCGAGATCGGCGTACACCTGTTTGGCCGCATCGAACATGGAAGCCATTTTTCCCTCCTTGGAAACTTGAATTTTTTTCACCTTGTAGAAGGCATAACCATACGTTAATATAACACAGCGCGGCTATTGTGCAAGCACGCCGGGAACCGCAAAATGCAAATACCCGCGAAGCAACGTTTCTCCGGCGAAAATCCAGACCAGCGCCGCTCCGGCGAGAAACGGCCCGAAGGCGATGCTGGTCCGCCGGAGCGGCCGCCGCCGCGCCGTCGCGAATCCGATCCCGTAGAAGGTTCCGGTGAGCGATCCCGCGAGCAACGTGAACAGCGCTCCGGGTACTCCGAGCAGGATTCCGGTCGCTGCGATGAATTTGACATCTCCCCAGCCGAGCACTTCCCGGCGGGCGATCCGGCGCCCGGCCAGTGCGAAGAGAGCGAGAAAGAGTGCCGGGAGCACTCCCGACAGCGCCGCCAGAACCGGTGCTGAAATCCTGCCGGTGTTTTCTCCCCAGATCGACGGAAAGAGCACGGCCGCCGCCATGCCCAGAAACATCGCCGGATAGGTGGTTGCGTCCGGAATGATCCTGTGTTCGGCGTCGATCCAGGCAGTTGTGATGCACAGCAGCGTCATCGGCCAGTAGACCGCGAGCGTCTCCGGCGGCTGACGCACCAGCCCCACCTTTACGAAAATCAGGGCGAACAATGTTCCGGTAAGCGCTTCGACCACGAGATAACGGCAACTGTAGGGCGCACCGCAATGGCGGCAGCGTCCCCGCAGCACCAGATAACTGACGATCGGAATATTGTCGTACCAGCGGATTTCGCTGCCGCAGCTGGTACAGTGGGAAGGGGCATCGGCGATCGATTCCCCCAGCGGCATCCGCCAGATACAGACATTCAGAAAACTGCCGAGACAGCTTCCGAAGATGAAGATGGCCGCGAGGAAGAACACCAGCACGACGGGATACTCCATCCCCGCGCGCATCCACCAGTCGGCTCCGCCGTCCGTGAGTCTCAGCATGGCCGGTACTCCCGGAAACCGCGGCGCATCTGTTCGACCGGTGCTTCCAGGCCGGTCCAGAGTTCGAATGATTTCGCTCCCTGGTGAATCAGCATCAGTTCTCCGCCGGCGGCGGGAATGCCGACGGCACAGGCGCGCCGGAGCAGGGGCGTTTCGCGGTAGATGGTGTCGAAGAAGCAGAAGTTCGATCCCGGGGCCAGCAACTCCGGTTCGATTGGCGCCGGATCTTCGTCGCGAAGTCCGAGGCTGGTCGCCTGGATCAGAAAATCGGTGTCGGCCAGCCACTCTTCAAGCTTCGCCGTTTCATCCGGCCGGGCGACGGCGACGGTGAGACCGGGGTGCAGTTCCGCCAGGCGGTCGGCGATCCGCCCCGCCTTCTCCACGGTGCGGTTGGCGATGCGGATCGCGGCAGCACCGGCATCGGCGAGGTGGAACGCGGTCGCGTGGGCGGCGCCGCCGGCGCCGATGAAACAGAACCTGCCCCCGCGAACCGGCCGGTGGAAGTTTTCCAGCAGGGCATGTTCGAGCCCGTAGCCGTCGGTGCTGGTGCCGCGGATGTGCCCGGCCTCGATCAGAAGCGTGTTGACACTTCCGGCCTGCCGGGCTGCCGGGTCGACCTCGTCGATCAACGGAATCACCGCCTGCTTGTGCGGCACGGTGAGGTTTACCCCTGCGAGATTTTTCCGGGCGAAAGCGATGAAATCGGGCAATTCCTCCGGCCGGACGCGCCGGGCGCCGTAAGGGGAGCCGAGGTGGTGAAATTCGAATGCGGCGTTCTGCATGCCGGGAGAACGGCTGTGGGCGACCGGGTCGCCGATGACCATGTATTTTATCATCTTTTTCAGGGTTCCGAATTGGATATTTTGTTAAGATGGTGTTAATATACATGACCAGTTCGTGCTTGCCAATGGCAAAAGCAAAAATATGACGCTATATTAGCATTGATTGCAAGGAGGTGTTATGCGCAGGTTGCTGTGGTTGCTGCCCGCTGTCTGTTCTCTTTTCCTCATCGCAGGTTGCGAGGAATTCAACCAGATCATGCGGGATGCGCTGAACGATGAATCGAGTTTTTCCGATGATCCGAACAGCGAAGATTACCAGCCGCGTTACGTGGTCGGTATTTTCTCGATTGTCCGCTATCCCCGGGCAAGCGAGCTGGAGAAGGAGATTCAGGGGCTGGACGGGCGTACGGTCTGGATCAACACCAATCAGAATTTCAGCAGCAAGAACATCCGTGACGCCCGTGTGGTTTCGCGGCCGGGAAATCCGGATCTGTGCGACCTCCAGTTCCGGATCGACCGCTTCGGCAAGCTGCAGTGGCAGATTCTCGCCGGGCGTTATCGCGATGAACCGGTGGCGCTGGTGATCGACGGCATCTATTTCGGCAGCTTCATTCCGGAGACCTCGGATCGTCAGCCGGAATGGGTGACCCTGCGGGTCGGCATCGACCCGGTGACCGCCAAAGGGGTGGTCAAGTACGCCAGCAAGAATTATCTTTACTACAATCCGGATACGCGTTCCTGGTTCTGAGGTGCTTTCCGGTAAAGCGGGGGAAGGAGATGAAAAAACGGAAGCGTTTCGCAGTGCCCTTTCAGGCGGGAATCGTCGATGTCGGGGCGCATTCGATCCGGCTGGATATTTTCGAGGTTTCCTCCGATGAGAAGATTGAATTGCTCGAGAGTCTTTCGCGGACGGTGAATCTCGGGTACGATGTCTTCCGCAACGGTCAGGTCTCTCCGGAGACTCTGGCCCGCCTCTCTTCCGTGATGACGGATTTCTCGCGGAAACTCGGCGAATACCGGATCCGGTTTCACCGCGTGGTGGCAACCAGTGCGATCCGCGAGGCGTTCAACCGCGAACTGGTGATGAACCGGATCCGCAACGACTCCGGGCTTGAGCTCGAGATTCTCGAGGCGCAGGAGGAGACCAAGATCTCCTACCTGTCGATGCGTGAACTGCTTCGCCGTAAACTCGACTTCGACTCGCTCACCGGCATCTGCCTGATTGTGGGGACCGGGTCGCTGCTGGTCTCCTACTTCGAGAAAGGGTTGATGCGTTTCAGCGAGGAGGTCCCGCTCGGTACGGTGCGGCTCTTCGACGCTCTCGGCAGTTTCGGCGTCTCCGCCGAGCAGGTGGTCGGCACTCTCAATTCGCAGGATATCCGGCAACGGCTGGCCGAATGTGTCGGCATTGCGCCGGATCAGCCGGTTACGTTGATCGGGATGGGGGCGTCGGTGCGGATTCTGGCCGGGATGGCCGCCGGTGCCGCAGCCGAACTCAGCGAAGAGGAGTTTGCCGTCATGGAACCCGGAGTGGTTGCCGGAACGGTGCGCCGGGTGATGGGAATTGAGGATTCCCAGCTGGCGGGAGAACTCAAACTTCCTGTGGACGCGGCGTCCAGCGTGGCGGTCTGCGCCTGGATTCTGAATTATTTTCTCGAAGAGTTCAACTGCGTCGATTTCATCTGCCCGGGCACTACGACCCGGAGCGCGCTGATTCACGACCTGGTCCGACGCAGCCGGTTTCCGGATGCGAGACCTTTTCACGACGACCTGATCGCGGTCTGCGATGCGATCGGCCGCAAATACGGATTTGATCCCGACCACGCGGAGCAGGTTTCGGAGATCAGTGTGAAGTTCTTTGAGAAACTCAAACGCAATTTCGACTTCGCACCGCGTTCGCTGCTGCTGCTGGAGGTTGCGGCACGGCTTCATGACATCGGTCGCTTCGTCGACACCAGACAACACCACAAACACTCCTGGTATCTGATTTCCAACATGCAGCTGCCCGGAATATCGGATCGGGAGCAGCAGTTGATCGCGACGATTTCCCGTTATCACCGGAAATCGGTGCCCAAGGTGTCGCATCCGGAATACACCGGTTTGTCCGCCGAGGACAAGGTGACGGTGTTGAAACTCGCTTCGATTCTGCGGGTGGCGGATGCGCTGGATTGTTCTCGCCACGGCAGGTTTGCCAAGATGCGGCTGGTGATGCGCGGCCATACGCTGACGGTGATGGTTCCCGAGTCGGGGGATTTCCGTTCGGAGCGGCTCTACCTCGAACTCAAGGGCGGATTGTTTTCCCAGGTGTTCGGTTTGGAACTGAAGATTGAAGAGGCGCCTCTGTCATTATGAAAAAGGAGAGAAAAACGGAAAAAGTCCGGCCCGAGCGCCGGGATGCGGATCTGTTCATCAGCCGGGATCTGAGCTGGATCGACTTCAACTCCCGGGTGCTCGACGAGGCGGCCTGCCTCGCGAATCCGTTGCTGGAGCGTCTGAAGTTCATCGCGATTTTCAGCAGCAACCTCGATGAGTTTTTCATGGTCCGGGTTGCGGGGTTGCGCCAGATGGTCAAGATGGAGCAGGACCTGCCGGATCCGGCAGGCAACCGCCCTTCCGAACAGCTTGCACAGCTGCGCCGAAAACTTGAAAGGCTGCTGAAGCGGCAGGCCGAGCTGCTCCAGGAAGGGATTCTGCCGGAGCTGGAGACTCGGGGAGTGCGGATCTGCCGTCCGGCGACGCTGCCCGGAACGGTGCGTTCCGATCTGGCAGGATATTTCCGGACTCAGGTCCTGCCGGTGTTGACGCCGCTTGCCGTTGATCAGGCGCATCCTTTCCCGATTCTGAACTCGGGTGCGATTGAAATCGCGGTCAGCATGCGTCCGGAGGGCGGAGAACACCTGGTGTACGCCTTTGTGGAGGTCCCCGAGGTGTTGCCGCGTTTCATCGAGGTTCCGGACGGGCGGCCGGGGCGCACCTTTGTGCTTCTCGAAGAGTTGATCATGGAGTATCTCGGGGAACTCTTCTCCGGCTGCGAGCTGGAAGAGTATTTCCCCTTCCGGGTGACTCGCGACATGGATTTCTCTGTCGAAGACGAGCGGGCCGACGACCTGTTGCAGAGCATTGAAAAGAAGCTGCTGCAGCGCCGCCACCGGGAGCCGATCCGGGTCGAACTCCTGAACAACACCCGCGGGCCGCTGGCGAAATGGCTGCGGAACGAGTTCCGGCTTGATGAGCAGTTCTGGTACCATGTCCACGGGCCGTTGCATCTCAAGCAGTTCTTTGAGCTGGTCGGCAAGGCGCGACTGCCCGAGTTGCTGGAACCGGCGTGGCCCGGCGTGATGCCGGCGGCTTTTTCGGAACACTCTTCCGCTTTCGACGCGATTGCCGCCCGCGGAACGGTTCTGGTGGCACCGCCCTTTCATTCGTTCACGCCGATCCTGAGACTGCTTCAGCAGGCGGCGGAGGATCCCGATGTGCTGGCGATCAAGCAGACGCTCTACCGGGTCAGCGGCAACTCACCGGTGGTGCGTTCGCTGCAGCATGCGGCTGAAAACGGAAAACAGGTGACTGTGGTGGTCGAGTTGAAGGCACGCTTCGACGAGGGGAACAACATCGCCTGGGCTCGCCTGCTGGAGGAGTCCGGTGCGCATGTCGTGTACGGCGTCGCCGGGCTCAAGGTGCACTGCAAGGCGCTTCTGATCGTCCGCCGGGAGAATGGCGCGATCCGGCGTTATGTCCATCTGGCGACCGGTAATTACAACGACAAGACCGCCGCGCTCTACACCGATCTCGGAATCATGAGTTGCGACCCGGATCTCTGTTTCGATGTGGCGAACCTCTTCAATGTACTGACCGGATACTCCTCTCCGCCGTCGGAGTGGCGCAAGATCGCCGCTTCTCCCTTTGACCTGCGCCGCCGGGTGTCGGCCATGATCGAGCGCGAGATCCGCAACTCCACTCCGGACAGGCCGGGGCGGATCATCGCCAAGATGAACAGTCTTTCGGATGAGAAGATGATCCGATTGCTGCACCGGGCGGCCGATGCCGGAGTCGAGATCGACCTGATCGTGCGCGGCATCTGCTGTTACAAACCGAAGCCCGGGCAGGAGAACGTCAGGATCATCAGCATTGTCGATCGTTTTCTGGAACACAGCCGGCTTTTCTACTTCTTCAACAACGGCGACAGTGAATACTACCTCGCCAGTGCCGACTGGATGTATCGCAACCTCGATCGCCGGGTCGAACTGCTGTTTCCGGTTGAGGATGAGAAGATCCGGTCGGTGCTCGATCGCCTGCTGGCTTTTCAGCTTCACGACACCGACAAGATACGCCGGTTGCTCGCTTCCGGGGTCTATACCCGTTCAATGGCCGGGAGCTACACCGATGCCCGCAGCCAGTACAACAGTTACCGTTATCTGAAGCGGCTCGCCGATGAGGAGATGCGTAACGTGACCGGCGAGGCTTTGAAGGTTTACACTTCGCCGGCTCCTGCGTCGCCTCCGGTTTTCGCCGACGATGAAGAGGAGGCGGAAGAGCCTCGCGAAGAGGAGTGACGAGCATGGAGGGTGCCCCGCCGCGCCTGCGGCTCTATCGGCCCGGCGATGAAACCGGTGTCTGCCGTGTGGCGGCGGAGTGTTTTGAAGCGGCGATACGACCGTATTATTCTGATGAGGGGCGTCTGGCATTCGGTGCCTATATTCTGCCGGAGTCGATTGTCGAGCGGCAGCATTCCGGCTGCCAGATGGTGGTGGCGGAGTCTGACGGTGAAATCGTCGGCGTGATCGAACTGCGGGAGTTCCGCCATATTTCGATGCTTTTCGTCGCGCCGTGCTTTCAGTGTTGCGGAATCGCCCGGCGGTTGCTGGCCCGGGCCGCGACTCTGGCCCGCCGGGTGCATCCGGAGCTGGAAGTTCTGACGGTCTTCGCCGCCCCGAATGCGCTTGAGGCCTACCATCATCTCGGGTTCTGCGAAACGGGAGAGGAGAAGTGCGTCTCAGGAATCCGCTTCATACCGATGCAGGTGGTGTTGTGAACGGGGATCCGGTTCCCTCTCTGGAGGAAAAGCTCAATGTGCTGACCCATGCCGCCGGGGCGGTGATCGCTCTGCTCGGAGTGATATTTTTCCTCGTGCTTGATCCTCCGCGTTCGATGGTGTTGCGGGCCGGTGCCGCCGTTTACGGCGCGACTCTGGTGCTGCTCTACTGCGCCAGCGCCCTCTATCATGGTGCTGTGGAGTCCCGCCGCCGGGCGTTGTTGCGGCGGCTGGACCATGCGGCGATTTATCTTCTGATCGCAGGTACCTATACTCCGGTACTGCTGGTGGCGGTCGGGGGGCGGCTCGGTACCGGGCTGCTCTGTACCATATGGGCGCTGGCGCTCTGCGGCATATTGCTGGTGATTTTTGCGATGGGGCGTTTCCCGAAAGTGTCGCTGGCGCTCTACCTCGGCATGGGTTGGCTCTGTCTCTGGGTACTCCGGCGTTTGATTGCCGGTATGCCGTCGACCGCTTTCCTGCTGTTGCTGGCGGGGGGAGCGGCCTACACGGTCGGAGTGATTTTCTATGTGCTGCGTCGTCCCTACTGCCACGCGATCTGGCATCTTTTTGTGCTGGCTGGGAGTATTCTGCAGTTCTTCGCGGTGACTTGTCTGGCCTAGCCTTCTGAAAAGTCAGGATATTTCCTGTTTTCTGTCGGTTCCCGGTGGAAAATGTCCGGTTTTACACTATATTCTGTTTGTCGGTAAAGGCGCAGGGAAAATGGGCCTCTGCAACAAGGATATTCAGAAGAAAAGAGAGAGGAGGCGGTGATGGGACGTTTTTTCAAATCCATGCTGGCGGCCGGAGTGGCGGGCAGCTTCGTGCTGGGAGGAGCCGGGGCGGCGGAACTTACCGAGAAGCAGGTGTTTGACGCCACTGTTGCTCAGGTCGATCAGGGGGGAAGTTACCTGCAGTTTTCAAATATGCAGGGGTTGGCCGGCAGCATCAGGGGCATGACGGAGACTTTCCTTCAGGCGTTTGCCGATTCTGCCGGAGCAAAAGAGAAAATGTCGCCGGAAGCTCTTTCCGGAACCGTGCGGAGTATTCTGAATGCATTGAATCTGGAGGCGTTGCAGGCATCCGCGTCAAGTTCCCGCACTGAAGGAAGCGGAGCCGACCGGGTGGCGGTGACGAAGCTCTTCGCGTTGTTTGACACTGCCGCCCCCAAGGGATTGCTCTACGATTTCTCCTCATGGCAGAATCGGCCGCTGACCGGAATGAAGATGATCACGCCGGATGCTCAGCTGGCCCTCGGCGCCTGGCTGGAGTTCGGGAAAGGATGGGCCGGTGTCCGCGAATTTCTCGCCAATTCCGGTAATCCGCAACTGGCGATGATGGCTGCGTTGCCGGAACAGCAGATGCAGGCGCAGTTCGGTGTGGCGCTGCCCGAGTTGCTCGACTCCATTTCCGGGGAATATTTCCTGATGATCACCGCTGTCGCGGGAGAGGGGGAGCTTTCCGGCGGCGGTATGCTGGTCATTCCGGACAAAACGGGCAAACTCCGCAGTCTGATCGATACTCGATTCGGGGCGATGATGGTGAAAAGCGCCGACGGCTATCAGCTTCCTCTGCCGTTTGCGCAGCCATGGCTCAAGCCGGAACTCATCTTTGCCGATGGACAGGTGATACTGGTTTCACATCGCAGCATTCTGGATGCGGCCCGCAAGGGGGGAGCGGCGGCGGATCCCGCGCTGGCGAAATATTTCAAGGGGCTGCCGGAACAGGGGACCGGTTTCCTGTTTCTGCGTCCGAAGCGCGAGGTCGTCGATGCGCTGGCGGAACTTTCCGGGGAGCCGGAGAGCTTCGAGCTGATATTGGCGCAGTTTGAACTGCCGGTTGTCGTCGGAGTCTCCGACTGCCGTGCGAACGGCGTGTTGAATGTCTTCCGCTCGAATTATTCTCTCGACCAACTCCAGACGGCGGCCCCCATCGCCATTTACGCCGGGATGTTGTTGCCGGCGTTGAATCAGGCCCGGGAAAGGGCCAGGCAGGTCAGCTGCACCAGTAATATGAAGCAGATTATGGCCGCCATGTTCGTGTATTCCAACGATAAAGGTGGAGCTTTTCCCGCCGCCGGCGGCCTCCGAGAGCTGGTTGCCGGCGGTTATTTGCCGGCGACCGTTCTGATCTGTCCGAGTGCCAGGGAAACGGCCGGAACGTCGGCCCCGGAAAATTGTTCCTACCTCTACCTCGGCGGATTCTCTCCGGAAGACGCCGATATCGTCCCGCTGCTGCTTGAGAAGCCGGGCAACCATTCCGGCGTATTCTGCAATGTCGCTTTCAGTGACGGACATGTGGAAGGGCTGAATATCGGTACTGATGATCCGGTCGCGGTGGTGGAATATCTTGCCGAACGGGATGGGCTTTCCGCCGGGACGGTTGCGAAACTGCAACAGGCGCTCAAGGCGCTCGGCTTCAGTTCCGACAGCGAAGTGGCTGACGAAGAGGAGTGAAGCGGTAAAAAAGAGGGGGGAAGTGTCCCCCCCCCTCAAAGTTGACTTTTTTATGGGAAAAGCTGCCCGGGAACCGGGAACCGTGTTGTCTTGTGGCGGTTCCCGGTTTTTTACTCCGCATTCGGGTTGCGGATGCAGCGGGCGTTCTCCCTGCCGATGTAGAAGGCGCGGATGTTGGCCTTGATGACCTGTTCCTTTTCGTGGAAACAATCCATGATCGCCTCTTCAAACACCCTGTCAAAATCCGCTTTATCCTCATCATCGAGAAAGAGGTCGCACATCATCACGGCGACTGCGCCCAGCAGTACCGAATTGGCGTATTTGAGGTCGCCGAGCTGCTTTGCAAGGTCCGACGCGGGGAGGGTGTAGACCACCTGCTGCTCAAGCTGTTCCGGGCAGCGCCCGTTGGATTCGTCGAAGAGCAGGATGCCGTTCCGCTTCAGGGTCGGCAGATATTTTTCAAGCGAGGATTGATTCAGCGCGATCAGCAGTTTGCACTCCCGGTCGACCACCGGAGACCCGATCGGATCACGGCTCAGAACCACCGAACAGTTTGCGGTTCCTCCGCGCATCTCCGGACCGTAACTCGGCAGCCAGGAGACGTTGAAGTTGCGCAGTTTTCCCATCGTCGCGAGCATGTGACCGAGCGAGAGAACCCCCTGGCCGCCCGATCCTGCAAGTTTGATCCGCCGTTCGGACTGGAAGATCCGCGACGGGTTGCGGAAGGAGTCGCTGACTCCGTCCGCAACCTTGACCGGATAGAGCAGCTCCCGGACCTGCGCCGGTTCGAAGATTCCCGTCGGGCGCGTCAGCGGATCGCGGCTGTCGGCGATGTCCTTGTAGACTCCGAGCGGGAAATAACGGCTCATCTGATTGTCGAGGAACTCATTCATCTCCCGCGCCCCCATCTTCATGTTCACGGGGCAGCCCGAGAGGCATTCCACCAGCGAGAAGCCCCTGCGCTCGATGCTGTTGGTGATCGCCTTGCGTACCGCAAGCCGCGCCTTGCGGATCTGCTGAACGGTACTCAGCGCGACCCGTTCCACGTAGACCGGCGCGTCGAGCGCGGCGACGGTTTCGGAGACCTTCAGCGGATAACCTTCATTGGTGACGCTGCGTCCGAGCGGGCTGGTCTGGGTCTTCTGACCCGGCAGGGTGGTCGGCGCCATCTGGCCGCCGGTCATGCCGTAAACTGCGTTGTTGACGAAGAATACCGCGAGATTTTCACCCCGGTTCGCCGCCTGGATGATCTGGTTGAACCCGATGCTGGCGAGGTCGCCGTCCCCCTGATAGGAGAGCACGATGTTCTCCGGATTGGCGCGGGAGAGCCCGGTCCCTACCGCCGGTGCACGACCGTGCGGCACCGAGATCCCGAAACAGTCGAAGTAGTAGTAACTGAATACCGCGCAGCCGACCGGCGCGATGATGATCGTTTTGTCCTTGATTCCGAAATCATCGATCGCCTCTGCGATCAGTTTGTGCAGAATGCCGTGGCCGCAGCCTGGGCAGTAGTGCATGTTGGTCTTGACCGGTCCGGGCCGGCGTTCGAACGTCGGAAAAAAGCCGCCGCTGCGGCCGTAGAGAATCTTGTCCGCCATGATTACGCCTCCTTCGCTGCAAGAATGGCCTCGGTTCGTGCGACGATTTCGTCGATTCCGGCGATGTTGCCGCCCATCCGGTTGATCAGTGCGACCGGGCGGGAACAGTTGATCGCGAGTTTCACATCGTCGATCATCTGTCCGGAACTCATCTCGACCGCGATGAATTGTTTCGCCGTCAGCGCATTCAGCGTATCGACGGGGAAGGGGAAGAGCGTGATCGGACGCAACAGCCCGGCTTTGACGCCCCTGCCGCGCAGCACATCGACCGCGGTGCGGCAGAGCCTGCCGGAGATCCCGTAGCCGACCAGAACGATTTCGGCATCTTCGGCCCGGTAGAGTTCGCAACGCTGTTCCCGCTCTTCGATCAGGCGGTATTTCCGCTGAAGGCGGAGATTCAACGCCTCGAGGTCGTCGGTCTCCAGATAGATGGAACTGATCATGTTGTGGCGGTTGCGCGAAACGTCGAGCGCCCACTCCGGCACTTCCCGCCGTCCCGGAAGCGGCTCGGGAAGCGTTACCGTTTCCATCGTCTGGCCGATCACGCCGTCGGTCATCATGTAGACGACGATCCGGTATTTTTCCGCGAGGTCGAATGCGGTGAAAGCCAGGTCGCACATCTCCTGCGCCGAGGCCGGCGCGAGCACGATGCATCTGTAGCTGCCGTGTCCTCCGCCCTTGACGACCTGGTTGTAATCTGCCTGTTCGGGAGCGATGTTGCCGAGTCCCGGGCCGCCGCGGGTGATGTCGACCACCAGCGCCGGAAGTTCGCTGCCCGAGAGGTAGCTGATCCCCTCCTGTTTCAGGCTGATTCCGAGTCCGGAGCTGGCGGTCATCGCCCGGCGGCCGTTGGCGGCTGCGCCCATGACCATATTGATCGCGGCGATTTCGCATTCCGCCTGCAGAAAGGTTCGGCCGAGCTTCGGGAAACAGCGTGCGGCGGTGTGGGCGATTTCGCTGGCCGGGGTGATCGGGTAACCGAAGAAGCACTCGCATCCGGCCAGCAGCGCGCCGTAGACGACCGCTTCGTTACCCTTGAGAAGCATTCGATTGGTGTATTCCATGTTTTTCACTCGCTTTCATGACGGATGATGGTCAGTGTCCCGGGTTCCGGGCAGGTGTAGAAACAGCCGCCGCAACCGATACAGCAATTGCCGGTGAGGACGACCGACGGGAACCCGAGTTTATTGAGGTGTGTCCCCATGGCAAGCACGCCGCGTGGACAGGCGATTACACACCTTTCGCACCCTTTGCACTCGTCTGCGGCGATCACCACCTCGAAGGATGGATTGGATTGTTCTGTCATTTTTCCGACTTCCTCTTCTGATGTTTGCAGGGGATTCAGCGGGGAATCCTGACCTGTTCGAGAATCTCCCGCATAATCTCGACGGCGCTTCCGCCGGAATAGCGGGTTTTGGAATCGATTACCAGGCGGTGCGGCAACACCACCATCGCCAGCTCCCGGACCTCGTCGGGTAACACATAGTCACGTCCGGCCAGCAGCGCGGCGGCCCGGGCGGCATCCGAGAGCAGCAGGGCCGCACGCGGACTGGCCCCGAGGGCGAGACGACTCTCATTGCGGGTTGCACGGATGATCGCCAGCAGATAATCTGAAACGCTCTCTTCTATGCCGACGGTTTTCATCCGTTCGTTGAGATCGAGCAGATCGGCGCAGTTGAGCAGCGGTTCGAGTTCGTCGGCCGGATTGCCGCGCCGGCGGTCGAGAAGCATTGCGTTCTCAGCCTCTGCTTCGGGATATCCGAGGGAAAGGCGCATCATGAAGCGGTCGAGCTGCGCTTCGGGCAGGGGATAGGTCCCCTGAAATTCGATCGGATTCTGGGTGGCGATCACCATGAAAGGGGCGCTCAGCGGGCGGGTTGCACCGCCGGCGGAAATCTGATGTTCACACATACACTCGAGCAGGGCCGACTGAGTGCGCGGCGAGGCGCGGTTGATCTCGTCGGCCAGCAGGATGTTGGTAAAAACCGGACCGGGCCGGAACTGAAAGGTTCCGTCTTTCGGATTGTAGATGCTGGTGCCGAGAATGTCGGCCGGCAGCAGATCCGGCGTGAACTGGACACGGGCGAAATTGGCGTCGACCAATTTCGCCAGCGCCTTGGCCAGCGTGGTTTTTCCGACGCCCGGCACATCGTCGAGCAGTACATTGCCGCCGGCCACGAAGGCAGTCAGCAGGTGGCGGATTACGGTGGATTTCCCACGGATGATCCGGTTCAACCGGGATTCGGCCTCATGAAGTTTTTCCAATGGATCGGGCATGTTTCAAGGGTTTCCTGCGGGTTGTTGTTCAAAGCCATCCGGCATCGAAGTTGAAGGTGCCGGTTTCCTGATTTTTCCAATGGGCATTGGTGAGATCGTAGTAGTCGTAAATTCCCGCCATGCGCGGTACCGAATGGACTTTCTTCGGGTAGACCCGTGTCATTCCATCGCGCCGCTCGAAACGGACGACGAACTCATTACCCCGACCGTCCCGGAACTCTCCCGACGCCGGAATTGTCGCCCGGCTGATCAGCAGCGCAGGGCGGCCGAGCCGATAGAGCTCCACCGGAATGATCGAGCGGGCACGCAACTCCTCGATCGACTCTTTTTCCAGCTCGATATGCGCCATCACGCGGGTGACCCCGAAACGGGTCAGCTCCAGTGCCGCCATCGAGTTGGCGACCGGCAGCGGCATCGAAGCGATCACCTCTTCGGTCTCCAGATGTTCGAGAAGGGCCAGGCCGTAAAGCGCGGTGACCCGGAACCGTCTGATCCCGGCGGCGGCCGCTGCGCGGAGCGCCTTGACCACCGCACCGAGTCTGCCTTCCGGACAGAACTCGGGCAGGATCACCTCCTGCGTCTCCTTATTGAAATCGAAGAGCCGGTCTGCCCGGATCGCGTGGCGGTTTGCCGGTTCGGCGCCGCCGGGCTTCATCGCGACGGTTTCCGGAAGATGAACGGGAAGGGTGTAACCCGGTTTGAGCGCGAGATAGGCGGTGCGGAATTTTTCCAGCCCCGCCGCGGAGCTCCGGAAAACCGCTTCCGGCTTCAGGTTCGTCTTGACATGTTCCCAGAACTCCCGCCGGAGCGTTTTGAGTTCGCTTGCCGGCAGAAAGTAGTGCCCCGCGATCGTGGCGGTGAACTCTCCGAGTCCGAACTTCCCGGAATTGGCGGCGGAAAACTCGTTTTCGAGCGTCTCCGCCGATACCGGCCGGCCGGTCGCCGGGGCGAGATCGATCTCCCTGCTCCACAATGCCAATGGCGCGTTGAGCACATTCACCTCGATCCGATGTGCCGTCAGCGACACTTGAAGATTGAGTGCAATCCGTCGCGGCGGCAATGCGGCAATGCGGCCGGAGTAATCTCCGTAGCTCTCCCCGATTTTGAAGACCAGCCCGCGTTCGGCAACCGGCTTGTCGCAGCAGATGAAAACCCGTTCTCCGGGCGACGCTTTCCGGGCCGGCTGGTTGGCTACGAACATTTTTGTAATGGTCAATGCCGGGCCCTCGTCTCCCGATTGCGGCTGGACCCGGATGCGGTCACCGAGAAAGAGCCGTTTTCTGGCCGTCAGCCCGAACCCGTTGTCACGCACCGCCTCGACGGTACCGCAGAGCAGACCGGCTGCTCCCAGCGCGTCATGCTGGATCAGTGTCCTTGCGGATTCTCCACTGAAAAAGCCGTGCGACCATTTGCGCCCGCATCCTTTGCTGAGCAGCAGCCGCGCCTCGCCGAGGAGTTTCGGAAATTCCTCCGGGGGGGCGTCGAGAAGCAGCCGGTAGGCTTCCACCGTCTGTTTCACGTAGTCGGGTTGTTTGAGCCGCCCTTCGATTTTCAGCGAGTCGATGCCCAGTTCCCGCAGCGCGGGCAACAGTTCAATGGAACAGAGGTCCTGCGGAGAGAAGAAGAAGCCGTTACCCCGCGCAGTGAAATAGCGGCGGCGGCAAGGCTGTTTGCATTTGCCTCGATTGCCGCTGTAACCGCCGAGATAGGAGGAGAAGAAGCACTGTCCGGAAAGGGAGACGCAGAGCGCACCGTGAATGAAAACCTCAAGCTCGAGATCGGTTGACTTCTTCACCTCGGCGATTTCATCCAGAGTCATCTGCCGCTCAAGCACCACCCGGGTCACGCCGAGTTCTTTTGCGATTCGCAACCCCGCGGAGTTCTGAAATCCCATCTGGGTGGAGGCATGCAGTACGAGCGAGGGGAAAAACTCCCGTGCCATCCGCAGCACGCCGAGATCCTGCACCAGCAGCGCATCGGGCGCAATCTCTTCCAGAAGCGCGAGATATTCGGCCACCTCGGACAGTTCATGTTCCTTGACCAGCGTGTTGAGCGTGACGTAAACCTTTCGATTCAGCTTGTGCGCATAATCAACCACCCGGGCGAGTGTGTCAGGGGTGAAGTTCTCTCCTCTTTCGCGTGCATTGAATTTAGACAGTCCCGCGTAGATCGCGTCCGCGCCGGCGTCGAAAGCCGCGAGCGCGCAGGCCGGACTCCCGGCAGGCGCCAATAGTTCCGGATTGGTTGCGGGAATTTTTTTCGTTTTCTGATTCATGAATACTCCGTAAATTCCGATGATGGAATTGTGTTTTTTTGTTCAACATTCAGGTCAGCCGGTCCGGTGGGCGGTACATGATCTCTCCTCTTTTTGTTTCATGTCCTGCCGGAACCGCCGGGGGAGGGACGCCCCTCCGGGACGGGGCGGCGCATCTCACTTCCGTTTCTGCTCTCTCCTGCGGTAAAGGGCTTCGATGTTTTCCGGGGGCACATCAGGCAGAATCGCTTCGTGACTGGGGGAAAGGATCAGATTGTCCGGGAAAATTTCCAGCAGTCGCTTCACTTCGGCGCGTACTTGATCCGCCGAGCCGTTTACCAGCAGCTCCTGAACATCGACTCCACCGCAATAGAGGTACCGATCTCCGAATTTTTCCTTCAATTCCACTGCGGACATTCCACTCGCCCTGGCCTGAATCGGATGGATGATATCCGCCCCGCACTCCACGAGATCCGGAATGATCGGGTGGATTGAGCCGCAGGAGTGGTAGATCACCTTGAGACCGTACCCGTGAGCCTGGGTGATCAGTTTTCTGACTCCCGGCAGAACGAACCGGCGCACCATCTCCGGAGAGATGATCAAACTGAGCTGCGTCCCCAGATCATTGCCCAGCAGTACCGCGTGAATCCTTCCCTTGACTGCCCGGTAGAAGATCTCATTCGCCTCGAGGTAAAACTCCACGATCCGGTCGATCACCTGCTGAAACAGCTCAGGCTCCAGCGCCATCTGCATCAGCGCGTTCTCCATGCCGAATGCTGCGCAGGCATCCTGAAAATGGGCACTCCACATGACGCCGAGTCCCACCTTGCCCGCAGGAACCGCAGCTGCGTGGGCAATGCAGCCGGCGATGTCGATGTGCGCGGCCGGGTCGGGCCAGGGGAAGCGGTTTACATCGCTGCAGTGGGCGAAGAAACCGTCTGTGGTGAGCGAACGCTCGGTATAACTCTCCTCGTCCGTTGCCGGATGCCAGTCAAAGGCGCATGCGATGTGATTGGTCGGCGGATTGTTGTATGCGACTTCCACCGGATAAATATCGTCACCGAGCCTGTTTTTCAGTTCGATTTCATCGTTTGCCTGAAAATACTCCAGCAGTTTCGGCAACGCCTGCGGGGTCGGAATGCCCAGCCAATGCAGTGGTTCATCGATGTGCTGATGCCGGCAGAATCTTTCGAAACGTTCCAGGGATGTCATCGGTTTTTCTCCAGAATTTCTTTTGTGGCATTCACCCACTGGGTGATGCGGTTCACATCGCCGTGGCAGGTGCTGATGTCCTTGAATATGATCTCACACGGGATTCCTTTCAGCATCCGGGCCGTTCTCGTGAACTCCTTCCGGAACGGTTCAAGGTTGAAATCAGGTGTGGCGACCGTGGCCGGATTCAATTTCAACGACAGCACATATTCGCCGTTGGTCTGCTCGATTGTCTTTTCCAGATTATTCCAGGGACTGCAGGAGATTTTGCGCAGATTCTTCACGGATTTGAGGAGTTGCAGCTTGTCATGCAGGGGTTCGCAACAGCCGTAGTAGGTCAATCCGAAGCGATCGAGCCACTTCCGCTCGTATTGCAGCGCAAATTCCTGATGCATCTCCGGACTGACCTGCGAAAAGATCTGAGCTGCGGAACTTCCCCACTGCCGGTCGCAGGGCAGGGAATCATATGTTTCATCCAGCGCTGAAGAGTAGGCGAGTCCACCTGATCCGGTTAAATGATCGGAACTGTAGCCGCAAAGCAGTCCCTGCGCTTCGAGCTGATCCAGCTGGTGAAGCATTGCATCGGTATATCGGGAGATGATTCCATGCATCAACTCCGGTTTCAACACCAGATCCATCAGAAGTTCCATCGGATTGTACCACATGGAGATGATGTCCCACGGGGCGAACCAGATCGGGCCGATCTTCTGAATTTTCACCGGCAGGATATCGCCGAAGATCCCCGACAGGAGTTCCCGGTTCCGCTCTGTCTGCTCCGCGTCATATCGGATGTCGACCAGTTTGATTTTTTCCAGATCGTCCGGATCTTTGAACAGAGTCTTGTAATTGTGCGAAACGACATCGCCGTGATTCTCCTGTTCCAGAATCTCTTCCGAGATCGGCAGGCCGCAGAGGGGATCGAAATTGATCAGCGCCGGAACCTTCCAGCAGCCGTCGACGATCATATCCCCCTGAAAGTGATTCCATTTGAAGAGGATCTTCCGCATGGAAAGCTCCACTGACCGCAGAAAATCATCGGCGCATCTGCAGGTCAGCGCCTCCTGCACGGAAAATTCCTGCCACGGTTCCTGATAAACCAGAAGGTTGACCGGAGCCGCGGCGTTCAGATCGTTGGCCGCTCTCCAGTTCTCCCGCCGCTGGTTCTGCACCGGCAATGCGGAGATTTCAGCCAGTTCTCCGGCAAGGGTTCGCAGAATATTCCGGTCATCCATCAAAACAGCTCCAGAACTCTTTTTGGTTGCCGGGAAGCCTCTCCACCGAAAAAGACTCAATTGCCAATCAGCAATGCAGAATTGCCGGGGGGGAGACGGACCCGCTCCTCATCCTGAATCGTCCGTGCTGATCCCGGGCGGGATTCCGCCTCATTACCGCGATCGCGAGTTGTTTTCCGGACAGGTGTTTCAGGATACAATGCATTAATTATAGAACAAATCCGGCAAAATGCAACCTGATTTTCAAAAAAAGTTGATATATCACCTTTTGTAAAGAACTCCTTCCTCCCGGCTGAAGCGGTTCCGGCGGGGACCCGGCGTTTACAGCAGAAACTCCTCCGGCCGGAGGGCGTAACCGCGGATCTGCCCCTTGTCGATGGCGTCATCGACGATGTAGTTCACAATGTAGATCTCTCCGTCATCGAACTGCACCCAGCCGGAATAACCGAGATCGGAGTTCGGGGAACGGTCGAAATCGACCGGCAGGATCCGGGTGGAGGCTTCTCCCCGTTTTTCGGAGAGAATCGATTCCCGGTCGGTTATTGCTGCGAAAAAGTTCTGTGTCCAGTGTCCCAGCCACCCTTTTCCGCCCTGCATGAACCGGTAGGTGATCAGCACCCTGCCGTCCTTCAGGAGTCCCGCGACCGGCCGGTGGCAACCCGGCAACGGAAAGTCGGTTACCGGCCCCCAGCTCTCACCGTTGTCATGTGAGATCGTCTTCTTGCAGTCATACCCGAGAAAGCTGTTTTCACGCAGGAAAGCGACCAGATCACTGCCGCCGACGGGGAGGAGCGAAACTTCGCAGAGTTCCAGCCCCGGGACGTGTGCGACTTCGACCGGTTCGCTCCAGTTCAGCCCGCGATCGTCGGAGAAACGCAGGTATTGCGTGAGATTTCCATCTTTTCGGGAGTGTGCGGCAATGATCCAGCGGCCGGATTCGAGTTCGAGCAGTTTATCCGGTACAATGCCGGTCAGAGGAGTTTCGATCGGTTCGCTCCAGGTGGCTCCATCGTCAGTTGAGAAGTAAAGGATGTTTCGTGCAAAGGAAAGGTCCCGTTCTCCGGAAGACTGGAGCAGCTTATCGACGATCACGACGAGCCTGCCGTCGGAAAGGCGGCTGATCCGGGGGCAGTTGTAGAAGTACCCTCGATTGCGTGTCCCTTCCGTAAGTGGTCGTTTCGGGGTCCAGCTGCGGCCGCGGTCACAGGAATCGGTCAGCATGATCCTGGTATAGGAACGGTCGCCGTGGTGAGTGCATTCATTGAACACACAGACCAGTTTTCCTGAGGTGGTCAACGTGACATCTGGCCAGGCTTCATACAGGGTCGGGTCATTGCTGATGACGAATTTCTGGATGGACATGGTACCAGTTCCCTTTCTTTCGTGGCGGTGGTTTCGGAAATTGTCCTGTCTGAAGTCATACCATACTTCGGGAAACGGGATAAAACAATGGAGGAATCGCAGTTTCCAGCTTTTTTACAGAAATATAACTCGGACAGGAAAGAATTGACTGGTTCACGAAATAATAGAAGGTGGTTTACTTTTGAGAGGATGAGGTATTACAAACATACATTTTCCGCTTTTTTATCCTTTACGAGATTCCGGCAAGAGAAAAGACATTTTTGAATAATAAAACCATCATGTTTCCCGCCCGAGGGGGAAACATGATTGAGGTAAGACGGTGGTATGGTTCCCGTAATGTAATTAGTATTGCTTTGCCGTGTTTTCAGATGACTTCTTTCCGCGGTTACATTGAACTGCGTTGAAACGTTCTCATCATGTGTCAGTGACTGTCATTGCTGAAGCGATGATTGAGTTTGAATGCGTCCAGAATAACCTTTTTCCGCGGTGTCATCGGAACCGTTTCAAGCTGGCCAGGAGCGTTGCCAACCTTTTCGATATCAAATCCTTCCCACTCACGGAAAGCGTGGTAACTCCAGTGCCAACCGTATTCTTCAAAAAGTTCAATGCAGTCTTTTAAATATTGTTCGGCACCTGGCGCCCAGGTGACAACACCGAACTCTCCTACATAAATGATACAATTGTGACGGAGCTGGAACTCCCTAACCGGCTGAAATTCCTTGCGTAGACGCTCCTTGTTCCACATTTCTCCGTTGATGATTCCCGGATAGGTGATGATCGGGCCGTTTTCTCCGTTCAGGCGCTGATGCGTATATTCGGTCGGTTCATACATGTGTGCTTGGTAGATGATGTTATTCATGCGAATCGGGGACAGATAGGCGAATGTCCTGGCACGAGCCGACTCGTTGGATTCAAAGATGATGGGGGTATCCGGATCGATTTTCCGGATCTCTTCAGCTGCACGCCGCTGCAGTTCCCAGTAATCGCATCCGGAAGGCAGCGATTGAACCGGCTCGTTGAGCAGATCGTAAGCGAATATGGCCGGATTGTCTTTGAAACGTGACGCAATCCTGCGCCAGCATTCCAGATAAGCATCGGCATATTGGGGGTCATAGAACATCCGCATATTGTTCGGATCAATCCGACCACCGGGCGGAGAGTGAAGATCGATCACTATTTTCATGCCGTACTTCAAAGCTGTTTTAGAGTTTTCATCAATCTGCTTCAGACGCATTTCGAACCAGTTGAGATATTCTTCCACGTCGAGATCGGTACCATATCTCCCCCAGTTTCGGGTGATCTGGGCACGAATCAGGTTACCATTCCACTCCACAAAAGTTTGGAAATTCTGTTCAGGAATGAGATGTCCTTCAAACATTGCTCCGCGTAACCGGGGATGGTTCCTAACCTTCTCCGGATATTTCACGATGTAGTCCAGATTTTTTCGATTTTCCGGTGAGAATCCGATGCCGATCTCAAAGGAATCCATCTCATATTCGATTTTCCCGCTGGAATTTTGCAGACCGAGATGCATCAGCACCTCAGTTACCCCCTGAGGAATTTCAACAGTAAAAAGGGCGGTTTCCCAGTCGTGCGTACCGCGCTTCAACAGCGCTTCTGGATAGACGGAACTCCCGTTGAAGTTGTAATTGATCAGGAATTTGCTGCCGAGATAGGGTAGATCCGGTTCCGAGACGCCGGTTACCCGGTAGCGGATCACCCAGGTCAGATATCTGCCGGTGATCGATTGGACATTAAAATGGGTGATGAAACCATGAACACCTCCTTCTTTTCCCTGCGGAACGTCGACAACGAAGAAAGTTTTTCCGTCCCGTACCTCCTGGCGGGAAAATTCATCTGTTTCCCATTGAAAAGTTCGCCAATCCGGAACTCCGGTTATCGGGGTGAGCAGTCCGCCTGAAAGTTGCAGACAGCCGACCAGTAACGTCACTGCAGCCAGAAATTTCATTTTCATTCCTTGAACGATATGGTGTGGTACATTTGGAGAATCGCCGATAGACTGAGTTTTGCCATATTTTGAATTACAGGTCATCCGTATCGGATCTTTTTCTGGATGTCCTTATTATTGCCGGGTATAGGCTGCCCAATGAATACGATTATCGATTCCTCCCTCCAGGAAAACGACTTCAGGACTTCTCAGCGTTTCAACGTGACCGTCATAATAGAGCATATTGGTGGCATTTCGGTGGCGATAGGCGACTGTCATTCCACCACTTGTTCCGGAGGCCAGTTTCAGTTGATAGTTGGCGAGAGAACAGTTGTTTCTATCAATCGACCAGTCCATTGCGTCCGAAGCGTAGAATTTGGTTGACGGAGCAACAACTCTGGCAAGTTCAAAGAACATTCGTGGATTTCTCTCATTGGGGTCATACCATGCCGGCCAGTCATCCGCAACGTAGTTCAGTTTCCCGTCATTTTCTGCGGGAAAGCGGTTGGTCCCGTAAGATTCATTACCCATGTTTTTGCGTCCAGCGAGATCCTGTACTGCATACATCGCGCTGGGACACAACATCTGGCGAACCCACATGTGAGCATTATAGTCAGGTTGTGATGCGGCTGTACTGTCATAAGCTCCGAACATTTTCTTGAATGCTTCATTACAGCTCAGAAGCAGAGGAATCACACCATGGTAGGTTTCCGAATAAAGGTATATTCCGGTTCCGATCTGCTTCATGTTGTTGATACATTGGGTTTTGTATGCATTGCTGCGTGCTTGGTTCAGCACGGGCAGCAGAATTGCCGCCAGAATTGCGATGATTGCAATCACTACGAGCAACTCGATGAGGGTGAAATGTCTTTTCATATTGTTTTCTCTTTCTTAAGTGTTGCCAAGTTGAAAAATGCTGGTTTCAGAAACTCTCCTGTTATGGTAGAAAATGATTTGATTTTTCGCCTGAGAACCTGAATGGTTTGTTACGTTTGAAATACCGCAGCAACATCTTTTTCCGGCCGGTATCCTTTGCCACCGGTTCCATCACGGTGGGATCTTCGGAGTGTTCGACGCTCATGCCGTTCCATTCGCGAAATACATGATAACTCCAGTCCCAGCCATACTCTTCGAAGATTTTAATCAGGTCCTCCATGTATTGTTCTGCTCCGGGAGCCCAACGCACGGCGGCAAACTCTCCACAATAGATTCTTGCACCGTACTTGAGCTGGAAATCGCGTACCGGCTGCAGATATTTGCGGAGCAGTCCGGCATCGAAGTCTTCACCGTCAAAACGTCCGGGGTAAGGTTTCAAATTAATGTTTTTGTCGTTTACGAAGTCGAAACCGATATACTGATGGGTGTAACTGCCGGGCGTATACATATGGACTTGATAGATGATGTTCTCCATGTCCAATGGTATGAAGTATCGGAAAGCAGAGGCGATGGAAGCTTCATTGGCTCCGATGATGATCGGTGTCTCAGGGTCTATTGAACGGATGATTTCTGCCGTTTCCGCATAGACGTCCATATAAGTTTTGCCGGTGATTACAGTCTGCATGGGTTCATTTACAATGTCGTATCCCCAGAGTGCCGGATGACCTTTGCAGGCGGTTGCAATTCGTCTCCAGGATTCCTGGAAGCACTCCAGGTATTGGGGATCGTGATAGATCGCCATATCTCCGTAAATGGTTTTCCCCCCGGGAGGCGTATGCAGATCGATAATCAGGGCGATACCGAGTTTTTCCGCATCGTCGAGTTGCTGCCTGAGTTGTACGATAGTGGAATCGATCCACTGGAGATACTCGACCGGATCCTTGTTGATCTCATTATCTCCCCAGCCTCGAATGATCTGACGGCGTAACAGGTTTGCATTCCATTTCGCCAGTTCTTCAAGGTCTCCCTTACGGTACCCCGCGGGAGACATGGCTCCCCGGAGTGGAGACTGTTTTTTTACACGATCCGTGTAGCGGCATTTGAAGTTTTCCGGCAGGTTTGCTTTCGGAAAAACGGTTGTGATATCAAATTCCTGGACCTTGATATTGCGGATGTAAAAGACTCCGGTTGACTCCTGAACTCCGACAATCAGCTCTCCCCCGGTACTGCCAACGGGAATCTTTGCCCGGAATACAGTCAGACTCCAGTCGTAATTTCCCCAGAGCTGCCGTGCCTGCGGCCAGAATTGTTGTTTGTCGCTGATGAAGTGCAACATGAATTTCCCCCCCAGCCAGATGTTTTTCGGCGCGGTAAGGTGTTCGCTTTTTGTTTCGCATGAGAACAGAAGTTCTTTGCCGTAAAAAGGCTTCAGATCGAACGGAATGATCACGACATCACTGTTACGGGTTCCCTGTTTCACGTCAAAGCGTAGTGTTTCCTCTCCGTCGATATTCACGACCGAGACGGTTTCCGGCATTTTCCAGCCGGCCGTTGCTTGAGGATTAAATTGGTATTCGAGTATGTCTCCCGAGGCGGTCAGACTGA
Organism: uncultured Victivallis sp.; assembly: GCA_944389895.1. Taxonomy (GTDB): domain Bacteria; phylum Verrucomicrobiota; class Lentisphaeria; order Victivallales; family Victivallaceae; genus Victivallis. The sequence continues at coordinate 11,688 of CALXOA010000090.1, read as the reverse complement.
ATGCGAACAGTGCCGACAATACTGATTTGCTGATCATCATACCCCGTCTCCTCCTGTTTTACTGTAACTATTGATGTTGAATCTGACGCCGGTAATCTCTTTGCTGGTGAATATTCAAGTTACCGTACGTATCCGCACCATGGGGTACGCCTGTCGCCGCTGAACTCTACAACACGATAACCGAGGTTCCTGACATGGCCGTCAAAGAACAGCATGTTGATTGATTCGTTGTTATGACGGAAAGCTGGTTTCATATCGCCCAGTTCGTGGGCGTGAACTCGATAATAGGCGATCGTACTCCGACCATCGAGGACGGCTGTCCACCAGTCCATCGCATCCATGATGAGATACTTCGTCGAAGGATTGATGATTCGTTTCTGGTTGAACCATCGCTTGGGGTTGTTGTTTCCGTTATACCAGACTCCTACATCCTGCATTGAAAAGTCATCGTGGCCGTCGTTTTCAATTGTGGCACGGTTTGCTCCGTAAGAGTAGAGCGACATATTGTTGTTCCGGAATGCGAAAGTAGCCTGCGGACAAAGCATCCCCGGCAACCATGTATGTTCGTTGGTTGCATCCGCGTCAAATGCGCCGATGAGTTTTTTGATTTCGTCATTGGTATTCCAGCCGACAACCGGAAAGAGTCCGTTATTACTGTCAGAGTAAAACAGATAACCAAATCCGATTTGTTTCAGATTACCGGTACATTGTGTTGTATAGGCGCGTTTGCGTGCGGCATCCAGACTCGGCAGCAGCAGAGCGGCCAGAATTGCAATGATTGCGGCAACGACAAGGAGTTCAATCAGAGAGAAACACTTTCTCATAATACATCCTCATTTTCAGTGTTGAGTTTCATCCGAATCTTTGCCTGTTCTTGAAAAGTTCATCTGAAAACTGCTTCTGTTTCCAGTTCCGCCTCCGATATGGTAAGCTCTGTCTGCACTCGAAATAGTTCGTCATCACCAATTAATTTTTCTCCACCGGCAACGTGTAAATAGGTACGTTCCGCATCAGGATCACCGAAGGGGGTAAAGACCAGTGTATTGCCGTCTATGTCGAATGCCCGGAGGGTTCCTTCTGCATAAATGATTGGACGTTCGGCATCCAGCATCACTTCATCAGGTGACTTCCCATTCCATTTCCGGTTGTAGGCGTAAAGCAGAGGGCCGCGTAGCAGTGCAACCCGTTCCTTTTGCGCTTCGCGACCGCGAACCAGTCGTACCTTCATCGGAAACAGCAGATGAAATTGTATCTGACCGCACCACTCCCGGCGGATCTCCAGAAAACTTCCCGGTTTCGCCGTAAAACGGTGTCCGCCTCCCCAGGCGGAAAAATCTTCGCACCATTTCGGAACCGGAATGAGTAACGTGAAGGTTACCGATTTCGGAGCGTCCACAGTCAACTCCATCCTGGAATCATAGGGATAATCTCCGTGTAGAGCAATTTTAACTTCCGCGCCTGCGACATTAACTTTCGCGCTTCCCGCCGCGTGAAAATTGATAACCAGCGCATCCCGGCAGGTGGAAAATTGTGCCGCCGGTAGTTCGAACATCATGCGGCGGAAATTATTAGGACAGCAGTAATACTCATCGTCATACCAGGAACGCGGCTCTTCATGGGAGAGAAAGTAACGTTGGCGCATACCGTCGATGGACTGCGCAGCAAAAAATGCGTTATAGGTGACCCTTTCCAGAAGGTCACTGATGCGAGCCGATGGTCTGATTTTCTGCCAAGCGGCCGCAAGTCGGAGTAGATAGGCCGTTGCACAGGTTTCTCCCCACTTCCCGGTACCGCGCTGTGTGTCATCCCAAACCTCTCCCCATTCGCATTCTTCGCGTCCGGGACCGGTACAGCAACCGGAAATCGAAACGTATCCCTGGTCGAGTATCCGGTGAAGGGCATTTTCAGCTCCAGCGAGGATGTTTCCCGTGTACCTGCCGGTCAGTTCTGCGTATTTGAGCTGGGCGACTGCGCGGGCCAGAAAGGTGTATACATGGTTGATGTTGTTGACTGCGAGTATTTTTTCATAAACTTCCGGTGGGGAGTCCAGTTTTAGTTCATCGCGGCAGTAATCGAGGAACACCTGTTCGCCGGTGGATTCATAGAGTAGAAGCAAACCGGTCTCAATTCCGATGGTGGTTTTTACATGGTGTTTGATTAGATAGTTACCCAGTCGTAATGCGGTTTCAAGGGATCTGTATTCGTGAAAAAGCAACCAGTCATTGTTGTATGCAGTCAACAGGTAGGCACTTTCATGTGTATCCCAGTTCCCGGAGAAGCCATCGGCGTAAATTGAGATTCGACCATCCGGGCGCATTGTCGCTGCCAGTTCGGAGAACAACTGTTTTTTATATGCAATCAATTCCGGTGTTCGGAGGACGGCAGCTGCTTTGACCAGCGCGTCAAGAAACATGCCATATCCAACAAAGCCGGATCGGATCTCCGGTTTTTCCACCGGATACTTGAAATGGCGTGTAAAATTTTTTTCCACATCGATGTGATGAACCATCTTGCAGGCAGTGACGTCGATTCGCCGTGCAAGCTCTCCTTCTACCTTTGTCTGAATAATCCTGATTGTTTTCATTTGCCTGCTTGTACGGTTTGAATTTTTGGGACCGGAAAACTGTTGAGGAAATGGAACTCCGACATCCCGGGGGGATTGAGTTCGAGAGAACAGTCTGCAGGGAGAAAACAAAGTCGGATTTTCTGTTTCATCAGTTTGCATTCCTTCATGGTTCTGTATCTTTTTACGAAATTGTTCTTGCTGTTTTAATTATAGTTGAAAAATGATTTTTCTGCAATATACTTAATATGTGAGTAATCATTATAAATATGGAAATTCTTATGAATTGACCAAGTTCTGCTTGGTGACGATTTGTATTCGTTGGGAAAACTTCGGCACACTTTTCTGGAAGATGATGGAAATGGATGGAATTAGTATAGTATCAGGTGACGGCTATCCCGGTTTTTTGCTGTGCAGAACCTCTCTTTTTTACACGTGAGACAATTCCGAGCGATATGGATAAAATAATGGAATGATCTCAGATTACCTATTATGACAACTCCACCCCCTGGCGGCAGCCGGGGCAGAGTTTTCTGATCCGTGGATTTGCGTTGCGTGAGACGATGGTTCCCGGTGTTGTCCGTAACGGAGAAAAACGCGCCTATCCATGGCCATGGCTCCTGGTTTTCTTTCATTCCCCTGCGAAGCTGAACGCAGGAACCACGGAGGAGGTCGATTGCGGTGAGTCGTTGATGATTTGGCCGCCCGGAGCACCACACCGTTACGGCTGTATGACACAGGAGTGGTGTCATTCCTGGCTGATTTTGGATGATCCGGAACTGGAACAGTTTCTGGAGCGTTACCCTCTGCCGATCGGCGTTCCGTTACGGACGGACGCCGGGCGGCTTTTCAACCGCTATCTCCCGTTGTTGCTGGAGGAGACAGGATTGCCGCAGCCGGATTTGTTTTTTCAGAAAAATCTACTGCAGCTTTTCTTTTATGATCTGCACCGTCAGTGCAAGCATAACTATCGTCCAGTTCCCCATCGCGTACAGGAGATGGAGCTTTATCTACGAGGGCATCTCAAGGAAGCTCTTTCTCTGGAGACGGTTGCTGCTCACTTCGGGGTTTCTGCTCCACATTTTTCCGCGCTTTTCAGGGAATATTTCCATATGTCACCGATACACTATCTGAATACGCTACGTTTAAATAAGGCAGCGCGTCTGCTGCAACTCTACTCCTTGTCTTGCAAGGAAGTTGCGGAACAAACAGGGTTTCAGGATCAACTCTACTTCTCGCGCCGTTTCCGGCAGTTCTGGGGCGTTTCCCCCAGCGAGTACCGTGCCCGGGAACAGTAAATCTGTTTTGTTCCCGTTTTTCTGAAGTGTATTTTACTGGAGGATGGGGGAATGACTGCTGTCTCACAGCTTCTCCCATAGGGGTTGCAGAAGCTTCAAAAGTCCGGTTCCTGCATCAAAAATCCTATTGCTTCCGAGGTCACCTTCTGCTATACTATTCTTGATATTCAGGCAGGGCAATACCGAAATGGACAACTTCAGGAGGTTGAGGCATGGGTACAGTCAAGATCGAGAACGGGAAGATTCTGATTGACGGGAAAGAGGAGTTGATCCGTTCCGGCGCAATGCATTATTTCCGGATTCATCCCGATTACTGGCGGGACCGGATCGTCAAGTTGCGCAACTGCGGACTCAATACACTCGAAACTTATCTCGCATGGAATGTCCATGAGGCGGTGGAGGGACAATTTCAGTTCGACGGCTGGGCGGATTTCCCCCGTTTCATCCGGATCGCGGCCGAGGAGGGGTTGAAGGTGATCGTCCGGCCGGGCCCCTACATCTGTTCCGAGTGGGACCTCGGTGGACTTCCCGCGTGGCTTCTGGACAAGCCGGGAATCCGGTTACGGTGTTCCAACGCTCCGTTTCTCGAAGCGGCCGGGCGTTACCTGAACGAGGTGCTCAAATTGCTCAGGCCGTTGCAGTTCACCGAGGGCGGACCGGTGATCATGATGCAGATCGAAAATGAATACGGCGGCTATGGAAGTGACCGCGCATATCTCTGCCGGCTGAAGGAGATGTTTGAAAAGGCGGGCATCACGGTTCCGCTCTTCACCTCCGACGGGAGCTGGCCGATCTGTCTCGAAATGGGGACGTTGCCCGATGTGATGGCGACCGTCAACAACCGCAACCATCCGGTCGCAATGGTGAAGACGCTGCTTGAATGGCGGCCCGGCGCGGTACCCTTCATCACGGAGCTGTGGAATGGCGGAGCTTTACACTGGGAGAAGCCACGGCCGATTCATGCAGTCGAGGATGTCCGGGCCGATATTCGCGAGGCGCTCGAGAACAGGATTCATTTCAACCTCTATATGTTTCACGGCGGCACGAACTTCGGTTTCATGAACGGAGCCAACCTCCTGGATGGGACTGGCGTTTATTCCCCGATGCTGACCAGTTACGAGGTCGACGCGCCGCTTTCGGAAGCGGGAGATCCGACTCCAAAGTATTTTGCGATTCGCGATGAGATCCGGCGGCATTTCCCGGAACTCAAGCTGGAGGAACCGGTGATTCTGCCGAAGAAGGCGTACGGGAGAATTGAACTCTCCCGGATGATCACGCTCGGAGAGGCGCTGCCCTGCATTGCCCGGGCCCACCGGGAGCCGTATCCGCAGACCATGGAGCATTACAAACAGAATTTCGGTTACATCCTCTACCGTTTCCGGGTGAATTTCCCGGGGCGGCATCCGGTCGTTCTGAAAGAGTTGCGCGACCGCGCGGTGATTCTGGTCGACGGTAAATTCATCGATACGGTCTATCGTAACGACAGGAGTTTCTCGCGGGATGTTGTCATTCCGCCCGGTGGCGCGACTCTGGATATTCTGGTGGAGAACGTGGGGAGACTCAACGGCGGAAGTGAGATGAACCACGAGCGCAAGGGGTTGGGTGCCGTCCTGCTCTATTCCGCCGTGGAACTTTCCGATTGCGAAGTCTTTTCTCTGCCGATGGACAATCTGGAGAATTTGAGCTGGGGAGAGGTCGATCCTGCCTGCAACATCCCCGCTTTCTACCGGGGAGAGTTTGAGATCCCGGATGAGCCTTGCGATACCTTCCTGCGGGTTCCCGCCGGAATCCGCGGATTTGCCGTGTTGAACGGGTTCAATCTCGGACGTTACTGGCAGGTCGGTCCGCAGCGGACGCTCTATGTACCGGCACCGCTGTTGCGGCGGGGCCGCAATGAGGTGATCCTTTTCGAGCAGCACGGCCTGACCCGGCCCGAAGTTGAGTTTACGGATGTTCCCGATCTCGGCCCCGGGCGGCAGATGGTTTACTGAACCGGATTTCCGGTCTTTCTGGTTTCCTTTCCTGCAGATTTCCCGGAGAGTCCGAACGGAGGAGAAGGGGTGGACGTCGCAACGTTTCGCCTCTTCTTCCCTCTCCCATGTTTCCTTCGCGGCCGGTGAAGAGTCCTGGAACGAGGTTTGATGAGTTTTTTCTTCCGTTTCGTGTGTGACCGGAGAATTAACCGCTTGCATTTGTTCTCTATGGATGTATATTACCGTATGAATTATGGTAAATAAAAATTTACTATTGGTAAATATAGTGGGAAAGACAATTCAATCCGTGGAACGGGCAATTGAGGTGATCCGGATGGTCGGGGCGTCTCCGGGGGGGATTCGGTTGTCGGAACTCGCCGCGACGCTCGGGCTGAAGTCCCCGGCCGTCTGCCATATCGTGAACACCCTCGCCGCCGCCGGCGTGTTGCATCGCGAGGGAGGACGGATTGAACTGGGTGAGTGGATCGATGAACTGGCGGAACGCAAACGCAGCAGCCTGCTGGACCGGGCAGGGGGAGTTGAATTGCTGCGGTTGTTCCGCGAGTTGCCGCATCGCTGTTTCGCCTGTTTCGGAGTGCCGCGCCGGGATGGACTCTTCTGGGCGTTGCAGGTCCGGAGTGATCGGCCGGGGGTGTTGTCGCGGCCGGATATCATCCTGAGCCCCTTCACGAGTGCCGCCGGGCTGATGGACGCCGCAATGCGTGACGCCGCGTTCTTCGAAGCATTGGAGAGCATCCGCTCCTTTTCCGAACACGGCATTCGTTTCTGGGAGAGTCGTGAACGCTATCATGCTTTCCTCGGGGAGGCTCGGGAACGTGGATATGTGGTCTGTCCCTTCGATACCGGAGTGCAATGCAAGATGGCGGTACCGGTATTCAATCGCGCCGGAACGTATCGGGCGATCGTAGGATGTGGAATTTCCGCTGCCGCTGCAGCCTCTGACCCGGAGTCGAAGGATATTGTTCTGAAGAGTTTGAAAGCAACCGCACTGCGGTTGCGGGAAGTCTTGTAAATAAGGAGATGATCCATGTTTGAGCGCCGTTTTGATGTCGTCGTTGCCGGGGCCGGAGTCGCCGGAATCGCCGCTGCGGTCGCCGCGGCCCGTCGCGGTCTTTCCGTCGCACTGCTGGAAAAGAGCGTTCTGACCGGAGGCCTTGCCACTTCGGGAATCGTGAACATCTATCTGCCGCTCTGTGACGGCAACGGGACACAGGTCAGCTACGGTATTACGGAGGAGATGCTCCGGCGCAGTTTGGTTTACGGCCCGGGAGAGATTCCGGCGCACTGGCGTGAAAGGCGCAACGCGGCCGAGGTCGAGCGGTTCCGGGTGGCTTTCTCTCCGGCATCTTTCACGCTGGCGCTCGATGAGATGCTGGACGAGGCCGGTGTGGAGGTCTGGTTCGACACGCTGGTCACCGGTGCGACTCTGGAGGGGGAGCGGCTGGCTGCTTTGACGGTCGTCAACAAGAGCGGCTGCGGAGTGATTGCGGGCGATTGTTTTGTCGATGCGACCGGCGATTCCGATCTGGCTGTGCTCGCCGGCGGCGTCGTCCATACCGGAGCCAATGCGCTTGCCGGCTGGACTCTTGAATACCGTCAGGGATGTAACGCGCTGGCGCGCGACTGCCGTGTCGCGGTGGTGGGGGCGGCGACCGATCCGGAGGTCTTTGAGCCCGGCATCAGCGGCCGTACTGTGACGGAAAGCATCCGGCGGAGCCGCAGACTTTACCGTGAGATGCTGAAAAAAGAGTATGCCTCGGGCCGTTTTGACCGCAGCACGCTTTTCCCGCTGAAAGTACCGGCGATGGCTGATCTGCGGCATACGCGTTGTTTCGATGCGCCGTTTGCGCTGGAACCGGGAATGGAGTGGACGCGGTTCGAGGATTCGATCGGACTGGCCGCCGACTGGCGGCGGTCCGGCCTGGTCTGGGAACTTCCCTATCGAACGCTGCTGCATCGGCAGGTGCGCGGGGTTCTGGCCGCCGGACGCTGTACCGCGGCGCATGGGGATGCGTGGGAGGTTACGCGGGTGATTCCGGTTGCGGCGCTCACCGGAGAGGTTGCCGGGGTGGCGGCGGCGCTGGCGGTACGTGCCGGTGTGACGCCGGAGTTGTTGCCTTACGAGGTGCTTGCCGGTGAACTGCGGGGCAACTGCCGTTTCCCGCTGCACTTTTCCGATCTCGGTCTCGAACGACCGGCGGCGAAATAGAAACGGACCGGGGATCCGGTTTCCCGGAAGGGGGCAATACAGGGAACAGGGGCATTTCCCCCCCGGCGGTTTTACAGCTGCGGCCTTTCATTCCGGAAGTGGAGAAGCGGTCTGATTCCGGGGAGTGTTTGATCATGTCGGCTTATGTACGGCACAGGAGAACGCTCCCTGCTGCGGGATCGCAGGAGAGGCCGATCGGCGATCATCCCGGCCGACCTGTTTTCCACCGGAACTTCTCCTTTTTTCAGAGAGATCCAATCTGCAGGTGGATCTCCTCTTCGGAACGCCTGCCGAAATGGGGAATCGTGTTCAATCCTGGGCCTGTTCCGGCTTCCCGTCTGTTTTTTTCATAAATCTTGCCTGCCGCTCTTGACATTTGCGTTCGTCTGTATCATAATATAAGTATATCAATATATTACTTTTTAAATGGATTATATCGATGAACGGCGATGTACGTATGACGGAAAGCAAGTACGACAGGATCAAACTCTTTTTGAAGGAGGAGGCCCTGAAACCGGAATCCCGCCTGAAAATGCCGACGGTTCAGGAGTTGATGCGCAAATTCGGTGCTTCACAGTCGCCGGTCATGCGGGCGATTCGGGACCTTGAGAACGAGGGGGTCGTACGTTGCCGCCGCGGCTCGGGGATGGTCAGTTGCGGGGCGGCTGCAGAGTTTGAGACTCCCATGCCGGAAAACGAGTACGGTGAAACTGCGGCCGTACTTTTCCTGCGGACCGATTATTTTTCCGAATCGCTGTGGAACATGGAGCACGCTTTGCTGGCCTATGCCCGTCAGCTCAAACAGCCGGTGATCAACTACCGCATGGAGGAGGGCACGGATTTGCCGGCGACGATCGACAGTGTGCGGCGGAGCCGGGAATTGCGCGGTATCGTGATGAACTCCGGGCCCGGTGCCAAATCCGCCGTCCTGATCGACTATTTGAACCGTTTGCCGATTCCGGTGGTGATGATCAACAGCAGCAACATCTATGAAGAGGCTGGAAAGAACGTCACGATCCTGTCGCTGGATTCCGCTCAGGCCGGTCGGCTCTGTGTCGAGGCGCTTGCCCGCGCCGGGCACACCGTGATCGGTTATATCCGCAATGAGCCGGAATGCGATCTGACCCGGGCGCGGCTCGCCGGGATCAATGCCGCCGCCGAGGAGTTCGGCATCCGCGTATACCATTTTCCGGCCACAATCAAATCCTGGGAGAACTCCGCCCGGGCGGCGGCCAAGATCACTCAGCTCAGGCTCGAGGAGATCCGCACCCTCGGGGTTACCGCGTTGATTTACTACAGCGGTAACGGTGCTCTGGCCGGTCGACGGATTCTGCAGGTCGCCGGCTGGCGGATTCCCGAGCAGATCAGCATCATCAGTGAGGATGATGGAAGCATGATGGAACAGGTCTATCCCGCCGGAACCATCGTCGCGGGTGATTATCTGCAGCCCTGTTGCGATGCGCTTGATATCATCCTGGGGCGGCAGCCGTCCCCCGGGATTCGACTCTACGGTTACCGTTTGATCGAACGTGAAACCATAAAAAAACTCAGGTGAAAGGAGTTGGAAAAATGATACGGTACCGTTTCACATTGATTGAACTACTGGTTGTAATTGCGATCATTGCGATTCTGGCCGCGTTCCTTTTGCCGGCCCTGAACAATGCCCGGAGCCGGGCCCGATCCATCGGATGTGTCAACAATCAGAAACAGCTGATGTTGTCAGTCCAGTTCTACGCCAACGAAAATAAGGATCGGATGATCATCAGCACCAATGTCGACAACGACACCGATGCCCGCAACTGGCACGGTACGCTGCTGGGGTTTCGCCAGTTCGGGGCCAGTCTCGCCCGGCCCTGCCCGGAGACCTATGTGAAGTGGTCCAGTCTGGTCTGTCCGGAACTCGCGGCCCGACACGGGATTCCGATGACTCCGGTTGCGAAGGACAATGGTTTTGCCGAATCCGCGAAATTCGGTTCCGACGGCATGTCGTTCTACTACTTTGGTGTATATGGCATCCTGTGGCCGGCCAACAAAGACTGGATTACCTACCACAAGGGAACCGAAGCCCAGCGCAACTACTGCGGACTGGTGAAAATGGGACAGGTCATCGAATTTAATGAGGAAAACAGAAGCGGAGCCTATTTCCTGAGCCGCTGCCGGGCGCCTTCAAAAAGTTATATTTTTGCAGATACCTCACGACATGCCAGCGTCAAGTATTCGTTGTGGGGCGCCTGGTCTTTCTCCCAGCGTTCCGGATGCGACAAGGGGGTGGTGAACCGGCATCTCGGGAGGACGACCACCGCGTTTGTCGACGGACACGTCGAGAGCAACGATCCGAGGAAATTGCGCTCTACCGCAACCGGTCTTCAGGGCTATGTGATCGACGGCGGCGGTGTATTCTGTGAAATGGGGTCGAGCATCTATGAGTAAAAGGTGAGGGAAGGAGAGAGGTCCGATATCGTGAGAGAATGATCGTCAGGCCGTCCGTGAACGGCTGGCGCCGAGGGGCCGACGGGGTGGAATGCCTCCGGATACGGCGTGACCGAAATCGAAAGGATAATCATCATGGGAGAAAACATGAATCGGAGTTTGTATCGGAATTTGTGGTTCGGCGTGGTATTGGGAGCAACCTGTTCTCTCTCTGCCGCGCCCCAGCTGGAAGTGGTGTCCGCTCGTTTCGGAGCCGGGGACAGAACCGTGGATGTCAGTGGAAAGTTGCGCGAGGAGTTCACCTCCTCTCGAGAGAACGTGATCAAGGTCAACGCCGGCAAATACGGGAACCCGGCTCCGTGGATGTCGAAGTATCTGGAACTGAAAGTTAAACTTGACGGGGTTCCGAGAACTTTGTGGATCAGAGAGGGGTGTCAACTGCCGGCCGATCCGGCGGCCTGGGACAAACCGCCCTACCGTGTTCCAGACATTCAGCAGCAGGTCATCGAGGCGTACCGGAAAGGGGAAAAGAGGGTCAAATTGACGCCCGGAGTTCATCGGCTCTCTCCGGCCGGGCAGCAGAAATTCCACCTGTTTTTCGCCGGGCTGGAGGATTTCGAAATCGATGCGACCGGTTGTACCTTTCTGTTTGAAGATCCGGACAGTTGCGGGATTCTGTTTCAAGATTGCCGGAATGTCACACTGCGCGGCGCCCGGTTGTTGCGCGAGACGCCCCCGTTTTCGCAGGGAAGTGTCTGCGGCGTCGGCAAGGATTATGTCGACGTCGACATTCACACCGGGTATCCCGATGATCTGACCGTCCCCCAGTTCAAGAAAACGCCGGTCATCAACTTTTATGGTCAGGATCGGATCATCAAGCCGGGATTTGACGGTGAATTGAATGTGAAATCCATCCGGGAACTGGCTCCGGGGCGATATCGTTTCACGGTCTCACCGGCGCAGTACAAGACGGTTCAGATCGGGGATCTCGCCGCCTGGCGGAGGCGTGCACCGATGATGGTCTGGGGGGAGTTGAATGTCTACTATTGTTCCGGCGTGAAAATCGAGGATGTTCTGATCCGGAACAGCATTTCCGTCGCGGTCAGGGAGGTCGGCGGCGAAGGCGGTCACTACTACCGGTATTCCGTCACCTATGCCGATCCGCCGGAAGGGGCGACTGAAAAACCGCTGCTC